>NZ_JABDVY010000004.1:0-538338 GCF_019685025.1 Rhizobium sp. NZLR8 | reverse complement strand
GTTCAATGGAACGGCGGACGGAGACCCAGGCTCTCCCACGGGCTTGGTGTCCCAAAGGTGCAACGGTCTTCCATCCGCCACCGCAACAGGCAGTACTACGCCAATAGCGGGTAAAGGGAAGTTACAAAGGTGCCGGCAGGCGGTTGAGGGGGTGAGCGGCAGAGCCGCGAATGTGCTGAGCGCAAGTGAAGGGCAAGGAAGGGCGTGCCGTGCAGCCCCCTCATCCGACCCTTCGGGCCACCTTCTCCCGCTGGGGAGAAGAGAGCGCAAGCGCCGCACAACTCTTTCACCGCCGCCCCCCGGCCCAGAACCACTCACGACAAAATCCACACCGGCCACCGAATCCGCCCCTCATCCCGTTTCGGCACGGAATCCCGCTGTGGCACAGCCATGCAAGGAACCGCTAACTCTCCGTCAAGTATCTGAATCTTAGACATTTCCTGCCATCGATGCGGGCATGCCAAAATAATCCCACTTGCTTTTTGCCCGAAAAGCTGCCACCAATTTGATACTCGGGCATTTGCATGCCGGTGACTGGACAGATGTGGTAATCCCTTCCGTTTGGAAGGCGGCGCGGGACTACCCGCCTACGTAGACGTTCTTTCCCCGTACGTGACTTCTCCGACTGACCCTTCGTCCCCATCGATCGGGGCGAAAGCTAAAGCCGTCCGCTTCCTCTCGGGGGCGCGGATACTACACAGACTAAGGGAAAAGGACGATCCCAATGGCCACCAAGGGCACCGTAAAATTCTTCAACCAGGACAAGGGTTTTGGTTTCATCACGCCGGACGGCGGCGCAAAGGACGTTTTCGTCCATATCTCTGCGCTGCAGGCTTCTGGCATCCAGTCGCTGCGCGAAGGCCAGCAGGTTACCTTCGACACCGAGCCGGACCGCATGGGCAAGGGCCCGAAGGCCGTCAACATCTCGGCTTCGTAAGTCAGACTTCCGCTTCGGCGGCATGAACGGCGCTCCGCAAGGGGCGCCGTTTCTGTTTGCAGCGTCACCGTCATTTGTCGATCGCACCGCCAGATGTTATATGCGCGCTGAAGAGATGGTCCCGCCCCCGCGGCGGTGCGGGGCCCTTGCGGCACCCAGAGAACAACGAATTATGGAACGTCGATGACGCAGAAGAGCCCGATTTTTGCGGTCGCCCCGATGATCGATTGGACGGATCGGCATTGCCGCTATTTCCATCGCCAGATCAGCCGGCAGGCGCTGCTCTATACCGAGATGGTGGTGGCCGATGCGATCATCCACGGTCCGCGCGACCGGCTGCTCGGCCATGACGCCGCGGAACATCCGCTGGCGCTGCAACTCGGCGGATCGGACCCGGCCAAGCTTGCCGAGGCGGTGAAGATCGCCGAACCCTACGGCTACGACGAGATCAATCTCAATGTCGGCTGCCCCTCCGACCGCGTGCAGTCGGGCACCTTCGGCGCCTGCCTGATGCTGACGCCGGAGACGGTGGCCGAATGCGTCGGGGCGATGAAGGCGGCAGCGACCGTGCCGGTGACAGTGAAATGCCGGATCGGCGTCGACGAGCAGGAGCCGGAACAGGCGCTGCCGGCGCTGATCACCCGCGTTCTAGATGCCGGCGCCGACGCAATCTGGATCCATGCCCGCAAGGCCTGGCTGAAGGGCCTGAGCCCGAAGGAGAACCGCGAGATCCCGCCGCTCGACTACGACATTGTCTATCGGATGAAGCAGCGCTGGCCCGACATCTTCATCGGCATCAACGGCGGCATCCGCACGCTTGATGAAGCCGCCGCCCATCTCGAACATGTCGACGGCGTCATGCTGGGCCGGGCCGCCTACCAGAACGCCGCGATCCTTTCCGAAATCGACCAGCGCTTCTTCGGCGCGCCGGCGGGCGAACCGGATTGGGAAGCGCTGCGTGATCGGATGATGGCCTATGCCGAACGCCACATCGCGGCCGGCGGCCGGCTGCAGCACGTGGCCCGCCATATGGTCGGCCTCTTCACCGGCCTGCCCGGCGCCAGGCGCTACCGCCAGATCCTGTCGACCGATGCAGCCAAGAGCGGCGCCGGGCCGGAGGTGCTGGCGGCGGCCTTTGCGGCTGTCGATTTTTCAGGGACGGAGCAGGAGGCGGTCAGCGCCTGACGTGAGGTGATGTCTTTGTCGGGGCGTCCGCGCCGTCGGCAGCAGGGTCTTCTTCACGATCCGGCCTGCTACTGAAAACACCAGGATCTCGGTATCCCTCTCGATTCTGCTGCCATCCATCAATCGGACGATATCATCGACGCCGCCGACCGGACTGCCGTCGATAGCGAGGATATAATCGCCCTCCTGCAGCCCTCCCTTTGCCGCCGGCCCTTCCGGCTCGACGCGGCGGATGCGGACGGAGGTCGTCTGCACCGTGCCCGCCGCCAGTGCCACCCGGCGCGGCAGCACGATCGTATCGCCTGAAATACCGATGAAGGCGCGCCTCACCTGGCCGTAGCGGAGAATTTCCGAAACAACGAAATTGGCCGTATTCGACGCCACGGCAAAGGCGATGCTCTGCGCGCCCTGGATGACGGCGGTGTTGACGCCGATCACCTCCCCGCTGGAAGACACCAGCGGTCCGCCTGAGTTGCCGGGATTGAGCGCCGCATCGGTCTGGATGACATCCTCCATCAGCCGGCCGCTGGCTGCCCGCATCGACCGGCCGAGCGCTGAGACGATACCGGCGGTGACAGTCCACTCGAAACCGAGAGGATTTCCGATCGCGATGGCGATATGGCCTCGGCGCAGGCGTTGGGAATCTCCGAGCTTCGCCCAGGCGCCGGTGCTTGTATTGGCGCGAATGAGGGCGATATCGGTATCGACATCGCGGCCGAGCACACGGCCCTCGGTGACGAAGCCATCGGGCGTGGTAATGCGAACGACCTTGGCGTCGTCGACGACATGGCTGTTGGTGATGATCAATCCATCAGGCGAGATGGCAAAGCCCGACCCGTGCCCCTGCCGGCCACCGACCCTCTCGATCCGGCTGACGGCCGGCCCGACCGTGTCGACTGCTGCCGCGATCGATTGCGAATAGACATCGATCAGCGCCCCGTCATTCTGAGGCGCTATCGCCTTGTCCATGTAACCCATGATTTAATCCTCAGGCGGGAGTAACGGTCGTCCGCGGCCAAAGCGGTCTCGGTTGCGACGGTTCGCCATCATACTGTTGTTGAGGATTAGATGGTTGGGCGTCGACCGGCGTTCAAGTGAGCGTGGGCGGCTGCCTGAAATTGCGGGAGCACGCGAACATAACTAGCCGGACAGATATATCGAACTACCCGGACAGATATCTTGAACGAACGGAAAAAAACTGGCTCATTGCAGACGTTCGCCCGTGAAATCAGCTGCCGTCGCGACGCCATCAAGCCTGTTGCGGCGACCATCGCACCGGGCCATACAAACTTCTGTCATATCAACATAATAGAAAAGGGTATTCAATAACAACATCAGCACATTCCGCCGGTGTTACCTCACGCCCCAGCTTCTTGCTCAAGCCTTCGGGGCAACGGCGCTCGTAGTCTTGCCAATTCCGCCGGCGACGGCGCAAACTTCCGACCGCATCAATCCAATCAACCAAGGAGCCATGACATGAGCACAGTCACGACTAAGGACGGCGTCGAGATCTTCTACAAGGATTGGGGGCCGAAGACTGCCCAGCCGATCATGTTCCATCATGGCTGGCCGCTATGCTCCGACGACTGGGACGCCCAGATGCTGTTCTTCCTCGAGAAGGGCTACCGGGTCGTCGCCCATGACCGGCGCGGCCACGGCCGCTCTACCCAGGTGGGCGACGGTCACGACATGGATCATTACGCCGCCGATGCCGCAGCCGTCGTCGAGCATCTCGATCTCAGGAATACCGTCCATATCGGCCACTCCACCGGCGGCGGCGAAGCGACCCATTACGTCGCCCGCCATGGCCAGCCGCAGGGCCGCGTCGCCAAGCTCGTCATCATCGGCGCCGTGCCGCCCATCATGGTAAAAACCGATGCCAATCCCGGCGGCCTGCCGATCGAGGTCTTCGATGACCTGCGCAGGCAGCTCGCCGCCAATCGCTCGCAGTTCTACCGTGACCTGCCGGCCGGCCCGTTCTACAGCTTCAACCGACCGGGTGCGAAAGTATCGGAACCGGTCATCAACAATTGGTGGCGCCAGGGCATGATCGGCGGCGCCAAGGCGCACTACGACGGCATCAAGGCCTTCTCGGAAACCGACTTCACCGAAGACCTGAAGATCATCACCGTGCCGACCTTCGTCATGCACGGCGACGACGACCAGATCGTGCCGATCGCCGACTCTGCGTTGCTCTCGTCCAAGCTGCTGCAGAACGCCACGCTGAAGGTCTACGAGAAATTTCCGCACGGCATGTGCACGACCCATGCCGACATCATCAATCCGGACATCCTCGCTTTCATTAAGGAATGATCCGTCATGCCGCGGGCGCCGGTGAGGCGCCCGCGGCATGACTTGACCGCCACGACAGATTTGAGCACCCGTCGGCTGCAATAGACGGGCGACGCCGACCACCTCGATTTTTTGAGAGCGGCTCCCTCGTTTTCTCATGAAACCGTTTTCGCCGATTTGCGTTTAGCGGCCATGACAAGAGAACGTGAACCCTCATCAAAGGCTTACCGGCAGGATCGCTTCGAAAACACCGAGCGAGCCGCCAAGGAAACCATCGAAGCAGAGCAGCGGGCTCGCCGCGAGAAAACCAAAAGGCTGAAAGAACTGCGTCTGTCGCAGCAAAGCGGCAAGGACCCCGCAACCAGGTAGATTTCCATGCTCGCGCTGCCTGTCAGGCCGACACGACCATCGGTCTCATACCCATGCGCACTGCCCTCGTCCGTATCCTTCCGGGCGTGCGCGCCCCGAATTGTTTTTGAATATCGGACGTTCGCCCATCTTGCAGAGCAAGGATCACGAAATTATCTTTTTTTCACCGATAGCGATTCACGGCATCGAAAGAGGGCAGATTGCGATGTCAGACAAGCTGTTCAGTACGCGTGACGAACCGCTCGCATCCGAAGATCTCGATGTGTGCAGGCGTGTCCATGAAGCGCTGTGTAGAGAGCTCCAGATTGACCGATCAGGCGAGGAAGCCGCCCGTCTAGGCGCACTTATCATCGAGCTCTACCGGCAAGGCGTGCATGACGAGAACCAGCTTCGATTGCTGGCCGGCGGGAAGCGAACCTGATAACGCGCAACCCGCTATACGCTCGAACGCAGCATTCTTTCCGGTCTCCGGCAGGCCGCGACCCACCGCATCGACCGCCGTTGGCCGAGTCCCATTTTACCCCGCTGCGTTAGCAGATGCGCACATACATCGCGCCTTTCATCCCAAAATGAAACCAAACCCCTTCCCCTGCGTTACCCCCTCGAACATCCGTTACCCAAGGTGAGAGAAATGAACAGATTCGCCATCATTGCCCTGTCGATAGCGACGGCTTTCTCCGGAATGCCGGCCTCGGCAGGCCCTGCCTTCGTGCCGAGTCCGGCGCAACCGGCGTCTCAAAGTGCCGCCCATATCATGACCGTCGGCTGCAACAACTTCACCAATTGCCCTGGGCAGTTCGGTAATGATCACAGGTGGTACCGAAACCGCCACCACTATCGCGATGGCAGCTACTACCGCGACGACCGCTATGGATGGGATCGTGGCTATAATCGTCACTATCACCACCATGACAATAGCGGCGCCATCATCGGCGGCCTCGCTGCCGGCGCGCTCATCGGCGGCATCATCGCCTCGCAGCCGCGCGCCTATTCTTCACGCGCCTACAGCTCGCATGCCGACTATTGCTACAGCCGCTACCGGTCTTACCGCGCCTACGACAATACCTTCCAGCCGAGCTACGGCCCGCGCCGCGAGTGCCAATAAACCGATCCACCCGTCAACAGCGAGCCTCGCATGAAAATGCGGGGCTTTTTGATGCCGCACGGGCAACGCCTGGGGCAAGACTGAGCGTGTATCTCTCAGTAGGTCGCCGCCGGTTTCGGCTTCTTCTCGGTCCATTGCGGCGGCGCGCCGTATTTGGCGGCCACAGCTCCCATCAGTCCGGGCGACCGGCCAAAGGCGTCGCAGGCGGCGTATTTCGGTTTTCCGCCGAGCCAGGATTTCATTCGCTGCCCCGACGGCAGCGAGATATCCAATCCCTTCGGTTCCTTGCCTTTGATCAGCATGCGGGAAAATTCGCTGCTGAATTTCGACGCCAGGCCATAGGCGTCGCCGACTTCGGAAACGCGGGGAGTGTTCTGCAGCGAGTTTGCCCCGCGCGACCAGACGATCGCCGCCCGCTGCACACCATCGCGGTCGACGGCCTCAGCCTCGACCGCCAGTCCACCGAGGCCGGCCGGCAGCCGCGGCACGCCGACGGGCAGCACGAAACCGGTGCCAACCGTCACAACGGTGGAAACACCCGCCATCGCCTTATTGGTCGGTACAATGTCGGTGACAACGGAGCGGATCGTCAGGTCCGCCGGTTGGCCTGAAGAGACCAGCTGATATTTGTCGCTGAGCGAAATGCAGAGCGCCCGGTCCAGCGCGTTCGCCACCATCACCCGGTCGGCGTCCGATTTGACGCGGGTCGCGGCGCTGAAAGCGAAGGTTGTCGGCACGATATTCACCGTCTTTGCCGGGCTAAGGCGCGTCCCATCGACATAGACGCGCGATTTCGACAACTTGCCCTTCGGCGGGCCGAGATTGCCGTAGAAGGAAAGCGTGCCGGCCCCCTTGAGGGGCACCGAGCTGCACCCTGCCGCTGTCATGGCAAGCGCCACCGGCAAGGCGAGAGACAAGCCCCTCGGAGCCTGTAGGAAAGAAAATGAAAATGGATTGCTGCGCACGCTGTCTGGCCTCCGTCGCCGATAGCGCATAACCCCGAAAATCGAAATCGATTTCCGGAAAGGATTATGCGCAGGTTTAAAGCGCTAGAGCGTCCTTGGCGCGTCTTGTAAGACGCGCCGCGCTCTAGTCTCAGGCGAAAGTGGCGGTCGAGAATTGCCGCAACATTACAGGTCGCTTCCGGCGGGCGGTTGCGGCTCAAGCCAGCCTGACCTACCTATGCGAGTTCGATCATCACTCGTGTCCCGGCTGCACTGCTCTCGATGCTGACCGCGCCGCCATGGTTTGCGGCGACCTGCTTGACGAGGCTGAGGCCGAGACCGGCGCCCTTGCTTCTTGGAGTGACGCGATAGAAGGGCTCGAACACCAGTTCGCGATGTTCGGCCGGAATGCCTGGCCCCTCGTCGGCGACGCTGATCCTGCCGCCGCCGGAAGCCGAGCGCGATACCGCGACCGTGATCATGCCCCCATTGCCGCCGTGGTCGATGGCATTGCGCACCAGGTTGCTGACCGCCCGCGGTAAGGCGGAAGGGCTGCCGCGGCGTTCAAGGCTCTCCACCTCGCTTTGAAAGCAGATCTGGTAGCCGCCCGCGATTGCCAGTGGCGCGAGGTCGGCAACCACAGTGCGGGCGATGCCGACGAGATCGACCGTTTCGTCAAGATCGGCCGCCTGGTCGTTTCGCTCGAAATCGAGCAGCTGTTCGGCCGCCTCGGCCAGCCGCGCCACGTCGTCGAGCAGCCGCTGCCGCTCGCGGCCATCGGGCATGCCGTCGATACGCGTCTGCATGATGGCGATCGGCGTCCGCAGCTCATGCGCCGCATCGATCAGGAAGCGCTGGCGTTTGCGGAATTCATTCTCCAGCCGCTCCAGCGTACTGTTGAAGGCGGTCACGAGCGGCGACACTTCCCGGGGAATGCCGCTCACGGGAAGGCGTGCGCCCTGCCGGCGCGGCTCGATTGCCGCTGCGGCACGCGCCACGTCGCTGATCCCCCTCAGCGCCCGCCCGACAATCCGGGGCACAGCAAAAAAGACCGCCGGCAGAGCGACCGCCAGCAGCGGCACATAGATCGGATAGGTCTCTGTGAGCATGGTCAGGAAGGTGGCGCTCCGGCTCGGGTTGCCGCCATACATCACCCGGAAAGGCCCGATCCCCGTCTCGACACTGTCGATCGAGGCGCTCTCGCCGGTAAAGGCGGCACCGCGTATATCGGCCTCCTTGATCAGGTGCACATAGGGGCCAAGCACCTGATAGGCCTCCGGCACGGCGCCATAGGAAACAGTCTGCCCGTCCGGCGCAGCTACGACGAACCAGAGCCTGTCGCTCTCGGCCTTGAAGGCGCTAAGGCGCGGGCTGTCGACGATGACGAGCTTGCCCTGCGTATCGCGGATCAGCGCCTCATCGAGCGCTGCGGTCAGCCTGTATTCCATGGCGACGTTCGGCGAGAGGATCATCGCCCCGTAAACGCAAAGGCCGACGATGACAGCCGCCACCACGGCGACGAAAACGATGCTGAGCTGCCAGCTGAGCCGCCACCAAAGCGACGGATTGGCGTATTGCACCTTGGCCATCATTCTTCCTTCATGAGATAGCCGACGCCGCGGATATTATGGATCGCGACACCGGCGCCGGCATCGATCAGCCGCTTGCGCAGCCGCGAAATATGCGCATCGAGCGCATTCGACTGGATTTCCTCTTCGTAATTATAAACCGCCGCCTCCAGTGTCGAGCGGAGCACGGTCTTCTCCTTCCTCCTTGCAAGGGCGGCCAGCACCAGAAGTTCGCGTCGCGGCAGGTCGAGCGGCACCGTTGCGACAGTGACGCTGAGATGCAGCGGATCGATCACCATCCGCCCGGCGGTAATCTGCAATTCGGCAAGACCCGGCGCCCGCCGCAGCACGGCCCGCAGCCGCGCCATCAGCTCTTCGACCAGGAACGGCTTGCCAAGATAGTCGTCGGCGCCCAGGTCCAGCCCTTCAACCCGTTCCTTCGGCTCGTTGCGCGCCGTCAGCACAATGATCGGCGTATCCTTCCCCGTCCGCCTCAGCTCTGGAATGAAGCTCAGCCCCTCTCCATCGGGCAGGCGCCGGTCGAGCAGGATCGCGTCGTAGAGGTTCTGCCGCGTCAGCTCGACGGCATCGGCCAGGTGCATCGTGTGGTCGGTGACGATCGCATGTTTGCCAAGCGCTGCCGACAGCGCCTCGGCCAGCTCCCGCTCGTCTTCTATCAACAATATCCGCATCGCCCGCCTGTTCTCTTGACCTTCCCTCTGTCCGCCACAAGGGTTGCGGCAGCATTGCGGAGCTTGCAAGGCAGCCGGTCATGCTGCCGCAATTGTTGAGGTCCAGTACAAAGGACATCCGCGGCATCTGGAGATCAAGATGATCCGACCTATCCTCCGTTTCCTCAAGAGGCATTTCCTCTCCGCCTTCATCCTCGCCGCGCTGCTCGCAGCCCCGCTCGTGATACTGCACACGCTCCAGGAAAAAACAGCGTTCGAGAGCGGCCTGCTGATGGAGATCCGATGACCGGGCGGACCTCAGGCGATTTAGCCGGCTGCCTTGCAATAGGCCGAGAAGGCCTGAAGATAGGCCTGCACCCTCAAACGGTTCTCCACCGTCGCGACAGCCCGAAACACCTCGGCCGGTTCCAGCTTCATCAAAGGAAGCCGCAGAAAGATATCGTCCGCGAAGCGGTCGGTGATGGTCGCAAGGATCGTGCGCAGACCTGCCAGCATGTCATCGCCCCGATGTGATGCGTGCAGCAGTGCAACGGGCCTGTGGACGATCTGCTCTCCTGACACCAGCCAGTCGATCGCATTCTTGAGGCCGCCGGGAATGGATCGCACATATTCCGGGCTGGCGATGATCACCCCGTCGCTCCGAGCGATCACGTCGATGAAATCCCGCACCGCGGCCGGCAGGGATTCCCCCTCGAGATCAGGCGAGAATACCGGCAGGTATCCCACGCCATCGAAGATCGCAATCTCGATCTCACTTGGTGCGACGACGCTGATGGCCCGCAGCATGGCCGTATTGGTGGAATCGCGCCGAGCGCTGCCGGATATTGCGAGAATCTTCATGACCCCAACAGCGATCGATTGATCACCGCTGTCAACGCAAAAGGCTGCGGCGCCGCGCGTCTTTTCGGATGCGCGAAGGATGCCGCAGCACTTTGAATTGGGCGATTGAGTGACAGCCAAAAGCGACTTTTGCTTGCACTGGCCGAGCCCGGCGTTAGCCTGGGTTCCAATCCTCACAGCTGCCGAGTCGGCGGGAAATACATATGACGGCTTTGATCGAAGCCCGGGGCGTCAGCAAACGCTTCCGGCAGCACAAGAGATTTCCGGGCTTTCTGGGCGCGCTAAAGACGCTGGTGACGAGCGAATATACAGAGGTTCTGGCCGTTTCCGACATCGATTTCGACGTCGCGGCCGGCGAAGCTGTGGGGTATCTCGGCCCCAATGGCGCCGGCAAATCCACCATGATCAAGATGATGACCGGCATCCTGGTACCGAGCGCCGGCACGCTTACCGTGCTTGGCCGCACACCGCATCTCAAGCGAATGGACAATGCGCGCGAGATCGGCGTTGTCTTCGGCCAGCGCAGTCAGCTGTGGTGGGACCTGCCGCTGGTCGACAGTTTCACCTTGCACCAGCGCATCTACGATATATCAGCCGCCCGCTATGCCGATAACCTCCGGCGCTTCAGCGAGCTGCTCGACCTCACGCCCTTTCTCGACCGCGCGGTGCGCCAGCTCAGCCTCGGCCAGCGCATGCGCGCCGAGATCGTCATGTCGCTGCTGCACGATCCGAAGATCCTCTTTCTGGACGAACCGACCATCGGGCTCGACGTGGTCGCCAAGGATGCGGTGCGGCGCTTTCTTGCGGAGATCAACCGCGAGCGCGGCGTCACCATCATCCTCACCACCCATGACCTGCAGGACATCGAAACCATCTGCCCGCGGCTGATCATGGTCGATCACTCGAGGCTGATCTTCGACGGCGAATTGAGGAGCCTGCGCGGGGCATTGGGCTCGGCCCGGCGACTGACACTCTTTGCCAGCGATCCGGGACCTTTGCCGCTCAAAACGGCGTCGCTGGTCAGCGACGAGGGCCTGCGCAAGAATTATCTGATCGAGCGCGAAGACATATCGCTGGTCAAAATCCTTTCGGAGGTGGGAAGCGAGCGCGACCTCAAGGATGTGGCGCTGCACGAGCCCGACATCGAAGAGGTCATCCGCACCTTCTACCAGGGCCGCGACGCCCGGGCGCGAGCATCATGAGCGCTTATTTCGCCTTCACCCGCAGTGCCCGGGCACGGACACCATGAGCGCCTATCTCGCCTTCACCCGCAACGCCCGGGCGCGGACACCATGAGCGCATATCTCGCCTTCACCCGAAACGCCCGGGCGCGGGCACCATGAGCGCTTATTTCGCCTTCACCCGAAGCGCCTTCCACGCGCAGCTTGCCTATCGCAACGAGGTCTGGGCCAACATCTTCGGCAAACTGGTGCAGGTCGTCGCGCGGGTCGCCATCTGGCTGGCCGTTTATGCCGGCGTCGGTGCAACCGTGGTCGACGGCGTCTCGCTGCAGCAGATGGTGACCTATGCGCTGCTCGGCGGCGCAGTGATGGGCGCCACCCGGCCTGAGAGGATCATCGGCGAGATCGGCCGGTCGCTCAAGACCGGTGATATCGCTGTCTGGTTGCTCAAGCCGCTGTCCTATCCGCTCTATCTGTTCGCCAATGAATCCGGCAGCTTTTTCTATCGCCTGGCTACGCAGGTCATCCCGACCGTCGCCTTCACCGCATTGTTTTACGGCATGCTGCCGCCGGCAAGCCTGTTTGATGGCCTGATGTTCATTGCCTTCTGGGCGCTGTCCTTCGTGCTCGTATTTTTGATGTCGGCGGTCTTCGGGCTCGTCGCCTTCTGGCTGATGACGAGTTTCTCGCTGGACTGGATCCTCGGCGCCTTGCTGCATCTCTTCTCGGGCCTGCTGGTGCCCTTCTGGTTTTTCCCCGAACCGCTGGCGACGATTGCCCGCCACCTGCCCTTCGCCTGGGTCGTCTATTATCCGAATGCCGTCTATCTCGGCAGGCTTTCGGCTGCCGACACCTGGTTTCATCTCGGCCTTGGTCTCGGCTGGGCCGGAATGTTCCTCTTGGGCGTCCTCTGGCTGTGGCGCTCAGCCTCCCGCCGCATCACCGTGCAAGGAGGCTGATCGTGCTCATTCATTACCTCCGCGTCATTCCGCTGCTGGTGCGGATGCATGTCCGCTCAAAGATGGAATATCGCGGCGCTTTCTGGCTCGATCGTTTCGCGCAGATCCTGTCCTATGGCAGCGTCTTCGCCACCATTGGCATCCTGCTCGCCCGCTTTCACACGCTGGGCGGCTGGACCTTGCCGGAGCTGGCGCTGTTGTTCAGCTTCCAGCTGCTCGCCTATTCTCTCGGCGCCGCGATGAGCTTCGTGCAATTGCGCGACCTTGAAGAACTGGTGCGACTCGGCACTTACGATACGCTGCTGGTCAAGCCATTCAGCCCCTGGGCCTATCTGGTCTTTTCCGGCCTCAATATCGGCTATGCCGGCCATGTCATCCTCGCGGCGGCGCTGATGGGCTGGGCCATTCTGTCGGTCGACTTCACCTGGTCGGTTTGGTCCGTGTCGTTCCTCATTGCCACGCTCATCAGCGCGACGCTTTTGACCGGTGCGCTGATCACCATGATCGGCGCGACGGCGCTGATGTGGGTGCGGTCCAACCATTTGTTTTCGATCTTCTTCGGCTTTTGGGAACTGACCCGTTACCCCCTTAACATCTTTCCCGGCGGCATCCAGATCACCCTCATCACCGCGGTTCCGTTGGCCCTGACCAGTTCGGTCCCGGTCGGCGCCCTGCTCGGCAAATCTATCCCGCTCCTTGGGGACTGGGCCGGGCCAGTGGCGCTCGCCGCCGGCCCCGTTTGGGTGTTGATATCGATCGCTCACTGGCGATACGCCACCGGCAAATACCAGGGCGCCGGCGGTTGACCTTTCTCGAAATCAGGAGACCGGCGCCGACGATTTTGCGCGGACCTCGAGGAACGCCGCCGTCAGCTTCGCCAGCACCGCCGAAGTGCACGTGCCGTTGGCTCCACCGATCGGATCGACGATATGGATCTGCCGGAGATCCTCCATGAATTCGTCCCAGAGCGGCGGCCCGCCTTCTTCGAGAAGCTGCGCGCGGATGCTCAGTTCCTCGCTGACAGGCAGATGGCGCCGCCCCCAGGCGCCGATCATGGCGAAGACGGGAACAAGCTGGATGGCCGGCTCCTCGAGGCTGTAGATTGCTTTCTGGCTGTGGCTCGGATCGTCCCGCTTGCTGATAAACCCGAGCGAGAGCAGGCGCTTCAGCCTGGCTGCTAGAATGTTGGAGGCGATCCCCTCCTCCGAATGGGTCAGCAGATCGCGGAAATGGCGGCGGTTGCCAAACATGATGTCCCGGATGATGATGAGGGTCCACCTGTCGCCCAGCACTTCCATCGTCAGGTTGATCGGGCAGCCCGAGCGCAGTTCGATATCCACCAGGCATCTCCTTCAAAAAACTGGTTGCATTATAGGATCACTTATGCGACAAAACAACCAGTTTTAATTTGCAATCAGATGGAGGAAACCATGTCCAAGGTTCGTGTCGCAGCATTTTCCCTTTCCGTGGATGGTTTCGGCGCCGGGCCGGAGCAAAGCATGCAAGATCCACTCGGCAAGCGCGGAACTGAGATGTTTCAATGGTTTTTCCATACCCGCACGTTTCGCGCGATGCAGGGAAAGGACGACGGCTCGCAAGGAATTGACGAGGATTATGCCGCCCGTGGCATGGCCAATTTCGGCGCCTTCATCCTCGGCCGCAACATGTTCGGCCCCATCCGCGGCGATTGGCCTGATAAGGCCTGGAAGGGCTGGTGGGGGCCAAACCCGCCCTACCATGCGCCAACCTTCATCCTGACGCACTATCCCCGCGAACCCCTCGTCATGGAGGGCGGCACGACCTTTCACTTCGTCACCGGCGGCATCGAGGACGCCCTTGAAAAGGCGAAGGCCGCGGCCGGCGGCAAGGATGTGAAGATCGGCGGCGGGGTCAGCACCGTGCGCCAATATCTTCAGGCCGGCCTGATCGATGAATTGCATTTCGCCCTCTCGCCCGTCGTGCTCGGCAAGGGCGAAGCAATGTTCACCGGCATCGACCTGCCCGCTCTCGGCTTCCGCGTCGCCGAGCATGTCGCCACCGAACACGCCACGCACATCGTGCTCGCAAAATAAACGAGCCGCCGATCGGAATCGGCATTCGTTCACACCAGCGCGTGCCGCAGGATGCCTGCGGCGGCAATGGCGATGATGACGGTCGGCAGCACGGGCAGCCGGGCTGCCGCCAGCATCGTCACCGCAAGAGCAATCAGATCCGCCGGCCGGCCGGTGACGAAGTCGGGTGCGATGACAGTGATCAATACGCAGCCCGGAGCACTCTCCATGACGATGCGCAGGCGCGGGCCGAGCGCGCGGTTGCGCAGGAAGAGATAGCCGCCGATGCGGGTGAGATAGGTGACCGTCGCCATCAGCACGATCGCGGTGAGGTAAAGCGGATCAGCCATCGGCGCGCGCCATCAGGAATGCCGCGGCAACGCCGGATAGCGCGCCTGCCGGAACATACCAGGCCCCCGGTAGCGCCAGGTAGGTTGCAGCCGCGAAGAACAGGCTGACGAGCCAGGGAAGTGCTGCTTTCGCGCCCTTCCACATGCCGGCGAGCATCACCAGGAACACGGCCGGAAACGCCATGTCGAAACCGTATTCGGTGACGTCGCCGAGGATCGGTCCGACCAAGACGCCGATGGTCGTGAAGATGACCCAGCAAAAATAGAGGCCGAGCGCCACGCCGAAGAAATAACCCAGGCTGAGATTGGCCCGGGCCTTCCTCGCATCCGCCAGTCCCATCGCCCAGCTCTCGTCGCACATGAAGAACAGCGCCATCAGCGCCTGTCTTTTCGACAGATGGCGAATGAAGGGGGCAAGTGCTGCTCCCATCAGCAGATGCCGGCTGTTGACGAGAAAGGTGATGGCGGCGATGAGAAGCACGTGCGGCGGCGAGGACCAAAGCTCCACAGCGGCAAACTCCGATCCGCCGCCGAAATTCAGCCCCGTCATCGGCGGCACCTCAACGGCCGTAAATCCCTTGCCGGCGGCCTGCGCGCCGAGCACCAGCGCAAACGGCACGAAGCCCAGCATGATCGGGATCGCCGCCTTCAGGCCGCGCCATGCCTCGGATCGCCCTTTTGCGGGCATGCTGATGTCTTCAGAGATGAGTCCGTCACCTCGGTAACCCTTGTTATCGAAAGCGTGCCGCGAACAGCGGTGCGTCGCCTGAATTATTATCGCAATCCCGAGAGCGATTGGTTGCGTTCTCAAATATGTATTGCCATTTTATTGGCATCCCGTGCCAATGACTAGCCAATCACGAGCAGAGGACGCCAATGAAGCTGGATTCCATAGATCGCGCCATACTCCGCGTCCTGCAGCAGGACGGCAGAATCCAGAACACCGAACTGGCCGCCAAGGTCGGACTGTCTCCGTCACCGTGTCTGAGGCGCGTCAGGATGCTCGAAGAAGCCGGGATCATCAGACATTACGTCGCATTGCTGGACCCGGTGAAGCTCGACATGGGCTTCAGCGTATTTGTCCGCATCTGGTTGTTGGCTCAGGACGAAGAGACGACGGCGGCCTTCTGCCGTGCGGCGGAGAAGCTGCCCCAGATCGTCGAATGCCATCTGATGGCCGGCGACTGTGATTTCATCCTCCGGGTCGTGGCTCCAGATCTGGACGGCTACAGGCGCTTCCAGATGGAACACCTCGGCCGCATCGAAGGCGTCCGCAACATCAAGACGGAAATCCCGATGCAGAAGATCAAGCAGTCATGGCAGGTTCCGGTCTGACGGCCGTGAGAAAAAGAACAAGGCGCCGGCATTCTTCAATTCGCGCGCATGTCCGTCGAGATCTACGAACGCTCCGAGGACGCATTCCTCGAAACGTTCTGTCTTGAGCATGATGCCGATCGACAAGCTCAAATTGCCAGAGGATACGGGCGTCCGGCCGGGCAGGCACCAAACCGTGTCAGAGAAATAGCGGTGGTGTAGCTGGGGAATGAGCGTAGAGTGAGCGCCATCGGCCCATCGGCATCGGCACTTCCGCTTGAGAGACCATAGGTGCTCTTGCCGCTTTTCGGATGGCACGACGATGCTCCTATCGCTCATCTCACTCAATGATGATGAAATAACAATCGTCACCGATGCAGTTCGGCTATGGTGCTGCGAGAGGAAGCTCGACATCGACAGCATCGAAGGGCGCCGCGCCATCACCATTGCCGTCGATCTCATCCAGATGAACACTGACCGCGACAGGCTTTTTACCGAGCTGTCGAAGCAGTTGGACCACCAGTAGGACCCGACGGCGGTGGCTCGAGAGGCTTAAAGTCGCTTTTCAAAAAACGTGTCGGGATATGGGTCGTCATTGAACCGGTCGATCTCATGCCAGCCGGTTCCGCGATAGAGCTGTTGCGCCTCGGAAAGCGCACTGTTCGTATCCAGACGGAGGAGCTTGACGGATAGCTCGCGGGCGATGGTCTCGGCGGCAAACATGAGGCGTGTTGCGAGCCCGAGGCCACGCGCGGAGGGGGCGACCCAGAGCCTTTTGATCTCCGCGACCTCGCCACCGCTACCCTTCAACCCGACGCAGCCGATCGGCAGGCCATCGGACAAAGCCACCAGGAACGCACCGCGCGGACGGGTCATATCCTTGGCGTCGGGATCGCGGGACAGCGATACATCGAAGCCCTTCTCAAACCGGCGTGAAAGTTCGCCGTAATATTCGCTCAGGCAATAGCTGGCGTCCTCGTGCCGAGGGTCCGTCTCCTCGATCACGATCTGGTCGCGCCTCAGCGAGGAAGCAACGATGTCCATGGCGCGTAGGAGTTCTTCCGGGCGGCGATGGCGTGCCAGAAATCCCTCCGCCTGCGCATTGGAAAGCGCTTCATAAGCCTGGAACTCGGACTGACCGATTTTGGTCAATCTGGCGATGCGGCGACGCGCGTCCTGAGGGTTCGGCACCGTCTCGATGAGCCCCTCCTCTTCCAGACTGCGCAGCAGACGGCTCATCAAGCCCGAGTCCAGACCGAGGTAATCGCGGATCACGGCAACATCCGATTGTCCCCGTCCGATCGAATTGAGCACGCGGGCAGCCCCGAGCGGACGCCCGCGCCCGAGGAAAGAGCTGTCGAGAGCGCCGACTTCGGAAGTGACGGCACGGTTGAAGCGACGGACGCGGGAGACAGGATCGCAAGCCATATTATCTGACTTAAGTCAGATAATTGATCCTGTCAATTCTGAGATCAAAAGCAGAGGTCTCGCCGGTCGGCGGTTTGCAGCCATCTTGCGGATCCCCATCCCCTCGCCTAAGGGATGGTAACGTCCCGCAAGGCCTCCCCCGTGTTCCGTTTTGCTCTCCACGTCCTGATCGTTCTCCTTCTGACGCTGCTCACGCAGATCGGCGGCATCGCCTATCTCATCGCCTTGGCCGCGTCGCGCGCCTGGGGCATCCGGCGCTTTCTGACGAAGCTCGCCATCTTCCTGTTTTGCTATGCCGGTGCGACATTTGCCGCGAGCCTCGCAGCCCCGATGGTCGGGCGGGTACCCCTCTCCTGCATATCAAGCGCCACAGACAGGCTCGTGGTCCGCTCCCCGATCTATTGCCTGCTGAACCGCAACTACGTCACCCCTCACCTGCGCGATCTGGCAAAAGCGCTTGCCGCCCACATGAACGAGGAATTTCCCGGTACCGTCACCGTCGCGCTGGATGCGAATTTCCCCTTCGTCAACGGCTTTCCGCTGCTGCCGCACCTTTCGCATGCCGACGGAAAAAAGCTCGACTTCGCCTATTATTACAAGGATGCGGACGACGCTTTCCTGGATGGCGTCACCCGCTCCCCGATCGGTTATTTCGCTTTCGAGCAGCCCGCGCCGGGGGACGAATTGCCATGCCAAGGGCGCAATGACTGGCTTACCACACGCTGGGATTTCGACGCGCTGCAGCCGTTGTTTCCGGCCTATGGCATCGAGGAGCAGCGCACATCGGCCGCGGTCGCCTGGCTGACGAGCGAAGGCGTGGCGCGCTTCGGCCTGCAGAAGATCTTCATCGAGCCGCATCTGAAGAACGCGCTTGGCATTACCGACAGCCATGTCCGCTTCCAAGGTTGCCGCGCCGCCCGCCACGACGACCATATCCATATCCAAGTTGAATGAGCGTAAGCTGCAAGGATTGAAAAGCCCTATTGCGCCACACGGACTATGTCAGACGAGAGTGGGGAGGTTTGCTCCGTATGAATATTTTCATTCTGCTGATCGGTTTTCCAGGCGTCGGCAAACTCGCGATCGCCAAAGAATTGAGCCCCCTTTTTTCCGCAAAGATTGTCGACAATCATTGGTTCAATAACCCGATACTGCGCCTCATCGATGATGACGGGACATCTCCCCTCCCAAACGGAATATGGGAATACACCGGAAGAGTTCGGCAAGCCGTCTTGGATGCGATCGTCGCCTATAGCGCTTCCTCGGCAAACTTCATCTTCACGCATGCCGGTATTGACGGCGATCAGCGTAGCATGCGCACTTTTCAACAAATTGCTGCCGCGGCTCAACAGCGCCAAGCCTTGCTGGTGCCGATCCGATTGCTCTGCGACGAGGATGAGTTGGCACGCCGCATTTCTACACCCGCACGCCGCGTCCACTTAAAATCAATAGATGTAGAAGCCTCGAGAGAACGCAGCCGACGAGCTTGCGTTCTCGATCCTCAACATCAAAATACGCTCGTCCTGGACGTAACTTTCGCATCACCGGGGGAAAGTGCGGACGCTATTCGAAACCATGTTTTGAACGCCGCATCTAGCCGGAATGTCGCAACCATCTCTGCCGCAGGTGATGGGATGGAGCAATAGGCCCTCATCGGCCCAGGGGAGACATGCCATGAAAGCCCTCTCGATCCTTTTGCTGATCGAAACGTGCCTCTATGCCACTGCCTCGCTCACCCATGCCGGCTTTATCCTCGAAGGACACGAGCATCACCAGGCGATGATTGCCGAAGCGGTGATAGCCGCCGCTCTTTTGCTCGGCCTGATCTCGCTTGTCCTGAACCGGCGATGGAGCCGAACGGCGGCGCTTTGCGCCCAGGCCTTCGCCCTCCTCGGCACCCTCGTCGGCGCCTTCACTATCGCCATCGGCGTCGGGCCACAGACCACGCTCGATTATATCACCCATGGCGCGATGATCCTGCTCCTGGTCTTGGGCATCATCTGGCTGACGAGAACCAGCAACCCTCCTCCCCGTGATTAGTGCCGCTCTCTCGCCAGCCTCACTGAGGTGCCCCTATCCCAGGCGCACCCTCTCTCCGGCCTCATCCTGAGACGCCCCGCAAGGGCCTCGAAGGACGGCGCTGGCCACCCGACGGCACCCATACGACGGGCAAGGCGCCACGCGTGACCTATCGCAGCGGCAGCTCGTAGCTTCGCTTAAGCGTTTCCATCGGCACGTCGGTCTTGACGCTGAGGACGCTCGGAATGTGGGTCAGGTGGTCGGCCTGAAAACGCCAATAGCTGTGCAAATCGGTGGTGACGATGCGAAGCACGGCGTCGCACTCGCCCGTCGTCAGGTAACATTCCATCACCTCGGGAAACCGTCTCACGGCTTCGGCGAAGCGCAGGGCGACCTCGGCATCCTGGGTCTTGAACCATACGCGGGCAAAAACCGTCAGCCCCGCCCCAACCTTTGCCGGATCCAGCACGGCGACATAGCGATCGATGATCCCGGCTTCTTCCAGCAGCCGCACGCGGCGCAGGCAGGGCGAATGTGACAGGCCTACCTCCTTTGCCAGCTCGACATTCGAAATGCGCCCGTCGCGCTGAAGTACGCGCAGAATGTGGCGATCGATCGCATCGAGTGCATCCGACGGCGAATTGAAAGCTTCCAGCGCAGAACCAAATTTCAAACGATTTTAAAAATCCCACCCGAAAAGCTAATCGATTTTAATTTTATTATTAAAATTTTCTTGTTGCAGCGCAAAAAAATTTAACCATTATTTCTGTAGACGCTCAGGTTGTTCGTTGGAGAAACTCGCATGACTGTGACATTTCCGCTATCCGAGAAGCGCGACGCAGAGTTATTGCTGAAGCACTTGACGTTGCACAAACTCAGCTGTCCGGGAAACTGTGTCGTGTCGCTCAAGGCGTACGTCGCCCACGTTTCTTCCTCTCATACCACGGCACTCGGTACCGCTCGTACCGCTTGGTAATGATCGAATGTCTTGGGCTCCTTGCCGAATGTTCGTGCCTTTCGCTTTTGCTCAAGGCGTCGACCGCCTATCTCGCTGCAGGCAGCCTCATGCCGGCGAACTTCAGGATATCCTCGATCTTCGTGTCGAGATCCGCGTCGGGTTCGACCTGGCCGTCTATCATCAGCAAGGCAAGGCCGTGCGTCAACGACCAAAGAAAGAGCGCGGCAATCGGCACATCCTCAGGCGTCAGCCGTTTTTCCAGATCGTCCTTCATCTGCCGGTAAACCCGCGCCCGCGAGGCGCGGATCGCTTCATTTCCTTTGGAATAGGCCTGAAAACTCTCCCCGAACATCAGCCGATAGAGGCCCGGATTCGCGCGGGCAAAGGCGACATATGCGATGCCGCCGGCAAGCAGGTGTCGCCGGGGACCATCCAGGGCGGCATCAATGGTTTCGCTGAGTTCGGCAAAGCCTTGTTCGGCAAGTGACGCCGCGATGGCGTCAAGGCTGTTGAAATAATGGTAGGCCGCCGGAGCCGAGACCCCGGCGCGGCGACCGATTTCCCGCATGCTGAGCGCCGCCGGGCCTCCCTCCTCGATAAGCGCCCTTGCCATCGCCAGTAACGTGGGGCGCAGATTGCCGTGATGATAGCGGGTCGCTGTTTTATCCCTAGTCATGTCTTGATCTAATCTTTACATCGTTAAAATCGTGTTTTAACCTGCCCGCGATGACAAGGGTCAGCTACGGTCCGGGCGTCGGGACCAAGGTTTACAGACAACGAGGCTTTCATGCGAGCATCGGAACCAAGCCGCACCGCGCTGGGCGCTGCAGCCTACAGGGCGGCGCACCAGAACGTCGATGGCGGCGCAATCTTCTTCGACCCCTACGCTCGCCGGATACTCGGTGAGGAGGCGAGCGCCGAGGCTGACCTGAAAGCCCGGGACCCCTCTACGCGATCCTTTCGCCTCTTCATGGCGGCACGCAGCCGATATGCCGAAGACTGCCTTGCCCTGTCCGTAGCAAGAGACGTCCGGCAGGCAGTTATCCTCGGCGCCGGGCTCGACACCTTTGCACTGCGCAATCCCCATGCCGGCCTGAAGGTCTTCGAAGTCGATCATCCTGCCACGCAAAGCTGGAAGCAGACGCGGCTGAACGAAACCGAGCTGACGCACGCCCCGCCGACATTCGTTCCGGTCGATTTCGAGCAGGAAGATCTCAAAGAGTGCCTCGTCGCGTCCGGCTTCAAGCTGGAAACGCCATCCTTCTTCATCTGGCTCGGCGTCGTGCCCTATCTCAAGGAGGCGTCGGTCTTTTCCCTGCTGCGCTTCGTCGCCGGCCTGCCGAGCGCATCCGTCGTCTTCGACTACAGCGAACCCCTCGAAAATTATTCACCCGAACGCCGTGCCCGCGCGGCGGAAATGGGATCGCGCACGGCTGCGGCCGGCGAACCGTGGCTGACACACTTCGATCCGAAGGAAATCTCCGAGCGATTGCTGAGCCTGGGGTTCGTATCTCTGGAGGATCTCGGCCCCACCGAAATGGCAAAGCGCTTCTTCGGCCTGCCAAGGGATGCACCGGATCACGGCGCTGGCCCGCACGTCATATGGGCGGGGAGATAGGAATAGTCGTAACGATTGAATTGCGACACTTGGACCTCAGCGTTGTAGAGGACAGCATCCAGCCGGCTCACGCATAACCGGCGTATCCATTCGGCAGGTCATGCGGGCGGGGATGTTAAAGCATGTCGCGGAAAAGTTTGCAGCGGTTTTGCGGCAACGACATGCGTAAAAACAAAGAGCTAAAGCGCAAGGAGGGAATCTGAAAGATCGCGACGCGCTTTAGTCACGGCAGACTGCCGTTGCAGTGCTTGCAAAAATTCCTATTCTCGGCGTCACCGATGGCGATGAAAAGCTGAGGCATCCGGTTTATTGCGATAGGAATTTTAGATCACATCATGACGACACTCAGCCGCCCTGATCTCAGCGACATCAACCATGGCGACTGGGTGGATCGCCGATTACCGGCCGCATGGCGGCCATACACGCGACTGGCGCGGCTCGATCGCCCGGTCGGAATCTGGTTGACGCTTTTCCCATGCTGGGCCGCCCTCATCCAGGCATCGCACGGTCTGCCGAACTTCTTGCAGTTGGCGATCTTCTCTCTCGGCGCCGTGCTGATGAGAAGTGCCGGTTCCACGGTCAACGACATCGCGGATCGGAAGTTTGACGGCCATGTGGAACGGACTCGCTTCCGGCCCCTTGCAAGTGGGGAGCTCCGCACCCTGCACGCCTTCGTCTTTCTGGCCGTGGAACTCGTGGCTGCGGCATCGCTTCTACTCTTCCTGACACCCTATACGTGCCTGGTGGCAATCTCGGTTCTGCCGCTGGTCTTCATCTACCCGCTCTGCAAGCGCTTCACCCACTGGCCCCAGGCCGTCCTGGGTGCAGCGTTCAATTGGGGGATGCTGATGGCATGGGCCGAGCTTGCAGGCCATATTCCGGCCGGCGCCGTCTTGATGTGGGGCGGGGCCATCGCCTGGCAGATCGGTTATGATACGGTCTACGCCTATGTCGATCTGAAGGATGATACCCGCCTCGGCCTGAAGTCGACGGCAATCCTGTTCGGCAGGCACGGCAAGATGTGGATCGGCTTGTTCTATGCTCTGGCCGTCGGGGCCTGGTCGCTCGGCGGCTGGCTGCTGGACATGTCGCCGCCTTATGCAATCGGAATGCTGGTCATCGCCGCTCATCTCGCCTGGCAGACCCGGCGGATCGACCTTGCCCGCCCCGACCTGAATTACCGCCTCTTCCTCGCCAATATCCTGACGGGCGTGCTACTCGCCTGCACGGCTTTGTCGGGCACATTTTGACGAGGTCGAGACCGTGAGACCAATGACCTATCTGAAACAGGGCATGCTCGCCGCGGCCATGATGCTGACAGCAATGATGATGTCCCCACATCGAGCGCATGCCGGACAATGCGAGCGGGAAACCTTTGAAGATGCGGCATACGTCGTCTGCACGTTGGACCTTGAAAAAGCCGACCTCCGCCTGTTCTGGAAGGGCGCCGATGGCGCACCGTACCGCACCTTTTCAAGCCTTGCCGAAGCCGTTCACGCGGCGGGGAAGACGCTGGTGTTGGCCGTCAACGCCGGCATGTACCGGGCCGATTTTTCGCCGATGGGACTGTATGTCGAAAACAGCAGGGAATTGAAACCCGCCAATACCGCAAAGGCCGAAAGCTCCGCCAGCCAGGTACCCAATTTCTACAAGAAGCCGAACGGCGTGTTCTTTCTGAGTGAAACCGGCGCAGGCATCCTCCCTACAGATGAATTTCTGAAGCTTGCGCCCAAAGTGCGGTTCGCTACACAGTCCGGCCCGATGCTTGTCATCGCCGGCACGCTGAACCCGATCTTCATCCCAGGCTCGACGGATCGAACCCGCCGAAGCGGTGTCGGCGTCTGCGCGGCCGGCACGGTTCGCTTGGCGATCAGCGAAGACGGGGTGAATTTCGACGATTTCGCGCGGCTCTTCCGCGATAATCTGAAATGCCCCGACGCCTTGTTTCTCGATGGCGGAAACGGTGTCGGGCTTTACCATCCGGCAATGGGCCGCAACGACCGCTCCTGGCACGGCGGTTACGGCCCGATCCTCGGGCTTGTCGAATAGAACCGGTATTCATTGAGGCGGGCGTTGAGCCTTGTGCCTCATCTATCATCCGGCCGGTCACCAAAAAACCTTGCCGTGGCCGTGATCAGCCGGTCCAGCATATCGACGTTCTTACAAGTGTTGAAAATGTGATCCATGGGAGCCTCCCAAACTTGGTGTGCCCCCTTATGCGCCCGAGCGAACTTTGCCGCTGTTCCCACAGGAATGGCGGTATCCAGGCTGCCTTCGGCAAGGAAAACCGGTCCATCATACTTAGCAATCTCGTCCAGCGGATCCAGGCTTTCGACGTCGGCAAAGAAGTCATGGCCGAGAGTCATGGACGAGCCCCACGGAAGTTGAAGCTTGGTGGGCGATCGGTTTTCGAGCGCCCGTTCATACACATCACGCCCAATCAAGGCTGGAAAGGATAGTTTCGGCTCGCCGACAGGGGCCCAGAGCGCGACCGCCGCTGGTCGATTTGTTCGGCCCGCCGCCACGGCAGCAACCAGGCCACCCTGGCTCCATCCCAGCAGAAAGATGGCATTCGGACCACCCGACGGCAGATCGCTGACGAAGTCCATGGCGGCGATGCAATCCTCGATTTGGCGATTATATGTCGTGTCCTGAAAGCGTCCGCCGCTTTCGCCGACACCTCGAAAGTCAATCCTTAGGCTCGAAAAACCGAGAGACGCGAGCTTCTCCGCCGTATGCGTGAAGATACCGGTGCCGGTCTGAGAAATCATGAGTTCGTGCCGCGTTCCTCCGAACCCATGGAGAAGCACGACAATCGGTGCGTTTGCCGAGGCCGTCAGACGCAATGTTCCGACAACATGATCCCCACCGACCTCAAAGTTTACCGTTGCCTCTGCCGCCATTGCTTCCTCCGAACCTCCCCGTCAAAGCCTATCCCTTCCCCGCACGTGTCATTTCGGCGCGCATCCAGCTCGAGTCACCCCAGGTGGAGAGCCAGATCATCAGATCGGTCAGAGAGCCGATGATGGGCAGGAGCAAGGCGTGGTTCAGGCCCCGTCTCCTTTGACTGTCCTCAGCCTTCCTCAGATGCGCCAGCTCCTGTTCCTGTATCGAGGCGATCAGGGCGTGAAGCTCGGGATCGCGCTTGGCGAGGAAGGCCAGTTGGTCTTCGAGATGGCGGTGGACCGTGCTTTCAACGGCCTCTGTGCAGATCCAGATCATGTTGCGCCCGCCAAGCGCCGTCAGGATGCCGAGTACGGAACCGCCGAGGCTCCAGAAGGCCATGACGCGGCAGGGCCTGGCGCGCCTTGCAGGCATTGCCTCGCGAAACAGCCGGCAATGGTCGATCTCGTCCTCACGCATCTCTTCAAGCGCCGGCACGATGTCGGGAAACAGCCGCCGGGCCATCAGGATCTGGGCGCCATAGATCCTGATAGCACCGAACTCGCCCGCATGGTTGACCTTGAGAATGCGACGGATGGTGACATCGGCGTCGCGCATTCCCGAGTTGCTCGACGGATTGATCATGACCACCCTGCCCCGGTTCCCTTGCAGGCAATAGGCAGGAGTGCCGCCGTGATCGTCAAGGGTGCGTCGACTCAGTCTGCCGCGACAAAAAATTCAACGACTCAGTCAGCCCTGGGTGAGGCCGGAAATGCTTCAACGATGTCTTCGGGAATGAAGCCGCCGGTCTGGCGTTTCCACAGGCGGGCAAACAGGCCGTCGCCTTCGGCTAGTTCGTCCGGACTGCCCTCCTCCACGATCCGCCCGCGATCGAGCACGACGATCCGGTCCATCCTGGCGATGGTCGACAGCCGGTGGGCGATGGCGATCACCGTCTTTCCCTCCATGACGAGGTTCAACCGCCCCTGGATGGCGGCTTCGGATTCGCTATCGAGCGCGGAGGTCGCTTCGTCGAGCACCAGGATCGGCGCGTCCTTCAGCAGAACGCGGGCGATAGCGACACGCTGGCGCTGGCCGCCGGAGAGCTTGATGCCGCGGTCGCCTACGAAGGCGTCATAGCCCCTGCGGCCCTCGCTGTCAGTCAGATCAGCGATGAAGGCATCGGCGCTCGCCATCTTCGTCACCCGTTCGATTTCGTTCTGCGTCGCCTCTGGACGGCCGTAGCGGATATTGTCGCCGACCGACCGGTGCAGCAGTGCGACGTCTTGCGCGATCACCCCGATCGCGCGGCGAAGGCTTGACTGCGTGACCGCCCGGATGTCTTGCTCGTCGATCAGGATCGAGCCGTCGCCGATGTCGTAGAAGCGCAGGAGCAGATTTGCGAGCGTGGTCTTGCCGGCGCCGGAGAGGCCGACCAGACCCACCTTCTCGCCGGGCCGGACCGTCAGCGACAGGTCGTTGATGACAGGCTTGCCTGACTTGTAGGCGAAGTGGAGGTTCTCGAAACGTATTTCGCCGCGCTGAACACTGAGCTCGGTCGCATCCGGCCGGTCGGTGATCGTCGGAGGTGTGGTCATGACGGGCATGGCGTCCTTGATCGTGCCGATAGCCTGGAAGATCTGCTGGCCCATCTGGAGGAAGACGAAGATCTGCGACGACAGCCGGTTGAGGATGTAGACCGCGCCGACGAACTCGCCGACCGTGAGGAAGCCTTTGACAAGGCCGGAAAATCCGATCGACAGCATGGTCAGCCACAGCAGCGTGTTGAGAATGACGACAGTCACTTCCGACGACCGATAGATACGCTGTTCGCTGTGCTGCGTCTGCACGGTCCTCTGGATGATGCGGCGGATGGCGCCGGCCTCGCTGTCTTCGGCCGCAAACTGCTTGATCATCTGCATGTTGGTATAAAGATCGGTGATGGCGCCGGCGACCAGGCTGCGCTGCTTGGCGGTGCGGCGCGAGCGCTGGACGAAGGTTGGCACGATCCTGGCGGTGAATGCGATGTTGAGCGCGATCCAGACGACGACAGGCAGGGCAAGCTGCCAGGCGAGTGCGCTCAGCAGGATCACAGAGCCCACCAGCTGCATCAGGAAGCGCGGGATGGACTGGAAGCCGGCAAGGATCTGCTGCTGGACGGCGGAGGATACCTGCGAGAGGCGTGAGGCAACCTGGCCGGCATAGAGATCATGGAAGAAGGCAAGGTCTTGCCGCTCCACCGCCTTATGTCCCTGCCATTGAATGGCAGCCGGCATGCCGATGCCTAAAGTATGCGAGTTCAGCGTATTCAGCATGAACGACACGATCGGCATGACCGGAAAGATCAGGAAGCCGAGAACGGTCAACAGCAGCCATTCATTGTGCAAGAAGGCGGCGGCGCCCTGTTGCGTCACGCCATCGACGATGACCGAAAGCCCCCAGACGATCGTCAGGTTGATCAACTCGAACACCATGGAGCAAAGCGCTAGCGCGATCAGCACGCCACGGAACATCGAGATGAAGTGCAGGAGCACCGTCACCGGACCTTTGGAAGGCAGCGGCCGGTAGGGAATGTCGAGCGGCCGGATCAACGTTTCGAAGGGACGGTAAATCGCATCGGAAATCGACATGGGCCGCTCGGATCAAAATTGGGAGGAAGCGTGGACTCGGACTACGCCAAGTCGTATGGGATCATCTTTTGGCCGCCATCTCAACTAGAACTTTTATAAATTGACCAAACGGGAATATCGCCAAAACAGAGCCTGGCGAGCGCGGGAAAGCGAGCGCCCGAAAGCCCCAATTGCGGTCGTCGCGCCATTGAGGCAGGATGCTGTCCTTGAACAAGAAGCAGGATTGAACCGACGCTCATGCTGACGGGCTCATGTCATTGCGGCAAGGCGAGTTGGACACTTAGAGGTGATCCCGGCTCGATCACCGCCTGCAACTGCACTCTCTGCCGCCGCTACGGCACGCTCTGGGCCTATGATTACGAAGGAGAGCGTATCGCTCTCAGCGGAGAAACCGCCTCCTATACCCGCTCCGGCCGGGAGACCTCGTCCCTCGAAATCTTGTTCTGCCCATCCTGCGCCTGTGTCTTGAGCTGGCGCGGCCTGCGGCTTCAAAAGGATGGCCGCCG
Organism: Rhizobium sp. NZLR8; assembly: GCF_019685025.1. Taxonomy (NCBI): domain Bacteria; kingdom Pseudomonadati; phylum Pseudomonadota; class Alphaproteobacteria; order Hyphomicrobiales; family Rhizobiaceae; genus Rhizobium; species Rhizobium sp. NZLR8. Next base: position 510,509 of record NZ_JABDVY010000004.1, on the reverse strand, counting down.
GCGCATGGCGGTCAACATCCGGCTTGCGCCGCCGGATCTGGTCGCCGATCTGCCAATCGATCACTTCGACGGCCTGGATACGTTCGAAGATCTTCCGTCCAAAGAGCGCTGCGTGCGCGATCTCTGGTTTTGACAGCCTGTCCCGTTTCCGAAGGACCCTGGAAATGTAGGTCAATCTCACCGGACCCGACACTCCGGAAAACCTACTGCGTGAAGGTTCAGCCGCGCCGAGCCGCCTCGAGCGCCGCGACGTCGATTTTCCTCATGGTCATCATCGCATCGAAAACCCGCTTTGCCTGGTCGCCACCTGCCGCGAGCGCTTCGGAAAGGATACGTGGCGTAATCTGCCAGGACACACCCCATTTGTCCTTGCACCAGCCGCACTCGCTCTCCTGGCCGCCATTGCCGACGATGGCGTTCCAGTAGCGGTCGGTTTCCTCCTGGTCGTCGGTTGCAATCTGAAATGAAAAGGCTTCGTTGTGTTTTAACGCGGGACCGCCGTTCAGGCCGATGCAAGGAATACCCGCAACGGTGAATTCAACGACCAAGACGTTTCCCTGCTTGCCATCCGGATAATCTCCCGGTGCACGAATGACGGCGCCTACGGCACTGTCTGGAAACGTCGCGGCATAAAAGCGGGCAGCCTCCTCGGCGTCTTTGTCATACCATACGCAGATCGTATTCTTCGCCATTGCGCGGTCCTTTCGCTCTTCGTTTCGCATTTCCTTCGTTAGATATGAGGCAAACCGTCTTTCTCCAGCCCATGGTAGCAATTTCTGGGGAAGGACTGCCGAGCGCTGCCAAGCGGACGCAAAGAGCCGATAAAAGAGGGCCTGGCTCTCCCGGATCGCGCCAATTGCAGTCATCATTGATCTGTAGCATGAGCGAGCTGCTGCACCGTCCTCTTCGCTTCAATAAACCCCTCATTGTTGCATTGATTTGCCTGGAACAACGCTGATGATTTTCCTGCTTCGCCATGGCGAGACCATTTGGAACAGCTTAGGCCGCTTCCAAGGCCAGAAAGATTCATCCCTTACGGAGCGCGGTATCGAACAGGCCGAACAGGCGGCGAAGCTTCTGAAAAAGGAAGTCGCAGGCACCGAGCGTTCATTCCAACTCCAAGTTAGCCCGCTAGGTCGAACGAAAGAGACTGCGGCTCGAGTGAAACGGATATTGCCTTTGGAATCCCACCAGGAACCGCGGCTGATGGAGGTGACCATCGGCTGTTGGGACGGCATGACCAAGTTCGAAATCGACAACGAGTTTCCGGGAATGCTGGACGGGTCCGACGCTTTTGATTGGTATTTCAAATCTCCCGACGGAGAAAGCTTTGATGCTGCCTGTGCCCGGGCGAAGGACTGGATCTCAGGCATACGCGGACCGACAGTCGCGATTTCTCACGGGCTGTTTGGCAGATTGGTCCGCGGTGTCTATTCTGGCCTTTCAAAACGAGAGATGCTGGAACTGCCCGTTCCCCAATACGGATTCTATCGCCTTCGCGACGGCGAGTTCAGTCTGGTAGGCGCTTCGGCCGAAACGATATCCGACGTCGTTGCGTAACAAGGGTTCATGCCTGGTGACCGCCGCGGCCCGCCAAAATTCATTGCGGATTTATAGCGCGGCTCAATGTCGGAGATCGACACCTCCGACTTGCAGCAGCGTCTCGGGCACGCCTCACCCCTCGAGGCCTTGCTGGCCGCCTCGGGGTGAGGTTCGACACGACGTGGCTCTAAAACATATCCCGGCCGTCGCTGCGCGGGTCGCCGGCAACGCGATGCGGTTCGTAGAGCCCGCTCCGCGCCTTGCGCCGCCAAGGACGGGAAAGATCGCCGGGATTGTCGTCGATATCGGCGACCGATATCGCGGCCGTGCCATCCGTAGGGCATTGCGCCGCCCATCGGCCGCCAGGCGCGACGATCGCTGAAGAAGCAGGATCAGCCTGACCGGGATGGGCGGGGATCGAGAAACTGACCCAGTAACTATTGCTCGCCGCATGCCCTTGCGCCTCTGCGGCGAAAGACGGTTCAGTAGCCGGTGAACCGCCTGTCGTCGAAAACAGCACGCAATGGACGTCTAGCCGCTCGTATTCGCTAAAAATCTCTGGATAGTGGCATTCCATGCCGAGCGCGCAGCCAAAGCGGATGCCGTCGACCTCGAAGGTCACAGGAATCGACCCCGGCGTGTACATGAAGGAAATTTTGGTGTTGGACAGCAGGCGTTCGTCATAGCGCGTCACCAATTCGCCGTGGTCGGAGACAACATAGAGGCTGTTGTGCGGTCGATGCGGTTCCGTCAGCGGATGTACTGAGCCGATGACCGTCCAGAGCTCGAGTTCGCGCGCCAGCCTGCGCGTTGCATCCAGTTCCTCACGCAGCACGGCCCATTCGAACCGCCGCCAATCGGATGGCCCGATCTCTCGCGGCCCGATTTCCGACATGATGCGCTTGTTCGGCGCTGACGTCGCACCTTCGGGAAAGTGCACGAGCCGTGCCCCCGCCTGCCGCGCCTGCCGCATCAGCAGGCGAATCTCCTGACCACTGCGGCGGAGCTTGTCGATGTCACGGGGATCGTCTGCATGAGTGGTCTGCGCCACAGCGAGACGCAGGCGCCTCACCTCGGGCGCTACGTCTTCCGCCGAGCTGGGCAGCAGATGCATGCGGGCGGTGGTATAGGATTCACCCGTCTTGGCGGCGCGCGCACGCACCCGCCGCTTGAAATTTCCATTCTCAGTCATATCAGGGCCTCTCACGTTCCGGACATCGTTCCCCAGCAACAGGCCCGAAACATCAGGACCAAAGTAACGACCCGAGACGAAAACCCCTTTGCCTCCGGTTGAAGACCCTGCTGGGGAAGGTCTGGGGAGGTTCGGCGTTAGGCCACGCCGAGTTAAAGATGCCGAGGCGACCGCGATTCGTCAATTCGGGGAGCGGCGGGGATCCCTCGGCGCCGAAGCCCCTACTTCGGGCCTGCCTTGATCCACTCGCCACGGCGGATCGACGCGGTTCGATCCGGCGAAATAAAGGATGATGCGATTGCTGCCGGGGTCGAGCAGCTCCGCCTCGCGCCAGAGCCAGCTCTTGTCCTCGGGTCCGCTCACAAAGTGAAGGCCGGCCTCACTAAGGCGGCCGACCGTCTCGTCTAGGTTCTCACACTCGAAATAGACTGTGGTTCCCCCACCGCCGCTTTCACCCTGATGCAGGGAGAAGGTGCTGTCCCCGTCGGGACAGACGAAGCGCGCATACCGAGGACGGGCGTCGACGACGGGCCTGAGACCGAGGACGCAGTAGAAGTCCCAGCCCGCATCGAGGTCAGGCATCGTAACGGTCACCTGGTTCAAGCGCATGATCTTTCCTCACCGGTCGAGTTCGCTCAAAAGTATGCGCCGCTTCTGGCACCAAGAAATTCATAAAAACAGAGACCTAAAACCATCGCATGAATCATATTCTAGACGACACGCTTTTTGTGTCCTCGACACAAAACTCGTGTCAGACTGCTCAAGCCACGGGTAAGCCTGCGCGCCGATCGAGAGGGCAGAAGCCATGCACAAGTTCACCGTATCAATCACCCGGGAGATCGAGGCAGATACTGCCGAGGAGGCTGCACTGCTCCTATATCAGGAACTATCAAGAGGACCGGTCCCTGACCGCTATGCGGTCACCGACGAGACAAGGGTGACCAGGGAGGTGAAGCTGGATCGGGAAAAGGCCGATGAATTCGCCAGCATTGATCACACCGCCGACCCCGGCAACTGGTAACGTCAGGCAGCCACAGGAGACCCGGCTTTGCGCCGGCAGCCGAATGCGGTAGTTGCAAATCCCCTTCTCCGGCGCGAATGCCGGATGCAAACAGCCCTCCCGTCGGAAATATCCCAGCTAGGAAAGACCGTGAACTCATCAATCAAAATAGCCGTCGCTGGTGCGAACGGCCGCATGGGTCGTGCCATCCTGCCGCTGCTGGCAGCCGATCCGACTTTTGCGTTCGTCGGCGGCATCGGTCGTGAGGGCTCTGCAGGCGCCGGGCTGATCGACCGATCGGATGCGATCGCGGAGGCCGATGTGATCCTGGATTTCACGACGGCAAGCGCTGCCGCCGAACTTGCCGGCTTGTGTGCATCAGCCGGCGGTCCGGCGCTGGTGATCGGAGCGACGGGTTTCGAGCCGGATGACCTCGACCGGATCGCAGTGGCTGCCCGGACGATTCCGATCCTGCGCTCTGGTAATTTCTCCATCGGTTTGAACATGCTGGTCGGTCTCGTCGCTCAGGCAGCCCGCGCCCTTCCCGCGCATGGCTGGGATATCGAAATCCTCGAGGCCCACCACAACAGGAAGATCGACGCGCCGTCCGGCACGGCACTGATGCTCGGCGAAGCGGCCGCCGAGGGCCGCGGCGTTTCCCTGGCATCCGTCGAGCGGCGCGGGCGCGACGGCATCACCGGCGAGCGGCCGCCCGGCGAGATCGGCTTCGCCGTCTTGCGCGCCGGCGGGCTGGTAGGAGAACACAGCGTGCTGTTTGCCGCCGCCGAGGAAGTCATAACACTTTCGCATTCGGCTCTCGATCGCGGCATGTTTGCCCGCGGCGCGCTTGCCGCCGCCCGCTGGGTCGCAGGACGCGCGCCCGGCGAATACGGCATGCGGGATGTCCTGGGTCTGGAGTGAAGGAGCGAATGGACAGGGTGAACAGAGGCTTGAAGCGCGTCCTTGAATCAGATTCTGAGCACATCTCTGGTTGCCGCACGGCCAGACGTTGGAGGATGTCGTGCCCTCTTATTTGACGTCGTAGATATCCCTGCCTCGCCTCTTACTCAACGATAACATGAATAAAAACAAACGCTTAAAGCCGCGCCCCCCGAATCAAAGCCTACACCGACACCCCTAACCTATCGAGGATTGCCGAGGCGACGACGACTTCGGTTCCGGCCAGGCCGACCGAGCAAAACAGCGTCGTCTCTCCAAGCGATCCTCGCCCCGCCGTCCTCCCGGCAATGATGTCGGCAAGGTCGGCCAAACGATCTTCGTTGCCGGAACCGGCGAGGAAAAAGGGCGAAGCGTAGGCGTGGGCCTGTTCGGGAGAATCCGTCGCGATTACCGCTGCGGCATCAGCGACATCCAGGCCGAGCTCGTATCCCCGAAGCGTTTTCGGGCCGACGGTGTTGACATGCACGCCGGGCTTCAGATCCCGCGCATGGACGACGGGCGTTTGGCTCGTCGTCGCGGAGATGACGATGTCGGCGTCATCGACGGCTTCGCAAGCGTTACCGACAGGGTCCACCTCCAGCCCCAGGGCGTGCTGCATTTCGGCCGCGAAGGCGGCGCGATTTTTCTCGTCGCGGCTATAGACGCGGGCACGGTCCAGTTTTCGAACGGCGGCGGCTGCGGCAAGCTGAGTTCGCGCTTGCGCGCCGCTGCCGAGGATCCCAACGATCCTGGCATCAGGCGCGCTGAGATGGCGGATGGCGAGACCTCCGATGGCGCCGGTCCTGAGGTTGCCGAGGCGTTCTCCGAGGACGATGCCCTTGAGCCTGGCATCGTCGGCCGACCACACCGCGACGATTTGCGAATGCTCCGTCCCGCCGAATGTTTCATAGACCCGAAAGCCCGCGAGCGGTTTGTCGCCAAGGATACCGCCGACGGTGAAGACGAGATCGCCTTGATCGGGAAAGGACACATGATGCCGGGGCGGAGAGACCAGCCGATTGCCGGCTCTCGCGAGAAAAGCGGTCTCGAGCGCATCCATCGCCACGCCCATCAACGCACTGCCGGCCAGATCCTCGTCTCTCAGAATCTTCGTCACGGCAAACCTCCAGCCCAAAGCATGTCGCGCAAAAGTGTGCAGCGGTTTTGCGGCAACGACATGCGCAAAAACAACGAGCTAAAGCGCAAGGAGCGATTCTGAAAGATCGCGACGCGCTTTAATGCCGGCATCCTGCGACCCCAACCGCGCTTGAGGTCAATAGATGAGGTAAAGGGGTTTGAGCTGAATTTCCCCGTCAGGCCCAATCGACCAGACGGCGAGCCATTATAACGTCGTCGATCTCCCTGCCCTCCTCCAGAACCCCGCCGGGGATCCTGCCGATCTCGGAGAAGCCCTGCCGCTGGTAAAAGCGGATTGCCGCGGGGTTTTCCGCGCTGACGAACAGTTCCAGTTGCCGAATGCCGAAGTCGCGTGCGTGATCGGAAACCGCCTCCAGCAGCTTTCCAGCGAGACCCGTTCCGCGCAGGTGGGCGCGGATATAGACCATGACGATCGTCGCGCGATGGACCATCTTGCTCGAGCGCTGCCGCAGCAGGCCCATTATACCGACGGGCTCATTATCCTGAAACGCAATGAAAACCGGCTCGTTCAGGCGATTGCGCCACTCCTCGTCGGGCAAGATCTCCCAATCTTCGTAGCGGCTGGCAAAGGAGGACGGCTCGGCGCGTAGCGCTTCCAGGCGAATACGCCGGAAAGCCTCCACTTCGTCTGCCTGGATAAGCCTGATCGTCACGCCGCTCGCATCCATCGGAGACCTCCTCGGATATCTCAGCTACGTCATTACAGAGGGCTCCGGCCGATGCAAGCCGACGCGATGACTTCGATTCCTGCTCCTATTGCGCCACCCCTCGCGCCAGCGCCAGAGAGAGCGTCATCCTGAGGCGCCTGCACGGCTCGAAGGACGAGGCGGGTGCACTGACGTGGAAAGAATGCAAGAAGCCGCTGCGGTATGTCCATCGAGGCTCCGCCCTATGGGCTACGCGCCTCAGGATGCGTTGGAGGATGCCGCGCATATGCTAGCCGGCGCAGAAGGATGCACGCGCCTCCACGGAGACCTCACTCTGAGTCGCGCCCCGCGAGAACCTCCAAGGGCGAGGCCGATGCTCCGCTGGCGATTACTCCGCCGAAGTTCCGACCCGGCCGCCCTTCCGGACGCCCGATTGATTGAATGGCATGACCACCGGTTGGTTCGATGGCCGGAGGTCCCATTGATCCGGCGGCTGGACGGCTGGTTGGTCGGTCGCCGGTTCGCGCGTCGACCGAACGACCAGCTCATCCGGCTGTTCGCTCGGCCCAGTCGCCAATTGATCGGCTAACCTGGTCGGCGATTGATCGGCTGACCCAGTCGCCGGCGTATCGGCTGACCCGGTCGCCGATGTAGCGGCTGACCAGGCGGTCGCTTGATCGCTGAGTCTGTCCATTTTGAAGGGTGCAATCTGATGGATGAAGACGAGAAGAATTATCCCGACCATAGAGCACACCAGCGCGTAGACAACGAAATACTTCAATGCATATCCCTCGCTGATTGGCAGAGCGGCCTTGACAGCGGCGCGAATGATATTTCCACATTATTGAATGATACTTGGCAAAATGCAATAGATTTTAAGCATACGTTTAATAATTTCAGAAATGAACAGCAGATGGTAGGGTGGTTATTGGAGAGAATAAGAAAGCATCTCCCGCTATGCTCGATTTATCTTAAGCATCCCGGTAAAGGCGAGACGTGCGCCGAAGGCGGCTGCCACTCAAATCCTCCTGTATGTGCCGGACTTCGCGGGGCTACAGCTCTCGCACTCGTAGCAACGACGATTTCGGGCAGTGCCCTGGGCAGGAGCGCTCGGCATACTGTGCGCCAACCTCAATATGCGTCCTCGAGGCGCGCAACGACAGCGCCGGCGATATCGGCTAAACTGCCTTGATAGAGCAGTTCGCTTTGAGCGGCGGCCCTTCAGGATCGACGACAGAAGGGGATCCGCATGTCGGCAATCGCATCTCTGTTTCAGGAAGCCGCTCGGCTTGCGGCCGCGTTCCGGCAAGCAGCGCCCGCCCGCCATGTGCCCACTCACGACTACGCCGCCTCCCTCGCCGCTTTCGACGAGCCGCTGTCGGCCGCCGGTTCCGATATGCTCGATGTCATCCGGCAGCTCTCGGATGGCGCCGAGCCCGGCCTGCACGCGACGACCGGCCCGCGTTTTTTCGGCTGGGTCATCGGCGGCTCGCATCCGGTCGGTGTCGCGGCTGATTTCCTTACCAGCGCCTGGGGCCAGAATGCCGGAAATCATACTGTCGCTCCGGCCGCGGCCGCCGTCGAGACCGTTGCTGCAAGATGGCTTCTCGATCTCCTGAAGCTGCCGGCCGAAAGCTCGGTCGGCTTCGTGACGGGCGCGACCGTGGCGAACTTCACCTGCCTTGCCGCCGCACGCGGCGAGGTGCTGCGCCAAGTCGGCTGGGATGCCGATGCCAATGGCCTGTTCGGCGGGCCCGAGATCACCGTGCTGATCGGCGACGACGCCCACACGACGGTGTTCTCGGCGCTGCAATTCCTGGGCCTCGGCCACGATCGCGTGCTGCGCGTGCGCACAGATCCAGTGGGGCGGATCGACCTGGCCGCGCTGACAGGCACGCTCGATACGGTCTCCGGTCCCGTCATCGCCATTCTCCAGGCCGGGCAGATCAATACCGGCGCCTTCGACGACTTCGCCGCCATCATCCCCCTCTTGAAAGCGAAAGGCGCCTGGGTGCACGTTGACAGTGCTTTCGGCCTCTGGGCGCAGGCGTCAGTGAAGACCAGCCATCTCAGCCGCGGCATCGAAGCGGCCGACAGCTGGGCGACCGACGGCCATAAATGGCTGCAGACGCCCTATGATTGCGGCTATGCGATCGTCCGCAACGAGCTCGCCCATCGCCGCGCCATGACGATCGCCGCAAGCTATCTGCCGCTCGCCGGCGAAGGCGAACGCGATCCCTCCCATTACGTGCCGGAGCTTTCGAGGCGCGCGCGCGGCTTCGCCACCTGGGCGATGCTGAAACATCTCGGCCGCGAGGGTGTGGCCGCCCTCATCGACCAGTGCTGCGCCTCGGCGCGGCTGGCAGCCGATCTGCTTGCTCGCGAGCCCGGCATCGCCATTCTAAACGAGGTGACGCTGAACCAGCTCGTCATCCGCTTCGGAGCCGACCTGCCCTCCGAAGAAGGCGACGCCCTGACCCGAAAGACGATCGAAAGGATCCAGGCCGACGGCATGATCTTCGCCGGCGGCGCCAAATGGCGCGGCCGCGACGTGTTGCGCCTCTCCGTCACCAATTTCCAAACGACATCGGATCATGCAGAACTGGCGGTGGAGAGCATCATCACCGCGTTCAGGAGTGTCAGCGGCAATTCCTATCCGCGCTAACCTGCAATTGCGTCCGTCGCCAATCCATTGCCTTGCAGAGTCTGGCCCCTGGCACGGCGCGGCGACACAAGCCGCACCCTCTCTCCCACCTCATCCTTGCTGAGGTGCCCGCAGGGCCTCGAAGGACGAGGTCGGCCACCGGCCACGCGCGCGCACTCGGCCTGCAAGCCGGCATCATCGTCGCACTGCGACGACCGAACTGGCGCGATACCTGGACAATTGCACCCGGTTGGATTGATTGCCTCCGAACAGGTAGACGTACTGTCGGCGCTGGTCGATGTGATCGAACAGGCTGACATGGAAGCGTCGGCCGCTTCGGATCACCACCACGTCTCCCCGCCTGGCTGAGCGGAAGAAGACCGGCCTGCCGAAATTTTTCCAGGATATCGCCATATTGGGATTGGGCGGCGGCTGCCGGAAAGATCGCTTGGCGACAAAGGCCAGGAACGCCCCGCACCACGAAACCCTGCGGGGATTGATGCTGAGGAAGGAAATGGAGCGTTCGTGCATGCTCTTGTACTTGGATGCCGTGCCCAGCATGTCCGCCTCACAGGGCACGGCAAGCACCGTGAGGACGATGACGAGAATAACTTTCATAGTTACCCACCATTGTTTGTATAATGTTGAAATTCAGAAATGTGGCAAAGAATAAATCAGGAGCGGCAACGTAGGTGCCAATTATGGCGTGATTTAGAAACAACTAATACTGGCATTTTGGCGGCAAGAATTTGTCCGAAACGAGACCGAAAATCACCCAGTGCAAGCCATCGATCTCGGATGGACACGACCATCGCAAACCCGGCAGAACGCATATTTTGCAGGCAAGTTGGCTAGACATCCGCTATCCGAACGAGGTTCATTCAGAGGCGACGCACCGCACCCCGCAAGTGCTTGAGCGCCAAGATCATTCGCCAGGGAGTTGACGATAGTGTGCGATTTTGGTTGTCACCTATACGAGCTACATTCAAGATAACTATGAATAATACTTTAGATGCGCCAAGTAATACAGTGCACATGGCTCCAATCACCCAGCAAAAGCCGGTAATCACCCCTGCCGGCTACGGACATGAATGCCCCAGGACAACCGACAGCCGCCGCGCGTGTTAACCGTATGGTTGCACCGGTTTGGGCGTCCTGACTGCTCACAAAAAAATCGCACGCCACATCAATTTACTTGCCGTTCTGCAATGCGGCATATGTTTGTGTTCAAGGCCAGGTGGCATGAGCGGGGAACCATGACGTCGACACATGCAGACAGAACGGGTGAAGGTACCGGCCGAAAGGGCTTCGTCGGGTTGGTCGTCGGCGCGATCGGCGTCGTATATGGCGATATCGGCACCAGCCCGCTCTATGCCCTTCGTGAGGCGCTGAGGCCCTTTGCCGCCGATGGCGTCCACGAGGCCGAGGTCGTCGGCCTCATTTCGCTGATGGTCTGGACGCTGACGATCATTGTGACCTTCAAATATGTGCTCTTCCTTCTCAGAGCGGACAATGATGGCGAAGGCGGCACGCTTTCGCTTCTCGCCCTGCTGATGAAGAAGATGGGGCGAAACGTGCCGGTGCTCTTTTTCGCCGGGCTGATTGGAGCGGCTCTGTTCATCGGCGATGCGATGATCACGCCTGCTCTGTCGGTCATGTCGGCGCTCGAAGGCCTGAAGCTCGTCACACCGGCCTTTGCCGAATACGTGCCGCTTGCCTCGGCCGCGATCATGATCGTTCTGTTTGGCGTCCAGTCGCGGGGAACGGCTGCCGTCTCGATGTTTTTCGGGCCGATTACGGTGTTGTGGTTTCTGGCCATGGCGGCGGGCGGTCTGATCCATATCGGTGACGACTGGACAATCCTGGAGGCGCTCAATCCGATCAATGCATTCCTGTTCCTCACCCATGCCGGCACCGTCGGCCTCATCGTGCTCGGTGCCGTCTTTCTGACCGTCACCGGCTGCGAAGCGCTCTATGCCGATCTCGGGCATTTCGGCCGCCGCCCGATCCAGACGGCATGGTTCGTGCTCGTATTTCCGGCATTGCTCCTCAACTATCTTGGCCAAGGCGCGCTGGTTCTCGCCCATCCCGAAACGGCGGCCAATCCGTTCTTTCTAATGTATCCCGATTGGGCCTTGCTGCCGGTGGTTCTGCTTGCGACGATGGCGACGATCATCGCCAGCCAGGCTGTCATCACCGGCGCATTTTCACTGGCCCGCTCGGCGGTTCACCTCGGCTTCCTGCCGCGGTTGCGGATCAAGTTCACATCGGAGACCAACACCGGCCAGATCTACGTGCCGAGCGTCAATCTTCTCCTGCTGATCGGCGTCTTGATGCTGATCTTTTCCTTCCGCGACTCCGAGTCGCTGGCGACGGCCTACGGCATCTCGGTGACCGGAACCATGGTCATCTCGACCATGCTGGTCTTCCAGTTCCTCCGGGCCGTCTGGGGCTACTCCCTCGTGCTCGCCGCCGTCGTGCTGCTGCCGCTCTTCCTCATCGAAGTCCTGTTCCTGGCAGCCAACCTCTTGAAAATCTACGATGGCGGCTGGGTTCCGGTCGCCCTTGCGCTGGCGATCATGATCCTGATGTGGACGTGGACCCGAGGGCAGGCCTATCTGAAGCGGCTGCGTGCCAACAACGAGATCCCGCTCGATTCCTTCATAAGGTCGATCGAACGAAAGTCGGACCATTCGCCGGTCACCGTTCCGGGAACGGCGATTTTCCTGACCAGCGTTCCGGATCGGACGCCGAATGTTCTGCTCCACAATCTCAAGCACAACCACGTGCTCCACCAACAGAACGTCATCCTGAGCGTCTGGACCGAAGACGAACCTTATGTTCCGGACAGCCGCCGCATTAAGATCAGCCAGCTCTCGCCGCGCTTTGTGCGGCTTGATCTCACCTTCGGCTTCATGGACGACCCCGATGTCACCCGAGCGCTCGCCCTCTGCCGGGAGGGAGGGTTCAAGTTCGAGATCATGAAGACCTCCTTCTATCTCGGCCGCCGGAACCTCGTCAGGACGCCGAACACCGGACTGCCCGGCTGGCAGGAGCGCATATTCATGGCGCTGGAAGGCTTGGCGATCGATCCCTCCGACTATTTCAACCTGCCCTCGAACCGTGTCGTCGAGCTCGGTGAACAGGTTGCCATCTAGAGCGTGGCAGCGAAGAGAGCTCCGACAGTTGGCCCGCTTCGCGAGCTCCACGCGTGAGACACTGAACGTCAGGCCTTGGCCGAGATCGCGCTCAGCTCCTCGAGATCGAGATCGCGTTCCAGCTCGTCCAGCGTCTCGTCATCGATGTCGCCGGCGCGGTGGAGACGAATGAGTTCCCGTCGCCCTGTCGCAACCGCTTCGAGAACGACGTCAAAATGAGCATGGAGCAGCGGCACGTAATGCTCGGTTCTCTCGGCGTAGTCGACGATGGCTGTCGCCCTGCGCTGATAGCGCTCCAGCAATTGAGGGTGGATGAGCTTTCCCTCTGCGTCATATGCCAGGTTTTGGACGATCCCGAGCTGCACCTGTGCCATGGCGGCTTCGGCCTGGCTCATTGTCAGGCGCGCTCTTTCCGTCTCCGGCGCCAGCCGCGCCCAAGCAATCACCCGCCCCAATGTCGTGCCCTGCACCAGCACGGTTCCGAGAATGCCGGCGAAGGACGTGGCGAGGATGAAGTCACGGCCCGGGAAATCCTCGGGCAGGCTCAGCGCCAAAGCGAGCGTGACCACCCCGCGCACGCCTGCCCAGCTCAGAACGGTCGCCCCGCCTGCTCCGAGCGGCCGGGCACGCGTGAACCCGAGCGCTGCACACGACCTGATGACGAGATCGGAGGCGAAGACCCAGGCGAAACGCGCGACCACGAGTGTCACGAGGATCGCCAGCATCGGCAGTCCCATCGTCGCGATCACAGTGTTAAAGCCGCCGCCGCGTTCGACGACATCCCGGAGCGACAGCCCGATCAGTGTGAAGACCGCCGCCTCCATAAGGAAGATCATCACCGTCCAGAACGAGGTGCCTCGCATGCGCGTCGCCGCTGAAAATACAGTGTGCTGGTGCCAGGAAGCGATCAGGCCCGTGGTAACGGTGGCGATGACGCCGGAAACATGCAGCAGTTCGCCAAACAGATAGGAAATCCAGCCGAGCAACACGGTGGCGGCGATGATAAGATAGTCGTCGCCGAGATGCCGGATAAGTTTGACCCACGCCGCTCCGATCACGATGCCGACGATGGCGCCGCCGAGCGCCAGCACGAAGAAGTTACCAACCGCCTCCCCCGCGCTGAAGGCTCCCGTTGCGGCGGCGGCAACGGCAAAACGGAAGAGAACCAAGCCGCTCGCATCGTTGAGCAGGCTCTCGCCTTCCAGCAGAATCTGAAGGCGCCTTGGCAATCTTACGCGCTCCAGCACGGCGCGCGCTGAAACCGCGTCCGGCGGCGCAACGATCGCGCCCAATGCCGCGCAGGCGGCCCAGGGAAGTGATGGAAAGATAAGATGGACGACAACAGCCACGACGGCGCAGGTGAAGAGTACCGCGCCGACGGCAAGCGAGGCGATCCCGATCATATGGCGCCGCAGCCGCGACAACGCAATTGACCAGGCGCCATCCATCAGCAGCGGCGGCAGGAAGATGACCAGCACCAGCTCGGGATCGACTGATATCGCCGGCAGCCCCGGCACAAAGGCCAGCAAAGCGCCCCCGGTCAGCAGCGCGACGGACGGCGGCAGTCCGAGCCTGTGGGCAGCATAGTGCAGCGCGATGATCGCCAGAAACATCGCGATAACAAGCTCGAATAAGTGGGTTGGTTCCATGTGCCCTGCCCTGGCTCAGCAACGAATGTCGGATGCCTGCTCCAAAGAGTTACAGCGACGTTGCGCATCTGAAAAGACGCGCCGCGCTGTAAAGGTTGCAAGATCGGAAATGGCTGTTTTGGTCCAGATGCGGCCGAAGATAATTTCCGCCTCTGCCATCAGCGGCCGACCAAGGAGGATATCTGGCAAGCCTATAAGACGCAGCGGGAGCTCGTTGATGGCAAGATTGGAGACTTCGGCCCAGGTTGCCATCAATCATTGTCTGGATTTAATTGGAACTTCCTGCGCATCCTCCTTACACGCTGCGTCTTCAAGAAAGGAAGACATATGAAAAGGCGAACCCTCGTGCTTGGAGGTGCGACTATTGTCGCTTCAACCGTGGCTGCGGCAGCCATCTGGCCACGGCGGCATATCACCGTTGCCGCCAGGACATTCGACTGGAAGGGAACGGATTTCCTGAGCGGCGGCACAAAGTCGGTCGCATTGGAAAAGTTGCCTGCGCCGCTCTTCCGCAGCCGTCCGAATTGCATCGTGACCACCGCCCAGACCCTTGGCCCCTGCCATGTCAACAATATTCCGGCCCGTCAGGACGTCTCGGAAGGAAAGGCGGGGCTGCCGTTGCGGCTGGCCGTGCGCATCGTCCATGCCGCCGATTGCCGCCCGGTCGAAAATGCCGATATCGAGATCTGGCATACCGATCATCGCGGCGTCTATTCCGGCCGCGAGGCGGCCGACATGTGTACGCTCGGCGACGCCGAGGCGGTCGGCGGGCTCGCCTTTCGCGGGCGCCAACTGACGGATGCTGAGGGGCAGGCAAGCTTCCTGACGGCCTATCCCGGATGGTACAAGGGCCGCACGCCGCATGTTCACTGCCGCATCCTGGTCGAAGGCAAGGAGCTTCTCGTCAGCCAAATCTATTTCGACGATACGCTGAGCGACATCATTTATGGCGAACATCCGGACTATCTTGGACGCCCTCCCCGCGATACCCGCACTGAAGCCGACGGCCTTATCCCAGAGGATGCCGCCGATCACATGTTCGATTTCGAGAAGCTCGACGGCGGCGTGCTTTCCGCCACCATCACGATCGGCCTCTCCTCCTGAGCGGACAACCCAGGGAGAAAGCCGCCAATCGCCAGCGGTTGACCAAGTGCCTTTCCAATTCTGGCGCGCAATGCCGGGCTCAGCGGAAGACACGCGGCGCTAATCTAATTCCGCATCCGGCATGAAACCAGATGCAGCATTCCTTCGTACTAACTCTCGACAGCAGAATACAGGCAGCGAGGGTCGATGGCATGGTCAGGAATGAAGGTGTAGCACACATCACCCGGCAGGTCGCCGAACAGGGGCTGGCCAGGCTGATGATGAGGCTGCCCGCGACGAGGGCAACGATCCGAGCGGCCGCGGCGAGCCAGCCCCATCTTTACGAACTGTGCGGAGCCTATGGCGAGGCCTGCGCCGTCCTCGATCGCATGCGCAAGGATATGTCGGCCGATCCGGCGATCATTACCGAATACGAGATCATCTGCGCGGAAATCGAAATCGACGTCACCGGGATCCTGCTCGGCGACAGATGAGTTTGCCGCCGGCATCCCCCGTCACGTCAGCACGCCATCCACATGGATGGAAATGCTCAGCGTATCCGTGTCGAAATGATGCGCGACCCCATCGGAGATCTTATAGAGGAAAGTCTCGCTCACGTTTCCGCTAAGCCCGGCAAGCTTCGTCGTGTCGAGCGTGTAGCTATAGTCGCCGTGATCGTCGACATGGATGCTGCCGTATTGGCCGGTCAGCGTCAGGCCATCCTTGCCGACGACCTCGCCCCCGAAGCGGCGAAGCAGCAGGGTCCCATTGGCCGAGCTGTCGTTTTCAAGGAGATTGCCATGATGGGCGCCATCCGTGTCGGCTGAGATTTTCAGGCTGTCATGGGTTGCGACAATCGCCGGGGCCGCGTCCACGTGCGTCGTATCTGCCGCAGTGAGACTATCGTGAGCGAAAAGCGTCGCCTGGGCCTCGTCGAGCGTCGTGTTGTTGCTGACCGGAAAGGTGTTCGCCGCGATGATTGCCGGCGATATGCTGTAGGGCGTAACGTCGCTTGCGATGACATTATCGTGGAAGGCGCCGGATGCAGGTCTGTCGACCTTCAGCGCTGCCTGCGACAGGTCGTCGAAGACGTTGTTATGGATATCGATATCTTCACGAATATAACTGGTGGTGCCGGCAGCGCTGACCGCCACGCCCCATACGCCGTCATGGATATAATTGCCCGAGATATCATAATCCCGCGTATCGCCCTGGTCGCCGAGACCGATGGCGTAGGACCAGCTGTAACCGCCATATCCTGAAATGTCGTTGTCATGGATGGCAATATTCGTGCCCGCCTGAGCGCTCACCCCGAAGCCGCCGCCAACCAGCGTGTTATCCTCGATTAGGGCATTCACAGGCCTGATGAGCGCCAGCACGCCCTTTGTGCTGATGGCACCCGTCTGGTCGAGAACATTGCCGCTGATCAGGATGTTGCTGCTGTCGTTCATCTGCACGGCGTCTGCCGCAGTTCCATGGGCGTTGGTGACGGTATTGTTGATGAGGGTGACGCCGTTGATCTTCTCGATCCAGATGCCGTCGCCGTTCACGTCGTTGATCGTGCTGTTTTCGATGGTGATGTTCGAGCCGGTTCGGAAGGTGACGGAACCGGCCTTGCCTGCCAAGCCGGTGTGATCGACCTCGACATTGCGCACCGTCCAGTTCGAAACACTGCCGCCATAGATGGCTGCACCGCCGGTATCCGAAATCTTGATGTTCTCGATGACGATATTGGAGGCATAGAGGCTGTGAATGCCGTCGCCGGGACTGTGGATGACGGGCGCATCGCCGACCCCGTAGCTGCCGATGGTGATCGGGGCGCTGACGGTGCCGGAATATTTGAGGTCGAGCTGGTCGTTGTACACGCTACCGGCAGCGAGCAGCACACTGTCGCCGGGCTGTAGCTTCAGATTTTCCACCGCCCAGAAGGACGCAAAAGGCGTGTCCTCGCTCGTTCCGCTGTTGCTATTGGCCCCTGTTGCCGAGTTCACATAATAGACTGTCATATCGCCTTGTTCTCGCATTGTCGCGCAGCCCTCTGGATGAGCGGCGACGAGTGGATCGGATGCGGTCGGGGCGAAAGGTTGGAGGGCCTTCTATGCCATACGGCGATAGACAGGCCTTTGGCCTGCCTTGCTCCCGAGAAGCCTGGCGGTGGCTGCATCCTCAATAATACAACTTAAACGTAAACAATATATAAAATAACGACCGAAAGGTGAATGAACGGTAACCTACCTTTTATTGACGGTCAGGCGAGGTACCCAGCAGACCAGTTCTCTTCGGTGGTCGCCCTCGTCCTCGGAGCCCAGGCCCCATCAGGATGAGGCCGAAGAGAAGGTGTGGCTTACCAATCGGTGCACCATTTAGAAGGCACACCGGTCAGCTCTCATGCTTGAGGCACGTAGCCAGCGGGGCGAAGCTTCGAAGGACGAGGGCGGGGTGGCTGAGCGCCCCTAACTCCATCTGAAATATTCGATAGCACTGGGGGTGGCCGCCCTCGCCCTGCGAGGCCCCTTCGGGGCACGTCAGGGTGAGGGCGGCGAAAGGCCGTCCCCTACCCTCAGCTCAGCAAGCCATCCGTATGGATGAAGACAGTCAGCGTATCCGCGTCGCTATGATGCGAGGTTCCATCGTCGACACCATAACTGAAGGACTCGCTCACATGTCCGCTATGGTCGGGGAGCTTCGTGTCATCGAGCGTGTAGGCATAGTTGCCCTCTCTGTCCACGTGGATGGAACCATAGTCCCCGGTCAGAGTCAGTCCGTGCTTGCCCACGCTTTCGTCTCCGAAGCGGCGAAGCACCAGGGTGCCGTTGTCCGAACTGTCGTTTTCGAGAAGATTGCCATGATGGGCGGCGCCCGTATCGGTCAGGATCTTCAGGTTATCATGAACAGCGGCAATCGCCGGATCCGCGGCCGCGTCCGTCACTGCGGCAGCCTTGGTATTCGTGCTTGCAAGCGCCGTCTCGACATTTGCGACCGTATGGTTGTTACTGACGGAAAAGGTGTGCGCGTCAACGACGGCGGGCGACAGGCTGGTGGCATTGACCCCGCTCTCGATGGTATTGTTGTAGAACGTGCCCGATGCCGGCCGGTCTACTTTCAGCGCTGACTGCGTGAGGTCGTCGAAGACATTGTCGTGGACCTTGATATTCGTGAGGGTATAGCTGGTGCCGATGGCGCCGCTGACGGCCACTCCCCAGGCGCCGTCGTGAATATGGTTGCCCGATATGTCGTAATCTCGCGCACTACCCTGATCGCCGAGACCAACGGCGAAAGACCAGCTGTAACCGTGAAATCCGGATATGTCGTTGTCGCGGATGGCGACATTCTTGCCCGCGGGCGCACTGATGCCGAAGCCACCCCCGGTGAGCGTATTATTCTCGACCACCGCATCCGTGGCCCGCACCAGCGCGATCACCCCCTTCGGGCTGCTGGCATCAGTCTGGTCGAGATGATTGCCCTTGATCAGAATATTGCTGCTGTCGTTGACCTGCACGGCATCGGCCGTCGAGCCATTGGCGCTGGTGACGGTATTGTTGAGAAGTTTGACGCCGCTGACTTTTTCGATCCAGAAGCCGTCGCCTTTGACATCCGATATCTTGCTGTCTTCGATCGTGACGTTCTTGCTGTTCCTGAAGGTGACGGCACCGGCGTTTTCCGACATTCCCGACTTGGCGATCTCGACATTGCGGACCGTCCAGTTCGTGACATCGCCGCCATAAATGGCCGCACCGCCCGTGTTCGATATCTTAAGGTTCTCGATGACAATGTTCGACGCATAAAGACTGTGGATACCGTCACCGCCGCTATGGATGACAGGTGCGTCCCCCGTCCCGTAACTGCCGATCTTGATCGGCGCGCTCGCGCTGCCGGAATTTTTGATATCGAACTGCTCGTTGAACACGCTGCCCTTGGCGAGAAGCACGCTGTCGCCGGCTTTCAGCGTCAAAGATTCCACTTTGGATAAAGTCGCAAAAGCTGATTTCTCGCTCGTTCCGCTGTTCTGATTGGAGCCGATTGCTGAATTCACATAATAGGTTGTCATATCGCCGTGTTGCCTTGTTGGTCGGATCGCTATGAGCCGCGAGAATCGAATCGGTATCGGTCGATCCGACGCAGCGGGGGCAACCGGCCACGGCAAGAAGGCGACAAGATGTTGTCAATGCGGCAGCGAGAAGGTTCGCGGGCCTTCTTCCACAGGCAAACACCCCAGTCGACTAAGATATTGGAAAGATGCAACTTATCCGAAAAATATCCGGCGCGGTAATTGCATGAACCGACGGCGTCGCACGGTTCTGTGATGACTGGGCCGCAAAGCGCGCCGACCGAGGGCGGGTGACAATCACGGCGCCTCCTACCCCCTCGCCCGCAACGCCGAACTCAGCGGCAGCCGGGCAGCCGCCAGCGCCGGCAAGGCGCCGCCGAGGATGCCGATCGCAAGCCCCAGCACGCCGGCAGTCAGGATCACATCAAACGTCACATCGAGTTGGAACGCCATTTTGGTGTTGTTGGCGCCCATTGTGCTCGCCTGCCAGCCGTTAAAGGCGAGGCGGGAGGCGAGGATGCCGAAACCCGCGCCAGCCACGGAAAGCAGCCCCGCCTCGAACCAGGTGGCGGCGAAGGCCGGCAGGCTGGAAAACCCGAGCAGGCGCAGCGTGGCGATCTCGACGCCGCGGTCGGAGACCGAGTTCATCATCGTGTTCAAAGCGCCCGCCGTCGCGCCGATCGCCATCAGCAGCGCGATTGGCCAGCCAAACAAGCGGATCAGCCTCTCGGTCCGCTCGGCCTGCGCGGCATAGAGATCGGCCTCCGGGATGGCGGTGAGCGGCGTGCCCGGTATATCAGATAGGCGCTGGCGCAGCGTCGCCAACGCTGTTGCGGAGTCGACGCCGGCAAGCTTCACGCGCAGGCTCTGCACCTGCCCCTGTCGGTCGAAGGCCGATTGCACCGCGTCCAGATCCGCCCAGATTTCGGATTCGAAGGCGCTGCCGCCGGCGGTGAATTGGCCGGCGACGGTCCAGTCGACCGCGCCGAACCGTACCGTCTGGCCGACGCCAAAGCCGGGGAAAGCCTCTGCGATGCCGGCGCCGACGACGATCTCGCGCGCGCCTGATACAAACAGCCGCCCTTGCGAAAGCCGGGCGCGGCCCCGGAGATCGATCCCGGCCCGGTCCATGCCCCGCAGCGACAGCGTCTGCTCGGCACCGTCGCTCCCCTTTACATCGATCGGCACGATGGTCTCGCGCGACAGCGCCAGCCCGCCGGCGCCGTCGCGCGCAATCCCGGTATCGCCGCTCATGGCAGTCAGGCTGCGGATCGCATCGGCCGGCACGTCCGAGCCGGTCTCCTGATTGGTGCCGCCGCCGAGGATGATGGCGATATCGGGCGAGCCGGCGCCGGCAAGAGCGGCCTCGAAGCCGCGCGCCATCGCCAGAAAGCCTGACAAAACAGCGACCACGAGGGCGACCGACAGCACCATCGACAGCGAAATCCACAGCCGCCGCGGCAGGCTTCCGAGGTTGACTCTGATCATGAGAAAGGTCTGCTTGAGCGCTGATGACATTGGATTATCTCGTTCTGAAGGCGTTGACGATTGGCAGGCGCATGGCGTTCAGGGCCGGCAACAGCCCGGTCAGCAAGCCAAGCCCCACAATGATCGCGGCGGACTTGAGCAGTACCTCAAAGCTGAAGACGAGGCCGAATTCCGGCCCGATGGAGAAAGTTGCGAGCTTGGCGAGGAGGAGCCCACCGGCGCCACCGACGGCGAAGATGAACAGCGTCTCGCCGAGAATGAGCGCCATGATCGCCCCGCGAGAAAAGCCGAGCACCTTCATCACGCCGATCTCGAAGCGGCGCTCCCTGATGGCGAAGAGCATGGTGTTGACCGATATCATCAGGATCGTCACGAAGGCGGCGCCGACGACGAGGCTGACGATCAGCCCGACATCGGCAAACTGCCGCAGAAAGGCCTCGAGGAACTGCTTTTCCGATTGCGTCCGGGTCTGCGCCGCCGAATTGGTAAAGAGCGCATCGATGCGCGCCGCCAGCGGGCCTGAGGCGACACCTTCGCGCGGGCGCACCACGAAGGCGTCGACCGTATCCTTGTCGCGCGCGCGGGCGGCATTGACCATGTCGTAGCGGGCGAGCATGAAATAGGTGTCGGTTCCGGCATCGGAACCCTCGAAGATGCCTGATATGGTGAAGCTCCAGTTCCGGCTGCCGTCGGCCTTCATGATCTGGCTGGTGACGCCGATGCGCTGGCCGACCGACCAGCCCTGCGCCTCAGCCAATGCCCTGCCGACGAGCACCCGGTCGCGACCCTCTTCCAGCGCCGCGATCAGCTCTGGCGTCAACCCGAGTTCGGCGCCATTGGCGGCGGCAATCGCCTGCGGATCGACCGCGCTGACGGCCACGACATTCTTCTCGACCTCGACGAAGCCTCGCATGCGCGCCGTATAGGCGACGGCCGCGACATCACCCTCCGCGGCGATTCGGTTGAGATAAGCAAAAGGCAGCGGCAGCCCCCGGCCTGATTTGTTGAAGACGCCGAGCAGATTGTCGCTGGCGCCGGCCGCGCTCTGGCTGCCGGTGACGAAACTCGCCGTCAGCCCGTAGATCAGGAAGGCGATGCCGACCGAAAACATCAGCAAAACGGCGCGTAGCCGTTTGCGCCAGGCATTGCGCCGCATGAGCTCGACGAAGGTCATCGGCTTTCCCCCTCGACGAATTCGCCCTTGTTGAGATGCAGCGTGCGCCGGGCAAAGGCGGCGGCCTCGGGATCATGCGTGACCATGATGATGGTCTTCCGAAGCTCGCGATTGAGGAGGCCCAGCATCTCGAGGATATCATTCGCCGATTTCCGGTCGAGATCGCCGGTCGGCTCGTCGCAGAGAATGAGATCGGGATCGGAGACGATGGCGCGCGCAATGCCGACGCGCTGCTGCTGCCCGCCCGACATACTCGACGGAAACTGCGGCTGCCGCCCGGTAAGCCCGACGAGATCCATGACCGTATCGACGCGCGCCCGCCGCTCCTTGCGCCCCAGCGGCTTGAGCAGCAGCGGCAGCTCGATATTCTCCGCCGCATTCAGCATCGGCAGCAGATTGTAGAATTGGAAGACGATGCCCATGCTGTGCGCCCGCCAGGCGGCTCTTGCACCCTCGCCCATCTGCTCGAGATGGCTGCGCCCGATGCGGATCTCGCCGGCATCGGGGCTGTCGATGCCGCCAAGCAAATTCAGCAGCGTCGATTTCCCCGAACCCGACGGCCCCATCACCGCAACGAAATCGCCGCGCGGAATGGAAAGGTCGAGCCCCGAGAAGATCGGTATGGTCTTCGCCCCGATCCTGAACGCCTTCTTGACGCCGGCAAGCGCGATATATGGGTCTTGAATGTCGGTCATGCTCTGCTCCTTGGTGCTTCGTTGATCCGTGGCCGGTAACCGGTGGCCGCCCTCGTCCTTTGAGGCCCCTGTGGGGCACCTCAGGATGAGGTCGGAGAGAAGTCGCGGTTTGCCGCGCCGCAAGCCGCAGCTACCCAGCACAGCAATCATCCCCGGCCAGACGGCACGCCAACCCGCCCTCATTCTGCGGCACTGAGGCCGAAGGCGGAGCCCCGCCGGCACCCCAATCAGCCCTCATCCTGAGGTGCGCAGGCCAAAGGCCGGAGCCTCGAAGGACGGGGGCGAGTGATGGGCACCACCCGCCGACGCACCCACATCCGCCCCCTCACCCACCACCAGCCGGATGAGCGCAGCCATGGCAGGCCGCATGCCTGGCGGCGGAGACGCCAGCGACAGGCGCAGCGTCACCGTCCCCTTCTCCCGCGAAATGACAGGCGCGATCTTCGACACCTCGACCTCAAAGGGCTGGCCGGGAAAGCCGTCGAGCACCGCCTCGCCTGACAAGCCCGGCCGCATCAGCGCGATATTGGCTTCGGCCACATCGGCATCGATGACCAGGCTCGCCATATCGGTAATGACGAGCAGGCTTTCATCCTCCCGCACGCTGTCCTCGCGCGACAGCACCGTGTCGCCGACATGCGCGTCGAGCCGCGTGACAGTGCCGGAGATCGGCGCACGCACAGTCAGCGCCTCCACCTGCTCACGCGCCTTGTCGATCTCGAGTTCCGCTTTTTTGACATCCTGTCTTGCCTGCTGGGCTGCATTCTCGGCCCGGTCGACAGCTGTCCCCGCCTCCTCCAGCGCCTGCGCCGACATCGCATCACGTCGGGCGAGCCGCCCTGCGCGCGCAAGCGACGACCGCGCCTGCGCTAGTTCGATATTCCTCGCATCAAGTGCCAATGCCGCCGCCCGCCCGGCAATCTCCACGCCCCGAAGCGAAAAGCCCGCGCCGGCATCGTCGAGCCGCACCAGCACCTGCCCCGCGACGACGCTATCGCCCGCCTCCACCCCGACCGCGACAATCCGGCCCTCATATTTGGAAAAAACGGTGGTGATAACGAGTGCGGTGACATAACCGGAGCCGGTGATTTCCCGGGTCGAAGCAGTCGTGCCCTTCGCTCCATCCTCGATCGGAGTCCGTACCCCCTCAACGGCGGCACCGCGCCTGGCTGGCGCCTCCACCCCATCGGCGGATATCCCAAGGTCGCTGCCCGAAAACCCCGCAAGCGCGGTCTCGATTCGCTGCAGCGCCTCGGATCCATTGGAAAGAACCGCCGCCAGCGATGCCGCCGCCGCAATGACGAGCATTGCGCCAGGGGTCGTGCGCCGCCGGGCATGAGGCTTCGGCGGCTCTGTCTCGAAGGCCGCGGGCTCGATCGAAAGCGATCTGAGCTTGGCGGCAAGGTCTCGGTCATGTTCGGATGTGGTGTTCATGCCGGCAAACATCGCCGACCCGGCAGAAATCGCGACCTGGAACACGATCCAGGGAGTCCTCGATCGCGATTGTGTACGTGGGAGTGGCCGGCCTCGTCCTTCGCGGCCCCTGCGGGGCGCCTCAGGATGAGGGCGGAGAGAGGTCGCGGTCGGCTCACCGGCAGCCGCCATCGCTTCCCTAGAGGCGGCCTGGAACTCGTCGGCTCAGGCTGAACATCCTCTCACCCCTTCCGCTGCCGCCATGCCAGCGGCGTCATATCAGTCACCCGGCGGAATTCGCGGTTGAAATTGGATTTGGTCTGGAAGCCGACCTCGAACATTACCTCGGTCACCGGTTTCTCGGTGGCGGCGAGCAGCCGGCAGGCCTCGCCGATCCTGTAGTCGTTGACATATTGCGAGACGTTCTTGTCCATTGCCCGGTTGATCGCCGCCGAAATCTGCCGCGCCGGGATGCCGGCCTTGCGGGCCAGCCGGTCGAGATTGAGATTGGCGTCGCGATAGAGTTTCCTTGCCTCCATCAGCGCATCGACCGCAGCGATCGTCTCCTTATCCTCGCTCGTCTCCGGCCGCAGGGCTGTCTCCACCGTCTCGGCAGGCGCCCGGCTTCGGCTGGCGACGGCGGCCGCGATACCGAGGATGACGAGGACGGCGAGATTTCCTATACTGATCAGCGTCAGCGCGCGCTCGCTGTGTGCCGAGGTAAGGTCGAGGAAGACGAAGGTATCGACCGCGGCCGAGAGACACAGGGCGGCGGCCGTAAAGATGATCGCCCGATAGGCCGGCACCGCCCCTTCGAAGGGCGCCAGCCGCAGCGCATCTGCGCCAGGGCGCATCAGAAGCAGGATGACCAGGGCATAACCGACGAAAACAAGCACCAGCGCGATATCGATCGCATCCCGCCAGAAAGCCGTCAGAAGCAGGATAACGACGGCGGGCACGGCATGCAGCGCAATCCGCACCGGCAGCGGCCGCCGGCTCGTCCGGACCAGCCGGGAAACCCCGGCATAGGCGAGCGGCGGCACTATCGCCGCGATCACCGGCGCGACCATCCCCACCGTCTGCACCCCATAGCCCCAGCGCAAGCCGGAGAGCACGGATTGCAGCGCGGCGAGCAGGATAAGCGCCAGAAACGGCCGGTTCGGCGCAGCCTCCTCGTCCTGCCTGAGGACGGTAACGAAGAGGACAAGCAGCAGAAGGGCAACGGCGAAGGGAAGCGGAATAAACAGCATGGCCTGATAGGATCGTGGCGAATAGATGGTCATCATTGCCGAGATCCTCGCCCGAAGCGACCTCCATCACGTTTTAGGTAGGGATTTTTGGCTCCGCCTCTCCGCGCTCATCCTGTGCTCGTCAGCAATCCGGCCGCGGCCACGGCCGCCTCCTTGCTCCGTTCGGCAAAGGTGACGGCGGTGATCGTCAGCAGTGTATCGGTCACACCATCCCTTATGCGATGGTGTTGACGAGGCCGCCTTCGGCCCGGAGCGCCGCGCCATTGGTAGCAGACGAACGGGGGCTCGCGAGATAAGCGACCAGGCTTGCCACTTCCTCGGCCTCCACCATGCGCTGCAGGATCGAGGCGGAGCGTGCGGTTGCGAAGAATTCGGCCTCGATCTGCTTGATGGGCGCGGAAGGATCGCTCGCCTGGCCGCGCAGGAAGGCTTCGATGCCGTCGGATCGGGTCGGCCCGGGCAGCACCGAATTGACGGTGACGTTGGTGCCGCGCGTCAACTGTGCCAATCCACGTGAAATCGAAAGCTGCGCTGTCTTGGTGGTGGCGTAATGGATCATATCCTGCGGGATGGCGAGCGCGGATTCGCTCGAGATGAAGATGATCCGGCCCCAGTTCCGCTCCAGCATGCCGGGCAAATAGATGCGTGACAGGCGCACGCCGCTCATCACATTGACTTCGAAGAGATGGCTCCAGTCGGCATCGCTGATGTCGTTGAATGCTTTGCTTTCATAGATGCCGAGATTGTTGACCAGGACATCGATGGAGGGTGCCGCCTTGGCGATCTCGGCAACCCCCTCACCGGTACCGGCATCGGCCAAAATCCCGCTGACGCCCTTGGCGCCCGATGCCGTGATATCGGCGATGGCAGTGTCGAGCTTGCTCCGGTCGCGGCCGGTGATGATAACACGTGCGCCTTCGGCGGCCAGCGCGCGGGCGATTTCCAGCCCGATGCCGGCGGTGCCGCCGGTGACGAGTGCAGTCCTGTCAGTCAGTTTCAAGTCCATCATGAGGTCTCCAAATTGCGTTCTGGACCAATTTATGATCTGAGAAGACAAAGAACTATTGCCTGAAATGGACATGCACCTGTGAACGAGGTTCCTCAATGATGCGCGTTCTGATGGAGCGTTCAGGCGAGATGGAAGTCTTTGCCCGCGTGGTCCAGGAGGGCGGCTTTTCGGCCGCAGCCCGCAGCCTCGAAATCACTCCGTCCGCCGTCAGCAAACTGATCGCCCGCCTGGAAGCACGGCTCGGAACGCGCCTGTTGCTGCGCACCACGCGCGCCCTGACGTTGACGGAGGAAGGCGAAGCCTATCATCGCGCCGCACTCAGAATCCTGCAGGATCTGAACGACGCCGATCAGGAAGCGGCGGGCGGCGCTGTTCGCGGCCGGCTGCGCGTCAGCGTCACCGTGCCCCTCGGAACTATGTTCGTCGCACCCGCCATGCCTGATTTCGTCGCCCGCAACCCCGATCTCATCGTCGAGCTGAGCCTCACCGACGGCATCGTCGATCTGGTCGCTGAGAAGACCGACGTTGCCATTCGCATGGGAAACCTTCCGGATAGCGGCCTGATCGCCCGCAAGCTCGGCCAGTCCCGGCGCGTCGTCTGCGCCTCGCCATCCTACCTTGCGCTGAAGACGCGGCCGCAGATCCCGGCCGATCTCGAACATCACGACTGCCTGACCTTCAGCTTCCGCCGCGCCCGGCCGTCATGGCCCTTCCGCTGCGACGGCAAGGATATCGAACAGCCGGTGTCGGGAAGCCTTGTGGTCAACAACGGCGAGACGATGAAGCAGATGGCGCTTGCCGGCGCTGGCATCGCCCGTCTCGGCCGGTTCCACGTTGCGGCCGAAATTGCCGAGGGAAGCCTTGTCGCCTTGCTGGAGGATTGCAACCCGGGAGACTTGGAACTGATTCACGCCGTCCACGTTGCCGGTGGCCCCATCCCCCATCGCGTTCGCGCCTTCATCGACCACATCGTCGGGACGCTGAAGGCCTCGCCGCTGCTGCATGCGGATTGATTGCTCGATGAGCGACAGGGTGACGCCGGGATGGGGCCGTTCAATCGCCCGAGCATCGCCTCTCCATGCGTGCGCCGACGAAGATGTCTGACCTCCCGGAGGTCACACCTACGACAGGGCCGACGCCAGGATCAGAGGCGATGCAGGAACTCAAGCACGCGGGTGGTGAGGAGCGCAGTCGCATCCGCGTCATAGGATGGCAGCGAACTGTCGGCGAAATAGTGCTGATCGCCGGGATAGAGGAAAAGCTCTGCGTCCTCGACCTTCGCCACGATCTCGCGGGCGGCGTCGACGTCACCCTCGCCGACAAAGATCGGATCGTTGTCCATACCATGGATCTGCACCGCAACGCCGTCCGGCCAAGGTCCAAAAGCCCATTCGCCGCTGATCGGCAGGCAGGAGTAAAAAAGCAGGGCCCCGCGGGCGCCCCGCCGTGTTTGTGCCAGCTTCTGCGCCGGCAGCACCCCGAAGGAGAACCCGGCATAGACCAGTTCGGGAGGCAGTTGGTCGGCGACCCGGACGCCGCGCTCCCTGATGTTGTCGAAGCCGATCTCGCCAATATGGGCAAGCCCCTCCTCGATGCTGTGGAATATGCGTCCGTCGAACAGATCAGGCGTGTGCACGATGTGGCCGGCTGCCCTGATCTCGTCGGCGAAGGCGCGCACTCCAGGGGTCAGCCCTTGTGCGTGGTGGAACAGCAAAATCTCGGCCATAATTGCTTCCGGTTGAAATAGTCTATTCGATAAAAATTCGGAACCGATGACCGATATCTACGGCCCAGCCCCAAAGAAGGCGAGCCGGGTGAAAATCGTATAGTCCGCCTCCGATACCATCAGCGCGACGAAAACCAGCACCAGCACCGGCGGCAGCAGAATGGCGTAGACCAGCGCCAGCCGTTCCCAGGCCATGTGCATGAAGATGGCGACGATCAGCCCGGCCTTCAGCATCATGAACACAAGGATCAGCGTCCACCTGAGATAGCTCTGGATGCCGAGATAATCGACCATGTAGGAACAGGCGCTGAGCACGAAGAGCAGGCCCCAGACGAAGAGATAGAGCCGGATCGGGTGCTGCTGTCCCGGGGCTTGTGAATGCGGTGTTTGTGCATGCGCCGTTTGGGTGTGTGCATGCGCCGTTGTCTCGTTCATGACGACCTCACCACAGATAAAAAAACGCGAAGATGAAGACCCAGACCAGGTCGACGAAGTGCCAGTAGAGACCCATGATCTCGACGGCCTCGTAGCGCCCTCTCCGGCTGGTGAAGAAGCCGCGGCGCTCCTCGTCGAAATCGCCCCGCCAGACCTTGCGGGCGACGATGAGGAGGAAGATGACGCCGATCGTGACGTGGGTGCCGTGAAAGCCGGTGATCATGAAGAATGTCGATCCGAACTGTGCTGCCCCCCACGGGTTCTCCCAGGGGCGCACGCCTTCGGTGATCAGCTTGGTCCATTCGAAGGCCTGCATGCCGACAAAACATGCTCCGAGAAGTGCGGTCAGCAGCATCAGCATCGCCGTCTTGTGGCGGTCGCGGCGATAGCCGAAATTGACCGCCATCGCCATGGTGCCGCTGCTTGAGATCAGCACGAAGGTCATGATTGCGATCAGAATCAGCGGAACATCCTCGCCCCCGATATGGAGCGCGAAAACCTCGCTCGGATTGGGCCATGCGACCGGCGTCGACATACGGGCGGTCATATAGGCGATCAGAAAACAGCCGAAGACGAAGGTGTCGCTGAGGAGAAAGATCCACATCATCGCCTTACCCCAGGACGCCGTCTTGAAGGCGCGCTGATCCGAGCTGAAATCGGCGGCGATACCGCGCAGACCGACCGGCCTGAGGTCCGGCTCGCCGTGCGTCTCGATAGTCTGTGCCATCTGCAACCTCCTAATTCGGCCCCTGGTTCAGCCCCTATTTCAGCCCCTATTTCAGCCCCTATTTCAGCAATGTGCGGCAGAGATCGACGAAATCATTCGCCCACCCGGCAAAGAGGGCAAAGAGCAACAGCCAGACGGCGAGCATGAAATGCGAATAGATGGCGGAAAGATCGACGCTGAGGCGTAACCTGTCCGGCGCGACGTCGGTTGAGTATGCCCTGACGGTCGTGTGCGAGAGCACGGCAAGCCCACCGAGGATATGCAGTCCGTGCAGGCCGGTCAGCATGTAGAAGAAGCTGTTGGCGGGATTGTCGGCAAGCACGTAGCCGGCTGCAGTCAGTTCCCGCCAAGCCTGGATTTGTCCGACGAGGAAGAAGACCGCAAGCGCAAGTCCCGTCACAAGCGCTGGCCGCAGGGCTTCCATGCGGCCGTGCCGCGCTTCTCGTTTGGCCCATTGCAGCGCGGCACTGCTCAAGGCAAGTGCTGCCGTGTTCACCCAGAGCAGGCGCGGAACCGGCATCCCCCACCAGTCCGCCGACGCCATGCGCATGAAATAGGCGCTGACAGCAAGGCTGAAGAGCGCGCCGACGACGCCGAGAAACACGAACAGGCCGATTTTCACCGCCGGCACGGGTGGCCGATCGGCGCTATGATGATCCGGCAGTTGCATGGATCCGGCTTCCAGCCAGGGCTTCGAGGTCAGCCGCTGCCCGGAAAGCCACCAGAAGATGATGGCGCCGACTGCGGCAAGGAAGAGCAGGATGACGTTCATGCCGGCACCTCCCGGGTGATGCCATCGCTTGCCGGCACATTCTGCGGGATGAAATCCTCGGCCGCCCCTGGCACGCTGTAATCATAGGCCCAGCGGTAGACGACAGGCAGGTCCTTGCCCCAGTTGCCGTGCGCCGGCGGCGTCTGCGGCGTCTGCCATTCGAGCGTCGTTGCCCGCCATGGATTGCCGCCGGCCTCCCTGCCCCGGAAAAGGCTCCAGACCAGATTGAACAGGAAGACCATCTGCCCGGCCCCGACGATCAGCGCCATGACCGTGATGAAGATGTTCAGCGTATGGGCCGAAGGTGGAACGAAGGCCGTCTCCCCGAGCTCGTAGTAGCGACGCGGCACGCCGAGCAGGCCGAGATAATGCATCGGAAAGAAGATCGCATAGGTGCCGAGGAAGGTGATCCAGAAGTGGATCTGGCCGAGCGCCTCGTTCAGCATGCGTCCCGTCACCTTCGGATACCAGTGATAGATCGCCCCGAAGATGACGAGGATCGGCGCCACACCCATGACCATGTGGAAATGCGCGACGACGAACATCGTATCCGACAGCGGCACGTCGACGACGACATTGCCGAGGAACAGACCGGTCAGGCCGCCATTGACGAAGGTAACGATGAAGGCGAGCGCAAAGAGCATCGGCAGCGTCAGATGGATGTCGCCGCGCCACAGCGTCAGCACCCAGTTGTAGACCTTGATCGCCGTCGGGACAGCGATAATCAGCGTCGTGGTGGCGAAGAAAAAGCCGAAGGCCGGGTTCATGCCGCTGACATACATATGGTGCGCCCAGACGACGAAGCTGAGCGCGCCGATGATGACGATCGCCCAGACCATCATGCGATAGCCGAAGATGTTCTTGCGCGCATGCGTGCTGATCAGGTCCGAGACGATGCCGAAGGCAGGCAGCGCGACGATATAGACTTCGGGGTGCCCGAAGAACCAGAACAGGTGCTGGAACAGGATCGGGCTGCCGCCGCTATGCTGCAGCTGCGTGCCCATTTCGACGATGGCGGGCATGAAGAAGCTGGTGCCGAGCACGCGGTCGAACAGCATCATGACGCAGGCGACGAAGAGCGCGGGAAAGGCCAAGAGCGCCATCACGGTGGCGGTGAAGATGCCCCAGACGGTGAGCGGCATCCGCATCAGCGTCATCCCCCGCGCCCGCCCCTGCAGCACGGTCACCACATAATTCAGGCCGCCCATGGTGAAGCCGATGATGAAGACGATCAGCGAGGAGAGCATCAGCAGGATGCCCCAGTCCTTGCCGCCGGGCGTGCCGGAGAGAACGGATTGCGGCGGATAAAGCGTCCATCCAGCCCCGGTCGGACCGCCGGGGGCGAAAAAGCCCGCAACCAGGATCAGCACCGCGAGCAGATAGATCCAATAGCTCAGCATGTTCGCGTAGGGGAATACCATGTCGCGCGCGCCGACCATCAGCGGAATGAGGTAGTTGCCGAAGCCGCCGAGAAACAGCGCGGTCAGCAGATAGATCACCATGATCATGCCGTGCATCGTGATGAACTGGTAATAGTGATCGGCGTCGATGAAGGCGAAATAGCCGGGGAAAGCAAGCTGCAGCCGCATCAGCCAGGAGAGTACCAACGCCACCAGGCCGATCGAGATGGCGGTGATCGAATATTGCACGGCGATGATCTTGGCATCCTGGCTGAACACATATTTCGTCCACCAGCTTCTCGGATGGTAAAGCTCGACATCCTCGACTTCGGCGGATGGAATGCTGCCGGATGGAATCTCGACCATGATCTCTCTTCCCTTTCCCCGCCGGTTAACTGAGCCATCAAGCGGCTCCGGCGGCTGCGCCGAAGTCAGTTTGCCTGCGGCGGCTCTCCCGATGACGCCGTAAGCTGGGTGAACGTCTGTTGCTGCCCGAGCCAGGTCTGGTAGTCCGCGTCGTCGTCGACGACGACGGTGCCGCGCATTTGCGGGTGGCCGACGCCGCAGAGTTCGGCACAGAGGATCTCGAAGGTCCCAGTCCGCGTCGGCGTCAGCCAGAAATAGGTGATCATGCCGGGGATCATGTCCATCTTGGCGCGGAATTCCGGCACGTAGAAATCGTGGAGCACATCGACGGAGCGCAGCAATATGTGCACCGGCTTGCCGATCGGCAGATGCAGCTCACCGCCCTCGATGATGACGTCGTCGAGGCCGCTTGCGTCGTTCTTGTCGAGGCCGAGCGGATTGTCAGGAGTGACGTCGCGCGTCTCCGCACGGCCAAGCTTTCCGTCCGCGCCCGGCAGGCGGAAGCTCCACAGCCACTGCTGGCTGACGACCTCGACCGATGCGGCATCGGCGGGCACCGTGATGAACTGGTTCCACACAATGAGGCCGGGCGCCAGCATCGCCGCGACGCCGACCGCCGTTCCCCCTGCCAACAGCAATTCCAGCCGACGGTTTTCAGGCTCATAATGCGCCCGGTTGCCGGGCTTGTGGCGGAAGCGGAACACGCAGTAGGCCATGAACGAAATCACCGCTACGAAAACAGTGCCGGTGATCCAGAAGGTGATGACGAGGGTACTGTCGATATAGGTCCAGTTGGACGCGATCGGCGTCCACCACCACGGGCTCAGCACATGGAACAGCACCGAGCCGACGACAATCAGGACGAGGATCAGCACGACAGCCATTTCCGCTCCTCCTCGAGCAGGTTGACCGTGAAACCGCATTCCGCAGAAAGTCCGTGTTTATTATCGCACAGATAGAAAATATCGGCAATTACGGCAATTTAGGCATGCGCCGTCGGCCGCGACCCGTCATTTGGAGTATTCAACCTCACTGGGAATATTGCTTGAGATAGGCGATGAGATCGGTGATCTCCTGGTCGTCCTTCAGGCCGACAAACGCCATCTTCGTGCCCTTCACCTTCGCTCTCGGATTGTGCAGATAGTCACGCAGCACCGTCTCGTCCCAGACGAGACCGCCTTCGCCTGCCGCCTTCATGCCGGCCGAATAGGCGAAATCAGGATGCGTTCCCGCCTTCCTGCCAAACAGCTTGTTCAGCGACGGGCCGACCTTGTTCGTATCGGACTCGGCGATATGACAGGTCGCACATTTTTTGAAAACGGTGGCGCCCGCCGTCGCATCACCCTCCTGCGCCCCGGCGACAGCAGGGAAAAGAGCAGTCACAGCTGCACCAATCAGCAGAACAACACGGTAATCCATGGCAAACCTCATCCTCCTCAAGGTCGCCAGCCACTCACACCGTCCATTATCTCTCGCGTGTGGGTGGTGGTTGTTATGGCCCAAAGCTTAGTCCTTCGCGGATGCAAGTCAATCGCTTCCACATTTGGGTCACCTGAACGCCTCTGATACCAGGTGGACCCGACGCGGATAACTGCCACGTCAGCTGACGCCCTTTTTGACTACTCCCCGATCGAGAGCGCTTCCGTTACCGCCAACTCGGCCATGGCAAGCGTCGCCTCGCGGGTTCTGGCGGCGGCGATGAAGCGGCCGTTGTGGCAGAAGGTCGCACCCTCTATGCCGCAAACCGCCTCCAACTCTCCATTAGCAAGACCGGCCCAGGCTGCCGGCAGATCGGCCCTGAGCTCGAAACCCTGCTCGGCACGGCGGATGCCGGTCACGCACCAATCTTTTTCGCGTGGGTGGACGACGAACAGCAGGTGATCGGCGCCGGCCTTGACGATGGCGGGACGGAAGGGCATTCCTCTTGGCAATTCCAGAACACGCCCTTGCCCCGCAGCCTCGATCGCCCGATGCACCATCGCTTCGGCCCGCAGTTTTGCGGCACTCTGGGCGATCCTCGCCTCGACGAAACTGCGGGCAATGGCAAGAGCCGCATGGAAGGCGCGATCGTCTGCCTCGGGGTCCGCTTCGTCGAAAA
This sequence comes from Rhizobium sp. NZLR8, assembly GCF_019685025.1. Lineage (NCBI taxonomy): Bacteria > Pseudomonadati > Pseudomonadota > Alphaproteobacteria > Hyphomicrobiales > Rhizobiaceae > Rhizobium > Rhizobium sp. NZLR8. Next base: position 476,896 of record NZ_JABDVY010000004.1, on the reverse strand, counting down.
CCGGTTTCAGGGTCTCCAGCAGCGCCGGCAGCGTTAGCCCCGCCAGCGGTCCCGAGGGGCTGAGCGCACCGTTGTCGGTCAGATCGATCGGCAGCACGAAGCCGGCATCGAAAGAGCCATGCACCACATCGACATGTGTTTCGGGAAGGCCGGAGGCTGCGAGATAATCACGGCCGTAATGCTTCCAGATCAAGCCGAACGAGCTGTAAGGCTGGCCATCGTCGCGCAACGGCGCGCCGCGCTGGTGGTGATCGAATATCCCGGCATCCGGGTCATAGACGCCGCCGACATCGTAGATGATCCGGTCTTTGCCCGGCGTGATCCATTCCGACGCCCGGCTGCGGACGATACGCGCCTGCGGGAAAAGCCGGGTCAGGATGGCGCTCGACAGCAATTCATCGGCATGGAAGCCACCGGAATGGGTGACGAGGAAATCGGGGATCATGGGAGCTATGCGCCTTGTCGTTCGCGGAGGGTCCGCTTGCAGGTCGGAACCAGATAGCCGTTGCTGGCGACGATCTCAACCCGTCTTTGGCGCATTTCAGCCAGCACAGTGCCGACCGCCGCCCGGCGGCCTCCGAACCCTGGCATACGGATAACAACCGCCGCGAAGCCAAAAACAAATCCTGGTCGATCTCCCGGATCGCCGTTGCAGCCTTCGCAAAACTGCTTAGTCTCCGGCGTCGCAAATATGCATTTGCGAAGACCGAAAGAGGCAGCGCTTGGAGATTCCTCAGCACTTTCATGTCGCCGAGACCGCGGGATGGCTTGTGAACCACCGCATGAACTCCGCCCTTCCCGGCTATCTCATGATCGGTTCCAAGACCGACACGACCGACCTGTCGGATTTGCCCGAAACGGCGTTGGGCGAATTCGGCCCATTGCTCGCAAGAGCGCAGAGCGCGCTGAAACAAGAATTGAATGCTCTCCGCATCTATATCGGCCGATACGGGCACACGCCCGGTTATCCGATCCATTTTCATGTGATCCCGATATATGACTGGGTGGAGGAGTTGTTCTGGAAGGACAGCCGATATCGCCTGCTTGATAATTTTGCAGAAGGACCGGGAGAAACCGCAACGGACGGCGCGGAACTGACGCTGTTCGTCTGGCGCGAGTTTTGTGAACGCGCGGTCCCGCCACCGGTCAGAGGGCCGTCGGTCTCAGAGGTCATTGCGTTGTTGCGAGAGGCAATGCGGTTTCAGGCGCCTTAGTCCTTGTGCTCAAGCAGTCGGAACTGCGCAGCAGTTTTGGCAGAACGACGTGCATGAAGTCAGACGCCTAAAGCAGCGCCGGTCCCGGCTGTCTTGCAACCAGCGCACGGCCAGCCGCCGCGCCGGCATGAAGGCAGATAAGGCCGATCGCGGCCAAGGAATTGATCAACAGAATACTCGCTACGACCGACGCCGAAAACGCGCTCTCGCCTGACGGAAGCACCGCCGTTGCGGCAAAGAGTACGCCTTCATAGGCAACGAAGCCGGCCATGAAGGCGCCAGCCGCGGTGACGGCAAGGTCCGCCGCGAGACGAAGCACTCCGAGCGCTGCCGCCAGAGATGCGATTGCAGCGATACCGATCGCCAAGCCCCAGGCATAACTGTCCCAAGTCTGGGGATAACCGAGCAGGAGATATCCGACCATCTGGTTGGCGAGCCAGGCCAGCAAAACCGCCGTCACCGCCATCCGCCGAGGAAGAATGACCGCTGACACCGCCGCCAAGGCCACGAAGGGCGTCACGCAGGCAAAAAGCAGGCTGAGAGCGACGCTAGCACCTGAAATGATGACGACCCAGGCGACCGCGAAACCGGGAACGACCGGGCGCAGGGGAAACTGATTTCTTTCGAGCATCGCGAAACTCCGTTCCACCGGGCGCGCGCGCCCCAGGAAATCATACGCCAGTCCTGGAAAAATGCCAGTAAGCCTCTCCCTGAGAACGAATTCCCAGCCGCTCAATCCATGACGTATTGGATATGATGCCGGCCATGCACGGCCGATTTCTGGACATGGGCGCGAACGCCGAAAACACGGGCGATCATATCCTCCGTCAGCACATGCTCCGGTGCGCCCGAGGCGACGACCTCGCCCTTCTGAAGCACCGCCAGGCTGTCGCAGAACATCGCCGCCAGGTTGAGATCGTGCAGCGCGACGATGCAGGTGATGCCGAGTTTCGAGATCAGTTGGAGAATGTCGAGCTGATGCTGGATATCGAGATGATTGGTCGGCTCGTCGAGCAACAACTCGCTCGGCGCCTGCGCCAGCGACCGCGCGATATGGACACGCTGGCGCTCGCCGCCCGACAGCGTCTGCCAGAGCTGGCCCGCCCGCTCCCCCATGTCGACCCGTAACAAGGCCTCATCGACCGCGGCATCGTCCTCCGCGCCCCAGGGCGAGAGCAGCCCGCGATGTGGCGTGCCGCCGAGCCGCACCACGTCGCGCACCGTCAGCTGCGTATCGGTCGTCGACTGCTGCTCGACGAAGGCGATGCGCCGCGCAAGGGCTGCGCGTGACAGCGAGGCGATATCGTCTTCGCCCAGCCGGATGACGCCACTGCGGACCTTCCGCAGCCGGCAGATCAGCCTGAGCAGGCTCGATTTGCCGGAGCCGTTCGGCCCGAGCAGACCGAGCACCTTGCCCTTTGCCACCGTCAGGCTGACGCCGTTGACGATGACCGTGTCGCCGGCGGCGAAACTCACCGCATCGATGGTAATGCTCATGCACTCCTCCGGACGCGATAGAGGATGACGGCGAAGGCCGGCGCGCCGAAGAGCGCCGTGACGACGCCGATCGGCAGGACCTGCTGCGGGATGATGATGCGCGAGACGATATCGGCGCCGACCATGTAGATTGCGCCGCCGAGCGCCGTTGCCGGCAGCAGCCGCCGATGGCCCGGCCCGACGAGAAAGCGGGCGGCATGCGGAATGACGAGGCCGACGAAGCCAATCGAGCCCACCACGCTGACGACGCTTGCCGTCATCGCCGCCGTCAGGCCGAACAGCAGGATCTGGACGCGGCGCACGGCAATGCCGAGCGAGGCCGCCGCGTCCGTGCCGAAGGCGAAGGCGTCGAGCGCCCTGACATGGGCCATGCAGATGACGAAGCCGGCAAGCGCGATCGGCACCGAGAGATAGACATCCGGCCAGCGCACGCCGCTGAGCGACCCCAGAAGCCAGAACAGGATGCCGCGCGCCTGCTCGGCATTCGCCGATGTCGTCACGATGTAGGAGGTCAGCGCATTGAAGAGCTGCGAGCCGGCGACGCCGCAAAGGATGATGCGCTCGCCGGTTCCCCCCGCACCCGTCGCAAGGAAGCCGACCAGCAGAAACGCGATGACCGCGCCGATGAAGGCGCCGCTCGACAGGCCGAAAACACCGTAGCCGAAGCCGAGGATCATCACGCAGACCGCTCCCGTCGAGGCGCCGGCGGAGATGCCGAGCACGTAGGGTTCGGCCAGCGGATTGCGCAGCAGCGCCTGCAGCACGGCGCCACAGAGCGAGAGCGACGCGCCGGCGCTGGCCGCAACCAGCGCCCGGCTCAGCCGATAATCCCAGACGATGCCCTGGTGGATGCGGCTGAGCTCGAAATCCGTGCCGAACAGCCGGTTCGACACCGCCTCCGCCGTGGTCGCTAGCGGGATCGCGATCTCCCCGATCGAAACAGCGAGATTGATCATCAGCCCGAGAAGCAGAAAGGCAGAAATGGTGAGCGCGCCAAGCGCCCACCATCCGTGTTGTCTGCCCGACATTGCCTTCACTGCGAGAGACCGAAGGACTTGATGCCGTTCGCCAAGGTCTCGATGCCGTCGATCGTACGGATCGTCGGGTTCATCGATTGCGCGTCCATCATCACGAAGTGCTCGTTCTTGACCGCGTCAAGCTCCTTGGTCACCGGGTCGTTCTCGAGAAAATCGATCTTGACCTTCGGATCGTCGGCGGCGTAGCGGCGCCGGTCCATGGTCGCCAACACGATAACCGCCGGGTTCGCCTGAGAAATGGTTTCCCAGCCGACCAGCGGCCATTCCTCTTCGGTTGTCACGACATTCCTGGCGCCGATCGCCTTCAGGATATAGGCAGGCGCGCTGTTCTTGCCAGCGATGAAAGCATCGCCATTGACTTGCTTGCTGGAGAACCAGAAGACGATGGGCAGGTTCTTGCCCGATGCGCCTGATATCGACGCGACGGCATCCGCCTCGCGCTTCTTCAACTTGGAAATCAGCCCATCGCCGCGCTCCTTCACGTCGAAGATCTCCGAGAGCTCGGCGATCTCACGGTAGACCAGCTCCATCGTGAACAGCTCCTTGCGCACACCGTCGCCGCCATCGGCGTTGACCTTGGCGACGCAATCGGCCGGCGCGAGATAGGTATTGATCCCGAGATCCTGGAACTGCTCCCGCTTGCCGACGGAGCCCTGCGCGCCGACATGCCATGCGAACTCGGCCGCCACCAGATCCGGCTCCTGCCCAACGACGGATTCGAAGCTCGGATCATTGTCGGCGAGACGCTTTATCTTGCTGTTAGCCTCGGCATATTGCGGCAGGACGGGACCGACCCAGACGGCCGTACCAGCAATCTTCTCGGCAAGGTCGAGCGAGAAAAGAATTTCAGTCATGCCCTGGCCAATCGAAACGATCTTCGACGGCGCCTTCTGGAACGTCACCTGCTCACCGCAATTGGTGATGGTCAAAGGATATTGGGTGGCGGCAAGGCTCGGTGCCGCAAGGCCGATCAGCCCGAAGGCAAATGTCATGGTGGCGAGAATCTGGCGCATGAAAAACCTCGATTGAAGGGAAAAAGCATGGTTATGCCGCACGCGCGGCCGAAGGCACGGTGATACGTGCGCTAACCGCAGGAGGCCCAATCGAGACGGATGCATGCCGAAATTCGGCGAAGGTTCAGAAGGTCAATCATGTCTGTTCCTTGTCCGGGCATCCCCGCCCGGTTGATTGGATCGTGATTGACGGCAGGTCTCCTGGCTTGCGGATATCCGTCGGTTCATCCGCCTTCCCGCGATATCTCGCAGTGGCAGGGCTATAAGCCCTTCAGAGATGGCCAGTCGCTGGCCACACCTGAGATGATCGACAATCCGCATACAGTTGCGGGGGCAGCCACGGTCTCGGTTCCTACTGGGTCGTCCTTACCGTGTTCCCTATTAATCCCCTTGGAGTCATCTTCAGGGAACCGTCGCCCCCAGTTACGTCGCCTGCCCGCAAGACGTCAATGCCTATTGCGGAGGATTGGGTTCGTGCGGGTGAAAAATAGAGACGGAACGTAGGGGCCTTGTTGGCCGGTGTAATATCTGCATCCTCGCCTCCTCAGTATGAGGCTCTCTTGAGCGTTGGCGCCGCTTTCTCCCGTTCCCGCTGTCGTGAGCGCGGCATCCGCCAACGTCCCTGATGCTGATGTGCGCAGCCCGAGAGGGCGAAACCTCGGAGCACGCCGCAACGCTACTTCTTGCTACAACGCATCCAGCGGTATCTTCAGATACCGCCGCCCATTTCCCTCCGGCTCCGGCAATCTGCCTCCCCGAATATTCACCTGTAGCGCGTGCAACATCAGTTTCGGCTTCGGCAGCGTGCGGTCGCGCGCCTGGCGCAGCGCCACAAAGCCGGCCTCGTCGATGCCTGATATATGCGGGTTACCGTTTTTCTGGGCGGCCACCCTGCTTTCCCAGCGCGCGTGGCGTCCGCCGGGCTGATAGTCGTGGCCGGAAAAGAGCCGGGTCTCATCGGGCAGCGACAGGATGACCTGGATCGAGTGCCAGAGGGCGCTGGCGCTGCCGCCGGGGAAATCCGTGCGCGCCGTGCCGGAATCCGGCGTAAATACGGTGTCGTGCACGAAGGCGGCGTCGCCGATCAGATAGGTCACCGAAGCAAGCGTATGGCCGGGCGAAAACATCACACGGGCTTCAAGCCCACCGATCTCGAAGGTGTCGCCATCGGCAAACAGCCGGTCCCACTGCGAGCCGTCGGTTTCGAGTGCCGGCAAGTTGTAGATCTCCTTCCAGAGCACCTGGACGTCGGTGACATGGGCGCCGATCGCCGTCGGCGCGCCGGTCTTTCTCTTGAGGTAATGCGCGGCGGAGAAATGATCGGCATGCGGATGCGTGTCGAGGATCCACGCGACCGTCAGCCCCTCGCTGTCAATATGAGCGAGGATGGCGTCGGCATTCGCCGTTCCCGTCGCGCCCGACATCTCGTCGAAATCGAGCACCGGGTCGATGATGGCACAGCGTTTTGTCACCGGATCTGAAACGACATATTGCACGCTGCAGCTGCGGGGCTCGAAGAAGGCCTTCACACCGGCCGCCTGCCCAGCCCGCTTTTCCAGCCAGCGGCGTGCGCCGGCAAGATCGAAGCCGAGTCTTTGGCCGAAGACCTCGACCTCTCCGGGCTGCATCCGCCCGTCGAGCACCTCTCCCAGCACATAGAGCGTCAGCGCCCGTGTGCCGCTCTTGCAATGAGCGACGACCGGCCCCTTCGCCTGCGTCATCGCCATCTGGAAAGCGCGGATATCGGCCTCGGTGATCTCGGCCCCTTTCACCGGCACGAAGCTGTAGGCGAGCCCCGCGGCAGCAGCAGCAGCCTTTTCCGCGGCATTGCCGGGCTGCCCCGGCTCCTCGCCATCCGGCCGGGCATTGATGACGCCGGCAAAGCCGTTTGCCGCAAAAGCGGCAAAGCCCGCGGCATCGGGCTGTCCCGTCACCGATATCAGCTCATTGACCCTCACGGATGTCATCGAAGCCCCCATGCTACGTGCATCATGCAGTATCGCATGTATATCGATACAATCTCACAAGTATATTGCCGAGCGCAAGAATAGCCGCCTGGCGTTCCCCGCGCCTGCGGCCAGTCCGCAAACCTGAATGATGCCGGCTACGCCATCGAAGCCGCCTTCAACCGCGCCTTCTCCCGCGCCTTCGCCATCCCGCCGGTCGCCTGGCGGGCGATGGCGCGGGAATAGAGCGAGAGTGGGCGTCAGACATCGAGTCGATGGCATTCACCTGGTCGGCAAAGCTTCCGCATCCTGCCCTTTGCCGCCAGCCCCGGCGCCCCCCAAGAGAGCCTCATCCTGAGGTGCCCCGAAGGAGCCTCGAAGGACGAGGCGGGCGCTCGGCGTGGCGGCAATATTGATGCGGAGCAGTGCCGCCGCGTGTCCTTCGAGGCTCCGCCCTGCGGGCTCCGCACCTCAAGGATGAGCAGCGTTGGAGGACGCCGCCCCCATAAGCTCCGTTGTCAATCTTACGCAAGGCCGCGATGGTCGATCAGCGCCATCATGGGCTCTTCAATCCGAGCGCCAGCGTCATGTCGTTGATGATCCCCAATCGCGCTTCGATCACCGCGATTTTCGCGGGCGTATCAGCACCGAAGGCGTCGATATCGATGAACAATTGCTCACATCCGCCCGGCGTCACCATGCCGAACATCTGACCGGGTTCGTCGCTTATGTTTCGCCAGCTGTGCTGTACATGCGGCGGCAGAACGACGACGCTTCCCGCAGGCGCATCGAACTCCTCGTCGCCGCATTGAAATTGGTAGAGCCCATGGATGACTCGAAAGACTTCCGTCTCCCGCGTATGCGTGTGCGGGGCCGGACCATGACCCGGCGGGGTGAAGGTTTCCCACATCCCGAACGCGCCGCCGGTCTCCTTGGCCGTGGCATGGATGACGATCCTCGCGCCGAAGGGCGTTCTCGCCAACCGCTCCTTACCGGGCAAAGAAACCACGGCGCTCCTGAAACTCGACATTTCTACCTCCCTCGGCAAGCTTTTGCCAACGGCCGCGTCGTCACCCCTGCTGCGCCTCGTTCAAGCATCCCATGATAGTCGAATCCCCGCGGCGGAAAAACAGACAAAGCCGCCCGATATCCTGCAATGCCGGCGGCTGCTCGACATCGGCAACGATGTAAAGCTATGGTTCAGCCGGGACAGACTGATAACGCTCGCGCATGTCTTACGGGGTCAGCCTCAAATGTCTGAACGAGACCGCGTCGCCGGTTTTCAAACTCTGGGAGGAAGCCGCTGTATTCGAAGAGATCGCTTCGATGCGGGCTTTGAACTATCCTCGCCACCTCACCCTCGCCGTCTATCAAGAGCTTGCTTCCGATCGGTTGGCCGAGGCGTTCGAGCGTGTTTTCCGCACGCGTTCGACCGTGACCGTGAACTTTTCGGGTGCCAGTTATTTCGAGAACGAGTTCATCGTCTTATGGGCGCGTCCGATTGCGGACGACGCGCTTTTCCAGTTGCACGCGGCACTGCACCAAGAGATCGATCCCGCATGCTGTCACGAGCACTATAGGCCCGGCAACTGGGTACCTCACTGCACCGTCGCCGCAAAAGTGCCGAAGGCAAAATCAGAGATCGCGATCAACTGGGCGAACGAAAACCGGATGCAGTTCGCGGTGAATTTCGATGCCGCAGACTGTGTCCGATTTCCGCCTGTGGAGCTAATGAGCGAGATCGCATTGACGCAGCGATGACGGCCGGCGGCGCAAGGCGACCTGCTTGATACGACAGCTTTCAGTGGTCGATGCAGAGGATGAATGCCGGGCGGAGTCTGGCCGTTGGCACACCGCAGGACCTTCCGGTGACACAAGCCGCGCCCTCTCTCCACCCTCATCCTGAGGAGCCCCGTAGGGGCCTCGAAGGACGAGGGTGGCCAGTGGCGGTTCATCTGGCGGTGGATGTGGACTTAAGCGCCGAGCCACCCGCCCTCGTCCTTCGAGGCTCCGGCCTTTGGCCTGCGCACCTCAGGATGAGGGCTGATCGGTGTGCCGCTGGGGTAGGTTGACGGTGTGCCATGCCAGTGGGCACTGTCGGCGACGCGGCAGTCGAACAGAACAGGCATGTCCACCTCGATCATCTCCAGGATTGCATCGTCGAGTTCGGCCAGCCTCTCGCAGCGAATGCCATGTCCGCCATAGGCTTCGGCAAGCTTCACGAAATCCGGGTTTCCGTGCTGCCGCTGCGTTCCCTGATCGCCGCCATTGAGAATGAAGATCTTGATCGGCGCGTTGTGCTGCACGGCGGCCGACATTTCCTTCATCGTCACCTGCACGGAGGCATCGCCGGCGATGTCGATGACAAGGCTGTTGGGATTGGCGATCTGCACGCCGAGGGCGGCGGGCAGCCCGTATCCCATCGTCCCCAGGCCGCCTGACGTCACCCAGCGGTTCGGTCGCTCGAAGTCGTAAGATTGCGCCGCCCATATCTGATGCCGGCCGACCTCCGTCGTGATGTAGGTATCCCGATGCTTCGTCAGTTCATAAAGCCGCTCGATGGCATATTGCGGCATGATGACGTCCTCGCGCTTCGCATAGGAAAACGATCGGCGCGCCCGCCAGTCGGCAATCGCGCTCCACCACTCGGTCAGCCGCGCCCGGTCCGGCGCCTGCGGCAGCGCCCGCCACAGGCGAACGAGCTCGGCCAGCACACCCGCGGCATCGCCCCGGATGGCGATATCGGCGCGCACAGTCTTGTTGAGCGAGGAAGTATCGATATCGATCTGGATCTTCCGGGAATTCGGTGAGAAACCATCGACGCTGGCGGCAAGCCCGCCATCGAAGCGCGCCCCGATGCAGAGCATGAGGTCGCAGTCATGTATTGCCATGTTGGCCTCGTAGGAGCCGTGAAGCCCGGCCATCTTCAGCCAGTTCGGGCTGGAAGCCGGATAGGCGCCGAGCCCCATCAGCGTCGACGTGACGGGAAAGCCGGTGAGATCGACCAGTTCACTCAGCAGTTTTGACGCTTCAAGACCGGAATTGATGACACCGCCGCCCGCGCAGATAATCGGCTTACGTGCCGTCGCCATCAGAGCGGCCGCAGCCTCGATCTCCCTGATGTCGCTTAGGCGGTCCGGCTGATAGCTCGTCCTCGGGGCGACTGCCTCAGGCGGTGTATAATTTCCGCTCGCAAACAGCACATCCTTCGGCATGTCGACCAGAACGGGGCCGGGCCGGCCCGATCCGGCGATGCGAAAGGCTTCGTGGATGGCCGCCGCCAGATCATTGACGTCGCCGACCAGCCGATTGTGTTTCGTGCAGGCGCGGGTAATGCCGACGGTATCGCATTCCTGAAAGGCATCGGACCCGATCAGCGACGTCGGCACCTGGCCGGACAGGCAAACGAGCGGCACGGAATCCATCAAGGCATCCTGAAGGGGCGTGATCGCGTTGGTGACGCCGGGGCCTGAGGTCACCAGCATGACGCCGACCTTGCCCGTCGAGCGGGCATATCCCTCGGCGGCATGGCCGGCTCCCTGTTCATGGCGAACCAGAATGTGTCTGATGTCTTCCTGCTGGAAAAGCTCGTCGTAGATCGGCAGCACCGCAGCACCCGGATAGCCGAATATATGCTCGACGCCATTGTCTCTCAGCGCCTGGAGAACGATTTCCGCGCCGGTCATCTGCGCGCGCGGGGTGTCGATGGAATGACGGGATCTCATGGTTCCGTTCCTTGATCAGTGTGATGATGTGTGGAAAGTCCGACGAGGCCCGCGCCCAAATTCAGGGCATAAAAAAAGGCCCCGTCAGGAGCCTGCTTACCGCGCATGGGTGCTTTCGCTGGATGGTTACACCATCCTGCCCATGCGCCCGATCACCACTGCCAGAACCAATGCGATTTTCATAGCGTCACAGCTAAAGGCAAATCGGCTCGTCGTCAATGCTTCCGAAGGAGACGAAACCGCCCGCGCGAGAAGGCGGGCGGTTCATCGTCCGGCATCCTGGCTATGCCGGGATGTTCAAGATCAGTTCTGGCCCTGCAGGCGGTCCATCACCTGGAGCAGCAGGTCGGCGCAGGCCTTCATCGGTTCGTCCTCGGCGCATTTCAGATCGATCCGGGTGTCGCCATCCTCGATCCGGAAATGCGCGGCCTTGGACGGCGGCGGCGGTGGCGGGCGATGACCACGGAAACCCCTGTCGTCGCGAAAACCCATGTCGCCTCTCGAACCATGCCACCGGTCATCGGGGCGATCGCCCGGCCGCGCATCCGGCCCACCCGTCATCGGCTCGTTATCACCGGAAGCAGGCGGTGGCGGTGGTGGTGGTGGTGAGGCCGGGTCGGCCGCCACGGGCGGAGCTCCGGCGGGTGGCGGGGCGGGCGGTTGTTGGGCGAAGGCGGTGCCGGCCAGTGCGGCAAGAGCAAGGCCTGATAGGAGAAGTCTTTGCATGGGAATTGTTCCTTTGCGGGAATTGAGAAGCACGTTTGTAAACACCGCAACGCGGCTTTGGTTCACGGCCCGTCAAGGCCTGTGATCGAAATCCTCAAATGGTCGATGCGGCGGACCTTTCGGCGGGCGCAGCGCTTCGGTTCGTCCGTCCTGGCGAACGAGATAGCTCGCATGCACGAAGCCATCGTCGAAGCGCCCCTGCACGGTGACGGCCTCGTCTCGGGTAACGAGCGCGCCACCCTCGCCGGCTCGGCCTGTTTCAACAAGCGCCTTGCCGCTATCGTCCTGCAGCACGAACTTGTTGCCGTAGATCTCGGCGACCTTGCCCTTGATCGTGACGAGGCTCGATGCCGGCATGGCCGAAATCGCCACCGGCGCCAGCGGCGCCATCTCTGGCATAGGACGCATCATTTTCACCGCGCCCGCACCCCCGACAGCACCGATGACAAGCGCCACGGCGGCAGCAATGACGGGGATCGCCAGCCGTCGCCGGCGCTGTCCTGGCGGGACGGGCGTCGCTGCGCCCTCGGTATGCACGTTGTCCTGGTCTTCATTCGGCATATATCTGCTCCTTGCGTCAGTCGTGGTCGCACTCTAGCCGCTCCACCCCGTCGCCCGCCTGAACCTCTCCGTTCAGATTGAGTTAAGCTCGGCCCGATAGTTTTGGTCCGTCCCCAAAGATGCCCGGCCCCGATGAAAGCCCTGCCCCATGCGCGTACTGCTCGTCGAAGATGACGAAGACCTGAGCGGCCGGATCGCTGCCGTGCTGCGATCGGAAAACTTCGTCGTCGACATATCGCGCAACGGCGAGGACGCTCTCCATGCGGGGCTGACCGAACTCTTCGATGTCGCTGTGCTTGATCTCGGCTTGCCGAAGATCGATGGCGTCAGCGTGCTGAAGGGCTGGCGCGAGGGCAGCCGCAACCTGCCGGTTCTGGTACTGACGGCGCGCGACGGCTGGCCGGATAAGGTCGCAAGCTTCAAGGCCGGCGCCGACGATTTCCTCGCCAAACCCTTCAAGGTGGAAGAACTGGTGTTGCGCCTGCGCGCCCTGGTGCGCCGTGCGGCCGGCCACGCCGCCGCGCGGCTGACCTGCGGCGCGCTGGTCTTCGATGCCCAGCTCGGCACCTTCGAGCTCGATGGCCTGCCGCTGAAGTTGACGGCGCTGGAATGGCGGGTGCTCTCCTGCCTGATGCTGCGCAAGGAGATGATCGTTGACCGGCGGGAGCTGACCGAGCGCGTCTATGACGGCGATGCCGAGGTCGACTCCAATTCCATTGAAGTCATCATCGCCCGGCTGCGCAAGAAGCTCGGGGGCGACCGCATCGAGACGGTGCGCGGCCGAGGCTATATGCTGACGGCGGCAGCGGCGCCATGAAGGCTCCGTTGTTCAAGCCGAGATCGATCGCCGGCCGGCTGCTGATGTTCTCGGGCATCTTCGTGACGCTGGCGCTCGTTGTGGCGGCGATCGTGCTCTGGCTGGCGCTGAAGACTGTGGTGCGCGAGCAGGTCGATCAGCGTCTCGACACCCAGATCGGCGCCCTTGCCGGCGCCGTGACGCGCGACGCGGCGGGAAGGATTGCTCTCTCCGCGCCGCTCGATGCACCGCCCTTCGATCGTCCCTCCTCCGGCTGGTACTGGCAGATCGACGCCGGAGAGCAGCGCCTGACCTCCCGCGCCCTGATGAACGGCACGATAGACGCGCCGCCGCCACGGCAAGACCTGCGCCATGTGCTGACGGGCATGCCGACATCAGGCGGGGGCGACGATCGCGGAAGAGGGCCGCTCTACCTTCGCCAAGCCGTGCGCAGCATCGACGGCATGACGCTGACCATCACCGCGACGGCGCCGATGATCGCCCTCGTCGGCCCGGCGCTTCGCGCTCTCTTCTGGCTGGTTCCCTGCATGCTGCTGCTCGGGTTGGTGCTGATGACGGGCACCCTTTGGCAAATCCGCTTTGGCTTGCGGCCGCTGACATCCATGGCGACCAATATCGATGCCATCAACCGGGGAGAACGCGCCCGCCTGCCGGAGGAAGCGAGCGCCGAGCTTGCGCCGCTGTCGCTGAAAACCAATGCGCTTCTGGCGGCCAATGAGGAGAGGCTCGCGGCAACGCGCATGCAGTTCGCAAACCTCGCCCATGGCCTCAAGACCCCGGTGGCGAGCCTGCTGCTGGCGCTCGACGATAAAAACGACCCCAAAGGCGCATTGCGTAGTCTGGCCGCCCGGATCGACAACCGGATCAAGCACCACCTCGCCGCCGCCCGCCGGGTGATGGCCTCGTCGAATAATGTTGCCAGCACCGACATGGCGGCATCGCTCGCCGATCTCTACCGGGCGATCGGCCAGATCCATGCCGAGCGCAGGATTGCCTTCGACAGCGACATTCCCCCGGGCCTGCGGGTCGCCTGCGACGAAAGCGATGTCGAGGAAATGCTCGGAAACCTGATCGATAACGCTTTCAAATGGGCTTCCTCGCGCGTCACCATCCGCGCCCGGCGCGACGGCCCGATCGCCCGCATCACCATCGAGGACGACGGCCCGGGCATCCCCGCCGACCGCCTCGCCGCCGTGCTGCTGCCGGGCGTGCGGGAGGACGAACGCGTCCCTGGCAATGGTTTTGGGCTGAGCATCGTGAACGAGTTGGCGGGGCTTTATGGCGGGTCGCTGGCGCTCGAGGCTGGGGCGGTGGGGTTGGTGTGCGTATTGTGTTTGCCGGTGGCGGTGGGAGTGGCGGGGTAAGGTCGAGGTGGAAAATTGAGCGCCTCAGAAGCATAACTGTCCGTTCTCGACATGATGCTCCCGCCCTCAAAGCCGCGACCCGCCCCTTTACCGATCGCCGCCGCTGTCCACGAGACGTCTTTCGCCTCGCCTCTGCCTTGTTGGACGGCTATCCTAAGCGACGATTCGCTATCCGCGACGAGGGCGTGGCGTGAACGAAGCATCAAAGGAGAGCGCGATGACGGACGCCAAGGGCGGCATTTCGGGACTGCGGCCGCACATTACTGTGATCGGCGTCGGTGGTGGTGGTGGTAATGCGATCAACAATATGATCGCGGAAAACCTGGCAGGCGTCGAATTCGTCGCCGCAAATACCGACGCGCAGGTCCTCGCCACCTCCAAGGCGACGCGCCGCATCCAGCTCGGCGCCAATGTGACCGAGGGTCTCGGCGCCGGTTCCCTGCCGGAGGTCGGCCATGCGGCGGCTGAGGAATCGATCGATGAGATCATGGATCACCTGGCCGGGTCGCACATGTGTTTCGTCACCGCCGGCATGGGCGGCGGAACGGGCACGGGCGCGGCACCCGTCATCGCCCGCGCCGCACGTGCAGCCGGCATCCTGACAGTCGGCGTCGTCACCAAACCCTTTACCTTCGAAGGCAACCGCCGCATGCGAATGGCGGAGATCGGCATCGAGGCGCTTCGCCAGGCAGCCGATACGGTCATCGTCATCCCCAACCAGAACCTCTTCCGCATCGCCGATGCGAAAACCACTTTTGCCGATGCCTTCATGACGGCCGACCGCGTGCTCTATGCCGGCGTTGGCTGCATCACCGATCTCATCGTCAAGGAAGGCCTGATCAACCTTGATTTCGCCGATGTGAAATCGGTCATGCGCGGCATGGGCCGCGCCATGATGGGCACTGGCGAAGCCTCCGGTGAAAGCCGCGCGATGAAGGCGGCGGAAGCGGCAATTGCCAACCCGCTTCTCGACGATATCTCGATGAAGGGCGCCAGGGGCGTGCTGATCTCGATCTCCGGTGGTTCGGATATGACACTGTTCGAAGTCGACGAAGCGGCAAGCCGCATTCGCGACGAGGTGCAGGAAGACGCAGACATCGTCGTCGGCGCCATCTTCGACCGCAGCCTTGACGGCAGGTTCCGCGTCTCGGTCGTGGCAACCGGCCTGGAAGGCAGTGCCATGCCCGCCTCCGCTTCTCAACCAGTCGTAGAGCAGATCCAGACGCGCACGCTGCAATAGCGCCGCCGCTGATATCATGGCTAAACGTCGCCCAGTACAACGAACGGACGGGGCGACGTCACGCGGTTAAGGCCGTCAGACAAACAATATGTCCGAGATGTTGTGCACCACGGAGATTTCGTCGGTCTCAGTGTTGGTGATGTAGATAGAGTCCGCCGCCGCGTCATAGACCACGTTGGTGGTGGAGTCATCTCCCGATATGGCGATGTTGACATCGATTGTTGTCTTGACCCCGGTTTCGAAATCGAATGCCGTGCCGATATGCTCGCTTCCGAAGGAATCGCCGAAGAAGAACGTGCCGTCGACGGCAAAGCCGTATCCCAGCCCGCCGGCGGCGAAAGTCTTGGATTCGATCGGGTTCAGCGTGTCGGGATCGATTTTGGAGACCTGCCAGGTCGCATCATCGATGCGGCCGACGACATAGATGCCGGTCGAATCCTGCAACGTATTGACGGCCGTGAATCCACCCCAGTCGAACGTACCCGCCCCATTCTCGCCGATAAGGCCGGGAATCGGGTCGCCCTGCTGATCGAGCGATCCGTCTGCGGCGTCCCACTTTGCGAGATAGGTCTGATCGGGGAAAGGGCCTTCGCCTTTGACCTCGTTGGTTCTTCCGATGATCTCGCCGCCGCGGACCGAAAAATAGGTTCCGCCGATGTCATATTCGCCAAGGTCATATTCGCCAAGAGAGATGGCGCCGCTGGCATTGTCTGCTTCAAAGGCCGAGGCGTTGTCGTAAATGCTCACCATGGAATCATCCGGGAAACCATGGCCGGAGCTGACGTAAAACTTGCCCGTTTGCGGATCGACCGCGACCCCCTGGAGTTCGTAATGGTCCAGGAAGGGGCGCACCACCTCCGCCTGGGACTCAACATGATTGGTGTTCAACGACTTGCCGTCCGTCACGCCGTCGACGGTCAGCGAGATCACGCCGGCATCCGCGTGACCGGCGCCGTCGGAGACCTTGTAATATTGAAGCGTCTCCGTGACATGCTCGCCATCGTTGAGACCCGCCTTCACGGCGGGATCGAGATCGTAGGTGAAGCCTCCGTCCGCCGAAAAATGGAAGGTGCCGAATTCACCGGCGACGTCGGTGCTCCGCGTGGCGCTTACGCTGATGCCCTCGACTGAGCGCAGAAAGATATGACCCGCCTCCCCGGCAATGTCGTTGGCAAGCACGTTGCCCGCCATCGCGCCGCTTTCGCGGAAGGTAAAGGCATCGTCGACCGCGACCGGCGCACTGGTCACCCCGTGAATGTCTAGCGTGAAATGTCCGACATCCGTATTGCCGGCGCCGTCGGAAATCTTGTAGCCGATCGTCTCTCTCAGCGTCATTCCGTTAAGGAAGCCCGCTTTGGCGGCCTCGTTTAGCGTATAGGTGTATGAGCCGTCAGCCTTGACGTGGAACGTCCCGTGCTCGCCCCCGATATCGGTGACCTGCCCATCCTTCTTGGCGAGAACCCTCTCGCCGTCGAAGAAGTTGAGAAACATATTGCCGTTGGCCGCTGATATATCGTTGTCCAGCAGATTGCCTGAAATAACGTCGCTCTCGTAGACGGTGTGCGAGTCATCGACCGCCACGGGTTTTGCAAACACTGTCATGGATATCTCCTTCAAGATCCATTCGCCTTGGTCGATTGGGAGGAAACAGCCATTGCAGGGGAAGGTCAAATTATTTTCTAGTAAAAGTGGCATTTTAGCTTTTTGCAATTTTGTCATGCCGCAAGAGGTTGCCGAGCGCCAACGCTCAAGAGCGCCTCATCCTGAAGCGTGGAAGCCGAAGGCTGGAGCCTCGAAGGACGAGGCGGGTGCGCGTCGTATCAGTTCCGCACTTAGACCCCGACTAGAATCCTCACCCCACCACCGCCCTAATCTTCTCCGCATCCGCTGCCGTCGCCGGGTTATAAACCACCATGCTGAGATCCGGCCGCCCGTCCACCTGGAAGGCCGAATACTCGAAAGAGAGCAGCCCAAGCACCGGGTGCTTGATGTGTTTGGCGCCCTCGCCATGGGTGCGCACGTCATTGTCGCGCCACATCGCCAGGAATTCCGGGCTCTTGCGGCAGAGTTCGTCGACCAGCGGCTCGACCTCGGCCGCTGCACCCGCGCGGGCCGCGTCCACGCGGAAGGCGGCGACGACGAAGCGGGCGACGCTTTCCCAGTCGTACTGGGCGGCGCGCACGCGTGGATCGAGGAAGATGAAGCGCAGCACGTTGCGCTCCTCGGGCGGCAGCGCGCCGTAATCAGTGAGCAGCACGGTTGCCGCCCGGTTCCAGGCGATCACGTCCCAGATGGCGTTGCGGATCAGCGCCGGGCTCGGGTCCAGCGCATCGAGCACGCCCTGCAGCCTGGGCGTGACGCCCGCTTGCCTGCGGTAACGCACCTCGGGCGGTCGGCCGAGGCCGATGAGGAACAGATGCTCGCGCTCGACATCGGTCAGCATCAGCGCCCGCGAGATCCGGTCGAGCACATCGGCGGACGGCGCCCCGCCGCGCCCTTGCTCCAGCCAGGTGTACCAGGTGGGGCTGATATTGGCTCGGTTTGCCACCTCCTCGCGGCGCAGGCCCGGCGTGCGGCGGCGTTCGCCGGCAAAGCCGAGGGCTGCGGGGTCGAGCTTGGCGCGGCGGCCCTTGAGATAGGCGCCCAGCCGGTTTTCGAAGGTGACGAATTCGCTCATGCTGTTAGCCATTATACCATGATAAGATCACTACTTTACCATGATAGGGCCTTGCCCGATATCTGTCTCCATCGAAAACGGAGATATCGACATGCGCGTATTCGTCACCGGAGCCACAGGCTGGGTCGGCTCGGCCGTCGTCAGCGAATTGATCGCTGGCGGCCATCAGGTGCTTGGCCTCACCCGCTCAGAAAAGGGGGCTGAGGAATTGTCGGCCGCGGGCGCCGAGGTCCATCGCGGCACGCTCGAGGATCTGGAAAGCCTGAAGCGCGGCGCGGCCGAGGCCGACGGCGTGATCCACACCGGCTTCAACCATGATTTCTCGAAATTCGCCGCAAACTGCGCCCTCGACCGGCGCGCCATCGAGGCGCTCGGCGAAGCCCTCCAGGGCTCCAGCCGCCCGCTGCTGGTCACCGCAGGCCTCGGCCATGCGCCCGGCCGCGTCGGCACCGAAAAGGACCCGCCCATGCCGACCACCGAGACCTATCCCCGCGCCTCCGAAATCACCGCGGTATCGCTTGTCGCGCGCGGCGTGCGCGCCTCGACCGTCCGGCTTCCGCCTTCGGTGCACGGCCATGGCGACCACGGCTTCGTGCCGATCCTGATCGATTTCGCCCGGCGAACGGGTGTTTCGGCCTATATCGGCGAAGGCCAGAACCGCTGGCCGGCGGTGCACAGGCTCGATGCCGCCCGCCTCTATCGCCTGGCGCTGGAGCGCGGCGCCGTGGGCGGACCCTTCCTGGCCGTTGCTGAGGAGGGTGTGCCATTCAGGCAGATCGCCGAGGTCATCAGCCGGCGGCTCGACGTGCCCGCCGTCTCGCTGTCGCGGGAAGAGGCGGCAGAACATTTCGGCTGGTTTGTGATGTTCGCCGGCTTCGACGTGCCCACGTCCAGCGAACATACCCGCGCGCTGCTGGACTGGCACCCGACCCAGCCCGGCCTTATCGCCGATATCGACCATCCGGCCTATTTCGGCGGGTAAGGTCCGCCGCGGCGTCGAACGGAGCGCCTCAGAGTGAGGCGCTCTTGTGTGTCGGCGCCAGCCTGTGCGATCCGCTCCCGACAGGCTGCCTGAACCAAGCTATTCCTGGATATCGGGTTCAACCACCCTCGCGAGGTTTTTCAGCGACTCCTGCCAGCCGAGATAGCAAGCCTCAGGCGGGATGACGTCGGGCACGCCTGCCTGGGTAATATCCACCTCGGTACCAACCGACACCTTCTTCAGCGTCACGGTGACCTCCATTTCGCCTGGCAGGTTGGGGTCGTCGAACTTGTCGGTGTAGCGAACGCGTTGGCCTGGGACGAGCTCGCGGAATTCGCCGCCGAAAGCATGGCTGTTGCCGGTCGTGAAGTTGCGGAAAGACATTCTGAACGTGCCGCCGACGCTCGGCTCCAGATGATGTACGGTGCAGAGGAAGCCGTTCGGCGGAAGCCACTTGGCAAGCGCGTCCGCTTCGATGAATGCGCGATAAATCTTCTCCGGGGTGGTCGCCAGAACGCGATGCAGGCGTATAGTGTTCGGCATGTTCGTGATCCTTTTAGATGGACGGAATGGACGAGCTAAGGACGGATAAGATCTGGCCGATCCGACACGGGATTGATCTTTTCTTCAAGAAAGATCGATAGAAGTCGAATCTCCCTTCAGCCCGGCATGCCTTCGAACTGTGGCAGGTGGAGCGGTGTTGCCCAGGCAAGCCGCCGTTTGGTAAACATCTCGACCCCCGGCTGTATCAGCTCGGGCCGATCCAGGCTGCCGAGGGTGACGAAGACGAGGCCGGGGAAACTCTCTAGATTGCTACTGAACAACCTCGCGCCGCAATCCGGGCAGAAATTGCGATCGAGACCCTTGCCGGAATCGGCGATATAGTGAAACGCCTTCGGGCTGCCGGCGGTCAGGGTGAAATCGTCCTGCGGCACGGCAAAAAAGGTGGCGGCTTCGCCGCCCGAGGCCTTCTTGCAATCCAGGCAATGGCAGTCGGCGACGAAAGTCGGATCGGTATCGAAGGCGAACTGCACCGCGCCGCAGGCGCATTTCCCCGTATATTTCCGGCTCATGCCAGGCACCTTTCGTCTGGTGTTGAAATGCTCAAGGCCGCCTGCGGGCGTCAGGCTGCCGCGTGCTTACCGAGCGCATCGAGCAGAAGGCGGGCCGCCTGTTTCGACGAGGCTGGGTTCTGTCCGGTAATCAGCAGCCCGTCCTGGACGACATGCACGGCCCAGTCCTCCATCGCCGAAAACTTCGCCCCCTGCTCTTTCAGCACGTCTTCGAGCAGATAAGGCACGATCTCGACGAGGTGCACGGCCGCCTCCTCGGAATTGGTGAAGCCGGTAACTATCCGCCCCTTCGCGATCGGTCCGCCGTCCGGCGCCTTGACATTGGTCAATATCCCCGGCGCATGGCAGACGAGCGCCAGCGGCTTTCCCGCTGCAAGCGTCTCCTCGATCAGCGAGTGCGCATTGCGGTCGTTCGTCAGGTCCCAGAGCGGGCCGTGGCCGCCGGGGAAAAACACGGTGTCATAATCCGCCTGGTCGATGTCAGACAGCATCAAAGTGTTGGCGAGCGCAGCCGTCGCGGCCGGGTCTCGTTCAAATCGCCGCGTATCTTCCGTCTGAAACGCCGGCTCGTTGCTCTTCGGATCGAGCGGAGGCTGGCCCCCTTTCGGCGAAGCGAGTGTGATCTCGGCCCCGGCGTCACGGAAAACGAAGTATGGGGCAGCGAGTTCCTCGAGCCAGAAGCCCGTTTTCCTGCCGGTGTTTCCCAGTTGATCATGCGATGTGAGAACCATGAGAATTTTCATTTGCCCAACTCCTTCGGTCCGGCCGGAGGACAAAACCTTCCGCGTCCGGTTTACGGTGAAATACGGCCTGCAATCTCATGTTGAACTGGAGAAATCATAGATCGGTCGCCCCTGCGACACAAGTCAGAGCCTCCAAATACCATCTGTGAGAATTGAAGCGAAGATGTAAGAAGAGAAGATCTGACGCGCAGAGATCAACGAGGGCGCGCAAGGGACCTGGAATGTGAGCAAGCCGAATTATCGGGACATCGCCCGCCATGCCGGCGTGGGAACCGCAACGGTCGAGCGGGTGCTGAACGGGCGTGGGGGTGTTCGTCCCGAACTTGTCGAGAAGGTCATATCCGCCGCACGTCGCCTGGATTACCCGCGCAAGCTTCCCGAGACCCATCGCGGCCTGCTTAGGATCGAAGTGCTGATGGTTCGTCCGGAGACCAGCTTCTACCGGCGCCTTTCCCTTGCTTTCGAGAGAATTGCCGCCACCCTCGACCCTTTGGTCGTCGTGCATCGCAGCTTCACCGACGAGATGAACGCCGAGGGAATTGCGCGACGCATCCTGTCCACCGACCTTTCACGGGCCGGGCTGATCCTTGCCGTGCCGAGCAGCCCGGTGATCGGTGCTGCGGTGGAAAAGGTAAATGCGCAGGGCCTGCCGATCGTCCAGGTCGTCACCCGCGCGTCCGAGCACGTCGGAGAATTCATCGGCATCGACAATAACGCTGCCGGCCGGACGGCCGCACTCTATATCAGCCGAATGGCTCCGCGGGCCGGACCTGTCGTTGCAATCTGCCACCCCATCTATCAAGTGCATCGCGATCGGATCCGCGGCTTTTCCAATTACTTTCGTGATTATCCCGGCGCCTCCAGCTTCGAATGGCTGGGATTTGGCGGCGATGAGGAGCGTCTCAGCGCCGATCTCCTGTGGTCGGCGCTGGAAACGTATCCCGGCCTTGCCGGACTGTACAATGCCGGCGGCGCCAACGCCGCCCTGATCGAAGTGCTTCGCCGGCATCCGCGCGGCCGCGACGTGTTCTTCGTCGGGCACGAATTGACCGATTACACCCGAGCGGCGCTGCAGGACGGCATCATGGATGTGGTGCTGGATCAGGCGCCGGAGGCGCAGGCGCGGCGCGCGCTCGATCTCGTTCTGAATAGGATAGGCTTGACCGATATCAAACCGGACCAGGCACCGATCCGTTTCATCACCATCACCAAGGAAGGGCTTTGATCTAATCAGATCAAGGAAGGCTTCGGCATTCACCAGCGCCCCTGCTATTTTCCAGTCAGCACAGATATGTGGGCGACGCGGAAACATCCGGCGTGCCCTAAGGAGATGCCAATGGATGATCTGAAATTCGGCAAGCGCAACAAGCGCGGCGACTGGGCGCCGGACCAGCATGTGGAGAACGCGCCGCTTTTCGTCTTTCCGCCGCGGCTGATGGTGGTCCTGAAATGGCTGCCGCATTATTTCCTTCCCTGGAACCTGATTTTTGCGGTTTCTGCGCTCGCCTACTGGGCCTGGATCATTCCCCCGGTCGACACGATGAAATCGCTGAGCCTCGGCTGGACCGCCTGGCTCTATGCGGTGAACGCCATCGCGGTCTTCCTGTTCTACGGTGCCTTCGAACTGCATCTCTACGTGTTGAAGCGGCAGGAAAACCGCTTCAAGTACAATGGCAAGTTCCCGGCCGACCACAGGAACAACGCCTTCTGGTTCGAACGCCAGAACCTCGACAATATTCTGCGCACCTTCCTGTCAGGCGTGACTATCTGGACCGCCGTCGAGGTCGGCATGCTCTGGGCCTACGCCAATGGCTATGCGCCGTGGCTGAGTTTTGCGGAAAATCCATGGACGCTGGCACTCGTGGCGCTCGTGGTGCCGATCATTCACGAGTTCCACTTTTTCTGCATACACCGGCTGATCCACACGCCCTTCCTCTACAAATGGGTGCACTCGGTCCACCACAATTCGGTGAACCCTTCGCCCTGGTCGTCGCTGTCGATGCATCCGATCGAGCACCTGCTCTATTTCGGAACGGCGTTCTACCATCTGTTCCTGCCCTCCAACCCGATCATCATGCTCTACCAGCTGCATTATGCGGGCTTCGGGGCCATTCCCGGCCATGTCGGCTTCGACAAGGTCGAGATCGGCAAGGAGAGGCTGGTCGATAGCCACGCCTATGCGCATTACCTCCATCACAAATATTTCGAGGTGAACTACGGCGACGCGCTGATCCCGCTCGATAAGTGGTTCGGCACCTGGCACGACGGTTCGCCCGAAGGCGAGGCGCAGATGCAGGAACGCTACCGCAGGCGCAAGGAAAAACTCGCAGCCCGCAAGGCCCGCCTGGAAGTCGGGGGAGCCGCCGAATGAACTGGGTTTCAGCTGGCAAGCTCGACGAGATCGAACAGGAAGGGGCCATCCGCTTCGACCATGGCGGGCGCACCTACGCGATCTACCGTGGTCCGGATGACAGCGTCTACTGCACCGCCGGCCTCTGCACCCACGAGGCGATCCATCTCGCCGAAGGATTGGTCATGGATTTCGAGGTGGAATGTCCAAAACATTCCGGCGCCTTCGACTATCGCACCGGCGAGGCCATCAGGCTTCCGGCCTGCGAGAACCTGAAAACCTATCCGGCAGAGGTGATCGACGGAGAGGTTCGTGTCGCCCTCGGCTAGCATGTCGCCCGGAAGTGCGCAGTGGTTCCGGGATAAAGACATGCATGAAACCAAGGCCTAAAGCGTGTCGCATGAATCAAAATCTGATGCGGCTAATCCTGTGCGGCCGGCGTCTCCTCACGAGCGCAGCCGCTCTTTCTATGGAGAAAACATGGACGGTATCGTCATCATCGGTGCGGGCGAATCCGGCACCCGGGCGGCCTTTGCCCTGCGCGAAGCAGGCTATTGCGGATCCGTCACGCTGATCGGAGCCGAGCCGCACCTGCCCTATGAACGGCCGCCTTTGTCGAAGACCGGCAACGGTGCGGTGCAGATGAAGCTGATCTGCGCGGCAGACGCAATGGAAGCGGCCGGCATAACCTATCTCAAGGGCTTGTCGGCTTCGACGCTCGATACCGGCGCCGGAACGGTGCGCTTGAGCGACGGGCGGGAACTGCGTTACGAAAAGCTGCTTCTGGCCACCGGCGCGCGGCCGAGACGGCTCACATGTCAAGGTGCAGCGCGTGCGCTCGACTTCCGCACCCACGCCGACGCCGAAGCGATCTTCTCTCGTGTAGCGCCGGGCGGCAACGTGGCGATCATCGGCGCCGGTCTGATCGGGATGGAACTCGCATCGGTCCTTCGCAGAAAGGACGTCGCGGTCAGCGTGATCGAAGCCGCACCGAGACCTTTGGGCCGCGCCGTCCCCACACGTTTTGCCGAAAAGCTGCACGCCAGACATGCTGCCGAAGGTGTGCGCTTTCACCTCGACCGGAGCGTGGCGGCGATCAGCGACGACGGCGTCACCCTGACCGATGGCAGCCTAGTGCACGCCGATCTTGTCGTCGGCGCCATCGGCGTCCTGCCGGACATCGCTTTGGCGGAAGCAGCGGGACTGGCCACAGGCAACGGGATCCTGACGGATACCTGTCTTCGCACCAGCGCGCCGAACGTTTTCGCGGCCGGCGATTGCGCGGCCGTGGCCCAACCCGGCGGCGGACATTTTCGCTATGAAAGCTGGCGGAACGCCAGGACGCAGGCCGAAACCGCGGCGCGAAACATGGCCGGAGTCACCGAGACCTTTAGCGCCCTCCCCTGGTTCTGGTCCGACCAATACGATCTTGGCCTCCAGGTGGTGGGGATGCCGCAGCCCACCCATCAGACCGTCCTGCGTTCGGCTGCGGATGGCGAGCTCGAATTCTATCTGGACGCTGGCCGCCTAGTGGCAGCCGCCGGCCTTGGCATCGGCAATGGCCTGGCCAGGGACATCAAGCTCGCCGAGATGTTGATTGCCGCAGCTATCAGCCCCAGCCTCCCGGAACTGGCCGACCCCGGTGTGAACCTCAAAGCGCTTCTGAAAAGCGCACGGGCGGCGTGATGCAGAGGCTGCTGATCTTCCAGTCGCTCTGGGCCATGGAGCGCCGGCACACCGATGGGTTCGAGCGCACACTCGACGACAACATCGCGATGATCTCCGAGGCGGGCTTCGACGGCATCAGCGCACATTACACCAACCGCCGGGATGTCGTGCGCCTGAACGAGTCCATCCGGGGCACCGGCTTAAAGATCGAGGGCGTTTGCTTTCCTCGCAGTGTCGAGGATCTACGTCTGCCGCTGGAACTGGCCGCGGAGTTTCCGGTCAGTCACATCAACCTGCAACCCGATATCCGCCCGCGCCGCATCGATGCCTGCCTGCCGCTTCTCGATGGCTGGATGCGGCTCGCTGAAGATGCCGGCATTCCCGTGTTCATCGAAACCCATCGCGACAGGATGACCGCGGACCTGTTCTTTACGCTGGATTTGCTGGATCAGCGACCCGAACTGCCGCTGCTGGCCGACCTGTCGCATTTCCTGGTCAGCCGCGAATTCGCCTTTCCGGTCGACGAGGAGAACCACGCTCTCATCCGACGCATCCTGCAGAATGCCCATGCATTTCACGGCCGGGTCGCCTCGAGCGAGCAGGTGCAGATCGAAATCTCCTTCCCGCATCACCGGCCCTGGGTCGATCTCTTCCTCGAGTGGTGGGAGTACGGTTTTCGTAACTGGCGATCACGCGCCGCCGATGACGCCGAGCTGGTCTTTATCTGTGAGTTGGGCCCCAAACCCTATGCGATCACGGGCAGAAGCGGCAACGACCAGACGGACCGATGGGCGGAGGCCCTGGCGCTTCGGCAGATGGTGCGTGGGCTGTGGGCTGCCACTGCCTGGTCCCCCATACATCGGCCTTCCAATCATGGAAATCCACCTGCTGGATCAGTGTAGTGTGAACTCACACGGTAAGCGTGTTG
The DNA here is from genome assembly GCF_019685025.1 of Rhizobium sp. NZLR8. Classification (NCBI taxonomy): domain Bacteria; kingdom Pseudomonadati; phylum Pseudomonadota; class Alphaproteobacteria; order Hyphomicrobiales; family Rhizobiaceae; genus Rhizobium; species Rhizobium sp. NZLR8. The sequence goes on along the minus strand of NZ_JABDVY010000004.1, from coordinate 451,335 downwards.
GCGAAGGTTTGGGATTGTGAATCAGATATGCCTAATGTAAATCTTGACGTGCACAAGTTGTGAGACAGTTAATTTGCTACGATATCTGGTTAAGGACATTCGCTGGGAGAGGCTTGGAGATGCGGAAAATTCGTGCGGCCAGCCCGGCCCTCGGACAAACACAGCCAGAAGCTTCGAGTTCAATCGACCGGCTTTTGTTCTTTGACCGCGATTTCAATCCCATCGAGAATTTGCTGGGCAATGAGCTGCCTGCTTCTGTCAAGCCGGCAGCGTCACTTTGGGAGCATTTTCCAGAGCTGGACAAATCGGCGATTACGCTTGCTTTCCGCTCATTGGATGACAGCGGCAAGCCTTTGCGGGTATCGGGCGATCTTGGCAGGTCTGGGTCGCACGGGCTGACGATCTATCGGATCGGCGATCTGTTTGCCGTGGTCCGGTCGGAGGAACTCGCCGACGACGAGCGCGCAACCCTTTTGCATCTGGCGACCCACGATCCGCTTACGGGACTGCCGAACCGACGCCAATTCAGTGAGGACCTCACCGAATTGCTGCGGGAGACCGCAGGCTCGAACGAGACACTATCCCTGATGCAGCTCGACCTTGACGATTTCAAGCCCGTGAACGACACGCTTGGGCATCCGGCGGGCGACAAGCTTCTCCAATTTGCTGCAAGGCGTATTCAAGACTGCCTGACCGGTGATGACAGAGCCTATCGACTGGCTGGTGACGAATTCACCGTCATTTCCATGGGCTCGGGACAGCCGGCCAAAGCGCACCGGCTAGCAGAAGTCTTGGTTGCCGCATTCAAGAAACCCTTCACGATAGATGGCATCGCGGTCTTTGTCGGCACCAGCATCGGCATATCCACAGCTCCGCCGGACGGGACAAATCCAGAGCAGCTTATGAAGGCGTCCGACCTTGCACTCTATGCCGCGAAAAAAGAGGGGCGCGGTCGAGCAGCCGCGTTTGATGCCTCAATGCTTGAGTCGCTGGAACAACGCGAACTGCTGCGCCGCAGCCTGCGCATGGCCTTGATCCAACAGCAATTCTTTGTCGAATATCAACCCATCGCCGAGGGCGGCTGCGTTGTCGGCTTCGAAGCATTGCTGAGATGGCACCATCCACTGCTTGGAAAAATTCCACCTGCGGCATTTATTCCGATGGCCGAGGCTGATGGAATGATGCCTGATATAGGTGCATGGGTTTTGGAGCAGGCATGCCGCGAGGCGATGAACTGGCCAGAGAACTACGTCGTCGCCGTCAATGTGTCCGCAGCTGAATTCCTGACCAGCGGCCTCACCGACCGGATATCCCAGACGCTCGACCTGGTCGGATTCCCGCCCGAGCGTCTGGAACTTGAGATAACTGAAAGCGTCCTGCTTGAGCGGACCGTCAACAATATCGACACGCTGAACACTCTCAACGTGCTGGGGATACGGATCTCGCTGGATGATTTCGGGACAGAATATTCCTCCTTGAGCTATCTGAAGACATTCCCTTTCGACACCATCAAAATCGACAAGTACTTTATCACCGATCTGGAAAGCGATCCGAAAAGCCAGACGATCGTCCGCTGCATCGTGAACCTCGCACATGGTCTCGACATGCAGGTGACGGCCGAAGGGGTCGAGACCCCAGGTCAGGCGGAATGGTTGGACAGTGTGGGCTGCGACAGGCTTCAAGGCTATCTGGTGAGCAGGCCGCTTCCGGTCGAGGCGATCAGTGAGTTCATCACCCGCATGGAAACATCCGTAAGCCACGCGCTGCCATAGCAGGAAACCGATTTTTCGCCGTGTTTTGAGAGGGCATGCATCAACCCGAGGCTCCAGGCAAGCTGATGGAGGCTGTATTGGAAGAGGAAGCATCAGGTTTCGATGACCCGGCATTGGCGCCGATGGTATCGCTGGAACTGAACGTTGCGATGTTCAAATCCAAGTGGCAGTTTTGCGACAGGATTACCGAATATCTCTCAGACATTCTCGGCCAAGGTCACAGCGATCCCGCTCGATATTCGAATTTTCTTTCCGTCGCGGCCAACGAGCTCATTGAACTTGCTTTCCGTTCGACAGGTGAGCCGGGAAGGATAAGTTTCCGTCTCTATCGGGGCGCGACGTTCAATCGGCTGAGAATTGCGTTTGCCTGCGAGGAAGCATCTGGCCGTGAGCAGGCGGGTGCGAGATTAGGCGAACGCCAGTCTCTCCCAGGCGCCGGGGCCGACTTGGTCATGAAGTCCGATGGGACGATTTTGCTTAGAGATTTGGCAACCCTATTCCGCGCCGCTATCCGAATTGAGAAAGATGGCGCCCACGGGATCCAGATCATCGCGGATTTCCCTTCGGCCGAGGACTTTCAATGAACCTGCTTGCTCACCCCTTCACCGTCCGTTTCGATCCGACAAATCAGGAGCTGTTGCTATCTGGCAAGATGCGGCCCGAAAGTGCAACCGAGATTGCCGATGCCCTCAAGCTGGTGCGGCAAAGTTTGGAAAAATACAGCGGCGTCGTTTACCTGAATGTCAAACGTCTGACGCACATCAACATGACAGCCTTCGTCGCTCTGTCCGATATACTGACCGCAAGCTGCCGGACCAAGCCGGAACGGAAGATTGTTATCATCACGTCCAGCGTAGTGGCCTGGTCGACTTCGTTGTTCCAAACGTTGGCGGCATCACAACCAAACCTGTCGGTTGAAGTCTACGATTCGTCATTTTATCCAGGCCAGAGCTTTGTCGAGGATGAGACTTTCATTCCCATTCTCCGCACCCAGACGAAAATGACCTGGAGGCACGAGCGCGAACTCCTGCCTCGCCACGGTCTGCGCAGCGGCCTTGTCATCGCGGATATCTGTTGCGGAATTGGCGATTTCGCCGCCTTGGTTCAACGGGAATTCAAACCGGCACGCCTTGTCGCGCTGGATCATTCCGTACGAAGCCTCGAATATGCACGCAGGGTCGCTGCCGACTTCGATCTGCAGGGGATAGAGTACACCTATGGTGACGCGTCCCAAATGCTCCTTCGCGATAATCAATTCGACTTTGTGACCTGCCGACATTCGCTGCAGATTTTCAACCGTCCCGAGATGCTGCTGCGGGAGCTTTACCGTATCTGCAAGCCCGGCGGCCGCGTCTACATCACCAACGAAAAAAATTCGCATTGCCTGGGCGAGCCCCATGCGGAAACGATAAAATGGACTTACGAAGAAGTCGCCAAACTGTTCAGGCACTTCGATATGGATGTCGAGATGGGGCCGAAAAGCCGTCATCTTCTCGCCGACGCCGGGTTCGATGCCATCAAGGTCGATAACTTCATGGTCACGAATCTTGACGGGGATCCGCAGGACTTCGCAGACATCATCGAAGCCTGGGAAAATGTCTACGCCGGTGAGATGGCGGTTCGACGGGGCGACTCGTTGGATTTCATTCGCAGGTTCCGGCAAGGATTCAAAGATCACGTCTTTGCTGCCCTTCACCCCAAGGGTTATGCAGGCTGGCCGATTTGGGCGGCTTCCGGCCGAAAGCCGTTATGATGGACGGGAAATCATTGTCGAAAGGACCGATAAGACTGGGCTCGTTTCGAGCAAAGTTCATCCTGGTTGTCGGTGGGGCTGTCCTCTTTGACCTGCTGGTCAGCGGTGGACTGGCGCTTTGGAACGTTCAGAGGCTATCGCGTGACGCAACGCTCGAAGTCGGCCAGGGTCTTGAAGCTGCAAGCCAGGAATATATCCGCACATATGCCGATTCGACTGCAGCACAGGTGAGTTTGCTGCTGCGCCAGGTTCATAGCGACGTCAGCACGCTCGCAGGTGTGCTCCAGGCGCAGATCGACGATCCCGCGCGCAATTCGGACGTCGGCGCGGCAATCGCGCGCACATCCCCCGGCAGCGTCAGCCTCTCTTACGATCAGACGGGGAAGTGGTCTCAAAACGCGCCGGGCTCAGTCTCCGTCGTCAGCGTCTGGGGCTACTTGCTTGGACAAGACCAGAAGCCGAGACCCGACGTTGAGACCGATATCCAGGCGAGCGCGGTTCTGGATCTTGTAGCGCCGAGCTTGCTGCAGCACGGTGCTTCGAAGCTGCAGATGTATTACATCGGATCGAAAGAACGGCCGATTTTCAGAACAGCGCCCTATACCGACCAGGCTCAGACCTTCGACCGGCTCTATCCGGGTCACAACGAGGCGAATTTCTGGGACTTCTTTTTTCCCGGCCTTTACGAGTCCTGGCAGGGCTGGGCCAAGGATATGAAGACGCGGCCGGTCGCGGCCGATATCACCCAGACCGCGCCCTATACGGACGCCATCACCGGAAAGCTGATCGTCAGTTTCTTTCATCCACTCTGGACAGCCGACAGGAAGGATGTCGCCGGGACGGCCGGCGCCGACATCACACTCGACCAGCTGGCGCAGACGGTTGAAAATGTCAAAGTGGCCCAATCCGGTTTTGGCTTTCTCGCCATGTCCGACGGCAACGTCGTCGCGATCAACAGCACGGGCGAAAAAACTCTCGGTCTGCGGTCCGCCAGCGATGCGAGCGGTACCGGGGTGACCGGCCTGGAGCGCTCGCTGAAGGGCAGCGCCCAGCCTGCGATCGCCAAACTGGCGCTTGACCGCGAACAGGGCATCCAGCATTTGCTGTTGCAGCAGGACGGCAACGAGGTGCCCTATATCGTTATCGTCAAGAAACTGCCTGCGACCAATCTCTGGGTCAGCGGCCCGGTTCGGCAAGAAGCGATGCTGCTTGGCGTGGTTGTGCCCGAGCGGGAAATCGATGCCTCGCTCTATGCCGCCCAGGCCAAAATTTCCGACGCGACGAACCGGATCGTGCTCTACCAAATTCTGGCAATCCTGATGTCCCTGCTGATCGTGACGATCGCGGTATTTGCGGCCTCGAAACGAATAACCGGCGGAATCAGCGCGCTTGCCGGTGCCGCCAAGCGGATTCAGGCGAAGGACTATTCCGTCAGGGTCGCCATAACAAGCAAGGATGAGGTCGGCGAAGCCGGCGAAGCATTCAATCGGATGGCCGAAGAGATCAGCTATCACACCGAAAATCTCGAGCAGCTCGTCGAAGAGCGAACCGCGCAAATCGAAGACGCAAAGGAAGAGATTTCGACGTTGAACGCACAGCTCCAGAGAGAAAACAGACGTCTTGGCACGGAACTCGCCGTCGCCGAGCGGATTCAGCTCATGGTGCTTCCGCTGGATCAGGAGCTCGAGGAGTTTCAGGCGCTCGAGATCGCAGCCTATATGAGGCCGGCGGAAGAAGTCGGCGGCGATTATTACGACGTATTGAAGAACGGAGGTCGGTTGAAGATCGGCATCGGCGACGTTACCGGACACGGGCTGGAAAGCGGCGTATTGATGTTGATGGTTCAGTCCGTCGCCCGCGCCCTGCAGGAAGCCGGAAACACCGATGCAGTGAAATTTCTCACGGATCTGAACAGCGCCCTGTTTAAAAATATCGTCAGGACGAAAATCGACAAGCACCTCACTCTGGCGTTTCTTGACTACGACGGAAAAGAGATGATCCTATCGGGACAACACGAGGAAGTTGTCGTCGTTCGGGCGAACGGCGAGGTTGAGCGCATCGACACCATGGATCTGGGCATACCGATCGGGCTGGAAGCCGATATCTCCGCCTTCATCAAAACCCGTGAAATCGCGTTCGAAAAAGGCGATCTCATTCTCCTGCATACGGACGGCGTCACAGAAGCCGAAAATGACGCCGGAGAACTGTTTGGCATCGAACGCCTGTGCCGCGAAGCAGTTCGCTTGAAGGATCTGAGCGCTGAGAAAGTCGTTTCTGAAATTGTCGCGACACTCATGCTCTTTATCGGATCGCAGAAGATTTACGACGACATCACGCTACTCGCAGTGCGGCATAGGTGAGACATGAGGCCAACGGTATACGGCAGCGAATCCTTGGCCGGCATAAGTCTGGATTCGGGCACGCGCCTGACCTTAACGGATGGCCCCCTTCAGCTTGGATGGAAACACTCCGGAATGACGTCGGACTTCATAGCGGAGGTTATGGCTCTGCGGTATTCGGGCTCGAAGAAGGGCTACGTGCAGGCGCATCACGACATCGGATACCTCAGCAACGAACTGATCGAAAACGCCGTGAAGTTTCGACAGCCTGGTGAGATCCTTATTGAAGCCGGCATATTCGACGGATCATTTTTGATAAGGGTGCAGAACACGATCGATGGCGTGACATCCTCTCGCTTTCAGCAGCTATTGCATCGCCTCCAATCGAGGGACCCCGGAGAACTTCTTCTTGAGCAAATCGAAACCAACGCCATATCAACAGCAAGCGGTTCCGGCTTGGGGTTACTCACACTTCTGAGCGATTACGACGCAAAAATGGCATGGGCATTCGAAGAAAGTGAAGGTGAGCGTATCATACTGACGACGACTGCAGCCGTGGCGATGCCGCCCTCCTCCAATCCGTGAGCGAAGAATGGAAATCAGCGACGAAAACTTCCGCGTATGGGCGGAACAAAACGAAGTATATTTCGATGGGGTATTTCGGCTGGCAGGACCGGACGCCTATGCGCCCATCTACTCATTGATAACAGGCCTGCTCCACGAGGGGCACAAACAGGTGACCTTCAACCTGACCGGTCTCGAGTTCCTCAATTCCTCCGGCATAAATCTCCTGGCCAAGTTGACCATTGAAGCCAGAAAGATGGGCGACCTGCTGCTCGTCGTCAAAGGCACCCACCAATATCCTTGGCAAGCGAAATCTCTGCCGAATCTCAAAAAGCTGCATCCGCTTCTCGATTTGCGATTGGCATGATCCTCCTTCGGCGAAGGCTCACCGTAAACGGTGTTTAGCCGGCATCTTCCAGATCGCCGCATGGTTGACGCTGACCTTGACACCCTCCATTGCTATGTCCCGCTGCGTTGGGAGGGGAGCGCGTATTCGCATCCTGCCGGTAACTCTCCCAGCCATCCACGAGGATGAAGCGATGGACGACATTCAATCCAAACGAATGATTCTCGAATTCCTGAGGAAGCACTCGTTGGCTGTGATCGCGACATCTGATCGAAATGGCACGCCTGAAGCTGCGGCCATCGACTTTTCCGTTCGGGACAACGTTGAAATCGTGTTCGATACCTTTGAACACACTCGCAAATTTGCAAATATTTCGGAGCAGAGCAGCGTCGCACTCGTCGTCGGCTGGGACGACAATATTTCGGTTCAGTATGAGGGCGATGCCATGAAGGTTTTCGCTTCCGATATTGAGAGATACCAGGAAGCGCATCTTAAAAGCGTTCCAGTTGAGAGAGAATTTGTCGAGAAGGGTGCGGTGATATTTAGGGTCAACCCTCGTTGGATACGATATTCGGATTTCACTAAAGAACCTCCAGAGGTTATCGAGGTTCACTTCTGAAGGCTGACCGATCCTCTTCACCCCTTGCTCCGCAATCGGCGCAAGTCCCGTGCGGGTGATCACCAGTTTGCGACGCGTGTGCCCAATAATAGGCCAGCCGAATGTCCGGCCCGAATCTCAAAAAGCTGCATCCGCTTCTCGATTTGCGCTTGGCGTGAATTGAGCCGAGGGAGGAAGAGGTGGCATCCACGCCCAATCCTCCGCTCATTGGGTGTAGCGTAGGCGCTGTCGTGCTCGCACCTTGACCACATGCTTTGTTATTTCGAAGGTTGCCCCTCCCAGGGGGACGGCGGGTTTGCGCCAATTGCGAACTTAGGGCTCTCTCCAACGGCAGCTACAGGTCACTCCGCCAGAGGCGATCCATCATATCGAATGCGAGCGCGACGTTCGGGTCGGAACGACGCGGGAGCAGGCATGCGAAGCCCAAAGTGGTCTGCAGCTCGACCCTGTCGGCAATGACCAGGCCGTTGGTCTGTCGCTCATCGAGGGCGATGGATTCGCGGCACAAGCTGAGACCCAGGCCCGTTCGCACCATGGCCAGCATCGAAGTCTCCTGGTCAACTAGCGCGACGACATTCTGCTTGAGATTGAGGCTGCCGAGCTTCTTGGCCAGCAGTCGGTGGTGAACCGATGCCGGCGGCGTGCCGATCCACGGCAGTTCGGCAAGCTCCTTCCAGTCCTTCCCTGCGACGAGGCTGGCAAAGGCCGGCGGTGCCACGACACGATAGGTCAGATGCGAAATTGGACGGATGAAGAACTGCGCGTCAGACGCCGCATCCTGGACCTGGGTGCTTGATCCGTAGTCATCGAGATCACCAAGGAAAAACCCGACATCCAGCTCGTTGCGTTTCAAACCGATCGCCACTTCTCCACTCATTCCCTGGCGAAGCTCGGTTTCAATTCCCGGGCCGCTTTCGACCAATGCCTGCAGGAATGCACCAAGACGGGTAAATTCCGGATCGATGATCGTGCCGATCCTGAGCTTGCCGCGAAGTTGCGCCGTGAGGTGCCTGGCGGTCTGGCTGAACTCCATGACCGAGGCGATAACCTGCTCCCCTTTGGTGGCGAGCAACGCGCCATCGCGTGTCAGTTCGAGCCCGCTCGCCGTTCGCCGGAATAACGTCAGCCCGACATCGTCAGCAAGGCGCTTCAACTGGAGGCTAATCGCCGGCTGTGTGAGATGCAGAAGCTCCGCGGCGCGGGTGACGTTGCCTTCCCGGGCAACAGTGACGAATGCGCGCAGCAGCTTCAGGTCCAGATGATCCGCCATATAAAATTCTCTTATAATTGATTGTCGCATTTATCATTGGATTGTGCCTTTGGACAACGTTTATATGCTGCCAGGAGGATGATCATGTCCAAGGAATATGATCCAGCTTATAATCTGAGCGCCGTTCCATTCGGCTCTGCGGGGACGCTGGCGTGATGACCACCGGCTCCCCGACAGATGCACACATCTACGATTACATCATCGTCGGCGCTGGCTCGGCCGGGTGCCTGCTGGCCAATCGGCTGAGCCGCGACCTTTCCAAGCGCGTGCTGCTCATCGAGGCAGGGAAGAAGGACAACTACCCCTGGATTCACATCCCCGTCGGCTATCTCTATTGCATCGGCAATCCGCGCACCGATTGGCTCTACAAGACCGAACCGGAAGCCGGCCTCAACGGGCGTTCCCTGCGTTATCCGCGCGGCAAAACGCTCGGGGGCTGCTCGTCGATCAACGGCATGATCTACATGCGCGGCCAGTCGCGCGATTATGATAGCTGGGCCGCTCAAACGGGTGACAGCGAATGGTCCTGGGAAAAATCGCTGCCGGATTTCAAGGCGCACGAGGACCATTACCGCCTCGATGGAGGTGCTGATCCTGTCACGGGTGACAATAGCCAATTTTCCGACATGCATGGCCATGGTGGCGAATGGCGGATCGAGAAGCAACGTCTCAGATGGGACATCCTCGAATCCTTCGCCGACGCAGCGGTGCAGGCTGGCATCCCACGTTCGTCCGACTTCAACAGCGGCGACAATGAAGGCGTCGGCTATTTCGAGGTCAACCAGAAATCCGGATGGCGCTGGAATACGTCGAAGGCTTTTCTTCGCCCGATCCGCAATCGCCGCAACCTGTCGATCTGGACAGAAGCCGAAGTCGACAAGCTGATCGTCGAGACGGCTCCCGATGGGCGCAAACGTTGCGTCGGCCTATCTCTCTATCGCCGGAACCAACGCATGTCCGTTCGGGCCGAGCGCGAAGTCATCCTCTCGGCCGGGGCTATCGGCACGCCGCAGATCATGCAGTTGTCAGGCATCGGTCCGGCGGAAGTGCTGAAGGCGGCAGACATCGAAGTCAAACACGATCTCCCCGGCGTCGGCCAGAACCTGCAGGACCACCTGCAAATCCGCGCCGTGTTCAAGGTCAGTGACGTAAAGACGCTGAACACGCTGGCAAACAGCCTGATCGGCAAGGCCAGGATCGGTCTTGAATATGCCATCAAGCGCAGCGGACCAATGAGCATGTCGCCCTCACAACTCGGGGCTTTCACGCGCTCCGACGCCGGCCGAGCGCATGCCAATCTCGAATATCACGTTCAGCCGCTCAGCCTCGACGCCTTCGGCGAACCCTTGCATGCGGTTCCGGCGTTCACGGCAAGTGTCTGCAATCTCAATCCTTCAAGTCGCGGCAGTGTTCAGGTCCGTTCCAATCGCCGTGGTGAAGCGCCTGCGATCGCACCGAACTATCTGAGCACGGATGAGGACCGCAGGATCGCCGCAGACAGTATCCGCCAGATCAGGTCGATCGTCAGCCAGCCGGCGCTTGCGAAATACCAGCCTGTCGAGTGGAAGCCGGGGGTCGAATTCCAGAGCGATGGCGATCTGGCAAAGCTGGCCGGCGACATTGCCAACACCATCTTTCATCCCGTCGGGACCGCGAGAATGGGCCGCGATGACGATAATATGGCCGTGGTCGACAGCCGGCTGCGCGTCCGGGGTATCGATGGCCTCAGGGTCGTCGATGCCAGCGTGATGCCGACCATCACCAGCGGAAATACCAGCGCCCCGACGATGATGATCGCCGAGAAGGCAGCCGGTTGGATCATCAGCGACGCGCAAAAGCACGCCTAAGAACAAGAGCATTTCGGAGGATCACACAATGACATCGATTTCGCGTTCCGCATTGCCGCTCTCGGGCGTTCGGGTCGTTGACTTCGGCCAGTATATCGCCGGCCCGGCCGTTGCCATGATCCTTGGCGATCTCGGTGCGACCGTCGTGCATATCGATCCACCATCGGGTCCGCTCTGGGACAATCCGGCCAACGCGATCCTCAACCGCAACAAGCTGATCGTGGCGATCGACCTGAAGACCAAGGCTGGAGCCGAAGAGGCCAATGCGTTGGTCGCCGAGGCCGACATCGTCATCGAGAATTTCCGGCCGGGCGTCTTGGCCCGGCTCGGCATCGACTTCGAAGCGTTGCGCGCGGCCCGGCCGGAAATGATCAGCGTCTCTATCCCCGGCTTTGCTTCGAACGATCGGTTGCGCCGCGACTGGCGGGCCTTTGAGACCGTCATTGCCGCTTCTTCCGGCGTCTTCACCGACATGGGCCTGAACCGAGTACTGATGGGTATCAATCCGTCCTTTTCGCCCCTGCCGCTGGCATCCGCCTACGGCACCATGCTGGCGGCTTCCGCCGCGGTCTTTGCCCTGCAGTCGCGCGAGAAGACCGGCCATGGCGATCACATCGAGGTTCCGCTCGCCGCCGCAGTCATGGAGGGCCTGTCCTATAATTCGATCAAGATCGACGATTACCCTGTGCGCTACCAGACCCAGCGCGAACAGGAGATCGAGCGCCGCCGCACCGAAGGCCTGCCGATGGACATGTCCTATGACGACCTTCAGGAATTCCTCGATCCGTTCTATCGCAGCTTCCTGTGCAGCGATGGCCGGATGTTCTACGTCGTTTGCCCGAGCCACAAGAACCACGCCAAGCGCTGCCTGCAGACGCTTGGCATCTATGACGAACTGGTCGAGGAAGGACTTCACGAGGAAGAGGATACCTATCTCCCCGTCGCCGCATGGTCATCCGACGTCTCGCTCGGTGTCTATCCATTGCCAAAATTCTGGGCCGACAAGATCGCCGGCCGAATGAAGCAAATCTTCCTGACAAAGACTTCAGCCGAATGGGAGCGCGTGTTCGGTGAGGGCCTGTTCCCCGGTGCGCCGCAGCGATGGCTGCAGGAATGGATCGCCGACGACCATGCCAAGGCGGCGGGACTGATGATCGAGGTCGAAGACCCCGTTCTTGGCAGCATGACCCAGCCGGGACCGATGGCCTGGCTGCAGGAAAGCGCCGAGGCCATGCTCAGCCCAGCGCCGCGCGCCTGGGGAAGCGTTGCCGACGCATTGGCAAAACTGCGGACGATAAAGGCCCCAGAATTGCCTTTGCCGGCAGTAGGTCCTGCTGGCGGATGGCTGGATGGCGTCAAAGTCCTCGATCTTTGCAACGTCATCGCCGGACCGCATTCTGTCGCCTATCTCGCCCGCTTCGGCGCGGAGGTCATCAAGATCGATCCGGCCAAGCCACTCTACGACTGCTGGAACACGGTGATCTTCGGCATGTCGCATATGCGCGGCAAACAATCCGCACTGCTGAATATCAGCTCGCCTGATGGACGGGTCGCTTTCGAAAAGCTGGTGAAGTCCGTAGACGTCGTCGTCTGGAACGCGACCGACCGGCAGGTCAATGCCATGGGCCTCGACGTTGAGGGCTTGAAGGCCCTCAATCCACAGGCGATCTTCTGCCAGCTCGATTGCTTCGGCGGCGTCCGCACCGGACCGCGCACCAACTATCTCGGCTATGACGACCTAGTGCAGGCAGCAACCGGCATCATGCTGCGGTTCGGCGGTTCGATGCAGACGCCCGAGGAACACGCTCATGTCGGCACGATCGATGTCATGTGCGGCTTTGGTGCAGCGCTCGGCGTGGCCGCAGCGCTCTACCAGAAGTCAAGAACCGGCGTCATCGGACGTCCCAGGACTTCGCTTTCAGCACTGACGGGTTTGGCGCAGATTCCATTCTGCTATGACTATGAGGGCCGCAGGCCGTTCGACGAGCCTTCAGGACGCGCGACGAGAGGGTTCAATGCGCTCGCGCGGGTCTACGAGACGCAGGATGGCGGCTCGATTCTCTTGGCCGCAACTGAAGACGACCTCCCCGGGTTCTCGGGCGTACAGGGATTGACGCGCTTGCCTCTGCTGGCTCCAGGCGACCGTGAGACTTATCTGACCGATGCGTTCGCCACCCGACCCGCCGAAACCTGGCATCAGCGCCTTATCGCCGCTGGCATCGGCGTATCGCTCTGCGATAATATCGAGAGCATCCGGAGCCGCAGTGCGCGCGTTGCCGACGGCACGCCGGGGACGGACCGCGGCAGTTATTCGTTCTCGATCTTCCCCGATCATCCCAGCGGTCACACAGTGACACAACTTGATCCGCTCGCCGTGAGGTCGACGCAGGCGACGGTAACTTCGTTGGCTCCCGCCGAAAAATACGGAGCGTCGACGGCAAAGGTATTGTCGGAGGTGGGCTACAGCGAAAGCGAGATAGAGATGTTGATCACGTCGGGATCGGCCAGCGTCTCATGGAGCCATGAATACCTGCCGAGCTAAACGCGTCGGAAGTCTCAACTGCCGATGGCTGACACGCGTTCCATTGGCGGGCCTAACCGCATACGTTGATGGTTCATCCCATCCCCTATCTCCTTGGGTTGCCCCGGTCGCAAGCTCTGACACAATCCGCGCCTTGACCTCATCCGGCCATTGGCGATGCACCTCACGTCGGCTCCGCCGCGTCGTTAGAACCTCCAACGTAGTCTCATGGAGAAACTCCTTGTCACTCGTCCATGGAATGTCGATCAAAGATCAAGCGACAGAAGACAACGTGGGCCGACAACATCGGGTACGGTGTAGCACATACCTCCTTTCCCTCTCGATCCTCGTTTCGAACCACCAGATTGGCCGCGACGATGGCCGCTAGCACGCCAGCGTTCGCCACGATGACAGGTGGTGGTTCGGCTTCAGGCCGTAGCGATCAGCCACATCTTGCACCGTCACGCCCGGACGCAGGCCCCCCGAGGCAGTCCTTGCCTTGATCTCATCGGGCCATTGGCGATGTCCCTACAGACTATAGCGGCCAGGACAGCAAAGAAACGAAACGTTAAGCAATTCAGGCCGTGTAGGACCATAGCCGGGGCTATGCACTGGACCTCGGTCCGATGTGCGATGCGCGATCACCGTCTAATCTTTCATATCTGCTCACGTCGTGCCCTGCACGGCTCCTGACGGTCTGATACGGAGAACAACGATGCGGATAGCAACCTTAGCGTCCCTGGCCGTGCTTTCGCTGGCGCTTGCAGCAAGCCCGTTAACGATTGCCGGGCTCGACTCGGCCGCACTGGCAAAGGACGGCGGAAACGGCGGCGGCAATGGTGGTGGAAATGGCGGAGGCAATGGCGGCGGTCATGGCGGCGGCAATGGAAACAGCGGCAGCCATGGCAGCGGCAACCAAGGCAGCGGTTCGACCCACGGCAACTCCAACTCTCAAGGCGTGAGAGGCAAATCTGGCGAGGCGGCGGGCACGTCCAAGTCCGCGAAAGCAGGCGAGACTAAAACCAGCACCAAAGAAAAGAACCTGTCGGCGCAGCTTGCAGGCCTTAACTCCTTGAAGCGGAACTACAGGGCGTTGATGCACACATCGGACCCACGCATGACTGCCATTTCGGCCTATGCCGTGGCTTATGCCCAGTATGAACTCGACAATGGAATCGAGCCCGCAGCCGATGACCCTTTGTTGGGGGATGAGGCGCTCGAGGATGCATTGGCTTCGGCAACGAAAACCGGTCAGGTCAGCCCCGCCGTTCTGGACGAAGCCAAGACCATTCTCGGTGTTGGCGACGCGAATGGAAAGATCGATCAAATCCGCACCTCGCTTGAGAACGCCGCTCCGGCGACTCTCGATGAATAGCCGCTAGTGAGGTGCAGGCGGTGCGAAGCGCCCAGTGGTGGCGCTCCGCACTAAACTACGAGAGCATTTCCGTCTTTGTCTAAGTAGCGGAAATGCTCTATTTTTTTGAGCAATTTCGGGTGTAGAACACGGTCTGAGACCTCCGCGAGGGCTGCCCCTCATCCGGCTGCCGCCACCGACCGGGGTCGAGCCACGCGTCTCGACCCGTCCCTTCGGACCCCCGTAAACGGGGCGAAGGGGCCTCTCAGTTCCCCTCCCACCTCTCGCAGGGCACGTCCCCTCGCCCCGTTTACGGGGAGAGGGTTAGGGTGAGAGGCAGTTATCGGTGCGAACCGGACAGGCGTCTGTCAAACCCAAAATCCTGTCCCTCCGGACGCCGCTTCAAGCCGCCCTCTCAACCGCCGGCTCGCCCATCGCCTGGGGCTTTCCGAGTAAATAACCCTGCGCCTCGTCGCACTGTTCTTCCAAGAGCGTGTCGAGCTGCGCCTGCGTTTCCACGCCTTCGGCCGCCACCGGCACCTCCAGGCTGCGGCCGAGTGCCAGGATGGCTCTGACGATCGCCTTTGACTGGGGGCTGGTTTCGACCTCGGCCATGAAGCTCTTGTCGAGTTTGATCTTGTCGAAGGGAAAGGAGCGTAGCGTCTCCAGCGACGAATAGCCGGTGCCGAAGTCGTCGATTGCGATCGACACGCCGAGCGCCTTGATCTGCCGCATCGTCCGCAAGGCCTTGTCCTTGTCGACGATGATCGAGCTTTCGGTGATTTCGATTTCGAGACGCCGGGCATTCAGACCGGTTTCCGAGAGGATGTCTGATATGACGGCCGCCATATCGGAATGGCCGAGCTGGATCGGCGACAGGTTGACGGCGATTTTGTAGCTGTTGTTCCAGCTCGCCGCCTCCCGGCACGCTTCCCGCAGCACCCATTCGCCGATCGGCAGGATCGCGCCGCATTCCTCGGCCAGGCCGATGAAATCCATCGGCGGGATGTTGCCGCGTTCGTGATGCCGCCAGCGCAGCAGAACCTCGTAGCCGGTGATCTCGCCCGTTCGCACCGATTTCTGCACCTGATAGTGCAGATGCAGCTGGCTGCGATCAATCGAGGCCCAGAGGTCCTTGGCGAGCGAGCGGCGGCGGCGCGCATGCTCGTCCATGGCAGCCTCGTAGAAGCAGACCCTCTGCAGCAAGGATTGTTTGGCGCGGTACATCGCAAGGTCGGCATTGGCGAGAAGCCCGTCGACGCTTGCGGCGTCGCTCGGATAGATCGCCACGCCGAGGCTGGCGCCGGTCTTGATCTCGAAGCCGTCGATGGAAACCGTCCCCGCGAGCGCGCCTTCCAGCCGCGCGATGAAATCGTACAGGGCGCTCAGCTCATCGAAGCGCTTGGTCGCGGCGAACTCGTCTCCTCCGAACCGGGCGATGAACTCGCCCTCCTGCCGCGCCTCGTCGAGACGCCGCGCCAGCTCGACGAGCACCTTGTCGCCGGTGCCGTGCCCGTGCTGATCGTTGATCTCCTTGAACTTGTCGAGGTCGATGCCGATGACGGCGACGTTGCCCCTCACCCGGTCGGCGATCATCATTTCCTCAGAGACGCTCTCGCCGAACTGCAGCCGGTTCGGCATGCCGGTCAGGCCGTCATGCTTGGCAAGGAAGGCGACCTGCTCCTCGGATTTCAGGCGATCGGTGATGTCTTCGAAGGTGACGACCCAGCCGCCATTGGGCAGCATGTTGACGTTCTGCTGGATGGATATGCCGCTCGGATATTTGTGAACCGCGCTGCCGGCGCCTGATCTGATCAGTGCCATGTTCCTGATATAATGCGCCTCGGCCTGCACGGATGCCTCTGCGGCATCCTCCGCATGGGCGGAATAGCCGACGTCGACGATCTGTCGGTAGCCCATGCCGGGACGCACCGATCCTTCGGGAAACCGGAAGATCTCGAGATAGCGCTTGTTGCAAAGCACCAGGCGCTCGTCCCTGTCGAACATGCAGATGCCTTGCCCCATATTCTCGAGCGCGACGTCGAGATTGCGGGTGATCTCCTCGATCCGGTCGGCATCCGCCTTCTGCTTGCTGGTGTCCTTGGTAATCTTCACATAGCCGATCAGTTGGCCGGTCTCGTCATAGATCGCGTCAATGACGACATGAGCCCAGAAGGAGGAGCCCTCCTTGCGATAACGCCACCCCTGGGCCTCGAACTTACCTTCAGTGCGGGCGGTCTGAAGCGCCTGCTGCGGCAGGCCTTTGCGGCGGTCTTCCTCCGAATAGAACAATGAGAAATCCTTGCCGACGATCTCATCGGCTCTATAGCCCTTGGCGCGCTCGGCGCCGGCATTCCAATTGCTGACCTTTCCATCCGGATCGAGCATATAGATCGCGTAATCGGTCACCCCCTGCACCAGGAGCTTGAAGTTGCGCTCCGCCCTGGCGGTCTTGGCCTGCCAACGCACGGCGAAAATGGCGGCCGCAAACCCGGCCGCCAGCAGCGAAAAAGTGACGGCGGCGATCGTCACCGCCATCAGTGCCGGTGAAAGAAGCGTGGCGGGATCGAGCGCGGTGATGCCCGGAATGACCGTCACCCCTGCCATTGCGGTGAAATGCAGGGCGACGACGCCGAGCGTCAGCAAAACCGTCGGCACCAGCCTGCCGAAAGTCGACCGGCCGCTCCGGCCGGCAAATCGAAAGGCAGCGATCGAAAAGGCAACGCCGAGAACGACCGAGGCCGTCACGTAGCCCGCATTCCACGAGATCTCACCGGGGAATTCGATGGCCAGCATGCCGGTGAAATGCATAGACCAGATACCCACGCCGAAGAGCACGCCCGCCAGGACGTTCGCCACCCATCTGTCATAGGCGATCTTGGCGGCAACCGCCGCCGTCGTCGCCACGATCGCGACCAGCAGCGAGACCAGCGTCAATCCGGCATGGTAACCGACGACGACGCCGGAATCGTATGCCAGCATGGCGATGAAATGTGGCCCAGATGCCAAAACCGCCCGCCGCCCCCGCCGTCACCAGCCACACCCAGCGAACCGCGCCCTCGGACAATGTCGCCCGATTGAGCAGAACGAGCGTGCAATGGCTTGCGAGAAAGCAGATCAAACCCGCAAGCCCGACCAGCGTGAGATCATGCTGCTCGGTGATGCACGTCAGAACGGTAAACATGGAATAGGCCCTCGATTTGAGGGGCACGTTAAGCAGTGGGCGCTTATTGAAGGTTGAAATGGGTAGGGCGGATGGGTGGCAAATGAGGCTGTTCGGGCGGGTTGTTCGGTGGGTTGTGAGGTTAGCGTTTACGGTGGGTGTCTGGGTATGGTGAATGAATTGGTGCGGTGGGGATCGAAGTGCTCATCGTAACGTTCGAGCTTCTCACCCCCGAGTCACAGCAACCTCAAACGGACATGCGTGCTGAAATACGCTTGTGCCCATAGATGCATCTGGCGATATTGCAGACCTCAAATCAGGATGTGAAAGGCGGCAGATGACGTCGCTGGCGTTGATCACAATAACACCGTGTGCAGCAATGCTCATATCTGCATGCATCATGCGCAGAGGATTTCGGACCTGGATTTCATTGCTGCTGGCTTGCTCCACAGTGGCGATTGCAGCCTTCGAGCTGCGAAGCGGATTTAAGCAGACTTGTGAAATAGCCGAGAGCGAATGCGTCTCGATCCCTCGATCAAGGGCGAGACCGATCGCTTCGCCTATCGGTTTGTGAAGCGGTGACAAGTGCCGGCGCCAACCTCAACTCGGCCTCCGAAGGAGGCCAGGATACTGCTCAACTGCGCCAGTCTGCAGCACGTCAGCTTTAGGAACTCGCTGGAGAGCCTGCAAACGTCAAGCTTGGGCAAATGCAAGAAGCAGCGTCGCGGCGTGCTTCGAGGCTCCGCCCTGCGGGCTGCGCACCTCAGCATGAGGGCGCGGGAGGATGCCGCGCAGTCATCGCGGGCGCAGGAGGATGTGCACAGCCTAAGCGAGAGCTTGCGCGATCCGCCTGCACTTAGATATCGTTTCGCGCTGACAGCGATGTGCATCGGGAACAAAATGCGCCGAGCTTTTAAATATATTGCAGCGGCAGTAGGATTTGGCGTGCTCGTTAGCGTTTGTATGATCGTGAAGGGACTGTTTGACGCCAACGATCATATTGACCGCTGCGCTGACGAAACCTCAGGACGATACATATTTGACAAGGACGCGAGAGCCGGCGCTTGCGGATGATCGCTTAAAACCGGACAACCAACTACAAATTTTTCAACGTTATAGGCCGGAAGCTGACGAACTGCGTCGAGGCACGAGGCGGCTGAAAAGCAGTTCGTCAGGCACCCTCCGTGTAGCGTCTTGAAAGTAAGTCGTTGCTGTCGTTGCTCCCGGCACGACGGCTTTTCGCGGCAACGCCAGCACCGCACCGGCAGCCGCCGGAACTGGACTCAGTCGTCACGTCCCCTCACCGCCCATGAGCTGGTATCGTGATCGGGGTGCTGGTTGTTGTTCGCCTTGATTGCCGCGGCCCAGTCGGCGCCGTTGGTTTCGGTCGCGCCGGTGTTTTCTATGCTGGTGATCGTATCAAACCAGGCCACCATGTTTTCGGTGCAGGTATTGGCATGCGGCGCGAAGGCGTTCGAATCGTCAAGCGAATTCTCATGGCAGGTCATCAGGTCAAGTTCGGTCAGGCTGTGGGCGAGCCCCGGGCCGACGACTTAGACTAGATTTCCCCAATTTCACCCAAGCACCATGATACGGAGTTGGATGAGGGGAATCTAGGATGTCGATCTTGCTAAGAAGTTTATCGCTACTGGTTGGAATAACATTGGCGGTACCAGCCTTTGGCAATTGCTTAACCGCCAATGAGACCAAACAGGGCGTCCTGCTGACCAGAGAGGCGCCTTTCTATTCCGTATTCTACAAGCCGGACGGCCCGGGTCTCACCGAACAACGGCTGATGGAGCGCGACGGTTCGTTGCAGCCGGTCTCGGCTGTATATTTGCACCCCTTGCTCGTCGAAAAGAGAGTGAGTGCCAGCGGGACGCATGAGCTGAAATACGCGAATGCGATTGCGTTAGACGATCTACCGCAGAAGAAGAACTGGCAATCCGACACCACGCTTTTCATCAATGGCAAAAAATCCGTTTCGGGCACGACTTTCATGAGGTTCGACGGCTTGGGAGAGGAAACGATTGCATCTTGTTCCTACAAAGTCTGGGCCATCAACAGCCGTCTGGAACTGACGGAATTGCCGCCGATCATTTTCGAACAATACTATTCCCCCGAGCTTCATCTCGTTCTTCGTTCGGTAAAGCTGGGCCCCTCCAACCAACCGTTGAGCGAGATTCGATTTGATCGGTTCCAAATTGGCTGGGGCAACTAGGGGACATTGTCCACTCTATCATCCCAGAAAGCCCGCTCTCTAAGGCTTCTGCGCGATAGTGGGGCGCTCCCTCCCTGCCTACTACTCTGTCGTCGCGAGTCGATGCGACCGCTCGCCGCCCATCACCAGACGTTCAAGAACCGTCCCTTTCCGTGGATACTCATTTCTGTGTCGTCCGCCGCGACGCCGTCGGTCACAAAGAAGGATGACGGCTCGATGGAGGTGGAGATCGCCTGGACATTACCTCTTACGGCTTGTTGACTCACCCGCAGTTGAACAATAACTTGCTAATTTGGTGGTTGGGCTTGTCCTCACATGACGGATCAATTTCTTCAGCGTCGTCTCGCTGCCATCGTCGTTGCCGATGTGGTGGGATATTCACGCCTGATGGAGGCCGATGAAGTCGCAACGCTGGCGAACCTCAAAGAACTCCGTTCTGGCGTTATCGAGCCGGCTGTGACGCGCCACAACGGTCGCATCTTCAAGGTCATGGGCGACGGCTTCCTAATCGAATTCGGTAGCGCGGTGGACGCAGTCGAAGCCGCGCTGGAAATGCAACGGGCCACCACGACTGTCGAGGCTTCCGGAGATCGACGCCTACTTTTGCGTGTAGGCGTCAATCTAGGAGATGTCATTGACGATGGTTCAGACGTCCTCGGCGACGGCGTCAATGTCGCGGCGCGCTTGGAGACGCAGGCCGCACCAGGAGGTATCTGCATTTCAGCCAATGTTCACGGCGAGATCGTCGGCAAGATTAGCGACCGGTTCTTTGATGCAGGCGAACGCTACCTGAAGAACCTGACGCGCCCGATCCACGTGTGGCATTGGCCGGATGCGCTGCAGAGCATATTGCCGCTGCCCGAATGTCCCTCGATCGCTGTCTTGCCGTTCACGAATATGAGTGGGGATGAAGCGGACGCGCCTTTCGTCGACGGCTTGACCGAAGATCTGATCACCGACCTTTCCCGTACGGCTGGCCTGTTCGTCATCGCGCGCAATTCCGTGTACGGCTACAAGGGGAAGCCGGTCGACGTAAAGCTGGTCGCCCAGGAACTCGGCGTCCGCTATGTCCTGGAGGGGAGCGCCAGACGCGCCATGGGACGTGTCCGCATCAATGCCCAATTGGTCGACACGCTTGCCGGCCAGCACTTGTGGGCCGAGAGGTTTGACAGGACGCTGGAAGATGTTTTCGAGTTACAGGATGAAGTTAACGCCAAGATTGTCGAAGCCCTCGTCGGCCGGCTGACCATCCCGACGCCGCGCAATCGGCCGAAGAACTTTGAGGCGTACGATCTGTGTGTGCGCGCCCGCCTCCTGACGGAAGAGTCGCCGCAAACTGAGCGTGAGGCCTATATGCTGCTCCAGCGCGCGGTTAAGCTCGAGCCATCATATGCCGAGGCGCTCGGTCTGCTCGCCTATAACCGTTGGCTTGCCTGGGCTCATTTCGGCGAGCCCGAAGATCCCAACCGCCGGATGGCGGCGACGTCAGCGCAGAAGGCGGTCGAGCTGGATCCCAACGATGCCGGCTGCCGTTACGTTCTGGGGACCATTTTGGCTTATGAGCGGCGATGGGAGGAATCAGAGGCCGCCTTCGCCAAGGCCCTGGAGCTGGACCCCAACCACGCCGACACCTGGGCCGCCATGTCGGACATTTCCGTGCTGGACGGCAGGGTTGCCGACGGACTGGCGCAGATCGAAAAAGCTCTGCGGCTCAATCCCTATCCAGCCTGCTGGTATCTTTGTCATCTTGGACAGGCGCAATACGCCGCGCGTGATTATGAGGCGGCAACCGCTACACTCCGCAGGAAAGACACGTATCGTACCAACTCACGCAAATTCCTGGCGGCTACGCTTGGGCAATTGGGCCACCGTGAGGAGGCGCGGCGAGAAGCCGAATTGTTCCTGATCGCCCACCCTCATTTCACCATTGGCCATTGGCTGAGCTCCCAGCCGCTGCGCGATGCATCCGTACGAGACCACTTTGTCGACGGTTTCCGAAAGGCCGGCCTGCCGGAGATGTGACAGCGAGTGGGAACAATCCCGACGCGTTCGAGGACTTGATCAACGGATATGCGCTGCGCGAGAACGGCGGTCTGGATCGCAGTGCCATGCTTTTTCAGTCGCTCCACAAAACGCGTCAACCAGCCCGAGTCTCGCATGACTTTTCCGCTGGACCGCCTTGCTCAGGTGGCGATGAGCCCATAGCCCAGAATGAAGACAGGATGCTTTGCGAAACATTTAAGCAGCTTCGCCGAGACATGAAGGCGACGACGCTTACTTCCGCTATCGGCGGCGCAAATATGCCGTTATCTTGAAACTAGACAATCTCTGCGTTGCGGCAGGTGCAAGGTATGCTCCAACGGCCGAAATGAGGGCGCGAAGCGGAAATTATTTCCGCTGTCGGCCCAAAACAGTCCTACAGGCTCGCCGAAAGGAAAACTGATCTATACGATCTTATGGTAATGATTGCGTCTCGTCAGTTCGCGTGGACTGAGGCCGGAGGCATGTGATGCCCTTCAATGATCGATCAAAGCATATTACCGAAGGGGTGGCTCGCTCACCCAATCGTGCCATGTATTATGCGCTGGGCTATAAGAAAGCCGATTTCGAAAAACCAATGATCGGCATTGCCAACGGGCACTCCACGATCACGCCTTGCAATGCAGGACTGCAACCATTGGCGGATGCGGCGATCGCGGCGATCAAGGCGGCAGGAGCCAATCCCCAGGTTTTCGGTACCCCGACGATTTCTGATGGTATGTCCATGGGCACCGAGGGCATGAAGTACTCGCTGGTGTCCCGAGAGGTGATTGCCGATTGTGTCGAGACTGCCGTTCAGGGCCAGTGGATGGACGGGGTACTCGTCATCGGTGGCTGCGACAAGAACATGCCAGGCGGGATGATGGGAATTCTTCGGGCAAATGTTCCCGCCATCTATGTTTACGGCGGGACGATCAAGCCGGGCAGATGGAAGGGACAAAAGCTTTCCGTGGTGTCTTCCTTCGAGGCGGTCGGTGCGTTCATGGCCGGAAAAATGAGCCAGGAAGATTTTGACGGGATTGAACGCAATGCCTGTCCCTCCACAGGTTCATGCGGGGGTATGTTTACGGCCAATACCATGAGTTCGTCTTTCGAGGCGCTGGGCATGTCGTTGCTCTATTCATCGAACATGGCCAATCCGGACCACGAGAAGATCGAGAGTGCAGCTTCGTCGGCCAGAGTGCTGGTCGAGGCCGTGAAGAAAGGTATCACGCCTCGTAACATCGTCACGCGCAGTGCCATCGAGAATGCCGTGGCCCTGATCATGGCAACCGGCGGCTCCACCAATGCCGTTCTGCACTACCTGGCGATCGCCCACGCGGCCGAGGTCGAATGGTCTCTGGACGATTTCGAGCGCATCCGCCGCAAGGTTCCAGTTATCTGCGATCTCAAGCCGTCCGGAAAATATATGGCGGTAGACCTGCATCAGGCGGGCGGCATTCCCCAGGTGCTGAAACTGTTGCTCAATGCCGGGCTCCTGCATGGGGACTGCCTGACCATCACTGGTCGCACGATCGCTGAAGAACTGGAAACGGTGCCGGACCAACCGAAGGTAGATCAGAATGTCATAAGGAACCTGGATGCGCCGCTCTATAGCGAAGGCCATCTCGCGATCCTCAAAGGCAATCTTGCGGAAGGTGGGGCGGTCGCCAAGATTACTGGCCTGAAGAATCTGGTGATCACTGGTCCGGCACGCGTATTCGAAGACGAGCAATCGGCGATGGATGCCATTCTGTCAGACAAGATCAAGCCGGGCGATATACTCGTCCTCCGCTACCTCGGGCCAAAGGGTGGTCCCGGCATGCCGGAAATGCTCGCCCCGACAGCCGCGATCATCGGCCGGGGCCTTGGCGATAGCGTGGGGCTGATCACGGACGGACGATTCTCGGGCGGGACCTGGGGCATGGTCGTCGGCCACGTCACCCCGGAAGCTTTTGTCGGAGGCACGATTGCGCTGGTTCGCGAAGGCGATCCGATTACCATCGATGCGCATCGCAAGCTGCTGCAACTCGATCTGCAGGACGAAGAAATTTCGCGGCGGCGTGCTGAATGGAAACAACCGAAACCCCGATATACCGCAGGCGTGCTGGCTAAATTTGCCGCTCTTGCCAGACCGGCCAATGAGGGAGCTGTGACAGGGTAGCATCAGGGACCAAAAGCTTCCGCTGTCGGCCGCAAAGCATGCGCAATCGGACGATCCCACCAGGGGAAAGCTCCCACTACAATCCCGGTTTGGCCGAGACGAAGGCCCCGCCTTGCCCTTTACCTTCTCCTGCTCAAGCGCGATGACCAATTCGATCGTGGAGAAGAAGCGGACCTTTCGCCTGAACGCCAAGGGCAGTCGCAACATGGGTTTTGCCTGTTCCGGGCCTGCCGATAAGCACAACATTCTGCGCCGCATCCATGAACTCGCACCGTTGCTTCATTTATCTCGCTGGTAGTGAAGTCGACGCCGGAGAGGTCTTTGTAAGCCGGGAAGCGGGCGGCATTCATGTGATAATGGAATGTGACCAAGAGGGCTCCCCACCGCCTCCCGTCGGCCAGGATATTAAGGTCCAGACGACGTCATCGGGGGTGCCGCGATTCCACCCTAATAACGATTTACAACAGGGCACCCTGAGGCCGTTGCGCAAAGGACCGACAATGAGCAAATCGCTTGGGAACGGTATCAAGGCTCTTTGTATTCCGTTCGCCGTCGCCGTTTTGTTTCACGCGCCAGCGTTCGCAGAATGCCGATCGCCACTCGATCGCCCTGAGTGGCCTGCGATCGCCCGATCAATTGCCACGCTACAATTGTGCGAACAGATTCCTATTGGCCCTAATCAAACCGCCAGATTTCAGCTCGTTTCGGTGAAGATTTGTACTTTTCCGAGTGGTGTCAGTACTCTTTCGGCAAGGGCAGTGTTGACGTGTGAGTCCGGTTCTGAGGACCTCATTCAGTTGCCACAGCTTGATAGTGACGTTTTGGCTACCGTGTCCCTTGATACCGCCGCATGTCGGATTTTGGATTCCGATATCCAAATCAGCGGAGAAATCGGTGGCCTTCTGTCTGGTCTCGAAAATACTCAACAAACCGCTCGCGACTGGGCGCAATCGCAATTGTCGCGGTTGTGCGCTTTGCAGCAATGAGGCTACCCCTATCAACATGCCGGGTGAAAAACCGTCGACGACAAAATACCGTGGACAATTCCTCCCGCTTCACCTGCCTCTATCCGCGCCGCCATTCAGATAACTTCGACCGACCTACCAGCACACACTTGCCCATGCGGCTCCGGCACACCATCCGGCGAGCACACCAGTCGGATAATGGACGCCACTACCCGAAGCCTATCGCTTACGGACGCCGGGGCAACGCATGCTGCGAAACCTCTGTCCGATGAGGGAGGTTGGAGAGTGCCGCGCCCAATTACAGGTGGTGGAATGCCGTGGTTTTGCTACGTCTACTGTTACGACACCGTCTCGCGCCAGCGCCCCATAGAGCCTCATCCTGAGGCGCCCCGCAGGGGCCTCGAAGGACGGGCGGTGCGCCACGGCCTCACCCCTCCAGCTCAACAATCGCACAGCCATAGCCTCCAAGATCCAGCCTACCCGTCACCGGCTTCTCCCCATCCAGCAGGTCCCGCCCGGCCGGCACGCCGCCGATAGACGCCGGCTGGTCGGTATAGTTTTGCACGAAGAGCAGCCGCCGTTCCTCATTCATCCGCATCGTCACCTCCACGCCTTCGGGCAGACCGCCGACCAGCGGTTCGATCCCGGCCTGGGGAAAGAGGCGTTCAGTGAGCGCCTCGGTCAGTTCAGGCGTGAGATAGGTGCCGAGATAGACCACCTGCCCCTTGCCGACCTTGCGGGAGGTTGCCATCGCCTGGCCTTCGGCATAGCGGTTGGACCAGGCGGCGATCACTTCGACATCGCCGTCGACGGCGAGGTTTTCATAGAAGTGGCCGGCGGTGATTTCGCGGTTGCCGATCTTGAAGCGGCGTTCGCGGCGATGGGATTCGGCCGGCTTGTTCGGCGGGATGACGAGCCCGCCCGAGCGCTCCATCACGTCGAACAGGCCGTTGGCGCCCGGCGCGGTCAGACGGCCGAAATCTTCGACGCACACGCCAGTCAGCTTCGAAAGGGTGGTGCCGGGGGCGGTCTCGCGGATGACGTGGTTGTCTTCATTGCGGGTGCCGGTGCGGGCGCCGATGACGACGGTGCCGCCCGCCGCCGCGAAGGCTTCGAGCTTCGCCGTCCATTCGTCCTTCCACATCACCCAATGGGGGACATAGAAGAGCTTCAACCTGGAAAGATCGTCCTCGGGATGGATGAAGCCGCAGGCGATACCGCGATCATAGCAATGCTGGTGCAGCAGGATCGCATCGTCCTGCGGGCTCGGCAGGCCGATCGGATAGGTCTTGTGAGCTTCCTGGTTGTCGAAATCCGAACCGGCGATGCCGACATCCATGCGCACATAGGTGCCGAGGATCTTCGGCTGCAGCGCAATCATCTCGGTGGCGAAGCGCTTGGCTTCCTCATAGCGGTGGCGGGCGACATCGTCATGGTCGATGATGCCCATCCAGTAGATCTCGGCGCCGAAATGGGCCGGACGCCAGCGGAAGAACATCAAGCCGTCGGCGCCGTGAGCGACCGAAGACAGCGCCATGCGGCGTAGCTCGCCCGGTTCCGGCGTCAGCGTGCAGAAGCCCGGCTGGCTGCCGAAGCCCGATTGCTGCTCGGGCACGATGTAGTTGCCGGAGAAGCCGCGGCAGATATCGAGGTGCAGCGCCTGCACCTTGGCGTGGTTGCCGAGCCGCTGGAACTCGTCATAGAGCATCGGATAGATATCATAGCCGACGAAATCGAGATCCTTGCTGAACTGGCCGCGGAAATCGATATCCCGCAGGCCGCCGAGATTGTGGAAGATGAACCAGGCGGATTTCACCGCGCGCAGGATCTCGACCTGGTCGTGCTGGAAGCGCGCCGTCGAGAAGGCGAGGAAGCGGTGGTAATCCTGCAGATGGCCGGGGCTTGGAAAGGTCGGGCCGAATTCGATCGGCAGCACCACCTGGTCGAAACCATCATAGGCCGTCGCCCAAAAATCGCCGCCCCAGGCGCGGTTGAGCTTGCCGATCTCGCCGTATGTGTCGGCAAGGTAAGCCTGGAATTCGGTGAGCGTCGCCTCGGAAAAGCTCTCCGGCATGCTGGTGTTCAGCTCATTGTCGGTCTGCCATCCGACGACATGCGGATTGTCGCGATAGTGCTCGGCCATCGCCTTGGTGATGCGCCGGCTGTGTTCACGCAAGACAGGGCTTGCCGTGTCGCAGTGCTGGCGCGAACCGTGGCTCATCGGGCGGCCCTTGCCGTCGACCCGGAGGACCTCGGGATGGGCCACGGTCAGCCAGCGCGGCGGCGTCGCCGTCGGGGTGCATAGGATCGTATCGATGCCGTAGCGGCCGAGCATGGCGATGGCGCGGTCGAAGAGATCGAAGTCGAAGGCGCCGAGCTTCGGCTCGAGAATATGCCAGGCGAATTCGGCCATTCTGACGGTGTTGAAGCCGGCCTTCGCCATACGCTCGGCGTCGCGCTCCCAATAGCTTTCATCGACATGCTCGGGATAATGCGGGGCGCCGACGAGGAAGCGGTCGGTCTTGACGGTGTTCCATACGGAGAGGGTCTTGTCGGACACGGGATGGTCTTTCCTATCTGTCGAGAATGGTCTTGCGGGCGCTGATCGTGCGGCCGCCTTCGGATGAAAAGAGATAGAGCTCGCTGGCGTCGAGCTTCAGCGCCACCTTCTGCTCGGCGGCAAAGGGCGCGACGTAACTCAGCTGCACCGTGATGTTGCCGGTGCCGCTTTCCGAAGCGATGGTCCGCATATTGCCGGCGTCGACATAGAGGATGGTCTCGCGGCCGAGATGCTCGACCAGCCGGACCTGGCCTTCGATCGCCCCACCCTGACTGGCATCGGCGACCATCGATATCGTCTCCGGACGAACGCCGAGGGTCAGGCTGGTGCCTTTCGACAGCGCCGTCGCCTGCGCCAGTTCCACTGTCACCGGCACGAGACCGGGCGCCGAAACCGTCACGTTGCGGCCGGACACGTCGTCGACGGTGACGCCGAGGAAATTCATCCGTGGCGCGCCGAGGAAGCCGGCGACGAAAAGATTGTCGGGATTGCGGTAAAGCTCCAATGGCGAGCCGACCTGCTCGATCACCCCCCGGTTGAGGACGACGATCCGGCTTGCCATGGTCATCGCCTCCACCTGGTCATGGGTGACATAGACCATGGTGGCGCCAAGCTCGGCATGCAGGCTGCTGAGCTCGACGCGCATCTGGGTTCTAAGCGCCGCATCGAGGTTCGACAGCGGCTCGTCGAACAGGAAGACCTCGGGCGAGCGGGTGATCGCCCGGCCGATCGCCACGCGCTGCCGCTGGCCGCCGGACAGCTGCTTCGGCCGCTTGTCGAGCTGATCGGTGATCCGGAGGATCTTGGCTGCGCGCGCCACGGCCGCCTCGATCTCGGCCTTCGGGCGCTTGGCCATGCGCAGGCCGAAGCCCATGTTCTCCGCCACTGTCATGTGCGGATAGAGCGCATAGGACTGGAAGACCATGGCGATGCCGCGATCGCCCGGTTCCTGCTTGCTGACATCGCGGCCGTTGATCAGGATCTGGCCGGAGGAAATCTCCTCCAGGCCGGCGATCGATTTCAAAAGCGTGGATTTGCCGCAGCCTGATGGACCGACCATGACGATGAACTCGCCTTGCGCGACCGAAAGGTCGATGCCGCGTAGCGCATGATAGGCGCCGTAATTCTTGTTGATCTGCCGAAGTTCGAGACTGGTCATGTCCTGGCCCTCTCTTGTTGAAACGAAAAATGCGGCACTCATCCCTTCACCGCCCCCATGGTCAGGCCGGCGATGAAATGCCGTTGCATCAGGAAGAACATCACCACCGGCGGCACGGCGACGACGATGGTGCCTGCGGAAATCAGGTTCCAGGCCGAGACCCATTCGCCGCGCAGATTGGCAAGGCCTGCCGTCACCGGCTTGACGCTATCGCTGACGGTCAGCACCACGGCCCAGAAATAGTCGTTCCAGATGAAGGTGAAGATCAGGATGGCGAGTGCGGCCAGCGCCGGCCGCACCAGCGGGATCGCCACATGGATGAGCGTCTGGAAGGGAGAGGCGCCTTCGGCGCGGGCCGCCTGGAACAGTTCATCGGGCAGTGCGGCGATGAAATTGCGCATGAACAGTGTCGCAAAACCGGTCTGGAAGGCGACATGGAAGATGATCAGCGCCGCCGTCGTATCGATCAGGTCGAGCCGCACCATCAGGTCGCGCACCGGGATCATCATGATCTGGTGCGGCAGGAAATTGCCGCCGACAAACAGCGCGAAGATCAGCATGTTGCCGCGAAAGCGGTAACGCGACAGCACGTAGCCGGCGAGCGTCGAGAGCGCCAGCACGCCGATCACCGAGGGAATGGTGATGATCAGGCTGTTGAGGAAATAACGGGCCATCGGCGTCTGGGTGAAGACCGCAGTGTAATTGTCGATCACGCCGATGCCGGTCGGCCATCCCCACAGATTGCCGCCCATGACATCCTCGGTCGAGCGGAACGAGGTGAGGATGATCGCAAACAGCGGGCAGAGCCAGAGCAGCAGCACGATGATGACGGTAAGCACATAGAGGCGGCGCTGCCAGACGGCGGCCTCGGGAATGGGACGAGGATACATCAGCCTCCCCTCTCTTCGGTACGGATGATGCGGGTGAGGTACCAGACGATGAACACGGCCATGATCACGAACAGCACCGAGGCGATCGCCGCGCCGTAACCGAAGCGGTAGGAGAAGATCGACTGCTCGAACATCTGGTAGGCGAGAACCGAGGAAGAGCCGAACGGCCCGCCTGATGTCATCACCGACACCATGTCGAAGGAGCGGAGCGCCCCGACCACCGTGACGGCGATGGCGATGAAGGTCACCTGGGTCAGTTGCGGCAGCACGATGTGCCACAGCATGTTCCAGCCCCTCGCCCCGTCGACGCGCCCCGCACCGATCAGCTCTTCACTGAGATTGTTGAGGCCGGCGAGATAAAGCACCATGCAGAAGGTGACCTGCGGCCAGAGGGCGGCGATGACGATGGCGAAGGTGACGAAGTGCTCATCAGAGAGCACCGCTGGCGCCGTCGCCCCGAACGCCTTGAAGATCAGCGCCAGCAGCCCGAATTCCGGCGTATAGACCCAGGTGAACACGACGCCGACGGTGACCGAGGCCAGCACCAGCGGAATGAAGAACAGCGACTTCAGAAAGCGCATGCCGCGGATTTTCTGGTTGACCAGGAGCGCGATGGCAAGCCCGATCGGCGGCGCGGCCATGAACATGACGAGCCAGATCAGATTGTTCTTAAGCGACACGTAGAATTGCGGATCGTTATAGAGCTCGACGTAATTGCCGAAGCCGATCCAGACCATCGGGCCGAACCCATCCCAGTCGTGCAGACTGATCCAGACGCTGCGGACGGCCGATAGCAGGATGACGGTAGAAAACAGCACGATCGCCGGCGCGATGAGCAAAGTCGGGGTAAGCCACCAACGCTGGCGGCGCCATAGCATTAACATCTCTGGAGCCTCAATTATGACAGGAGTTGGCCTATGCCTGCTCCGGAAGGTGTGGAGGACACCTCCACATTTTGGAGCGGCGGTGCGTATACCGCCGCCCCTCGGGAGCGGGCACAGGCCCACTCCCAGCGTCTCCGGGAGGAGAACTCTAAATCTTATAGATCCGCTTACGCGTCCCCTCGAGCCGCGTGAGGATCGCCTTGCGTCGGTCGGGCTTGGCCATGAACTCCTGGAAACCGACGAGGCCTGCCTGGGCCATATCGGGGTCGCTGTCGCGGTCGTAATATTGCGACGTGCCCTGCACCGTTTTCATGACCTCGACGGCGACATTGACCAGCGGGTCCTTGCTCGGCGGCAGGTCATGACGCGGCGGCACGTTGCCGCCCGGCTCCAGATAGGCAGCCAGGTTCTCGGGCTTGTAGAAATAGGCGAGGAATTCGCGCGCGCCCTGCTTGTTCTTGGCCTTGGCGGGAATGTGGATCGAATTGACCGAGAATTCCTCGAAGTGGCCGACCTTGGGGTCGAGCACCGGGAAGGTCGCATAGGCGAGCTGCGGCAGGTCCTCGGCAGTGAAGGCCGAGCGCAGGAAGGCGCCCAAATTCATCATGCCGGCCTTCTTCTGCGCCAGGAGCGCCGCCGCCTCCTGCCAGCCGAAGGAGGTATGGTTCGCCGTGAAGAACTCCTTGGAAATCATCGCTTCCCACTGGTCGAAAACTGGGGTCAGCGACGGGTCGAGATAGCTCATCTCGCCGTTCATCAGCGCCATGTGTTTGTCGAGTCCGTTGATGCGCAGGTTCATCTGGTCGAACCAGCCGGCCGCCGGCCACAATTCCTTGGTGCCCATCGCCACCGGTGTGATGCCGGCCGCCTTGCACTTTTCGCCATAGGCCATGAACTCTTCCGCCGTCGTCGGCACCGTCAGGCCATGCTCGGCAAACACATCCTTGCGGTAGAACATGCCCCAGAGCGTGCCGCCTGTGGGAAGGCCATATTGCTTGCCGTCTTCGGTGACGGCCCCTGCGGTCGCACCGAGCACGTCCTTGTACTTTTCCTTCTCGAAGAGATCGGAAATATCGTCGAACAGGCCGCGCTTGACGAAGGCGCGCATGCGGTTTCCCGAAAACCAGGAGCAGACGTCAGGGGCACCGGCCACCAGATAGTTGCGGATGGCCGTCTTGTGGGCCTCGTGGTCCATGTTGTTGATGACGACGTTGACCCCGGCTTCCTTGCTGAAGCCCGCGGCGATCGCCTTCAGCGCGTCGAGCGCAGCACCGTTGTTTTCGGCGGAGATCATCGTCACCTCCTGCGCCTGCGCGATCGCCGGGATCGGGAAGCTGCCGGTAACAGCCGCGGCGGAAACCAGGCCCGCGCCCTTCAGGAAGCGTCTGCGGGTGGTCGACGGAAATTGCTTCAAAAATGTCATTGAATTCCTCCCAGTTGATCGATCGATATCTCCCGACCGCCGCCTCCTCCATGAAACGACCGACCAGGCCTTCAACACATGCGATCGACCCGCAATTCCAGCGATAATCCGCTTGGCTGAGTTGATCCGCGGCCGAACTTATGCATAGATCTTTTCGGCCCGCAATAATTAATTTACAAAATTAAGGAATGCATCGTGAAGTTAAAAGGCGACCAGACCACGGCGAGAGCCATGAACCGACGCCTCATTCTTAACCTTCTCAGGCGCGAGGGGCCGAGAAGCCGCGCCGATATCGCCACCGTCATCGGCTTAAGTCCGGCCGCCGTCACCTTCGTCGTCACCGACCTTCTGGAGGAAGGCATCGTCATCGAGGGCAAGACCGTGCCCGGCCTCACGGGCCGCCGGCCGATCCCGGTGGATATCAACTACGAACACGCGCTTGCCGTCGGCTTCAAACTCATGGTGGATTCGGTCGAGTGCGTGGCAACCGACCTTGCCACCAACCCGGTCGCCGCCATGCGGGTCAGCCTTAACGGCCACGACCCTGATCAGGTCGCCGACCTCTTGGCGGCCACCGTGCCCGAACTGGTGAAGCTCGCCGGCCGGCCCGACGCCCGGCTCGCCGGCATCGGCATCTCCATGCCCGGTGTCATCAATCACGAGCAGACAGCCTGCGTGCGCAGCCACCGCTTCAGTTGGAACAACGTCCCCCTCGCCGCGCTGGTCGCGGCCCGCGTCCACGTGCCGGTCTGGCTGGAGGACGACACCAACGCCTATGCCATTGCCCAGCAGCTCTTCGGCCTCGGCCGCCAGCACCGCAACATGGCGGTGCTGGCCGTCGGCGTCGGCATCAGCTGTGCACTTGTCATCGACGGCAAGCTCTATCGCGGCGCCAATGGTGCTGCCGGCAAGTTCGGCCACACGCTTTTCGAGGAGAACGGCCGGCTCTGCGAATGCGGCAAGCGCGGCTGTCTGATGGCCTATCACTCCGAAATCTCGATGCTCCGGCGCTGGCGGGAGGCAATCGGCCGCGACGAACTCGGTCTTCCCGATCTCCGCAAGGCGCTCGCATCAGGCGACGCCACCGCCCTCGCCCTTGTCGGAGATTCCGGCCGCGGCATCGGCACTGCCCTTGCCAATCTCGTCAACATCACCGATCCCGAAGTCATCGTCGCCGGCGGCGAAGCCGTCTCCCTCGGCGACCCTTTCCTGACGCCGCTGCGCGAGGCGCTGGCCGCCCGCACCTTCAGGACCGCGCCGCCGCTGCTGCCCGACTGGGAGGACAATTCCTGGGCCCGGGGTGCGGCTGCGCTGGTGACCCAGAAGATCTTCGACTTCGAGTCATCGGGTGGTGTGACGGATATTGCGACGCTGGCTGGGGTTAGAGGCTCAACGTCGGCGGCTTGAGGTACGGGAATCGGCCGGATTGTCCTACCTTACAAGCCCCCCTCTGCCCTGCCGGGCATCTCCCACAGGTGGGGAGATCGCCTGGCGCAAGGGCTTCCCAAAACAACAAGCGTCACAGCATGCCGAACGGTAGACGGGCGGGAAGGTTTAGCCACTTGCCAATCTCCCCACCTGTGGGGGAGATGGCCGGCAGGCCAGAGGGGGGCTTGCACGGCAGGACAGAAGATAAAATCCCGCCACCCGAACAGCCCGGAGCCGCCGCTGCCTAGATACACTCGCTTACAAAAATGCCGATTTCCCGACACATCCCCGGTTCAATTATCGACTGAAATGCCCTTGCGGCCAACGAGCCGGAAAGGTCAATTTAGGAAGGATGACACGATGAAAATGATCCAGGCTATGGCGCTCGCCCTCGCTCTGGGCGCCGCCACGGCAGCGCATGCGGAACAGCCGCTGCAACGCACCGATCTGATCAAAAACGATATCGACGTGCCCGGCCATGAGGCCGTTCAGGTGCGCGTCGATTTCGCTCCCGGCGTTCTCGCGCCAAAGCATTCGCATCCTGGCGAAGAGATCGCCTTTGTTCTCGAGGGAACGCTGGAATATCAGCTCGAAGGCAGGCAGCGGGTGACGGTCAAGGCCGGCCAGTCCCTGTTCATTCCGTCGGGCGTGGTGCACTCGGCAAAGAACGTCGGCAACGGCGAGGCTTCGGAGCTGGCGACCTACATCGTGCGCAAGGGCGAGGCGCTGGTCGTGCCCGCCAAGTAGGCCGCATCAGAATTGGGGCGGGCGCGGGAAGTGCTTGCGAAGTGGACTTTCAGCCCGCCCGCCCCGTCGTTTCGGTTTAAGCCTATTGCTGCTGCTGCCCCGGCGGCGGCGTGCCGATCTTTTCCAGCACTTTCTTGGCCAGAGCCGGGTCGCTCTGCGCGGCCGTCAGGATCGAGGAGTATTCCTCGACGGAGATGCCGTTCGAGGCTTCGACGGTGTCGACCATCTGCTTCTTGGCTTCTGCCTGCAGCTTCTGCTTGCCAGCCTCGTCCTTCGTCGCGCCGATCTTGGCCGAATATTCCTGCCGGACCTTGTCGACCTGCAGATAGGCAACGGCAAAGGCCTCGATTTTCTGATCGCTGACGGCGGCGGGCGCACCGTTGCCGCCGGGTTGTCCCTGCATCGGCGCCTGACCCTGTGCCGGCGGCTGCGCTTGTGCCGACGGCTGCTGTTGTGCCTGGGCCATCTCAGCAGCGGAGGCCGGGCTGAAAGCAAGCAGGCTGAAGACCGCAGCGGTCATCGTTGCGACGGGTGTGTAACGAGTGATCATATTCGTTCCTTTTTCACGTGCATGATTTGTCGGCAGCAAGACCGCCTCGGTCGATCGCTCAGCCGCTCAAGGGCTGGCGAGGTCGCGACGATGGAACCTCTAAGAGGGCACGGTGCGGCGGTAACGGGGCCATTTGCTGACGATTGAGCGGCGGCTTTGTGACCGCCGACGTATAGACCGGTGCGGGAATTTCCGTGCCGGCTACCAGCCTGGAGGGAATGCCGACAATGAAGACCGCCATCATATTCGACTGTGAATTTCTCTGCCTCGAAGGCTCGCAACGCAGATTTTGGTGCGCGGCCCACGATCCCGACCCCGTCGTTGCAATGATCGGCGCCGTCAAGTTCGGCCTCGAGGGAGAGTATCCGATCCTGGATACATACAAGTCTTATGTCAGGCCCATCGACCGCCTCGGCAAAAGATATCCGCTCGATCCTTACTTCACCGATCTGACGAGCATTTCCGGAGAAGACATCGATGCTCATGGCGTGGCATTGCAGGATGCGCTTTCCGGTGTCGACAGCTTCTCGGACGGCGCCCGGTTTTGGTCGTGGGGCAAGGATGAGCTGAACATGATGGCCATCAGTTGCTATATTGCAGGCATTCCACCTTCCATCCCCGCCCATCGGTTCGACAACGCCGTCAAGCTTCTCATCGCTGCGGGCATGCCGATCGAGGACTTGGCAAAGACGCCTAGCAACAAACTGGCCGACTATTTCGGCGTCGACCATCCTCCGCTACGGGCGCATGACGGGCTCGACGATGCTCTGTCGATGTCATACACGCTGCAACATCTGATGAGGATCGGGCAATTGCAGCCCGAAGCCTTCGATCAAACCTGACTGAGACCGCTTCGGGACTCTCCCCTAGCGCGCAAACCTGCGTGCACCCACGACGCACAGGATGACGGCGACCGTCACGGCGAGCATCGCCCAGGTCACGGGTTCGTGCAGCAGGGTGGCGGCGAGCGCCAAGCCGAAGAAAGGCTGGAGCAGCTGCAGCTGGCCGACGGCGGCGATGCCGCCTTGCGACAGGCCGCGGTACCAGAAGATGAAGCCGATCAGCATCGAAAACAGCGAGACATAGGCAAGGCCGACGAGCGCCGGCGTTTCGATGCCGGCAAAACTCGCCGGCCGATGGAACAGCGCAACCGCGACCATGACCGGCAGCGACAGCACCAGCGCCCAGGAAATCACCTGCCATCCGCCGAACGTGCGCGAAAGCCGGCCGCCTTCGGCATAACCGAGGCCGCAGACGATGATCGCCGCCAGCATCAAAAGATCGCCGACCGGCGACGCGGTCAGACCCTGCATCAATGCGAAACCCGCCACCAGCGCGCTACCGAGAATGGAGAACAGCCAGAATGCCGGCTTCGGGCGTTCGCCGCCGCGGATCACGCCGAAGACCGCCGTCGAGAGCGGCAGCAGCCCGATGAAGACGATGGAATGCGCTGACGTGACGTGCTGCAGCGCCAGCGCCGTCAGCAGGGGAAAACCGACCACGACGCCGAGCGCGACGATGGCAAGCGAGAGGATGTCGCGCCGGCTCGGCCGCTTCTCTCTGAAAGCGATCAGCAGGCCAAGCGCCAGAACGCCAGCGATCGCCGCACGCGCCACGGTCAAGAAGACCGGATCGAACTGCATCACCGCCACACGGGTGGCCGGCAGCGATCCGCTGAAGATCACCACCCCGATAAAGCCATTGATCCATCCCGACGTCATGCGGTCCATCTCGCGCTCCATGATGCGCTGCACTCCTTTTTGCTTTCACGCTTATCGGCCAATACGGATAGTCATGACAGTGACAATCTGATACGGTTTCGCGAAACTGTTATGGTGCGGAAGCAGTACAGATGGACGAAGCACGCACGCGCGTGGAGATGGTCGTCGCGACGATCCGGCAGCGCATCGCGGGGCGCAGCCTCACACCCGGTGCAAGGCTGCCTTCGGTCCGGGGGTTGGCAGCGACATTGAAGCTGTCGACCTCGACCGTCGTCGACGCCTATGAGCGCCTCGTCGCCGAAGGCGCGATCCTGGCAAGGCCGGGCTCGGGTTTTTACGTCGCCAACCAGGCAGCCCCCTTTGCGCTTGCCGAGGCCGGGCCGAAGCTCGACCGCGCCGTCGATCCCTTCTGGATATCCCGGCAATCGCTGGAGGCCGATGAAACCGCCTTGAAGCCCGGCTGCGGCTGGCTGCCGCCCTCCTGGCTGCCGGGGGAAGGCATGCGCCGCGGGCTCAGAACCCTTGCCCGCGCCGATGGACCGGCGCTCGCCGATTACGGCTCGCCGCTCGGCTTGCCGCAGCTGCGACAGCTGATTTGCCGCCGCATGGGCGAACGAGGGATCGAAGCCTCCCCCGACCAGATCATGCTGGCCGACTCCGGCACCCAGGCAATCGATCTGCTCTGCCGTTTCCTGCTCGAGCCCGGCGACACGGTGCTGGTCGACGACCCCTGCTATTTCAATTTCCACGCGCTTCTGCGCGCCCACCGGGCAAAGATTGTCGGCGTGCCCTACACGCCGTCCGGTCCCGATATCGAGCGATTTGCCCAAGTCGTCGCCGAGAAGCAGCCGCGGCTCTACATCACCAACTCCGGCATCCACAATCCCACCGGCGCAACGCTTTCCCCGGTGACGGCCCATCGGCTTCTGAAACTCGCCGATCAATTCGACCTCACTATCATCGAGGACGATATCTTTGCCGATTTCGAGCATGCGCCGGCCCCCCGCCTTGCCGCTTTCGACGGCCTCGAACGGGTCGTCCACATTGGCAGCTTTTCGAAGACCCTGTCGGCCTCGGCCCGCTGCGGTTTCGTCGCCGCAAAACCGGAATGGATCGACGGCCTGACCGACCTCAAGATCGCCACCTCCTTCGGCGGCGGCCGGTTGACGGCGGAGCTGGTGCTGAACGTCTTGAGCGACGGCAGCTATCGCAAACACGTGGAGACGCTGAGACAGCGGCTCTCCCGGGCAATGAGCGAAGTCTCGACCAGGCTGAAGGGCCTGGGGATAGTGCCCTGGCTGGAGCCGCAGGCCGGCATGTTCCTCTGGTGCCGCCTGCCCGATGGCGTCGATGCCGCTGATGTGGCGCGGGCCGCATTGGAAAAGAGAATCGTTTTGGCTCCCGGAAATGCCTTCAGCCTGTCGCAATCGGCGACGAATTTCATGCGGTTCAATGTGTCGCAGACCCTAGATGCGAAAGTGTTCGAGATGCTGGGGGATGTGTTGGGGAGGTAAGGAGTGTGAGGCGGGGACTGGGCCGAGATGCTGCGGGCAGCAGCGTGCGGCATCCGTGGTCATCTCGCACCCACCTCTCCTCCGTCATTCCTGTGCTTGTCACAGGAATCCAGTGCGCCCAAGTCCTTGGGCGCGGAAGACTTTCTTGAAGGCTGCATGGAGTCATTCACGGCGCAGACGCGCCGTGGCTGGATTCCTGTGACAAGCACAGGAATGACGGGGAGAGGTTAGGCGCCAGTTGATGCCGGGCCAGGGGCCGCACGGCACACTCTTCATCATCGCCCAAACCACTCCTCAAAACGACCGATTGACCGCCTTGTCATTTTCCAGCCGCGTCACGCAACCTTCAAGCTTGGCGAGCAGCAGGTCGAAGTCGAGCGGCTTTGTCAGATAGTCCGCCGCTCCGCCGCGCAGACCGGCAAGCGTGTTTTCCCGGTCGGTCAGCGCCGTCAGCAGGATGAAGGGGATGTTGGAGAGCTCGGGGTGATTGATCTGAATTTCCGCCAGAAGCTGGTGTCCGTCCATGACCGGCATCGAAATATCGCTGATGACGATATCGGGCCATTTCGACAGGATCATTTCCAGCCCTTCGGCGCCGTTCGAGGCCTCGAGCGTCTTGTACCCGGCTTCGCTCAGTTCCTCGACGAGGAGGTTCCGGATCTCGACTTCATCTTCTATGCACAGGACTGTAACCATAAGCTTTTCCCTAAGCTGCGACGTGCTGATCCGACAATAGAAACTCTATTGGCAGAAGAATGATAAATGTTGTGCCCTTGCCGAGCTCGCTCGTCACCTCAACGGTACCGCCATGCAATTCGACGACCTGCTTGACGACGTTCAGGCCGATGCCGGTTCCGGCAATGCCCGTAGCACTGCGAGCGCGATAATAGGGTTGGAACAGCTTCGGCAGATCATCCGAATCCATGCCGATGCCGCTGTCGGCAATAGCGATCTCTACCGTCTTTTCCTCAACCCGGGCACGAACATAAATGTTCGGCGCGTTGGGCGAATATTTGACGGCGTTCGAAATCAAGTTGGTGAAGACCTGTTCCATCGCGCTGCGGTCGAACGTCAACAGATCGGGCATCGACTCGACATCGAGATGGAGCACATGCGAGCGGCTGAGGTGGCGCTGTCTGTCGCAGCAGGCGACGAGCAGCGCTTTCAGATCGCCTTCGCTCCGCTTCAGTGTGATCTGTCCGGTTTCGAGCCGGCCGCTGGCGAGGATGCTCTCCATCAGATCGACCATGCGCACCACCGCGCTGCGGATCACGCCCGCCTTTTCGTGAACGTAACCGCCACTGACATTGGTGGTCGAGCGGCAGAGCCGCTGGGCGGCGGCATCGATGATCGCGAGTGGCGTGCGAAACTCGTGCGACGCCATGGCAACGAACTGGCGCTGGAGCGCATTGACCTGGCGTTCGTGCACCAGCAGCCGGTCCAGTTCCTCTCTCTGCCTTTCGATCTCTGCCGTTCGATCGGCCACCATTTCTTCCAGATGGTAGCGGTGATGGGTGATCTCAGCCTGGCT
This sequence comes from Rhizobium sp. NZLR8, assembly GCF_019685025.1. Classification (NCBI taxonomy): domain Bacteria; kingdom Pseudomonadati; phylum Pseudomonadota; class Alphaproteobacteria; order Hyphomicrobiales; family Rhizobiaceae; genus Rhizobium; species Rhizobium sp. NZLR8. The sequence goes on along the minus strand of NZ_JABDVY010000004.1, from coordinate 412,011 downwards.
GTCCAGCAAGGTCAGCGACGTGCGATGAAGACCGCGCCCGAGCCAGAACACGACAGCGATCAGCAGCGCCAGGCAGCCAAGCCCAGCCGGTGCGATCTGTTGAAGCAGCATGAATCCGGGCAGGATAGGAGACCATACGAGATAACCGATCGTGCCGCCGTCTCGTGACGAGACCGGCACCTCAGCGCGCCCGTCCTCACTTTTCGACGCGAAATGCAATCCTTCGAGGCGCGCATAATGGGCGATGCTTTCGGCGGCTTTTTCATCGATGAACTTGACCGAGACGGCGATGAACTCCTGGCCCGCTTCGACCTGCATCCTGGCCGAGCTCGGCAGAATGGGACGCGCGCTGGCGATTGCCGGCCGGCTGCCGATCATGATCGTACGAACCGTCGCCAGTTGACCAAGCGGTTTGGTGCCGGGCTTTGCAGCCTGCTCGGCAAGAACCGCGCGCATCTCCCCGGCGAGTGCTGTCATTTCTTGGCCGTCGTCGCTGCCGAGCCGTGGCGGCATGGCATCCGCGCCGTCGCGGAACGCAAACATCAGGCGATTGGTATCGTCGAAGATATAAGTCCTGTCGTGCCCGAAATACTGGCTCGTCCACCGGCCGATATTGTCGAGCAGCCATTCATGGTTCCGCTGCTTGGCATAAAGGAAGGCATCGTCCCATTTGGCAATGCTTTCCTGTTCTCGGGGAAGCGCCGCGATCTGCTCTTCCAGTCCTTGGTCGACAAAGTCGGCCTGCCGGCGCAGCGAGAGATCATCGACCTTCACGGCGGCGAGCCAGGCAAATCCGCACAGCAACACAGCCGCCGCGCAGGTGAGTGTCACCAAGACGAATGTAATGTGGGATGTTAGCCTGACCTTCAATATCTGCAACCTTTTGATGGCGCCTGCTGCCGAGAAATTGACACGCAAAGGTTGACGGACCGTGAATTATACGCTCCCCTAAAGTCCGCGGCATGCCGCCGAATGCATTCGCGATCGTCGAAGGAGAAGCGCATGGACGCCGCCGCGCCGGATACGTCAGACGTCAGGATCGAACCGATCTCTGCTGCCCAAATCGACAGCTTTCATCGCACGCTCGATGTGGTCGCGCGGGAGAAAAAATACCTGTCCATGCTGGAAGCGACGCCGCTACCGGAAACGCGCGCCTTCGTGATGGGCATGATTGCAAAAGCCAATCCGCAATTCGTTGCTATCGCTCAAGACGAGGTCGTCGGCTGGTGCGACATCAACCGGCATTTCTTCCCGTCGCACGCCCATCGCGGAAAGCTTGGCATGGGGATTCTTCCGGCCTATCGCGGCCAGGGTCTCGGACGAAAGCTCATCGAGACGACATTAAGGGCCGCGCAGGAGGTCGGGTTTATCAGGGTCGAACTCGATGTTTACCAAGACAATCTCCGGGCGATCGCACTCTATGAAAAACTAGGGTTCGTGCGCGAGGGCATAATTCGGCGCGCCGCGCGTATCGACGGCCGGTTCATCGATGCGATCGGCATGGCGCTTTTGTTCGATGAGGATCCAGCGGTATAAGTCGGCGTATCGTCGTACTGAGATTGCGAGCCTCGGAGAGGAAATCACCGCCAAGGGCATCGTGACGCCGGCCGATCTCATCGATGCGGACAAGTTGCGGATTTTGAGCAGGCCGTTGATATCGGCGCCCCGCTCAAGTGATCATCGCGCTTCTCGGAAAACGGTTACGCCGGTAGGTTTCTTTCGCCCGCCCCCTGCCCCTATCGGGCGAAAGCCTCGAACGGGTTCTCGTGGGTCAGGCGCATCAGGGTCCCGTCGTCCACGCCCCGCCGTTTTAGCTCGGGCAGCAGGACCGTGGAAAGATGGGTGTACGGCTTGGGTGTCCCGCCCATCGGCAGCGCCGGATCGAACCAGCCCCGGTCATGGCTCAACAACAGGCGGTCGCCGCAGCCCGCCTCCAGCGCCTTCATCACCAGTTCCGCCACCTCCTTGTCCCCGGCCCTGCCGACATGGTCATACTCGATCCAAGCGCCGCGCTCGGCGACGGCGACGTTGTAGGCGAAGTCCTTTTCTTCCTGCGTATGGATCGAGATGAACCTGTCGGCCCTGTAGCCCTCCGCCTCGATGACATCGAGCTGATCCATGACGACCCGTCCTCTGATCGTATGACTGCCGATGACGGCGTCTGTCTGCGCTGCCGCGCGCGCGGCTGCCCGCAGGATTTTCGTCTCGAGCGCCGTCATGCCGTCATCGCCGGCGCTGAGCTTGATCCAGCCCGCCTGGAACCCAGTCTCGCCGATCTGCTCCGTCAGCTCGCGAAGCATCCACGCCTCAAGCTCCTTCTCGGAAGCATAGCGGACCCATTCGGGGATCCACGGCTCGCGGTAATTGCCGGTGGGAACCACAATCGGAAAATCCGTAGCAAGCGACACGGCAAGATCGATATCCGCACGACGTCCGACGCCGCCCGTCGAGCATTCGACGAGTGCCGTCACCCCGAGCTTCTTGATCCGCTCGATTTCCGGGGCCATCAGCCGAACGACGGCGTCGGTCTCTGCTTCGGCATAACCGGGCTGGTCGGGTGTCCTGAGGTCAACGAAGACGTGCTCATGCGGGAGGATCATCCCCAGTTGAGATTTGCTCCTAGGCCCGAGCGTTGTGTGCAGATGCTTCAAAGTCTTTCCCGCGGTCATAACGGCTTCGGGCAAAGCCCTCGCCCGAAACCGCGAAGGTAGATCGTTAAGTGACGAAATCAATCGCCCACTCGATCGAAATTCTGCAAGTGCGCTCGTGTCAATTTCCGGCTTCGCACTGATTGCTGGTGAGCAAACGGCCGCCGGGGAGAGGATATGCCGCATCGGCGTCTTCGGCGCCGCGTCAACGACGTCTCGTCCCGTCCTTGCCTTTGCGTCCCCGCAAATCGATCTATTGGATCGATCGCTCCCACTTCGCGCGACCGGGCCCTACCACGGTGGCGCGTGGCTCTCACCCCGGCCGGCGCACCGTGCGAACCTTGCCGCTGCCGCCACCGCCGCAGAAAAAGCAGTCGCCGCCATCGGATTCGAGGCCGGAGACACCGACGCCTTCGGGCATGTCGAGACGTTCCAGCACCTCCCCCGTTTCGGGGTCGATGCGCCGGACGTCGCTGTCGTCGCCCTCCCAGGTGCCGTGCCAGAGCTGGCCGTCGACCCAGGTAACGCCTGTCACGACTCGGTTGGATTCGATGGTGCGCAGGATCTTGCCCGTCTCCGGGTCGATCTGATGGATTCTGCGGCCTCGGTGCTGGCCGACCCAGAGCGTGCCTTCGGCCCAGGCAAGCCCGGAATCGCCGCCATTGCCGGGCGCCGGGATGGTGGAGAGGATGCGGCCGGTCTTCGGGTCGATCTTGTGAATGACATCCTCGGCGATCTGATAGAGAAACTCGCCATCGAAGGCCGTTCCGGCATGGGACGCGACCTCGATCGAGCGCACCACCTCGCCGCTTGCGGGATCGAGCGCGTTCAGGCGGTCGCCCGAGGCAAACCAGACATGCGCGCCGTCGAAGGTGACGCCATTGACGCGCTCGGCGCCGGGAAACGGTCCATATTCACGCAGGATATTCGCAGCTGATTTTTTCATCTCTTTTCCCTATAACTCAAGCTTTCCTGTAACTCGGGCCTTCCTGTAACTCGGGCTTCCCTAAAACTCGGCTTGCTTATAACTCGGGCGATCCTAATCGCTCGGCAGCGGCCCGGGGAGTAACAAGATCGTCGGGAAACCCGATAGCGGCGGGCTCATCCAGCGCCGTGCCCGCCCGCGCCCCAGTGATTGCACCTTGCCTTCCCCAGCCAGGGAATCCAGCGCCCGCTGCACGGTGCGGGGGCTCGCTCCGAGCGCGATCGCCAAGGCCGAGCTCGACCAAGCCTCGCCGTCGGCCAGAAAGGCGAGCACCGCCCCATGAGACCCTTCGACGAGGGGGGCCAGCACGGCAATCTCCCGGGCGCCGGGCAGCGAAAGCACAAAGCCGCGCTTCGTCGCCGAAACCTCCGCCAGTCCGCGCAGCTCGGCGCGCAGCCGGCCGATCTCGACCCTCAGCCGGGCGCGATGCGATTCATCGGCGTGTTTGCCACGGAAGGCACGGGCGATGAGCGTACCCCGTGCCACATCCGCCGGCCAGGCTTCGGCAAGTGCGCGGGCGAGCGCAAACAGCACGGGCCGCGTCGCCAGCGAGACCGCCGTCCCAGCGTTCCACACCACATGGCGGCAGGCATCGACGACGAGCATGCCGGAGGAAAGCAGCTCTTCCACCGCAGCAAGCAGCAGCGGACGTTCTTGCCCGCGCGACAGCAGCCGCGCCGCCGGAGTATCGAGCACCAGGGCGGCGGCTTCGACCTCCGCCGTCAAAGCCGGGATATCGGCCGCGCGCGCTGCAAGCCTTGCCCGGTCAAGCGCCGAACGCGCCGCCCTCGTCTGCAAGCGGCGGACGGCAATGCCAGCCGCCACCAGCTCGTGGGCAGCCCGCAGAGCCGGCGGCAGCGGCGTCGGATCGAGTGCTGCGAGCGAGCGCTCGGCCTCGTCGAGGCCGCCGATCAGCACCAGCCTGCGAATGGCCACATTGCCTGCATGGGCGGCATTGACCCTGTCGCCGTGCGCATCCAGCACCTTGCGCGCCGCTTCCAGCGCCTTCGGCGGCCAGGTGAGATCGCGCGAGACGAGCGCGATCTCGGCCTCGGCGACCACGCAGCGCGCTCGCGCCACTGCCTCCCGTGGGCCGAAGGCGCGCGCCGCACTCTTCAACAGCGCCTTGGCGCGAACGAGATCGCCAAGCTGTGCCATCGCGATGCCGCGCAGCGCCAGTGCCGGCGCATCGTCGCGCAACGCCACCCGCTTCAGCGCGCCGAGTGCATCGCCCGATGCCAGCGCCCGCGCCGCGGCTGTGATCAGCGAGTCCATTCAAATCCCGTCACACTTGTCACTCCCGTTATTCCCCTGCCCGGCCGTAATCTGCGTGAGACCGGCTGGCAACCCTGCGCCGGATGCTACGACGATAGACAGGCAAAGGAGAAGACCCAATGACGATACAGCTCGGAACACGGCAGGAGTGGCTGGAAGCGCGGCTCGATCTGCTCGAAGAGGAAAAGGTGCTGACGCGGCAGAGCGACGCGCTGGCGATGAAGCGCCAGCAATTGCCGCGTGTCAGGATCGACAACGAATACCGCTTCGACACCGAGGCGGGCAACGTTTCGCTGAAGGACCTCTTCGGCGGCCGCTCGCAGCTCCTCGTCTATCACTTCATGTTCGGGCCGGATTACACCGCCGGATGCCCGTCCTGCTCCTCGATCGCCGACGGATTCAACGGCTTCTTCGTTCATCTCGAAAACCACGACGTCGCCTTCACGGCGATCTCGCGGGCGCCGATCGCAAAGCTTCAGGCATTCAAGCAGCGCATGGGCTGGAGCTTTCCCTGGGCCTCCTCCTTCGGCAGCGACTTCAACGGCGATTTCAGCGTCTGGTTCACCCCCGAGCAGCAGCGCCAGGGCGACATAGAATATAATTACCGCCGCGAGCAGCCCGCCCCCGAACCACTCGCCTTCGAACCATTGGCCGGCAAGACCGTGCAGGAATGGCAGTTGCGCGGCAGCGAGGGACCGGTGGCGCAGATCGCCGCCATGACCGAAACCGATGTCGCCACCTACACCCGCGACCGGCCGGGCGTCAGCGCCTTCGAGCTTGCCGATGGCGCCGTCTACCACAGCTATTCCAGCTATTCCCGCGGGCTCGACGGGCTCTGGGGCATGTACCAATGGCTCGACCGCGCTCCCAAGGGACGCAACGAAACCGGCGTCTGGTGGCGCCACCACGACCGATATGGCAAGGAGTGACTCCAATGCCGCTTCCCCTCCACACCTCGAGAAGGGGCGGCGAATACGCCGCCTCGGGCGCCAGCATGGCTGCCCCGGGCGGCAACGCCGCCCTCAACGCCGCCGAATGGCTCTCGCTGGCCGCCGCTGCAGACGGGTCCGTCGGTAAACCGGGCAAATCCACCTGGAGCACCCTCGCCGCCGCTGATTGGCTGTCGCTCGCCGCCGCCCCGACATTTGCGCTCATGGCGCTGCTGACGGCCACGGCTAGCAGCGCCGACATGATCTGCACGACCACGCCGGATTTCCTGCCGATCGGCGGAATGGTGCCGATGTACCTGCTGATGAGCGGCTTCCATTTGGCGCCCTGGCTGCGGCTTGCTGCCGGCAGGCGAGGTATAGGCCGCCAGTGATGGTGCCAACGCCATCAATCTTTCCTCCGGGGTGGCGTTCTCGCCAATTTTTTTGCTGACGGGTCATAGCGAGGCGATAGATTCCTCGCTACGCACTGCTCCCGCTCAGCCGTCTGCGGCTTTACACCTTTATCGACGCGGCTAAGTTCATGCCTTCACCTCGATGAAGTCAATCGGCCCGCCGGCAACGTCATCATCAAACACCGCACAGGAAAGCTTGCCGCCGAAGACGCAGCCGCTGTCGATATTGGTGCGGTTTCCCGTCGTCACCGGATTGGATAGCGACGGTGTATGGCCGTGGACCAAATGCTTGCCCCAATACTCTTCAGACCGGCCGGGAGGAAACCGGATCCATAGAAGATCGTGCTCGCTCTGCTGCTCCAGTGGAAATGCGGGATCGACACCGGCGTGGACGAAGATGCGGTGCCGATCGAAATGCATGAGCGGACGACCGGCCGCCCATCGCAGATGCTGGGGAAAAACTCTGCCGCCAAACGAAATCTCGGTTTCAAATCCGCCATTGCCAAGCCATACGGCTCTGTTATCTCTATCGGCATAGGCAGCGACCATCATGTCCTCATGATTGCCCTTCAGGCAGATCCAGCGCCACGGGTCGGACGGACCGGCAATGAGCCGCTCGAGGACACGTCTGCTGTCAGGCCCGCGATCGATATAGTCGCCAAGGAAAACCACAGTCCCCTTGGAAGCGTATGCCTCGATGCGATCGATCATGCTGTCGAGCGGATCGATGCAGCCGTGAATATCGCCTATGGCAAACGTATAGCGCATGTTTCAAGCCTCTCGGCGGCAATATGACGGCCCGCGGCCAAGGACCAGAAGGCGCGCAAGGGCGTGGCACCGAGGCTCACGCCACTTCGCCGTCCGCCGCATCATAACAAACGCAAGACCCGCTGCCATCGTGAAAACCGACTCCGTCTCCGGCATTTACCGCGATTGGTTCTCCTTCCGCTTGAGGAGATCGGCCGGCGCGGCAAGGTGGTGGCGCAACGGATAGGGCTCAGAGTAAAATCCGGTCGCGGGCCTCACGCGCGGCCCGCGACCGGAATGCGTTGATATGATCTCAAGGATGAAGCGGGCCACTACCTCCTTCGACGAGCTAAGCTGTTTGCTCTCTCCGATCTCATCTTGAGGTGCCCCGTGAGGGCCTCGAAGGACGAGAACTGATCGGTGTGCCTCAGGACGGCAGAGAGTTTGCGGCAACCGGCGTTTGGCGGCCCTCCCGCCGAAAGACCGGTTCCGACAACACCCATGCGCCCCACCCGACCAGTTCCGATTGTCTTCCGGGCCGGAACTGTGCGATGACCGATCGACCCCTACACAACGGTTCAAGGTGCCGCATCGGCATGAAGAAGATCGGTTTCCTCTCGTTCGGGCACTGGACGCCCTCGCCGCAATCGCAGACGCGCTCGGCCGGCGATGCGCTGCTCCAGTCGATCGACCTTGCCGTCGCGGCCGAGGAGCTCGGTGCCGACGGGGCGTATTTTCGGGTGCATCATTTCGCCCGCCAGCTGGCCGCACCCTTCCCGCTACTATCAGCCGTCGGCGCAAAAACCAGCCGGATCGAGATCGGCACCGCGGTCATCGACATGCGCTACGAGAACCCGCTTTATATGGCCGAGGATGCCAGTGCCGCCGACCTCATCGCCGGCGGCCGGCTGCAGCTTGGCATCAGCCGCGGCTCACCCGAGCAGGTGATCGATGGCTGGCGCCATTTCGGCTATGCCCCGCCCGAAGGCCAGAGCGAGGCTGACATGGCCCGCCATCACGCCGAAGTATTCCTCGAAGTGTTGCGCGGCGAAGGTTTTGCCAAGCCCAACCCGCGGCCGATGTTTCCGAATCCGCCAGGCCTCCTGCGCCTCGAGCCGCATTCGGAGGGGCTGCGCGAGCGGATCTGGTGGGGCGCAAGCTCCAACGCTACCGCCGTCTGGGCGGCCAAGCTCGGCATGAACCTGCAGAGCTCGACGCTGAAGGACGACGAAACGGGAGAGCCGTTCCACGTCCAGCAGGCCGACCAGATCCGCGCCTACCGCGAGGCCTGGAAGGCAGCCGGCCACACGCGCCAGCCGCGCGTCTCGGTCAGCCGCAGCATCTTCGCACTCGTCGACGACCGCGATCGCGCCTATTTCGGCTACGGCAATGACGAGGACGACAAGATCGGTTTCCTCGACGAGAAGACCCGGGCGATCTTCGGCCGAAGCTATGCCGCCGAACCCGATGCCCTGGTTAAGCAGCTCGCCGAGGATCAGGCGATCGCCGAGGCCGACACACTGCTGCTCACCGTCCCCAACCAGCTCGGCGTTGCCTACAACGCCCATGTCATCGAGGCGATCCTGACTCACGTCGCCCCGGCGCTTGGCTGGCGCTGACGCTCCGACCAATGCTGCCGGGCGCTCACACCCGCCTATATCTAGCGCGGAATTCGCGAGGACTGCAGCCCTCGCGCTTGTGGAAGACCCGTGAAAAATAAAATGGGTCGTCCAGGCCGACCATGGCGGCCACCGTTTCGATCTTTTGGTCGGTGGTTGCCAACAACTGTTTGGCATGGTCCATGCGCACCCGAAGCTGGAATGCTTTGGGAGGCAGTCCGGTTTCAAGCGTGAACCGCCTGCGCAGCGTCGCCAGCGACATGCCGTGCTCGGCGGCGAAGGCAGCGAGATCGAGCGGTTGCATCGCCCGCTGCCGTAGCGTTTCGACGATATCGGCCATATCAGGCCTTCCCTGGTGTCGATTGGCCCCTCCGCTCGCCTGTCTGGCGGCTGCGATGACGATGTGATGCAGCATCAATGCCGCCGACGCCTGCCCAAGGTTGGTATCGTCAAGCAGATCGGCATGAAGCTTGCCGAAGAGCCGCGTCAGCTCATCGAGATGATGCAAGGCGACGACGGGGTGCCGCTCGGCAATCATCCTCAGCCTGACGAAGTCTCGCGTGAAGGATCCCTCGAAAAGCGCCCAACGCTCGTCCCAGCCGCCTTCGTCGGGAGCGTAAGAATGCGTGCGGTTGGGAAACAGCCAGAACAGAGCAGGCCCGGTCAGCCTCAGCCGGCCGCTGGCTGCGGTTTCCAGCCAGCCTGGCCCGCGCTCCACCAGCACGACGGCGAAACTCGGAAGTTTGCGGTCGCTCACCGCATGGCGGGCGTGCTGCCTGCCGCTTCCGATGACCGCCAGGCCGCCGGCCGCGCCGAGCGGCGTTCTATAGATGGCCTCGGCGTCTCTCATGATGAGCGAAAAGTCCAGCTGCCAATTTTCTCTATGTCGATTATCCCTGTAGATCAGCTAATTGGTGGCAAATCAACTTAAGCTGAGGAAGGCTGAAATGTCGATTGCCGCCAGAGCCGCGCAGACCCGAACGCCGGATTTTCCCCTTACCGCCCACGGCAAGACCTTGGCTGCGGAGCGGATGGGCTGGCTCACGCCGACCGATCCGGCCATCGGCGTCGACGCCATCCGCCGCCGCTACCAGGACGATGGCTATGTCTGGCTGAAAGGTCTTCTGCCGCGGGCCGATATCATCGACTTCCGTGGCTGGGTCCTCGAACGCCTCGCTGCGACAGGACTGGTCGAGCCCGGCAGCGATTTTACGCTGGGGCTCGCATCGGCCACCGGCTGCGACTGGAGCCTGGCGGACCGGCGCCTGATGTCGCTCGTCCGCTCCGCCGCCTATGAAGGCTTCTGCACGCAACCGCCGCTCATCCGCTTCATGGATGATTTCCTGCAGGGCATTTCCTATCTGCACAAGCGCAAGATCATGCGTTTCACCCAGCCGGGATCGGCGACGGCCACACCCGCTCACTACGATCTCGTCTACCTCCGCGGCGGCACCCGCCGCCTGGTGACGGCCTGGATCCCGATCGGCGACATTCCCACCGAGATGGGCGGCCTGGTCTACCTCGAAGGCTCGCATGCGCTTGGCGTCAAGATGGAGGCCGAGTTCCAGGCCGCAAGCGGCGATCTTTCTCCGCAAGAGCGGATCAGTGCCTATAACAGCCACATGACGGAAGGCGGCTGGGTGTCGAAGGATCTCCCTGATATGGCGGAGCGCTTCGACACCCGCTGGCTCGCTGCCGATTATGAGGCTGGTGACGTTGTGCTCCACTCGCCCTATATGATCCACGCCTCGACCACCAACCAGGACAGCAGCCGACGGCTGCGCCTCTCCACCGACATCAGATATCAAAATGTCGACGACGAGATCGACGCCCGATGGAACAACCATTGGAGTCTCGGCGATATGCTGTAGCCAGGCTTCCCGCGTCCCAATCGGCCGAACTCCGCCGCGGGCTTAACCCCAGCGTCAGCTCCATCTCGAAATATCGGACCGAACGCACACCGACATAGAAGCGGAGCGTCGGGACCTTACAGCCGCGATGGACGTTGATGGTCCGAGCCTTGAATCGGTCGCTGACTGACCGACTTATGGCTGTAGCGAACCGCTCGAGTTGCCTGATGCCGCGTACGAACCTGAACGATATCCTGATCTTCATGGCCGTCGTCGATGCCGGAAGCTTTATCGCCGGCGGCGAGGCCTTGGGCCTGTCCCGTTCGGCGGCGGGAAAGGCCGTCATCCGCCTGGAGGACCGGCTCGGCGCACGTCTGCTTAACCGCACGACGAGAACATTGAACCTGACCGACGAAGGGCGAGTGTTTTACGACCGTGGCTTGCAAATCCTCGCATCGGTAGACGAGGCAGAAGCGAGCGTGGCAGGCAAGAGCGGTACGCCGCGCGGCGTTCTCAGGCTCACCGTGCCTGATGCCTTCGGACGGCGCGTCGTGCTGCCCCTGTTGGAAGAATATCTTCGGGCCTGGCCCGACATCCAGGTGGAGATGAGCCAAACCGATCGTCTTGCCGACATCGTCGAGGAAGGCTTCGATCTGGCGATCCGGATCGGCGCGACGGCATCGGACTCCCGGCTGGTCTCGCGCGTGATCGCCACCTACAGGACGCGGCTCTGCGCCTCGTCGTCCTATCTTGCCGAACGCGGCGAGCCGCGCGATATCGACGATCTCGCAGCCCATGACTGCCTGATTTTCGCCAGCCGCAATCAAAGACAAGGCTGGCGTTTTCGCGGCAAAGGCGGCTCGTGGATCAAGGCGCGGGGGCGCAGCCGCCTGAGGCTCGACAGCGCAGAGGCGGTCCGCGACGCCGCCTTGGCGGGGCTGGGTATCGCTCTCCTGCCCGATTTCCTCGTCGCCGACGATCTCGCCGCTGGCCGTCTCCGGCACGTCCTCCCCGACCTCGAAACCGATGACGCCAAGATCGTCATGCTCTATCCCGACAAGCACCTGCTGGAACCGCGCATCCATCGTTTTGTCGATCTGATGGTCGAGGCGTTGGGGCACGAGAGACCGCGCTCATCGCCTTGATACGGAAGCACCGGCATCGGTAATAGCCTTGTCGAAGCCACGGAAACTTTTCAGCGCAAGGGGAAAGAGAGTTGCGGCGAGATAGGCAAGCCCGGTGAGCAATAGTGCCGCGGCAAGGCCAATCGTGCTGATCAGCGCGCCGCCGACGAGGCCGCCGAAGGGAATGAGCGCAAAACAGAGGGCGGCATTCATCGCGGTCACGCGGCCGATCAGCGGCTTGGGGATGCGCTCGAAAACCACCGCCGACAGGATCGGGTTGAGGAATCCCGAGGCAAATCCGGCGATTGCCAAGGTGACGAAGATGAGGATGAGCGGCGCATCCAGCGCAAGGATGAAAAAGCGCGGAAATCCGGTCAAGAGGAACGCCACGGTATAGACCATCAGGCGCGGCATCCGTTCGCCGATCGCCGCCGCAATCGCCGCGCCGGCGATCGAAGCGCCGGTGAAGGCCGCAAACATCGCCCCCAGCAGTTCCGGACCATGGCCGGAATCGCGTGTCCAGACAGGCAGCAGCACCGCATGATAGGCTTGGTCCAGCAGATTGGTGATCGCCACCATGGCGACAATGCTGACGAGCACCGCATCGCCACGCAAAAAGCGCCAGCCTTCGCGGAGATCGTCGAGATAGGAAGCCCTTTCGGCCGGTCGGACGTCGGGTGCGCCGGATAGCTCGGGCGCGCGCCGCATCCCGGGGATGCCGACTGCGACGATCAGAGCGGCGGCGGCAAAGGTGGCGGCATTGACGAGGAGCGCCTGGCCCGGGCCGATCAGCCCGATCAACGCGCCCGCGCCGGCCGCCCCCGCCGTCGAGGCCAGCCGCTCGATCGCATTGGCGACGCCGGTCACCCGTTCGAGCGGCACATTCGCGAGCGCGGCGATGTCGGGAACCATTGCCTGCTTGGCGGCGTCGGAAGGCCCACGCAGCACGCCCATGGCAAAGACCACGGGCAGAAGCACCGGCATGCCGAGCAGGCCGAAAAAATCGAGCAGCGGCACCAGTCCCACCGCGGCCACCGAAGCGGTATCGCAGACGATGGCGATGCGCTTGGCGCCGACGCGGTCGATCAGCGGCCCGCCGAGCGCCTTGGCGACGACATAGGGCAGCATCTCCATCATCGCCGTCAGCCCGGTCAGGACAGGGCTACCCGTCGTGCTCAGCACCAGCCAGGGAATAGCAATGGTCGATAGCCGCGTGCCGGAAAGCGAAAGCGCCTCGGCTGCGGCAAGCGCTAGGAAAGGCCCGCCCCTTCTCACGGTTCGCCATCCTTTTCGCGATGCGGAAGCCGGCCCGGATAGGGAAAGGCATGCAGCATGATGGAGAAGGGAACCATATCCCCGGGTGCCGGCTCACCCAAGGGCGGAGCTACCCGCATCGCTTCGAGGATGATGTCGGTCAGCTGCTTGGTCAGCGCCTCGGCCTGTTTTGCCGTCATCGGGATGATCATGTCGTTGGCAGCACTCGCCTTGCGCCATTCCCCCGGCAGTTCGGCATATTCCTCCAGCGCCTGCTGCATCTGGCCGACCTGCAAGGAGAGGACCGCCTGGTTGAAGGCGTGATCGAGATCCAGCGCTTCACCCTCGGCCTCGCTTGCCGGCACCGAGGTGAGCTCGTGACTGGCCCGCCACCAGCGGTCGCGCCGTGAAACATGCGGCGCTTCCTCGATGAAGCCGTATTGGGCAAGCTGGCGCAGATGATAACTGGTCGCACCGCTGTTCAATCCCAGTTGCACCGCCAGCTGCGTCGCCGTGGCGGGTCCATCGACCCTGAGCATGCCGAGCATGCGCAACCGGACGGGATGCGCCAGCGCCTTCAACGCGACGGGATCAGGTACGACCCGGCTGACGGTGCGCGGCGGCTTTGAATGGGCGACGGTCTGGCGATGGGGATCCTTCATGCCAGAAGCTTACCATTGCAAAGATATCTTTGCAAAATTTTCTTTGCATAACTGCAAGCGCCCTGTCCGTGACTTAAGCTTCTGCCAGGGTGAAGACTGCGCAAGGGTCGGTAATGCCGCGCAAGCTATGCTCTCCGAGCGGCATCAAGGCCGTCGTCGTATTCGCCGCCACCGCTCCCGAAATCAGCACGTTTCTGCCGAGCGGCTTGCAGAGCCCTTCCAGGCGGCTGACCAGATTGACCGCGGGGCCGATGGCAGTAAAGTCCAGCCGGTCGGCCGCACCGATATTGCCCCATAGAATCTCGCCGAAATGCAGCGCCGCGCCGAACGGCAACGGCGCCAGCCCCTGGGCCTGGCGCACCTGGTCGAGATGGCTCATGCCGGCACGGCTGGCGGCGACCGCCCGCAGGGCGGCCTCGCAGGCCTCGCGATCCCCCCGGGCGATGTCTGCTTCGCCCGACGTCGCGGTGACCGGAAAGATCGCCAGCACGCCGTCGCCTATGAATTTCAGCACCTCGCCGCCGAAGGCGTGCACTGCGCCGGCGACGCGATCAAAATAAGCGTCGAGCGCGGCAATCATCGCCTGCGGCTCCGTCACTTCCGAAAGCGCGGTGAAATCACGCAGATCGGCACAGAGAAGGGCAGCGCGGATGGTCTCACCGGTGCCGCGGGCAAGCGCGCCGGCCTGCACCCGGGCAGCACTGCGCCGGCCGAGATAGGCTTCGAGCAGCGCGGCCCGCGCCTCCCGCGCCGCCAAAGCGGCGAGCGGCGCTGCGGCAAAACGCGCGACTTCGCGCAGCAGACTGGCCTCGGCCGCACCGAATGCGCCGCCCCCTGCCCCGTTGGCAACTCCCGCCCAGCCAAGCAGCGGCCCGTCCGATGCCTGATTATCCTGTGCAGGCCCGATCCGGCTCTCCCACACCGGCCCGAGCCCACCCAGCCAGTCGCGCCCGGCCTCACTCTGCGGAGCTGCAGCAAAGGCCAGCGCCTCAATGACGGCCCCGGTCTCGGCCCGCCACAGCCAGGTGCGCCGAGCGATGATTGGGTGCGGCACGGAAAGCGTCAGCGCGCCGCCCGAAAGCGGCAGGCCGTCAGCCAAAAGCCGGCGCCCGAGCTCGGCCAGAAACCGTTCGGGACCAGGCGAGGCACCGGCCTCATCAACCAACCAGGCAAGGGGAGATGGTAGATCCATGCTTCAACATGACATCGCCCCGGGACGTCCGCAAGGATGCCTTCTGAAGCCCCATCGACTCCTTCAGCCATTCCACGCAGACAATTCCTGTCGAGATTCTTCCATCACGGCGAAAAGCAAAAAATAACGCTTTAAACTTGCGCCGTTTTGCTTCCATTATGCGGCGGTTCGTCATCGTGTGATTGAGGGGTACGATGGGCACGATTTTCTGGCCGAAAGATCCGCTGGATGGGAATGACATGACGCTGCTGACGTCGATCCTTCGGCGGTGGTGCGACAGGCATCAGGTCGAGCTGACAGCACAGGAGAGCAGCCGCAAGGCGAAGGAACTTGTCGAATGGTATGAATTCGGCGTCAAGGATCCGATCGAACTCGAAGAACTGATCGAGGGCAAGTACTGGCTGGTCAGCAAAATCTGACCTGATCACAGTCGTAACATTCAAGAGAAAAGGCCGGGCGAAATATCGCACCGGCCTTCGTCAATTTGCCCCTGGGAAGGCTTCAGTCGTCATCCCGCCAACGGCGGTGGTGATCGCCGCGCCAATCATCGCGCCAGCGCGGACCATCCCAATCCCGGTGACGCCGCTCCCAGCCCCAGCGGGGCGGACCGCCGTAAAAGGCCACCGGCGGCGGGCGTCGCCAGTTTGGCCGGCATTCGCCCCAGCGGGTCAGATGCCAGCCGCGGCCGCACGCATAGTCGACCTTCGTGACATCGCTTGTGACATTGCTCTGGACATTGATTGTCCCCATCGGCATCGCCTCAGCTGTGCCGACCGAGAGGCTGCCAGCGAGCAAGGCAGCCGCGATAGAAAATGCCTTCATCGAAAACTCCAATTCATCCAGCCGTTCCCACCCTAGGGCCGCCAAATTGAACTGGAGATGAACTTCACGTTCATGTTTGCGGGAGAAAAAGAAGCGATTTCGGACCGCTCATCGCAGCGCCGGCCAGCTGGTTTTCCCGCAAGGGCAGGCGCTTCAGGGCCATCCACCGGCCCGCAAAAACCGTTCATGTCCTGCCGTAAAATGCGTCGGGACCCGGGTCACGCCCGGCGGCGACCTCGGTCAGCCGCCCAAGGTAATGCGCCCAGCCTTCCGCATGCCCGGCGCATTGATCGGCGCTCGGTAGGCCGCTATGCGTCAGTCGCAGCAGTGTTCCGCCCCCCTGCTCGATCAGGTCGATCTCGACGAGGCTCGACCCCGGCGGCACCACCTCGCTGCCGTCCCAGCCGAAGCTGTAGGCAAGGCGATGAACCGGCACCACCTCGCGAAACGAGCCGCGCGCAAAGCGGGCACCGGTGACGTTGACAAGATAGAGCCCGCCCGGCTGCGGCTCGACCTCTGCCTCCGTCCCCATCCAGCGCAGGATCTTCTGCGGGTCGGTCATCAGCGCAAACACTGCGGCCGGCGGCGCCGCAATATGCGCCTCGCGGTGAACGACGAAAGATTCTGGCATCACGCTCTCCGATAGTTGTCATGGCCTGCCTCGCCGCGGGCGGGATCAGCGGGTCATGCTGTTTTGACGTGGGTGTCCTCGCGTGAGCATGTAGGCGGAAGTACCCGATCAGCAAGGGTGGTCGGGCCACGCCGCCCCCGTCGCCCGGCACCGGCGCGGCATCCTCCAACGTCCCTCATGCTGAGGCGCGTAGCCCGTGGGGCGGAGCCTCGAAGCACTCGCCGCAACGCTGCTCCCTGCCTTCATCTAGCATCCGCGCACCCGCCGCGTCCTTCGGGGCCTCTGCGGCGCACCTCAGGACAAGGCTCTCTGGGGGGTGCAGCCAGCTAGGTGGCGATCGCCTCACCCCATCCCCACCTCCGCGATGCAAGCATTTCGCCCTATTGCCAGCCCTTCGTCTTCCCCCTATTGTCCCGGCCGTTCTCAGGGCGGGGTGAAAGTCCCTACCGGCGGTATGCAGTTTCGATTGCGAGCCCGCGAGCGCCTTCCTCGGAAGGGTCAGCAGATCAGGTGAGATGCCTGAGCCGACGGTCATAGTCCGGATGAAAGAGAACGCACGTTCCCAGCCCTTGCGGCTGTCGGGGACGTTCGTGATCGCCTTGGGTGATGTGTCTGTTCGCCAAAGGAGATTACCATGACACCCACCCGCTACGCCTTTATCAAAGCCAGCTGGCACGCCGACATCGTCGACCGCGCCCTTGACGGCTTCTATCAGCTCGTGCCGCCCGAACAGGTCGATGTGTTCGATGTTCCCGGCGCATTCGAGATGCCGCTGCTTTCCCGCGATCTGGCCGCAAGCGGACGTTATGGCGCCGTCATTGCCGCGGCTTTCGTCGTCGACGGCGGAATTTACCGCCACGAATTCGTCGCTCAGGCGGTGGTCGACGGGCTGATGCGCGCCGGCATGGATACCGGCGTGCCGGTGCTTTCGGTTTCGCTGACGCCGCATCAGTATCAGGAAACCGAGCACCATAAGCAGATCTACCGCGCGCATTTCGTCGAGAAAGGGCGGGAGGCCGCAAAGGCCGCGCTCACAATCGGGAAGACACGCGCCGCTCTTGCCGCGTAAGGCGGCTCCCCCCGAACCGGGGCGGCGGGACCGATCCCGCCGTCTTCATCAGGTCAATTCCGACAGAATAATTGATTCGACGCCCTCGCCGCGCTGTGATCCACTCACCCCCGACATGTATCGCCATTCTTAATGCGTCCCAAACCTTAAGGAGCTGAAGATGAGCAATGCAATGCGCAGTGAAACCCCTATCGAAAATTCGCGAACACGGCCCGTCGACACCAAGCTCGAGGTGGTCGTCATCCCCGTTTCCGACGTCGATCGCGCCAAACGTTTCTACGACAGCCTGGGCTGGCGGCTCGACGCCGACTTCGCCAATGATGCCGATTTCCGGGTGCTCCAGTTTACCCCGCCCGGCTCCGGCTGCGCGATCATCTTCGGCAAGAACGTCACCGCCGCGCCACCTGGCTCCGCCCAGGGGCTCTACCTTATCGTCTCCGACATCGAGGCCGCCCGCCGCGATCTTATCGCTCGCGGCGTCGAGGTCAGCGACGTGTTCCACGACGCTGCCGGCGTCTATGCCGGCAAGGACGAGCCCTATCTCTTCGGACGGCTGCGCATCGCCGGCCGAGATCCCGAAAACCGCAGCTATCGCTCCTTCGCCTCGTTCAAGGATCCCGATGGCAATGGCTGGCTATTCCAGGAGGTCACCACGCGATTGGCGGGACGCATCGACGCCGACGAGACAGCCTTTGCGACCTCGAGCGACCTTGCATCAGCGCTGCGCCGCGCGGCGACCGCCCACGGCGAACACGAAAAGCGAAACGGCGGCAAGCACGACGAGGGCTGGCCGGACTGGTACGCCGACTACATGGTCAGTGAACAGTCTGGCCGAGAGCTGCCGCTATAGGCAGCGGTCTTTTCCGGCGAACTCAAACAGCCCTTGTTGAGGCATGCCTTCCTCCTGCGCACCTCCCTGAGGTGCGCAGGAGGAAGGCCAGTAGCCTCGAAGGACACCTCCAACGCTGCTCCGTGCATTCATTCGGCGTCGGCGCACGCGCCCGCCGTCACCGCTCGAAAAAATCCCGCCACTGTTTCTCGCCAACCAGGCAGTCGACCCCGGTCTCGGCGCCGGTGATTCTCTGCACCGTTGCCGGCGGGGAAAACCCGCTGATCTCCAGCACCAGCTTGCGGCGCACGGCAACGGCGAAATCCTCGATGTTGCGGACCGGCAGCACGAAGGCGCCGGGGCCGCCGATCACGCAATCCGCATAATATGTGTCGAGCCCGTTCGGCGCATCGGAGGGCCGCAGCATAATGGCAAGGCCATTGATGATCATGCCTGCTTCCACCGCCTTGTCGCGGGCGGATATGACTGGATTTCCGGAATTGTTCGGGCCATCGCCCGACACATCGATCACCTGTCGTCTGGACGGAAACGGACTGGAAACGATCATGCTGGCGCCTTGGGCGATCGCGGTGGAGATCGATGTACGCCGCTGCGTGGCAATCGGCCGGGCTTCGAGCTTTTCGGCAAAAGCGATCGCGTCCGCTTCCGTCTCGATGACCTGCCAGTCGATCACCGAATCCTGGACGACATAGCCCGCCCATTCGAAATAGCTGATGGCGATGCGGCCGGTCAGACCGCCCTTCACCGCATCGATGAATTCCTTGTGCTTGAGCGCTTCGACATAACCCTCGCGCTGGATGCCGATCTCCTCGAAATCCATCGAGCGCGAGGTGTCGACGGCAAGGACCAGGGTCACGTCAACCTCGTTCCCCCCCGCCTGCGCTGCCGGGACGAGGCCGGAAAGACCCATAAGCACCGCAACTGTCGTCAGCATCGGCAGATCCCCGCGCCATCCAAGCGCGCAACCTTAGCACAGCTTGGCCGATGCAGGACGCCCGGCCACGCCGGTAGTTTCAATTTTCGGTGATGGCCGGCTCAATGCAGCGGCAGCCACAAAGGGCTTTTCCATGCTTTCAGCGCGTCGAGGAAGACCTGCAATCTGGCGGGCAAGAAGCGGCGGGTGGGATAGACGGCATGCACGAATATCTCCTCGGACGACCAGTCCGGCAGCAGGCGGATGAGCGCACCTCTCCTGATCTCATCGTCGCAATAGGTCGAAGGCAGAAGGCCGATGCCGTGGCCGCGATTGGTAAAGGCGCTCACCGCGTCGAAATCCCGGCTCGAGACCGGCCCCGACACCTGCTGGCGGACCGACTTGCCGCCGCTGACCAGATGCCACTCCGCTTCGCCGTTGCGGCCGTTCAGCAACACGCACTGATGCTCATTCAGGTCCTGGGGCTCTGAGGGAGGCGCCTTGCCCTTCAGATAGTCCGGCGCGGCGACCAGATAACGCACGCTCTTTCCGAGCCGCTGCGCGATGATTGAGGAATCCTTGAGTTCGCCGAAGCGGATGCCGAGATCGATATTCTCGGCGATCAGATCGAGGAACAGGTTGGTGACGAAGAGATCGACCTGGATATCGGGATAGGTCTTCAGGAAGGACGATACGAATTCGTAGAAGACCTCCTGCCCGAAAATGACGGGCACGGAGATCTTCAGCAGGCCTTCCGGCTTTTTCTGCGTTTCCGTGAGTGCCTGCTCGGCGTCGATAAGATGGGCGAGCGGCTCACTGCACTGATCGAAATAGGCCCGGCCCTGCGCCGTCAGGCTAAGCTTGCGGGTCGTGCGCTGCAGCAGCGTCACACCAAGCTGCTCCTCCAGCGACGTCACCTTCCGGCTGACGGTCGAGACCGGCATGCCGAGGGAATGGGCCGCGCGGCTGAAGCTGCCATACTGCGCCACCTTCACGAAAACCGCGATGTCGTTCAGGTCTGCCATGCCAGGATTTTTGCATGGATGCAAAAGAGAATCCAGATATTTCCATCTAATCGGGGAATGGAGTTTTCATCATATTCACCTTGCGAAAACGATCATAACCCGATGGAGGCGCATTCGCAGCAGCCCCGTCTCGAGCGACCCGCCTTCGTAAGGCCTGCGTTGCCCGACCAGACTATGGAGTTCAACATGACTACCGCAAAGACTGTCATCGTCACGGGCGCCTCCCAGGGTATCGGAGCCGGGCTCGTCAACGCCTTCATCGAGCGCGGCTATAATGTCGTCGCCACCTCACGTCAGGTCAGCGCCTCGGATGCCTTGCAGGCGTCGGACAGACTGGCGCTCGTCGACGGTGACATCGGCGATGCCGAAACCGCGGCGCGAGTGACAAGGACCGCGATCGACCGGTTCGGCTCGATCGACGCCCTCGTCAACAATGCCGGCATTTTCTTCAGCAAGCCCTTCGTCGATTACACCATGACCGACTTCCGGAAGCTGTCCTCGACCAATCTCGAAGGCTTCATCCACCTGACCCAGTTGGTTGTCCGGCAGATGCTGGCCCAGAAATCGGGCGGCAGCATCGTCAGCATCACCACACCGCTGATCGACCATCCGATCGCCGGCTTCTCGGCCTCGGTCGCCATGATGACCAAAGGCGGCATCGACGCGATCTCCAAGAACCTGGCGATGGAATATGCAAGCGAGGGAATCCGCGTCAACACCGTGGCTCCCGGGGTCGTCGATACGCCATTGCACAAGGACAATCCGAAGGACTTCCTGAGCACGCTGTCGCCGATGGCTGGCATTTCCAACGTCGCGGAAGTCGTCGATGCGGTTGTCTTCCTGACCGAAGCTCCACGCGTGACCGGGGAGGTGCTGCACGTCGACGGCGGCGCACATCTGGGCAAATGGTAAACCACCCGCAAGCGCACGCAGCCGGCGCAGAACGCCGGCTGCAGGAACTCGGCATCACGCTTCCCTCGCCACCAACACCCCTGGGGGCCTATGTGGAGGCGGTCAGGAGCGGCAACCTGGTCTTCTTCAGCGGCATGCTGCCGGTTGTCAACCGCCAGCCGCGCTATATCGGCCGTGTCGGCGGCGCGCTGACATCAGAGGACGGCAGGAAGGCGGCCGAGACGGCGACACTGAGTGCGCTGGCGGCCGCCAAGGACTATCTCGGCTCGCTGGACAGGGTCGTCAGGATCGTCAAGCTCGGCGTCTATATCGCCACCGAAGGCGATTTCCGCGATCACCCGAAGGTCGCGGACGGATCGTCGGAAATGCTGCTCCAGGTCTTCGGCGAGGAAAAACTCTCAGGGCGCATCGTCCTCGGCGTCGCCAGCCTGCCGCTCGGCGTACCGATCGAGCTGGAGCTCGTTCTTGAGGTCGAGGATTGAAGAGGACGGGCGCGCTTCGGCGCGCCCGTCTCACCGCCCCTGCATTCTTGGCTTGGCGTGCGCTCGGCGCAAATGAGTTTTGTTAACAACCCCATCCTCACATCGCCACCAATAGCAGGACGTAAGCGATGACGCTCACCATCAAACCGCGAAACGCAAAAGTGACGCAGCGGTATTTGCTGCGAGCGATGGCGGAGAGGATGTTGGCGTTTTCGAGATATTGGTCGAAGAGATAACGCTCGTCGCGCCGCAGTGCCGCGTCAAAGAACAGATCTCGATGGTTCTGCCAGGCGCCCCAGAACAGCGAGGTCGAGCTATCCAAACGGCGCGGCAGCACAACGAGGATCGCCGACAGGATGGAAAAGACCGAAGCTGCGGCAAGCAAGCCGGAGAACAGCATGCTCCCTGGTGTGCCGCTGACATAACGCCCCAGGCTGAAAACCGCCCTCACCTCGCTGGAGCTCACTAGGAAGGCCAGCATGAACGTAAAGATATAGGCAGCCTTTTGATCGGATATCTTGACCTGATCGTAAAATATATCATTGATTTTCTTGATATGGTCGAAATACTCCACGCCGATATCCGCGCTCGACGGCTGGCTTAGCATAACCTCAGTTGCAGTTTCGAATTCGCTCACGTGAATACTCCATCCCCAAGTGTTTCCCTGATATTACACTTGACGGCGAAAGCAAGAACACGTGTGCAACGCGCTTGACTTTTCCCC
The DNA here is from genome assembly GCF_019685025.1 of Rhizobium sp. NZLR8. Taxonomy (NCBI): domain Bacteria; kingdom Pseudomonadati; phylum Pseudomonadota; class Alphaproteobacteria; order Hyphomicrobiales; family Rhizobiaceae; genus Rhizobium; species Rhizobium sp. NZLR8. The sequence goes on along the minus strand of NZ_JABDVY010000004.1, from coordinate 389,885 downwards.
TCTACACGGACAAAGGGGAAGCGGGTATGGGGTCTGGGGTTATGCGGGGTTATTCCAAGAACATCTGTCGTGCGGGCATGGCGCTGGCGCTTGCTGGTCCCGGTCTCGCACCGCCGGCAATGGCCGATCCGGTCCAGCGTGCAACACCGGTCGCCGGTTCCGTCATCGCCCGCAAGACCGGCGAAGAGGTCCGTTTCATCGACGTATCGAATTGGCGTGTCGTCGATATCAATCAGGATCTCCTGACCGGCGACGTGCTGCGCACCAATGCCAACGGCCAGCTCGCCATCGTCTTTTCCGACCACACCCAGGTTCGCCTCGGCCGCAATTCATCGCTGCAGGTCAAGAAAATGGCCGCCAGCGGCGACACGACACTGGAGCTGCAATCGGGAACGATCTGGGCGCGCGCCGAGCGTGGCGGCCAAGGTCTGACGGTCGAGACACCAGCGGCCGCAGCCGCCATCCGCGGCACCGACTGGACGATGACCGTCGAGGGCAACAAGACCTCGATGATCGTGCTCGAAGGCCGTGTGGCGCTGAGCAACCCGCAGGGCAGCGTCGAGGTGAACGAAGGCGAAGGGGCGGTTGCCACGATCGGCCAGGCGCCGCGAAAGCTGGTGATCGTCACACCCGATGATCGCGAGCAGATGCTGTTCTACCTGAACCTGCGCGATGGCTTCGGCCTGATGCCGACCTCTCCGTTGCCGGCAGGCCGCATGGCCGATGAGCGCCGCCGGCTGCTGACTTTGTCGCCGGAACGTCGCACCACCGAGAACTGGCTGGAGCTTGCCGAAGTGCAGAGCGCCTTCGACGGCCGGCAGGTCGCCGCAAAGACGCTTCAGGAGGTTCGCCGGCGCAAGCTGACCATCCTCCAGAAGGCGCGCGTCGACCTGATCAATGCCACGATCGCCGGCTCCGAAAAACGCTATGACGAAGCCGCAAGGCTGTTTGCGGCGGCACTGCCGCATCTTGATCCGGCCCGCCGGAACATGGCGCAGTATGGCGGCTATTTTGCCCGTTCGCTTTCCGATCCAGCCCATGTCGAAAAGCCGCCGTCATCAGCGGTCGGCCCCTATGGCGCGATCATGCAGGCCTACACGGCAGGCTTCCTCAAAAATCCCCGCGCCTCCGTCGACCTGATCAAGGATGCGGAAAAGCGTTTTCCTGATGACCCAACCCTGCCTGCGATCCGCGCCCAGCTGGCGCAGCTGATCGACGACCGCGCCCAGATGCTGGAGGCGGTCAACCGCGCCCTCTCGCTCGATCCCAATCATCCGATCGCCCTTGCCGCACGCGCCGCCTACAAGGCGAGTTACGAAAGCGATATCGATGGCGCCCTGGCCGATCTGAACCGCGCCATCGAGCTTGCGCCGGGGGCCTCGGGATCGTTGAACTCGATGGGCCTGCTGCAAAGCGCCCGCAACGCCAATGACGAGGCCGAGGCTGCGTTCCTAAAGGCGATCGCCCTCGATCCGCAGGATCCGGTCCCGCACGGCAATCTTGCCATCCTCTATCTCGACCAATCCAGGATGAAGGATGCCAAGCGCGAAATCGATGCGGCGCTCGCCGCCGATCCCTCCTTCGACATCGCTCTCCTCGCCCGCGGCCGCTATTACCTGCAAACCGGCGAGCGCGACAAGGCGCTGGAGGACCTGCTGGCCGCCAGCACCGCCAATCCAGCCCATTCGCAATCGCAGCTGATGCTCGCCGCCGCCCATTACGAAAAGGGCGACCGCATCCCTTCCGAGCAGGCAGTCGACAATGCCGACAGGCTCGACAAGAACGATCCGGTCATCTCCTCCTTCCGCACCGCCATCGATATCGACGATTACGACGCCGACGGCGCGATCCGCAACGCGCAGGAATTTCTCCGCCGCTCGCGCGCCCGTGGCGGTGATTACAGCGCGCTCGGCGCCAATGAGGATGCCGGCTCGACGCTGAACAACGCTTTTCGCCTCCAGGGCCTGGATGCCTGGGGCCGCTATTACGGGGATGCGGTCTTCAGCCCCTTCGAAGGCAGCGGCTATATCGACCAGTCGATCAAGGGCAGCATCTTCCCTTACGTCAATGCAACGAGCTTCAGCGATGACAATGTCATCCAGAACCGTGGCAACGCGTCTAGCTATTCATCCTTTATCCAGGGCTTGCTGCTTGATCCGCACATGCTCTCCGGCCGCTCTCGTTCGGCAACGCTGCTGCGCACGCCTTTCATCGAAGGCTCGCTCGGCGGCGGCATCAACAGCGTCGACGGCCATACAAGGCGCATCGGCGAGGCCGAAATCCAGGGCTTCTCGAACGAGACGATCCCGCTCAGCTTCTTCGGCAACCTGACCTGGGAAGAACTGGCGCTGGACGGCGACTATCGCAACTTCGGCGGCTTCCAGACCAACAACAAGCTCGTCGGCGGCAATGGTTATCTGACGGCAACGGTGACGCCGGACGATCGCGTGGTGGCCTATGTCAACCATGCCAAGAATGATGGAACGCTGAACGCACTGACGGAAGGCTCGTCACTGACGGACTTCCTCAACCTCCTGGGCTTCGGGGTTCGCACCGAAGTCTCTTCGGAATACAATTATCGGCGCAATATCACCGAAACGACCAATGCCGGCCTCGGCTGGAGCCATACCTTCGGCTACGAAAACATATTGAACGGCGCCTTTCTCTATTCGGAAAGCAAATCGCAGACGTCCACCTCTCTTCAGGTAGACGATGCACCGGTTCTCGGTCTGCCTGACCCCGACATCATTCCATTCTTGGACGGGACGGAGGAGCTGTCCTCAAAAGCCTATGTCGCCGCGCTCAGCCATTCCATCGGCAGCGGACCGCTGACTTGGCGGTACGGCATCGAAGGCGGCTGGATCGATGCCAGCGCGACCACCTCCTCTCGCCTTCATGAACTCTTTCCGCTCTTCCCGATCATCCCCGGGACCACCGACGGCCCGGACACATTCAATAACCGCGTCAACATCGCCCGCGCCTACATCGACGTGCTGCACGAGATCACCCCCGAACTCAAAGGCGAGTATGCTCTCTTCGGCACGCAGATGAGCGGCGGCAGCGTCGATGTCAGCCGGCTGGAGCCACGCTTCGGCCTCGCCTGGGCACCGGCCGAGAACCATTGGCTGCGCGCTGCCTTCATGCGCCAGAGCCTCGACACCGGCGTTCCCACTCTTGCCCCGATCGGCATCCTCGGTTTGCAGGCCAACCAATATTCGATCGGCGTCGAGGGTTATACCGATACGGTGGCGCTGCAATGGGATGCCGAGTGGACCGACCGGCTCTTCACCTCGGTCGAATATCAGCACCAGGAATTGCATGATTTCTCGATCGACCTGCCGCTGATCGCGCTGCCTGCGGCAGACAGCCTGCCGCTGTCGCGCGGCAGCATCGACCGCGCCGCCGTCACGGCCAACGTCGCGCTCGGCGCCGGTTTCGGCCTCTCGGCCACCTATGCCTACATGGAATCGGAGAACAAGGACCCGCTGGAGCCGAACTACGGCGGCTCTCTGCCGTTTATCCCGAAGAATTCCGGCCAGATCGCGCTGACCTGGGTCAACGAGGCCAAGGTCAAGGCGACGGTGGCCGCCAATTATGTCGGCGAACGCGACGGCGATGATCTCGGCACCACGCTCGACGATTACTGGAGCCTCGACGCCCACCTGATCTGGGAACCGCTGGACAAGCGCATCGCACTCGAAGCTGCCGCTTATAACCTGCTCGACGAGGAGTTCGAGATCACGCCCGGCGTGCCCGGCTGGGGCCGCGCCTTCAAGGGCACCCTCAAAGTCCGCTTCTGATGCGGGAGCAGGATAAGCCTCGGCAGGCCAGGCCCACCGGCAGTCAGACCGGGAGCCGCCGTCTCAGGCTGCTGATACTGTCGCTGTCGGTGCTGATCGCCATCTCGCTGTTGTCACGCCTGCCCGCCTGGTCGCTGCTGGAGCTCAGAAGCTACGATTACCTCTCGACCGTCGACGATCCACGCCCGCCTCAAGGTGGACCTGTCATCGTTGCGATCGACGAACCGTCGCTTGCCGATATCAACGCCCAATGGCCCTGGCCGCGCAGCCTGCATGCCGAACTCGTGAGACAGCTGCGCGCCGCCGGCGCCCGTGTCATCGGCCTCGACATCATCATGGCCGAACCCTCGAACCCCGGCAATGACGCGGCAATCACCGAGGCCGTCGGTCCCGACACCGTGCTTGCCGGCGACGAAACGCTGATCGAGACGCCGCAGGCCTCGCAACTGATCCGCGCCACGCCGCTGCCGCAGCTGACGCAAGCGGGTGCTGTGACCGGCATCGCCTCGATCGATCTCAGCGGCGACGGCATCTTCCGCCGCATTCCGGGCTATGAGGACGGCTTTGCCGCCATGCTGGCGAAGACGTCGGGAACGCCGGCGGAGATTCTGTCGGCCGGCCGGCTCATCCAGTCCTTCGGCCCGGCCCGCAGCTATCCCACGGTCTCCTACTACCAGGCGCTCGACCCTGAGAATTTGCTGCCGCGGAATTATTTCAAGGGCCGAGTCGTTCTCGTCGGCCTCAGCCTGCAGAATGCGCCCGCGATCGACAAGGGCGGTGTCGATGCCTTTGCGACGCCCTATACGGTTCACACCGGCAAACTCGTCTCCGGTGTCGAGATTCAGGCGACCATCTACGACAATATCCGTGCTGGCCTGTCGATCGCCGAAGCCCGCCTGCCCGCGGTTGCCGCCTGCATCCTGATATCGGTGCTGCTTGCCGCCACGACCGTCTGGCGCTCGACGGGATGGCTGACGATCGTCACCAGTGCGGTGGGCCTCCTCGCCTTCGCCGCCGTAAGCTTTGCCGGCATCCGGCTTGCCCATGTCTTCGTCTCGCCGCTCGGCCCGACGGTCGCCTATATCTCGGTCGTCTTCGGCCAGGCCGCCTTCGATTATGCCGAGGAGCGCCGCAACAAGCGGCAGATCATCCGCGCCTTCGCCCAATACATCTCCCCCGATCTCGTCAAGCGCCTGTCGAACGATCCCTCGCAACTGAAGCTCGGCGGCGAGCGGCGCACGCTCTCGGTGCTGTTCTCGGATGTACGTGGCTTCACCACCATCGCCGAGACGCTGAAGGACGATCCGGAGCAGCTGACCGGTCTGATCAACCGGCTGTTGACGCCGCTCTCCGACGTGGTGATGGATCATGGCGGGACGATCGACAAATATATGGGCGATTGCATCATGGCCTTCTGGAACGCGCCGCTCGACGATCCCGACCATGCCCTCCATGCCGTGCGCGCCTCGCTTGCCATGCAGACAGCGATTTCGAGGCTGAACAACCAGCTGGAGCGGGAAGCGGCAGCGCATGGCGGTAAACCGCACGTCCTGAAGATGGGCGTCGGCATCAATACCGGCGAATGCATCGTCGGCAATATGGGCTCGACCCGCCGCTTCGACTATTCCTGCCTCGGCGACAGCGTCAACCTCGCCTCCCGCCTCGAAGGCGCCTCGAAGAATTATGGCGTAGCGCTGCTGCTCGGCGAGGATACCGCAAGACTGGTCGCCGACACCTACACCGTCGTCGAGCTCGACCGGATCATCGTCAAGGGCCGCACCGTGACGTCGCCGGTCTTCACCGTCCTGCACAAGGCCGATCCGCTGTCCCTCGCCGCCCATCGGGCGTTCATCGATGCAAAATATGCCGGCACGCTCGCGCCATCCGACCACGTCTTCGAGAGGCTGGCTGCTGACATGCCCGAGCTAGCCCCCTATTACGCGATCGTCCGGGATGCGCTGGTTGGCGACGGCGGTGAGTGATCATCCGGGGCAGCGCTAAAACCAGGTTCTGCGCATGGAACCCGTGAAATGAAGCGCGCCCTCAATAGCTTCGTAGCTCGCGCATGTGACGCTCCATTTGGCAGCCGATCACTTCCCGAAGGCGCGCTTGAGCGCATCCACGACCACACGCACGGAGGGGACGTCCTTGATCTCCGAATGCACGACCAACCACACGTCCCTTCCAAGAGCATGTTCCCCCGTGATGCGCTGGAGATCGCCGGATTCCGCGACGGCGAAATCCGGGAGCATGACGACACCGCCACCAAGCCTCGCCGCTGCGGCCTGAAATTCCAGTACCGATGACCTCACCGCTATCGGCCGGCCAGCGGCCAGCTCAATGAGACGAGCCTGCTGCGGCGAGGCGTTCATTGTTTCGTCATAGCCGATGAAGGTCCATTCGGATGGCGCAACGGTTTCGAGGTATGACTTTGAGCCGTAGAGGTCGAAGGTGATCTCGCCAAGCTTGATGATGGAATAGTCGCCATCTTCTGGCCGCGACAACCGCACAGCGATATCTGCCTCCCGTCGGTTCAACGAAGCGAGCCGTTTCTCTCCGACAAGCGTGATCTGGACGGCTGGATGGTCTCGCCGGATGGCCACGATTGGCTGCGCCAGAAGGACGCTCGAAAGCGCTGGAGGAGCGCTGATCCTTACGTGGCCACGCAGTTCAGTCGAGCTGCTGCGACCAAGCTGCTCGATTGCGGCAGTTTGCGTGGCGATAAGCATTGCATGCTTGGCAACCTGTTCCCCATCGGCGGTTAGAACGACGCGCCGTCCGCGACGGTCGATGAGCTTGCGTCCCAGTCTGGCTTCCAGCGATGCAACACGCCGGCTTATTGTCGCATGTTCAACGCCGAGCTGCTTCGCCGCGCCGAGAAACGTTCCGGACCGTGCGAGCGCCAAGAAATGCCGCAGGTCGTCCCAATCGATTTGTGTGAATTCTTTCCCAATCATTGGGAGACAATAGGGAATTTTCACGCATCTCGCCACCGGGTAGTTTGACTGCATCAAGGAGACAAACGATGACAGATCAGATTGTACTGCTGAACTCGCCGGGCGACGTCGCTCAGTTCCAGGTCCAGGATCAACGTGTCCATCCTCCCGGCAACCGCGAGATCCAAATCCGCCATCACGCTATCGGGACCAATTTTCTCGACGTCTATCACCGCAAGGGCATCTACTCGCTGCCCTCATATCCCGCAGTGATCGGCGCGGAGGCCGCAGGCGTCGTCGAAGCTGTCGGCCCCGGCGTCGAGAACTTCAAAGAGGGCGATCATATCGCATATGCGGGACCGCCGGTCGGAGCCTACTGCTCGACGAGGAACATCGCTGCCGACCGTGCGATTAAGCTTCCCAAGGCGATTTCGGCTAAAACGGCGGCAAGTTCGCTGCTCAAAGGCATGACCGCTTACATGCTGTTGACGAAGACCTACAATGTGCATGACGGGAGTTGTGTTCTCATTCATGCGGCCGCCGGTGGACTGGGCAGCATGCTTGTTCGTTGGGCAAAGTCGCTCAATGCCACGGTGATCGGCACGGTCAGTAGCGCTGAAAAGGCGGCGCTCGCCGAATCCTACGGAGCCGATCATCTCGTGGTCGGACGGGGAGCGGATATTGTCACAGAGGTCAAGCGGCTGACGGGCGGAAACGGTGTCGACGTCGCCTTTGACGGAATTGGCGGTGACATGCTTGTTAAAAGCATCCGCTCGGTCCGACCGTTCGGCATGGCTGTCAGCATCGGCCAGGCCGCCGGCCCGGTTCCACCCGTTCCCCTCGAGGAACTCCGGCCAGGCAAGGCGCTCTCTCACCCGAGCATCATGGCTTGGTGCACTGACATCGATAGATATCGTGAGGCCGCTCAAGCGGCGGTCCGGGCGATGGAAACAGGGATCGTCTCTCAGATCGGCGCCGAATACAGCTTGAGAAATGTTGCGACGGCTCATGAAGAAATGGAGTCGGGGCGCTCCGCCGGCAGTATCTTGCTGGTACCTTAGAGCGAGCAAAAAATGCGCGACTGTTTTGGGCCTGCGCAAACCGGCCATCCCGAACCTCTACGGCGGCCTCAAGTCCGGAGTTCGCCGAGGGTGTACATGTTGGTCGGTGCGCCATGCAGCATCACTTCGCGGTCGAAATGGAAGCCGTATTTCTCGAGAATGCGCTTTGAAGCGACATTGATGGGGCGGACCAACCCGATCACCCGCTCCGCATGCAGATCGTCGAAGGTAAAGGTCAGTGTTTCCCGGACCAGCTCCGTGGCATATCCCTGCCCCCAGCTTTCGGGGTGCAGATGATACGAAAGATTGAGGCCGCCGAATTCCTTCGAAACGGTCACGCCGCCGAAACCGATCAGCGCGCCGTTCGCTTCGACCGCCCAACGCCCGAACCCATGATCTTTCCAATGCCCGATATCACGGGCAAGCCGCGCAGCACTTTCATCGGGCGAGTCGGGCCGCGGCACGGGTCGGTGTGCGACCAGCTCCGGTCGGGAGAAAAGCTCGGTCAGGAAAAGAATATCCGTTGATGCAGGAGCCCTGAGCCTCAATCGCGCTGTACGCCTCATTGCCGGCGACGCGGCGCCATTGAGTTCTTTATCGGACATTGTCTACCTCTTCATCGAGGACGGGATATCCTCGGCGCCCCTCATCTAGGCGCGGCATCCGCCAACGCCCTCATCCTGAGGCGCGCAGGCCAAAGGCCGGAGCCTCGAAGGACACGCCGCAACGCCGCTCCTTGCACCCATCAACAGCCCAAACACATGCCGCTCGCCGTTCGAGTCCTTCGGAGCATGTCGGGACGAGGCTCTCTTGGGCGTTGCCATTCTCAGATGGCGAGATTTCTGGGAGACGATCAAGTTCTTTCGCGCTATGAAGAGCCATCATCGATCCCGCGCAGACCCCGAGGTCACTCTCATGGCTTTGAAAGTTCTTTTCATTGGCGGCACCGGCCAAATCTCCTATCCATGCGTTGAGCGGGCCGTTGCCCAAGGCCATCATGTCAGCGTCTTCAATCGTGGCTTGAGAAGCAACCCGTTGCCTGCGGGGGTGACCTCGATCGTCGGCGAACTGGGATCGCGCGACTATGCCGATCTCGCCAAGGCCAACTATGATGTCGTGTGCCAGTTCATCGCCTTCACGCCCGATCAGGTCGCGCGCGACATCGAACTGTTTGCGGACAATTGCGGTCAGTACATTTTCATCTCTTCGGCCTCGGTCTATGAAAAGCCGCCGCGTCACTATGTGATTACCGAGGAGACCCCGGCGATCAATCCTTACTGGCCCTACAGCCAGGCCAAGATTGCCGGCGAGGAGTTGCTCAAGAAGTCCATCAAACTCGCCTGGACGATCGTCCGTCCCAGCCACACCGTTCGCACCGGCCTGCCGATCATGATGGGCGACAGCGACGTCATGGCGAGACGCATGCTGGATGGCGAGCCCACCATCGTGGCGGGCGACGGCCACACGCCGTGGACACTGACCCGCGCGGTCGATTTCGCAATGCCTTTCGTCGGACTTTTCGCCAAGGAGGCAGCGCTAAATGAGATTTTCCATATCACCTCCGATCGCGCACATATCTGGGACGACATCCAAAAGACCATCGCAAGATTGCTGGGCGTCGAGGCGAAGATCGTCCACATTCCGACGGACACCCTGATCAAATACAATCCGGAGTGGGTAGGCCCACTGCTCGGCGACAAGGCCTGGACGGCAATCTTCGACAATTCGAAGGTCAAGCGCGTGGCCGGCGATTTCACCTGCGCCGAGAGCCTGGAAGAAATTCTGGCCGAGCCGATCATGTACCTCAAGCAGCGCCTGGCCAAAAGCCGTCCGCCAAGGGGTGAACTTGATGCTCTGATCGACAGGATCTGCGCTGCCCAAGGCGCTCTCGGCTAGGCATGTACTTCGGGTGTTCGCCAGCTCTGGCATGATGTTGAAAAGTGTGTGCGGTTTTCTCATGACATCATGCTCTAACTCTTAAGAACAGGATTCAGATTAGGCCGAGCGGGCCTAAAATCATCCTGTTCTAGGCCACGGCCACGATGACATGCGCCTGAATTTTGGCAGCAACCTCGCCGCCGCCATGCCTGTCTGCAATCGCGGATGCAGCGTAGTCGGTCGCAGCCTCCAGTTTTCCTGCCTCTCTGGCTTCGATCTCATTGCGAAGAAGCGTGCCCTGACAATAGGCAACGGCCGGAATGCGGGGCGAGGATGCGCGGCTTTGTTCGGCCCTCGTTTCGATCACCACATGGGAGAAACCTGCGCCCTCCAACTCCGACCGGATCAGGTCCTTGTCTTGGTAGCCATGCGGCGTGCGTGCCAGGAAGCGCGGCGGAGCGTTCGGAAAAATCCTGGCGAGAGCATTCGTCACATCATTCGCAAACACATTCTCTTCGATGCGATCCCATACGCTCAGCAAAAAACGTCCTCCTGATTTCAGGACCCGCCTTGCTTCGCGGTAGGCAGCCGGCCGGTCGGGAAAGAACATCGCCCCGAACTGACAACAGACGAGATCGAAGGCCGCATCCTCAAACGGTAGCGCCAGAGCATCCGCCTGGCGCCATTGGATGCGGCTGTCGGGCGTTTGCCGGGAAGCGGCATAGTCGAGCATCGGCTGGTTGAGGTCGCTGACAACATAGCTTGCGCCTGACGACAATCTTGGCGCCAATACGCGGGTAACGACCCCGGTGCCCGCGGCGGTTTCCAACACGGCGCTCGGCGAGAAGGATGCCGCCCGCCCCGCAAGATCCGCAGCGTAAGGTTCGAAAATCAACGGAACCATATAGCGGTCGTAGTTTTCCGGAACCGAGCCTGCGAACACCTTATCCGTTTCCAGCATTGCCATCACTATCCCTTCCGATGGCTCAAAGATTAGCATGGAATGACGTGTTGAGGGCCTGTTTTCGCCCGAGCGACGTTCAGCAGCGTCTGCGGCAATGTCGGTTGACCAATTCTCCGGTCGGAGATGACAACGCCGCGGATTCTTCAATTCGGTGCTGGAAACCCTGCAGCCTTATTATTCCAGGCGGCGCGCTTCCATCGGCGCGTCCTGCCTGAACCCCTCGAAATAGCGGCCGCCATGCAAGGCAAGCTCGCGGTCGGCCAAAGCCAGAAATCGCGTAGCGTCGCCCTCTGCCGCCAGCCTGAACGCCGCGTCGAATTCGATTGCCAATTGTGCATCGAGCGCTCTTATGAGACGCGGCGCCCACTTTCCGCGGCCGGCCCACGCGCCACGCTCGAGGAGGATGAGGTCGGCGAGTTTCTGATAGAGCTGCGCAGCGATGGCCGCGATCTCTTCGGGCGGGCGCGCCCGCGCAGATCGTCGGCAAGATCGGTGACGTGATAGCGCAGCATGTCGTAGCTTGCGCCGGCAAGAGGTTTTGGCCCTGCTGCGAGCATGCTTGCGGCCCTGGCCTGAACGATGCGTGCGCTGTCGAAATCCAGGCCCACGATGCTACCGGTCGCCACCATGGTGACCATGACGGGGCAGCCGCTCTCCGCATCGGCATGAAGATAATGCGCCAGCGTCTGTTCGTCGTGGACGAAGGCCTCGACCGGGAAACCGTCCTCAGTGAACGACTCCCGCGAGGCTCTTTCCAGCGATGGGAACACGACCACGAGATCAATATCCGAAAACGCAGTCCCATCGCCACGCATGAGCGAACCAGCCACGTAGGCGAAAGCCGCCCCGGCAAAGCGGCTGGTGACGCAACGACGGGCAACGGCCAGCGCCCGCTCCGCAAGAATATGCTTCTGGATATCGTCCATGATTTCATCCTCGAATGCGGGACACGGGCGGCAACAAAAAACCCGCTCGTCTCCGGCGGGTTGGTCTTAGCGGCAATGAACGGAATTCAGTTCACGCGTCTAACACCCACCGCGGCGCGATGGTCGTAGACTGTGTTGAAACTGCAAAAATCCTGCTCATGGCCAACGTTAACCTGCGACCTTGACAGCGTCAATGCACCGAAGCGGGATGCCCGGGACGCTTCCCCGGCGCGATGTTTTCCGTCTAAGATGCGGCAAGACTCGAAAACAGAAAGAGCCCGCTCATGTCCGATCCCGCAACCGTCATCCCGCTTCCGCAACCGGTTTTGCTGCCGGTCGAGGGCAGCGCCGAGCGTTTTCCGGTGCGCCGCGTCTATTGCGTCGGGCGCAACTATGCCGACCATGCGATCGAGATGGGTCATGATCCCACCCGCGAGCCGCCCTTCTTCTTCCAGAAGAATGCCGATAACCTGCTGCCGGCGGGCAATGCCTTCCCCTATCCGCCACTCTCGAAGGACGTGCATTACGAGGTCGAATGTGTGCTTGCGCTGAAATCCGGCGGCGCCAACATTAAGGCCGCAGACGCGCTCGACTGCATTTACGGCTATGCCGTCGGCGTCGATTTCACCCGCCGCGATCTGCAGGGCGAGGCCAAGAAGCTCGGCCGTCCCTGGGAGGTCGGAAAGGCCTTCGAACATTCCGCCCCCGTCTCGTCGATCGTTCCGGCAAGCCGCCTCGGCCACCCCTCGCAGGCAAATATCTGGCTGGAACAGAACGGCAAGCGTGTCCAGGACGGCGATCTCAACCAGATGATCTGGAAGGTGCCGGAGATCATCGCCGAACTGTCGAAGCTCTTCACGCTGGCGCCGGGCGATATCATCATGACCGGCACGCCTGCCGGCGTCGGTGCGGTCGCCAGGGGCGATCGCATCAGTTGCGGCATCGACGGCGTCGCCATCCTATCGGTCGAGATCGTCTGAGGAGCGAGCCATGCCCGTCTATGCGCTCGGCGGATCAACGCCGAAACTTGCCGCTGCCGGCCTCTATTGGATCGCACCGGATGCCAATATTATCGGCGAGATCGAGCTCGGCGAGAATGTCGGCGTCTGGTTCGGCGCCGTGCTGCGCGGCGACAACGAGAAGATCACCATCGGCGAAGGCACCAACATCCAGGAAGGTGTGATGGCCCATACCGACATGGGCTTCCCGATGACAACAGGCAAAGGCTGCACCATCGGCCACCACGCCATCCTCCACGGCTGCACGCTCGGAGACAACGTGCTGATCGGCATGGGCGCCACCATTCTGAATGGCGCGAAGATTGGCGACAACTGCCTTGTTGGCGCCAATGCGCTGGTGACCGAAGGCAAGCAATTCCCCGATAATTCCCTCATCGTCGGAGCACCCGCCCGCGTCGTGCGTGTGCTCGACGAGGCGGCAATCGAAGCCATCCGCCGCTCGGCGGAAAACTACATCGCCAACTGGCAACGCTTCGCCCGCGATCTCAAGCAGATCGGGTGATCGGGCCGGCAGAATCGGGGAACACGTGCTTGAGTTTCGGCGAAAGCGGCTGATTGCGCGACGCCTCTGCATCCCGCATTCTGGATGTCAGAGAAGTTCCGCCATTGCCGCAAGGACGGCCCGAGGCTGATTTCGTTGAAAAACCGCCTTATTCGGCAGCTTCGAGAAACTGGCTGTTTCGTGAGGAAGAGGCAAGCGCCTGAACCCTGGCTTCCGCCTTGGCGATCAGCTGATAGAATTCGTCCTGCGCTTCGACATCCAGTTGAATGACGGCATTGACGTCATCGGGCGTATCGCAAACGCAGGCGATTGCCGAAATGGGACAGATGCCGCCTGGGTAACGCTTGCCGGTTCCGGTATAGGCGCGACGGCCCCAACGCTCGGAATAAACCGTCTCTTCTCGCTCGAGATGCAGGATTGTTCCCTTGCAGGCGGTCACAATGGCCGCCTTGCCGTAAGCGAACCAATGATAGTTCAGCTTCCGGAGAATATATTTGCCGGTGATATCCTCGCCAGCCAGTTCGGCAGGGTTTTCAATCATTCTGATCATGAAGGCTTCCCTCAACGTTTTCAGAATATCCTTCATCTCTGCTTACGCGACAAGTCAAAAAACGCTGCTTTTGGAGACACTTAGTCACAAAGTGTTTCCGATTCTTACATAAATCATTCGTTGGGCCGTGTGTCGGGTACACAATTCCTCGTCGAATTTGCCGTACCTGCACTCGATTTCGGCATTGTTCGAGGTGGCGGCGACGTCACTGTCCCCTTGTGTTTTTCTGCCTGGGCTCGATATGTCTCCCTGACTGGTCCGAAGACCGTTCCGTTTTTTCCTCCCAGAAAACGACCGCTGTTTCGCCAAATTGCCACCAGCAGGAGAATTTCATGGTCGACGCGATCAACCCCATCTCCGCCACCGCCCCGTCCGAACCCACTAAGGTCGGCACCAGCACATCGATCGGCTCCGAACCCGACAATGCCTGGGTCGCCGCCCGCCAGTCGCAGATCACCGCCGATCAGATGGCACTCAAGAAGGAAACCGAAAGCGATTTCATCCCGCACGCGAATCTGATCGTCCACGACGAGGAGAACTCACAGAAGCGGTTTGCGCACGCGGCATCGGAAGAAGGGGAAGAAGCTGGGCATCAAGCGGAGCAACCGTTCTTGTCAGGCGAGGCGAAAGCGAGCGGATCGGCACCCGCAATTTCGACGACGACACCCCGTTCGGAGAGCGCGTCGTCATCGTCTGATGTCCGCGCAATTACCGCTCGCGCTGAAGCTGAGCTTCGATGGCCACCTTGTCGACCACCGACCAGACCTCGACGATCTTTCCGTCGCGAAATTCGTAGATGACGTTCTCGGCGAAGGTCACTCGCCTGCCGTTCACATCGATGCCGAGGAATTCTCCCTTGGGCGTGCAGTCGAAGCTCAGCCGGCACGCTAGGTAAGGCGGGTCAACGACTAGCATTAGCACATTGAAACAAAGGTCCGGAATATCATCGAAATCGCGCTCCAGCATGGCGATGTAACCCGACAACCCGATCTGTCGCTCGTTGTGAATCGCGTCGCGGGCGACGAACTGCCCGAGGTTCGGCCAGTCCTGCCTGTTGAGGCAGGCGATGTAGTCGCGATAGAGATCCACAAGTTTGGTTTTCGTCATGGTTCGTTCCAGGCTTGGCAACAGCTCGGCGGTGAAGATAGTGCCGGAACCGGTGCTTGTCAGCGGCGAGCCCTTTCGAAGCGCGGCGCCCTCTGACGCCAGCGCTGAACGGCTCTCATCGAGTTACCTGAGCTCCCTTGTGTTTTGCCGCTTCGGCTCACTCACGAGTTTGAAGGAGCCAATATTGCCGCGCCCTCTTCGCCCGAGGAACGGCAGGCCTGGTCTCTTGCAGGAGACTTCCCAGTCTGCGAGACGGGACCATTCGCGGCCGAGCCGGGGCTGCCGGTGTCAGGCACCTTGGCGATGCGATTGAACGACGACGCGTCTGGTTCAGGAGAACTCACCGGCGCGAGGACCAGCAAGCGTCACGCGCCAGCCCGTTCGCGATTGGAAATCCTGCGTGGCCAGAAACGTATAGCCGGTTATGCGCCAGGGCTTCACGGCGCTGGTCAGATTATCCAGCACAAAATCGCCGCCGTCCGTCCGGGCAATGAGAACGACATGGTTTTGATCATGCGGTCCGATGACCACGGAAAGCGCCAACCGGTTCGAGGGAAACCCAGCCTCGATCAGGTCCTTCATCTTCTGGAGGGCGTAGTCCTCACAGTCGCCACGGCCGGCGACCGGTAGAGACCAAACATCCTTGGATCCGGATGAGGGGCGATCTTCTGCGGGAATGATGCGTCCATTTACAGCACGATTGACCTTTTGAAGAAGCGCCATGCCTGCCGCGTCGTTCAGCTGTTGCGCCGCCATCCTGCCGCACAGCCATTTGTACTTGGCGCAGGCTGCGCCGAATCCCACAGGTGCGCCGATGCTTCTCGTCACAGGTAGCGATGACCCGGCAACAGCCTGAAAAGCCAGGAGAATGAATGAGATAGCAGCAAGAGAAAAGAGACGCGCCATAGCGGATTCCCCTTATTTGTATCGTCACGATAACAGAGTCGGTATAAAAATTTATTAAAATTTTATACTTACGAATTTAACCTTATTATATAACTGACACAGATTAACTATTGTTTATTCTTCACGTTAGTTGATCGTTAGTATACGAACTCTCTCCATTAACATTCGGTTAACCTTGGGAGACGGTTGAAATGATCAGCAGAGCATCGAAATTGGGCATTGCCTTAGCTTCGCTTCTGGCAAGCAGCAGCTTGGCAACCGCAGCCCCGGCAGTGGTTAACTGCAACAGCGCAGTTCGCGGCACACTCGAATACAGGCTGTGCATGCCGACCAAATCAATTCCGGCCGGCAGCAAGTTCAGCCCGAGAGATAGCGACCCCAGCAGCCAGGGCACCGGCAGCGGCAAGAAAACATCGAGCACCGGGTCGACTGCCGAAAACAGCGGCAACCAGGTTGCTGACGGTGGCGGAAACGATACCGGCGGCGGAGATGACACCGGCGATGGCAAGGACCACGATCACCACGGCGGCAAAGACCACGATCATCACGGCGACAAGGACCGCGATCACCACGGCGACAAGGACCGCGATCACCACGGCGACAAGGACCGCGATCATCACGGCGACAAGGACCGCGATCATCACGGCGACAAGGACCGCGATCATCACGACGGCGACAAGGGCAAGGATCACGGTCACGGCAAGGGCGACAAAGATGGTTCGGGCAAGAGCGACAACGGCGGCTCCGGCAAGAGTGACAACGGCGGCTCCGGCAAGAGCGACGATGGCGGCTCCGGCAAGAGCGACAATGGCGGCGCCGGCAAGAGTGACAACGGCGGCTCCGGCAAGAGCGACAATGGCGGCTCCGGCAAGGGCGACAACGGCGGCTCCGGCAAGAGTGACAACGGCGGCTCCGGCAAGGGCGACAATGGCGGCTCCGGCAAGAGCGACAATGGCGGCTCCGACAAGGGCGACAATGGCGGCTCCGGCAAGAGCGACAATGGCGGCTCCGGCAAGAGCGACAATGGCGGCTCCGACAAGGGCGACAATGGCGGCTCCGGCAAGAGCGACAATGGCGGCTCCGGCAAGAGCGACAATGGCGGCTCCGGCAAGAGCGACAATGGCGGCTCCGGCAAGAGCGACAATGGCGGCTCCGGCAAGAGCGACAATGGCGGCTCCGGCAAGGGCGACAACGGCGGCTCCGGCAAGGGCGGCTCTGAATCCAAGCCGGACTAAGCTTATCCGCGCAGAAACGAAAAAGGTGAGGCCGGTCTCCGGCCTCGCCTTTTTGAGTCATCGCTTTGTATATCGATCGGTAGCAAGTACCGTGAGGGAACCAACGCGCGGATCGTTACCGCCGCTCGGCGAGCGCGAGCCTGCAGCCTTGCATATATGGGGGCAAACCGCGAATGCACTCTGCACAAGCGAAGGGTAATGAAGGATGCGCCGTGTAGCCCCCTCACCTACGCTCAGCGCATTTGAGGCTTGCGGGCATCCCTCGCTTCACGCCGCGCAGGTCTCGCACAATCCGCGGATCTCGATCGTCGTCTTCTCCGGCTTGAACTTCTGCCCGCGCACCCAGCTCATCAGCCGGTGGTCGACCTCGTGGTCGTGGAATTCCGTCACCTGGCCGCAGCTTTCGCAGATGGCGAAGGCGACGATGCCGTGGCTGTGGCAGTCGTCGCCGGGATGGGCACAGGCGACGAAGGAATTGATGCTTTCGAGCCGGTGCACGACGCCGTATTCGAGCAGTTTTTCCAGCGCCCGGTAGACTTGCAGCGGCGCGCGAAAACCGTGGTCGCGTAGCTTGTCAAGGATGGTATAGGCGCTGAGCGGCCCTTCGGCCTTTTCGAGCACATCAAAGACCAGCGACTGGTTCTTGGTGAGTTGCGGTGTCGTCATGAGCCTTGTCCTTGCATGACCGCGCGGTGCCGCCTGACGGGAAGCAGGCTGAACATGAAGAGGATCAGCGCCGCGACCACGATCGAGGGGCCCGACGGCGTGTCGTAGGTGAGCGAGCCGAACAGCCCGCCGACAACGGCCACAGCTCCGATCAGCGAGGAGAGCACCGCCATGATCTCCGGCGTCGCCGAAAAGCGCCGAGCCGCAGCCGCCGGAATGATCAGCAGCGAGGTGATGAGCATGATGCCGACGATCTTCATGGCGATGGCAATGACGACGGCCATCAGCAGCATAAAGAACAGCCGCGCGCGCTCCGGCTTCAGCCCCTCGGCCTCGGCAAGCTCGGCATTGACGGTTGCCGCGAGCAGCGGCCGCCAGAGCCAGGCCATTGCCACGAGCACGAAGAGCCCGCCACCCCAGATCAGCGCGATGTCGGTCGGGGAAACGGCGAGAATATCACCGAACAGGAAGGCGATGAGATCGATCCGCACCCAGCTCATGAAGGCGACCATGACCAGGCCGATTGCCAGTGTGGCATGCGAGAGGATGCCGAGC
This sequence comes from Rhizobium sp. NZLR8, assembly GCF_019685025.1. NCBI lineage: Bacteria > Pseudomonadati > Pseudomonadota > Alphaproteobacteria > Hyphomicrobiales > Rhizobiaceae > Rhizobium > Rhizobium sp. NZLR8. The sequence goes on along the minus strand of NZ_JABDVY010000004.1, from coordinate 371,780 downwards.
AGCGCATCGGCCGACAGCGCCTGGCGCTTCTGCAGGAAGAGCAGCAGCACCGACACGAGCGCGGCGACGGCAAAGACCGCCAGCGTCAGATTGAGTTCGAAGAGCAGCGACAGCGCGACGCCGAGCAGCGCCGAATGAGCGATCGTATCACCGAAATAGGCCATGCGCCGCCAGATGATGAAGCAGCCGAGCGGCCCCGTCGTCAGCGCCAGGCCGACGCCGGCAAGGATGGCGCGCACGAAGAAATCGTCAAGCATGGCGGCCCTCCCCACTGTGAGAATGGGCATGCGAGTGCTCATGTCCATGGTGATCGTCATGATCATGAGCGTGGTCGTGCGCATGATCGTGGTCATGCGCGTGATGTCCGTCGTCGGGGTGGCAGTGATCGGTGACCGTGCCGTCGGCATGCTGCACGCGCCCATCCGGCAGGTGCGTATGGTCGTGGTGATGGCTGTAGACGGCAAGCGTCTGCGCCGCCCGGCTGCCGAACAGGCGCACATATTCCGGGCTGCGGCTGACAGCCTCCGGCGTGCCGCGGCAGCAGACATGGCCGTTGAGGCAGATGACCGTATCGGTCTCGGCCATGACGACGTGGAGATCGTGCGAGATCAGCAGGATGCCGCAGCCAGTCGCATTGCGGATCGACTTAATAAGGTCGTAGAGCGCGATCTCGCCTGAGAAATCAACCCCCTGCACCGGCTCGTCGAGCACCAGCAGATCGGGTTTGCGGGCAATCGCGCGGGCCATCAGCGCCCGCTGGAATTCGCCGCCGGAGAGATGCTGCACCTCGGCATCAAGCATATGAGCGACGCCGGCGGATTCGAGCGCCGAAAGCATGTCACGCTCCGGCAGCGGGCCGGTCAGCGTCATCAACCGGCGCACCGAAAGCGGCAGCGTCCAGTCGATTGAGAGCTTCTGCGGGACGTAGCCCACTTTGAGGCCGGCCTTGCGCTCCACCCTGCCCTCATTGGGCTTCAACACGCCGATCGCCGCCTTGGCGCTGGTCGACTTGCCGGAGCCGTTCGGCCCGATCAGCGTGACGATCTCGCCGCGCGACACGGAAAATTCGACGCCGCGCACCAGCCAGCGGCCGTTGCGAAGGACGCCGACATTCTCAAGCGAAACCAGCGGTTCGGCCCTGATACCAGCGGGGGGCTTTGCGGGAGAGAGCATCAAATTTTCCGAAAGTGCTGTTGCGTCCTGCTATCGCACACGTTATAGCATAACGCAATTGATGTAATAACATAACAATTTGAATTCAAGCGGAGCATGCCAATGAAACGCGCCTTGGGGTCTGCCCTCAAAATGCTGGCCCTCAGAATGCCGGTTCTTGCAATCCCGGCTTTGGCAATCCCGGCTTTGGTAATCCCCGCTCTGTTCTTTGCCGGCACGATGCGTGCGGCGGATGCGCCTGTCGTCGTCACCTCGATCAAGCCGATCCATTCGCTGGTCTCGGCGATCATGCAAGGTGTGGGCGAGCCGGAACTGATCGTCGACGGCGCCGCCTCGCCGCACACCTACAATCTGAAGCCCTCGAACGCGCGGGCCTTGCAGGAAGCCAAGGTGATCTTCTGGGTTGGCCCCGGCCTCGAGGCCTTCCTCGAAAAACCGCTGCAGGCTCTGGGTTCGGATGCCAGCATCGCAGCACTCGACGACGCGCCCGGCCTCGTGAAGCTGCCGTTTCGCGAGGGCGGCGCATTCGAGCCGCATGACGACGGCGATGAACATAGCGAGGCCGAAGCCGCACATGGCGCCGAAGCCGACCATGATCACGACCACGGCGCCTTCGACACACATCTCTGGCTCGATCCGATGAACGCCAAGGCGATGGCCACCATGATCACCACGACGCTGGTCGCCGCCGATCCCGCCAATGCGCTGACCTATCAGGCCAATGCCAAGGCGCTGGACGACCGGCTGACGGCGCTGGACAAGGAGATCGCCGCCGCCGTCGCTCCCGTCAAGGACAAACCTTTCATCGTCTTCCACGACGCCTACCAATATTTCGAGCACCGCTACGGCATCCGCGTCGCCGGCTCGATCACCGTCAGCCCGGAAACCATCCCCGGCGCCGAGCGCGTCTCGGAAATCCACAGCAAGGTTGGCGAGCTTGGCGCAACTTGCGTCTTTGCCGAGCCGCAGTTCGAGCCGCGGCTCGTCGATGTCGTCATCGAGGGCACACGCGCCAAGTCAGCCGTGCTCGACCCCGAAGCCGCTACGCTGAAGGCCGGTCCTGATCTCTACTTCACCCTCATGCGCGGCATCGCCAACAGCATGAAGGACTGTCTCTCCAACGCATGACCACCATGCGGCGACGCGCGGAGAGAGCTGAGGCGGAAAGAGGCGGACAACCCCGTTCCGCTTTTTTTCGGCAATTCATAGGTAATGATATAACATTAATAATAATCTGATGAGGTCCCATGAACAACAGACTTCCCGTCACGGTGCTTTCAGGTTTTCTCGGCGCCGGCAAGACGACGCTACTCAACCATGTGCTCGCCAATCGCGAGGGTCTGCGCGTCGCCGTCATCGTCAACGACATGGGCGAAGTGAACATCGACGCTAGTCTGGTGCGCGATGGCGGCGCCAATCTCTCGCGCACGGAGGAGCAACTGGTCGAGATGACCAATGGCTGTATTTGCTGCACGCTGCGCGACGACCTGCTGGAGGAGGTACGCCAGCTCGCCGATCAGGGCCGCTTCGACTACCTGCTGATCGAATCCACGGGCGTCGCCGAGCCCCTGCCCGTCGCCACCACCTTCGAATTTCGCGACGAGAACGGCCAAAGCCTTTCGGACGTCGCAAGGCTCGATACGATGGCGACGGTCGTCGATGCCGCCAATCTGCTCGCCGACTACGCATCGGCCGATTTCCTCGCCGACCGCGGTGAAACGGCGGGCGACGGCGACGACAGGACCATCGTCGACCTGCTGGTCGAGCAGATCGAATTCGCCGATATCGTGGTGCTGAACAAGATCGGCACGGCAAGTGAGACGGAACGCGACGCCGCGCGGAAAATCATCATCGGCCTCAACCCCGATGTGAAGCTGATCGAGGCGGATTTCGGCAAGGTGGAGCTCAAGGAGGTGCTCGGCACCGGCCGCTTCGACATATCAAAGGCGGAGACCCATCCGCTCTGGTACAAGGAACTGCACGGTTTCCGCGACTATGTGCCGGAGACCGAAGAATACGGTATCCGCTCCTTCGTCTATCGCGAGAAGCGTCCCTTCCATCCGGCAAAATTGCAAGCCCTTCTCGACAGGACATGGCCGGGCGTGGTGCGCGCCAAAGGCTTCTTCTGGTTGGCGACGCGCCCGCATCACGTCGGCGAAATCAGCCAGGCGGGCGCGATCGTCCGCACCGGCAAGATGGGTCTGTGGTGGGCATCGGTGCCGCGCGAACAATGGCCGGACGAGCCGGGCTTCCTGCGCGCCATCAGCCCCTATCTCGACCCCGTCTGGGGCGACCGTCGCCAGGAGATCGTCTTCATCGGCGCCGACCCCATGGACGAGACCTGGATCAGAAGAGAGCTCGACGCCTGTCTCGTCGAAACCGAAGTCTTCGCGCCCGAGCGCTGGCGAAACCTGCCCGACCCTTTCGCCAGCTGGAACCGCCAGGCGGCATGAAGGCAACGGCAATCAAACCCTACCGCTGCGTCTGCACGGAGTGTGATCCGTTGCCACCGATCAAGGGGCTGCATCCGTCGGCGCATGATGAGGATGTAAAGGTCGATGCCGGAAGTCCGAAGGGGTTGCTTGGCATCATCGCCGCCGTGCGCCGGAAGAATTAGCGCAGGCGTCACCTCACCCCACCCTCATCCCTGTGCTCGTCACAGGGATCCAGCCCACCCTCATCTCTGTGCTCGCTACAGGGATCCAGAGCGCCCAAGTCCTTACCGCGCGGACGCGCGGTGGGGGAGAGAAGGAAGGAAGCGGAAAGGAGAGCTGCAAAAATCTTTTTCATGTGGGGTTCCTCGTGTTGGGCACGGGAGAGAACTAGGCCCGAAAAGATGAACCGAAACTGAAATTTAAATTAAACTTTCGTAACGGAATCTGTAGCCTGTAGCTCGGCGCTTATATTTTAGATTAGCCTTATACGCCATGCCGAGCAGCCGTTTTATTCGAGACGTCGTGATCGGCGGAGTCCGAAGATCGGATTCGATTTTCGGAAGGATTGGGCGCAGATTCAAAATCATGGAGCGTTTCTCCGCGGACCCGATCAGGAGCTTTGCGCCGCCGGACCGTCGTGCGGGATCGCTCGATAACAATGGAGGAAACCTATGCCCGGCATCAGCATGCGTTACATCGTCGACGACGTCGACGCCGCGTTGGAATTCTATACGAAACATCTTGGCTTCTCGATTGCGCTTCACCCCGCGCCCTCCTTCGCCATCCTGACCAAGGACGGGTTTCGTCTGCTCGTCAGCGGCACGACGGGACCGGGCGGAGCTTCCCAGCCAATGCCCGACGGGCGAAAACCTGAACCCGGCGGATGGAATCGCATCCAGATCGAGGTCGGCGACCTGGAGGCGGAGGTCGCGACGCTGCGCCAGGCGGGCGCGCGTTTTCGCAACGAGATCGTGCAAGGCATGGGTGGCAAGCAGATCGTGCTCGATGATCCGGCCGGAAACCCGATCGAACTCTTCGAGGCGCCGAAGAGATGAACGCCACGGCATCGATCATGCGGTCGGCTGCGCCCTCTTGTGCACCGCATCGGGCAACCGCGCACATCATCTGACGCGGTGGGCCGGCATCGGCATCATCACTGGAAGAACGGCGGCTGCGCCTTGCTACATGTGTGCGAGCGTGTAGTTTCGGGCTAGCATCATTTCAGAGGTAGGGAAAACATGTCCGAATCCGCGGGCGGGCTCTTCGACTATGTCGGGATACTAGCCGTGCTACTTCTCGTCGCAGCCAATGGCTTCTTCGTCGCCGCCGAATTCGCGCTGGTCTCGGTGAGGCGCAGTCGTGTCACCGAACTTGCCGCGGCCGGCCGCATGAATGCCTCAGCCCTTCAGCGCGCCGTCGACAATCTCGACGCCAACCTCGCAGCCACCCAGCTCGGCATCACCATCTCGTCGCTGGCGCTGGGCTGGGTCGGCGAACCGGCGCTTGCCCACCTGGTCGAACCTCTGCTGTCCTGGCTGCCCGGACAATGGGCGACCACAGGTGCACATACCGTCGCCATCGTCATTGCCTTCGTCATCATCACAGCACTTCACATCGTGCTCGGCGAGCTTGCACCGAAAAGCCTGGCGCTTCAGCGCAGCGAAGCCACTTCGCTTGCCGTGGTGCGTCCGCTCGGGCTTTTCCTGGTGCTGTTCAAGCCGGCGATCTTTGCTCTGAACGGCATGGGGAACCTGGTTTTGCGGGGTGTGGGTCTTCGTGCCGGAACCGGGGAATCGTCGTTCCATTCGCCGCAGGAGCTCAAGCTGCTGGTCGCCGAAAGCCAGGAGGCCGGCCTTCTCAACCAGGTGCAGCAGCAGCTTGTCGAGCGAGTCTTCAACATCGGCGACAGGCCGATCTCCGACATCATGACCCCGCGTCTCGATATCGAATGGTTCGACGCCGATGACAGCGAGGCGGAGATCCTGAAAACCATCCGCGAATGCAGCCACGAACAATTGCTGGTCGCCCGCGGCTCGATCGACGAACCGATCGGCATGGTGTTGAAGAAGGATCTTCTCGACCAGGTTCTCGACGGCGGCAAGGTCCGGCCGATGGCGGTGATCAAGCAACCGCTGGTGCTGCACGAGGGCACCTCGGTCGTGCGTGTGCTCGACAGTTTCAAGGCCTCACCTGTCCGGCTCGCCATCGTTATCGACGAATATGGCAGCCTCGAAGGCATCGTCACCCAGACAGATCTGCTCGAAGCCATCGCCGGCGATCTGCCGGGATCCAATGAGGAGCCCGACATCGTCGTGCGGGAAGACGGATCGCTGTTGATCGATGCAATGATGCCGGCCTTCGACGCCTTCGAACGGCTGGGCCTGCGCGATCGCCCGGATGCGGATTTCCATACGCTTGCGGGCTTCGCGCTGCACCAGCTCCAGCATATCCCCGAAGCCGGCGAAACCTTCGTGTTCGACAGCTGGCGTTTCGAAGTGCTCGACATGGACGGCATGCGCATCGACAAGATGCTGGCGACGCGCATCCTCGCAGACGGGGTGGGAGCCTAAAGAATTTCGGTTTTTCTCCCACTCAGAAATGCTTAGTTTACTGATTTTTGCGCTATTCTGGACGCTACCGCTGCGGACCTTTGAAAGCGCTCTAGCTTACCGCCAGCGTCCAAAGCATTCCCGATATCGCACAGGCAAGCAACGTCGTGATGACCGATGTCTTGAACCGGAAGATCGCGATGGCGGCGGCGGCCGACAGCGCCATTGCCGCCGGCACGGCCGATTGCAGCACGGGGATATCGAGCCGCAGGCCGCCAAGGCGGACGGTCGCGACCTCGGCAAACAGCGTGTGCAGGCCAAACCAGATGGCGAGGTTGAGAATGACCCCGACCACAGCCGCCGTGATCGCCGACATCGCGCCGGCGAGCGCCACATTGCCGCGCAGTTTTTCGATGAACGGCGCGCCGAGGAAAATCCACAGGAAACAGGGCACGAACGTGACCCAGGTCGTCAAGATTGCCGCAAGCGTGGCGGCGAACATCGGATCGAGCGATCCGGGATTGCGGTAGGCGCCCATGAAGCCAACGAACTGAAGCACCATGATCAGCGGCCCCGGCGTCGTCTCGGCCATCCCCAGGCCATCCAGCATCTCGCCGGGTTTCAGCCAGCCGAAACGCTGCACGGCTTCCTGCGCGACATAGGCGAGCGCGGCATAGGCGCCGCCGAAGGTGACGACCGCCATCTTGCTGAAGAACAGACCGATCTCGGTGAAGACGTCGTGTGCCCCGAACGCTGCATAGAGGGCGGCGATGGGTAAAAGCCAGAGAGCAAGCAGAGCTGCCGACATACGCAGCGACCAGGCGAGATTGGGACGCGCATGATCAGGTATGCCGTCCCCGAGCGCAGACTCGGCATCCGAAAGCATCGAACCGCTCCCAGCCTTGTGGCCGCCACCCGGCCTGAAGGCGGCAAGCCCGAACCTGCCGCCGATGAAGCCGCTCATGCCGGCGGCAAGCACGATCAGCGGGAACGGCACGTGCAAGAAGAAGATAGCGACGAAGGCCACGGCCGCAATCAGGAGCATGACGTTGTTTCTGAGGGCGCGGCCGCCGATGCGGATGACGGCCTGCACGACGACGGCAAGCACCGCTGCCTTCAGCCCGAAAAACACACCGGCGACGATGCCGACGCTGCCATAAGCCGCGTAAATATAGCTGAGGCAGAGGATCGACAGGAATCCCGGCAGCACGAACAGCAGGCCGGCGACGAGACCGCCCAGCGTGCGGTGCATCAGCCAGCCGATATAGACGGCGAGTTGCTGCGCCTCGGGGCCGGGAAGCAGCATGCAATAATTCAGCGCATGCAGAAAACGATGCTCGCCGATCCATCGCTTCTCGTCGACAATGATCCGGTGCATGACGGCGATCTGGCCGGCCGGGCCACCGAAGCTCAAGGCGGCGACGCGCAGCCACACCTTGAAGGCTTCACCGAACGAGACGCCGTGGTGATGCCCTTCTCCCGCATTTCTCTCCACCGTTTGGCCCGTAGGGCCATTGTCTGTCATCTCGGCCATCTCATGCCCTCTTCTTCGGCGCCGGCCAGTTGTGGGTTTCCTCGGTCGCGTCCCGGCACCAGCGGAAGAAGGCATCGTAGAGAAGCATTCCGGCCTCGAGCTGCTCCAGATCGTCGGAATACATCCTGGAGAGGCCGAGCGAAGCGGCAAGCAGGCCAGACGCCTCGGGCGCAAGATCGAACTTTGCGGTATCCGCCGCCCTGACGATCTGCGCCAGGCGCAGAAGCGGCTCGGACGCCAGGCCGAATTCCTCGACCATCACGTCGAAGGTGCAGAGCTCGCCGCGATGGCTCCAGAACACGCCTTCGATATCGAAGGGTACGGCGCCGAAGCGCTCGCCGACGGCACACACTTCGGGCGCCGGGACGAACAGGAAGACGGCGTCCGGATCAACGAAGCGCCGGATCAGCCAGGGACAGGCAATGCGGTCGATTTTCGGCCGCGCGCGCGTCACCCAGACGGTGCGTCCTTCAGCGTCGCGGGGCGGCAGCTTTTCATCAGGCACCGCCGCTCCGCCAGCGATCCAGGCTTCGAAGCCGCCTTCGAGGCTTTCGGCGTCGATCCCGCTATGGCGCAGATAGGCGGCCACACCATGGCTGAGCTTGCTGCCCTTTTGACAGACCACAACGACGGCATCGGCATCGATGCTGCCCGCCCAGGACGCGACCTCGGCATGGTCGCGCCGGATCGAGCCCGGAACCAGGCGCGGATCGAGTGCGAAGTCCGCCTCGGTGCGAACATCGATAATGCAAGGCGCCCCGGGGGTTCCGATGAGGCGGCTGAGTTTTTCGGCGGAAATTTCGAGAAATGACGGCATGACGCGTCCCTCCGTTGATCGGTACTATTGGACGCGATTCTTCAGCATGACGCCTCGTGGGGTGATCGCGACCCCATGGCAAAACCATGGGCAACAGACCCCGTCGTGTCAAGCGGACGCTTGCATAGAACAGAGACGCGCAACGTTCACGTCGGAGCGGCTGTGGGCAAGCAAGCCCACAAGCAGACGGCCCTGGCTGCCGATTCTGGCGGGCTGCGGCGCGGAAACCCCTGATAGCAACCGGTTCCCGGCACCTGCACGGAACAAAATGCCCACTTCGGCATTCTTCTTTCACCGAAAGAGGAGAAAGTACCATGACGTACGACCCCAATAATGCCAACGACCCGAACCGCCCGCTGAACCCAAATCTGGATCTGCGCACCACGCCTAGCCCGCGCACCAATAATACGTGGGTTGTCTGGGTCGCTGCATTGGCCGTTATCGCTGTCGCTGCATTCGCCTATTCGCAGTGGAGCACCCCCGGCACATCCCCTGATACAACAGCCTCCACGACGCAATCCGAGCCGGCGCCGGCCAAGCCGATCGCTCCGACTGACAACCCTGCAACGCCTGCACCGGCACCAGCACCGGCACCGGCCACGCCGGCGGCGCCTGCCCAGCAGTAACAGTTGCTCACTCGAAAGAAGTCGGCAAAGCGCCGGCTTCTTTCTGCCGTGGGCTCTTGAACATTGTGAAACAAACCCTATTTGAGGGATAATAAATTTGTCTCTGACGGCTGACCACGGATGTACTGGCAGCCGTTATCGAGACAGATCGAGGAAGGGTCGGTGCGAGTTTCGCCCGGCCTTTTTTCTTGAGCGGGTTACCGAAGAATGCATGCCGGTGATGACGCTGAAATCAGCGATTGAAATCGGAAATTATTTCGGGATTCTGTTATAGAAGGACTGGGGATCGTACACGCACTGGTAGTCGAGAAGGCAAATTTTGCCGTTGCCATCCCTTAACCTCGCCGTTTCGTACTTGTCGCCCAGATTGCACCTGGCCGGTGGATAACGAAAGCTGCGGCCACCCAAGCCCATGCGCACGAAAACGGCTTTGTCTTTGCGGATGATCTGGGAAAGCTCATCGCAACTATGATCCTTGGCATTGACTTCCACCGCCTCGACGGCGAGGGCTGCGGACGGAAACAACAGCGCAACGGCCAGCACAACGCTTTTCATGAAAACTCCTGAATATGCAGATATGAAGTTGAGGCATCGCACCGATTCATGCCTCAAAAGCTAAGGGAAGTTATAGGGCGACGCGGGATCGAAGACACAGACATAGTCGAGAATGCACTGCTTCCCACCCGCATCGCGAAAACTCGTCGTCGCGCGCTTGTCGCCCATGCTGCATTGCGCTGGCGGATAGCGGAAGCTGCGGCCACCGAAGCCGACGCGGACAAAGACCTTTTTATTCTGACGGATAATCTGCGCAAGCTCGCTGCAGCTATGCTCGCTTGCCTTGACCTCCTTCGCCCCAGCGGCAAAGGCCGGCAACGGCAGCAACAACGCAATGGCTAGAATGACGCTTCTCATGAACCCCTCCCACTTATGAGAGAGCAAATAGGGCGCTGGGATCGACGCTGCCAGACCTGCGGACAGCCCGACCATGCCGCCCAGTCCGGAACAGTCTCCGGCAGGCCGGAAAACCCGGCCTGAATTCAAATAATTCAATATTATCAAGAGATTTTGGTGGGTGATGTAGGGCTCGAACCTACGACCCGCTGATTAAGAGTCAGCTGCTCTACCAACTGAGCTAATCACCCGTTCGCGCTTGGTTGCGCGGTGTGACGGGGCGTATAAACAGGATCGGCAGGCTTGTCCAGCACATCGGCGAATTTTCTTTGGTTAATCGCGAAGATTTTTCGGCATGGCTGCAATGCAGCGCGCAACCCCGACCATCGGAACCGATTTTCGGCAAGGATTATGCGCAGATTCAAAGCGATAAGGCGTTCTTAGCTATCGGACGCGCGGCGCTCTGGTGAAATCAAAGGTCGAGCGTGCCGCTGGCCAGTCGCACCGCCTGGCCGCCGATCCGCGCATTGGAAATCGCCCCGCCGTCGACATCGATATGCAGGTGGATGAAGGATGGCCGACCCATCTCGACGCCCTGCTCGATCATGATCGGGTGATGCCCGTCCGTCAGCCGGTCGAAATGGTGGATGGCACCGGAGAGTGCTGCCGCCGCCGAGCCGGTGGCCGGGTCTTCGACGATCCCCATGCCGCTTGCGAACATGCGCGCATGGAACTTCGCCACGTGGTTGACGCCGCCGCGGCAATACACATAGGCCGAGGCAAGCGCACCGTCGACGAAGGGCACGATCTTTTCCCAGAGCTGCGGATCGAATTCCACCCGCTGCGCGGCTCCGACATCGTGCACCGGGATGAGCAGGAAGGGAACGCCGGCGCTCCAGACCGAGGGCACGTGATTTTCGAAGCCGATCTCGGTCACCTTCAGCGACAGCGCATCGGCCATGCCGAGTTTGTCGAGCGGCATGATGGCCGGCTGCGATTTACGCGGCAGGTCGAATTCCGCAAAACTCGCCTCGCCCTCCCTAAGCCGCACGGCGCAGCGCACCGGCCCGACATTTTCCTCAAGCACCGTAACGAGATCGAGCGTCGCAGCGCCATGCGCCCGCTCGGCCAGCGCCACCGCCGTACCGACCGTCGGATGGCCCGCAAACGGCAGTTCGCGCCCGGGCGTGAATATCCTGAGCTTCGCCGCATAGGCGGGATTGCTCGAAGGCTGCACGAACACCGTTTCGGAGAGATTGATCTCCCGGGTGATCGCCTGCATCGCCTCGTCGCTGAGATCGTCGCCGTCGAAGATCACCGCCAGCGGGTTGCCCGCAAGCTTTCGATCGGTGAACACGTCATAGACGCTGTAGCTTCGCGCCACATCGGCCTCCTTGAATCGGTCATCGCGCCGCCAACCTGCCCGACCAAACGGCCGAGTGCAAGGCGCTAAGTCCGCATGGGTGCAAGGAGCAAAAGCTGCGGCCTGTCCTTCGAGGCTCCGGTCTTTGGCCTGGGTGCCTCAGGATGCGGGGCGTTGGAGGATGCCGCGACCTCTCTCCGACCTCATCTGAGGTGCCCCGCAGTGGCCTCGAAGGACGAGGTCGGCCTCCCGCCTCTTATGCGCCCGCCTTGCCGAAATACCAGCTAATCACCGGTAGCATCGAGATGTTATAAGGATGCGCCGAGGGGTCCGCCGAGCGGATGGCCACCGCACCGGCGATCTCCTTGTCCTCGGCGACCAGCATGTGGGCTTCGATCCGCTTCACCATCTCGTCCGCCGTCATGTCGAAGCGGAAGAGCCGCATGAGCGTTACCGTGCGTCTGGAATAGCTGGCGTAGAGCCCCGGCCCGGCCGCCGCGTCGGCGAGGTCCAGGCCTGTCTCTTCGTGGACTTCGCGGCGCATATTGGCCTCGATGTCGCAACGCCCGTCGACGATGTCCTCCTGTTCCAGCGAGCCGGCGGCGAAATAGACCTGGCCGGGATTGGCGGTGTGGGCGCCCATGCGGATCGCCACCAGCGCGCCGTCGGCGCTTTCGAGCACCGGATAGGCAAAGATATGCAGGCCGCCCTGACGCTGCGGCTGCCGGCGCCACCACATGAAAGCGGAAAAGGGAGTAACGTGGCCCTCGCCCGCAATCCCGTCTTCACTGAACGACAGCCGCTGCTGGAACACCAAGCGCCCATCGAACAGCGCCGGGTTGGCGGCCGTTTCCTTGGCCCAGTTTTCGCGGATCGCTGCCTCCTCGGCGAGGACGAAGGGATGGCTGCCGGGCAGGACGCGCAGATTAACGCCGGCGATCGGGAAAACCGTCGCCTCCGGCGGCCAGCCGGCGAAATCATCGGAAAGGTCGCTCGTCGGAAATTTCATGTTCAAATTCGTTTTCATGTTCGCTTTCAGGGGAGATCCAGTGTCATGACAACGGGGCAATGATCGGACGCTTTCGGCCTGTCCCAGCCGGTGCGCGGGTAACGTTCCACCTCCTGCCCCGGCGGGAAGATGGTGCGGTAGGGTTGGCCGCTGCGGACAATTTCCGGCAGGCGGCCGGCATTGTGGGCGGCGAGATCAGGTGAAAGCCAGAGATAATCGAGCTGGCAGAGCCACTGCTCCTGCGGCCCGCGCGCGTGATAGAGCGTCCAACGGTCGAGGGGCTCGCGGCGGCGCACGACGTTTTCGGCAAAGCCGTCATGGCTGAAAACGTCGAGTGCGCTCTCGGCCTCATCGTGGTGCTCGAAACGATAGCCGGCCCCGCGGCGGCCGATGACATCGACGCGCTCCTGATAATCGTTCATGTCGCCGCAGATGGCGAAGCTCCTCGCGCCGGCTTGATCCGCACCGAAGCGATCCTCGATGATGCGCCGCACAGCGCGCGCCTCGGCGCGGCGGATCGGCATCGTCGATTGCCGCCCGTCCAGCCCGTCGCGCGGATTGCCCATCGACTTGAAATGCACGACATAGAGCGAGAACGGCCGACCACCGATCAGAAGATCGAGTTCCAGGCAGTCGCGTTTGAAGATCTTGTCGTCGACGCGGTTGGTAAGCGCCAGCTCCTCGTCGAAGAGATCGAGATCGCGATAGGTCGTCATCGCATGGCTTCTTATACCCCTGAGCTCGATCTTCTGGCCGTCGCGCGTTTCCTCGCGCATCAGCACGGCGACATCGATGCCGCGGCTGTCATTACCCTCCACCAGATATTTCTGCCGGTAGCCGTTTCCGACCATGCGGAAGAGATAACCATATTCGAAGGCTTGAAGGGCGGCCATATTATCGATTTCCTGCAGGCAGAGGATATCGGCATCCGCATCGGCGATCGCCAGCGCCGTCATCTGCCTGGTGTCGTCGGTGGCGGCGATCACCCGCGCCTGCTCAAGCTGCTGATAGACACCCTCGCTCGACACCTCGAAAAGCTTGATGACGCGGTCCTGGCGTAGCTGGTTGCGAAAGCCGGTGAAATCGAAACGGGTCAGGAGATTTTCGACATTGAAGGTGGCGAGGCGAAGCGACATGGCAGGAGTCCGGTTGCGAGCAGTACCTTAACCGGCAATCGCCGCAGGAAAAGGTGGCGCGGCCAAGAAAGTTGCGGACAAATGCCCTCTGCGCCTAGATATGGCTGGGCGGGCTTGAGGTGGCGGAGTCGTGAGGTTGGCTCGGCGCGCTATTGGAACTGCTCGATGAGCTCCCGTTGCTCGAACTGCCATGTAATTCACTTGGCTTAAACGTTCGGGTTTTCCATTCGCCATCCCGTTTCTGCGACTGTAAAGATGGGCATCCCTGAAGCACGCTCGCGGCACTCAAAAGAACCGCCGAAAGCACGAAAACGGATCGAATACGCCTTACTTGAACTGGAATGCGAGTATGGTCCCTCAATAAACTGATTATCGCGGGGGTTTTGCTTAGTCCATTGCGTTCGTAATAACTTAGCCGTTTGCTTTACATCATGGATGGCTAGATCGAATTCGGAAGAGATATTCAATTTTTTGGCGATTCGTAAGAAGATAACCGCGATTTTCAATCTTATATTGCCGATCTTCAACTGGCTCACCGTAAAAGTCGAGACTTCCTCCATCAAGCCGCCACCCGGCGCGGATGACGACGCGCACCGCTTCACCGGGCAAGACAGCCACGCGGCTGAAAGCGCGCAGCGTCTGGCCGTTGCCGAGCGTGAGTTTGACGGCATAGCGCTCGCCTTCGAACAGCACGGTTTCGACAACTGCCGGAGCCCCCTCGCCGCCGATGATCACATCCTCCGGCCGCACCAGGATATCGGCGCCATCGGTATTGGCCGCCTGCAGTGCATCCTGCAGCTCGTCCCACTCCAGATGGCGTTCGCTTCCCATGACCGGCAGCGTAAGGACGGCCCCTCGCCCGATCAGCCCTCCGACAACATGCCCCTCCGGCCGTGCGTAGATCTCGGCCGGCGGCGCCACCTGCAGCAGGCGGCCTTCGGACATCACGGCGACGTCGGTTGCCAGCGCCATCGCCTCGCTCTGGTCGTGGGTGACGTAGATCATTGTCGCGCCGGAGCGCTGGTGAAACTCGCGAAAAGTCTCCTCCATCTCCTGTTTCAGATGCTGGTCGAGATTGGCGAAGAGACCGTTTGATGATCCTCGCTTGGAATTAATTGAAAGCGTAAGCTAACGCGAGCGCTTCACGCAGGCGTGAACGCCCGGCCATTGCCATCGAGCCGCTTTGCGGTACGTCAATCATTTTTCGATGAAGGAGGAGTTTCAATGGAATATCGTTCGCTCGGCCGTTCCGGCCTGAAGATCTCCACATTGACCATCGGCACAATGACCTTCGGCGGCGTCGGATGGGCGAAGACCGTCGGTGACCTCGGCGTCTCGGAGGCGCGCAAGATGATCGATATGTGCATCGATGCCGGCATCAACCTGATCGACACCGCCAATGCTTATTCCAATGGTGAATGCGAAAACATCATCGGCGATGTGCTCTCCGGCAAACGGCCGCAAGGCGTGCTGCTGGCCACCAAGGCCCGTTTCGGCATGGGTGACGGCCCGAACGATCAGGGCCTGTCGCGCTACCACCTGATCAGGGAATGCGAAGCGAGCCTCAAACGCCTGAAGACCGATGTCATCGACCTCTACCAGGTGCATGAATGGGACGGCCAGACGCCGCTCGAAGAGACGATGGAAGCCCTCGACACCCTGATCAAGCAGGGCAAGGTGCGTTACGTCGGCTGCTCGAACTATTCCGGCTGGCACATCATGAAGGCGCTTGGCATTGCCAACGAGCACCGCTACCAGCGCTTCGTCAGCCAGCAGATCCATTATACGCTGGAAGCCCGCGACGCCGAATACGAGTTGCTGCCGATCGCAATCGACCAGGGCCTCGGCGTGCTGGTCTGGAGCCCGCTTGCCGGCGGCCTGCTTTCCGGCAAGCATCGCCGCAACCAGGCTGCTCCCGAAGGCACGCGCCAGTTCGCCGGCTGGACCGAACCGCCGATCCGCGACGAAAACCGCCTCTGGAATATCGTCGAGACGCTGGTCGCGATCGGCGAGGAACGTGGCGTCTCAGCCGCCCAGGTGGCGCTCGCATGGCTGATCGGCCGCAAGGCAGTGACCTCGGTCATCATCGGCGGCCGCACCGACGCCCAGTTCCGCGACAACATCGCCGCCGCCGAACTGACGCTCACGGGCGAGGAGCGCAAGCGCCTCGACGCCGTCAGCCTGCCGCCGGTGATCTATCCCTATTGGCATCAGCTGAACACGGTCAGCGACAGGCTCGGTGAAGCCGATCTCGAGCTTTTCGGCCCGCATCTTCAGCGATAGGCGATCATGACGGCGCCGTGGTCGACCGCGTCGGCTACGGCAAGAGCGAAACGGCGAACGAAGGCTGGACGACGATCTTCTGATTGGCGCTGGCTGGCTGCTCCCCCTTCTCCCCACCGGGAGAAGGGGGCCCGAAGGGTCGGATGAGGGGGCCACACGGCGGGCCTTTGCTTGCCTTCGCTTGCGCTCGGCGCATTCGCGGCGTTCGCCGCTCACCCCCTCATCTGCCTGCCGGCATCTTCTCCCCAGCTCGCGCGCACGCCACGCCCACCCTCGCCGCAACCTGCAGCGATCAGCCGCCGATCTCGGCCGCAATCAGCGCGCCCAGGCGACCGATGCCGTCCTCGATCATCTGCTCGTTGGCGCACGAGAAGCTGACGCGGAAGGTGTTGGCGCCCGAACCATCGGCGAAGAAGGCCTTGCCGGGCACGAAGGCGACCTTGGCGGTTTCGAGCGATTTCGCCAACAGCTTGGCGCCGTCCATGCCTTCCTGCAGTGTGATCCAGATGAACATGCCGCCTTCCGGCTTTGTCCAGCTGGTGCCCTTGGGCATATATTTCTCGAGCGCCGCCAGCATGCAGTCGCGGCGACGGCTGTAGGTGGCCTTGATCTTGGCGACCTGGGCATCGAAGCCGCGCTCGGCGACATCGGCAATTGCCATCTGGTTGATCGTCGAAGAATGCAGGTCGGCCGCCTGCTTCATCAGCACCAGCTTGCGGATGACGGGGGCATTTGCGACGACGAAGCCGACGCGAAGGCCGGGCGCCAGCGTCTTCGAGAAGCTGCCGCAATAGATCGTGCGCGTATCGTTGATATGCCCCTTCTCGGCGATCTCCAGCGCCAGGATCGGCGGGATCGGGTCGCCGTCGTAACGCAACGACTGATAGGCGGCGTCTTCGATGACGGCGATCTCAAGTTCTTCGGCCAGCGCCAAAACCTTCCGGCGGCCATCGAGATCGACCGTTTCGCCGGTCGGGTTGGAGAAGTCGGCGGAGAGATAGGCGAACTTCACCTTCCCGCCGGCTGCCGCTGCGGCCGCGCGGTAGGAGTCCGGCGTTCGGTTGCCGTTCGGCGTTAGCTGGTCGTAGGCCGGCTCATAGGCGTTGAAGGCCTGCAGCGCGCCAAGATAGGTCGGCCATGTCACCAGCGCGGTATCGTTCGGCGACAGGAACAACTTGCCGAGATAATCGAGGCCCTGCTGCGAGCCGGAGACGATGAAGACATTGTCGAGTTCGCAGGGAATGCCGAGATCGGCCATCTGCCGGACCAGCCATTCGCGCAGCGGCTTGTAGCCTTCGCTGACCGAATATTGCAGCGCCGAATTGACGGCAGCGCCAGCGAAAATATCGGCATAGGCCTGCTTGAACTCCTGATCGGGAAACAACGCCGGATCCGGAATGCCGCCAGCAAAGGAAATGATGTCAGGTCGGTCGAGAAGCTTCAAAAGCTCGCGGATCTCGGATGCGCGCATGCGCGACGAGCGCGACGCAAACATGGTGTCCCAGTTCAGCATGGGGTTTCCTCGTATTTTCTATTCCCTGCAACAGACCATGCCGGGGAATTTATGTCAACAATGCTGACCTATTTTCTTGTCATGGTGACATGTTGGAATCTTATATTCAAAAGCCTTTGATGTTCGGGAATTCACTTGATGTAGCCGCCATCCGATGTCGAAGGCATCGGTTGCGAATTTGCTGCTCGACGTCAGCCACATCAAACGGTTATTCCTCTGATCAAAGTCGAAACCGGCTGATTCAGACCCTTTCAAGACCTACTCGGCGGCGGTAGTGTCGCCACTATTCAATTTACTCTCAAGGTGCCAGAAATGACCGTGACGTCAGCCTCCCCTGAAATCAAAATCGAACTCCACAAGTCTCCCGTCTCGGACGCCGATCGCATCCAGGCACTCGAGACTCCCGGTTTCGGCAAGCTCTTCACGGATCATATGGTCCTGGCACGATGGACTGCCGAAGATGGCTGGCACGATGCAAAGGTTACGCCGAGGCGGCCCCTGGAGCTCGATCCTGCGAGCGCCGTGCTGCACTATGCTCAGGAAATCTTCGAGGGCATGAAAGCCTACAAGGCGGATGATGGCCGGATTCTGCTCTTTCGGCCTGAAGAGAACGCACGCCGCTTCGCGCAGTCGGCGACCCGCATGGCGATGCCTCCTGTGCCCGAAGAACTCTTCCTGAAGGCGGTCGAAGAACTGGTCCGCGTTGACAAGGCCTGGATTCCGTCCGGCGACGCCAGCCTGTACCTTCGCCCCTTCATGTTCGCCAACGAGGCGTTTCTCGGCGTTCGTCCGGCTCAGGAATATGTCTTCTGCATCATCGCCTCTCCGGTCGGCGCCTACTTCAAGGGCGGCGCAAAGGCGGTTTCCCTATGGGTCGAGACCGAATACACACGTGCAGCCGCCGGCGGCACCGGCGCTGCAAAATGCGGCGGAAACTACGCAGCCAGCCTCGTGGCGCAAGCCGAGGCGACCAAAAAGGGTTGCGATCAGGTGGTCTTCCTGGACGCCGCAGAGCATCGCTGGGTCGAAGAACTCGGCGGCATGAACGTCTTCTTCGTGATGAACGATGGATCAGTGGTGACCCCGCCCCTTGGCGGCACGATCCTGCCGGGCATCACCCGGGCTTCCGTGATCGTGCTCGCCGAAGAAAAGGGCTTGCGCGTCGAGCAGCGCCCCTACTCGTTCGCGGAATGGCAAGACGACGCTGCCAGTGGCAGGCTCGTCGAAGCGTTCGCTTGCGGCACTGCCGCCGTCCTGGCGGGCATCGGCCTGGTTCGACATGCCGGCGGCGAGTTTCTGGTCGGAGACGGACAGACCGGCAAGTTGACCAGCGAACTGCGCCAACAACTCGTCAGTCTGCAAAAGGGCGTAACGAACGATGCGCACGGCTGGACGCGCTTGATCCCGACCTGAACTTCGGACGTTCCACGCGAACGGCGGCGTCAACACCGACAGGGTAGGCGCCGCTGTCCGTCGCCCGCCATCGACAGCTTCATCGCCTATACCGCGAGATGCATGGTGGTGCCCCTCGACACGACGCTTGCCCACCGTGCCGCGGAGATATCGGCAGCCCTCAAACTTGCCACCGCTGATGCGATCATTTACGCGACGGCCGAGCACCATGATGCAGATATTCTGACCTGCGACGTCCATTTCAAGGATTTCGAGCGGGTCGTCTCCATCGATAAAAAAGACTGACCTTGATGTGACCCAAGTGTTCGACGGCGGCGCTCAACGCTTCTATGATAAAGTGGGAAATGGTAATCTGGCATCGGGGACGCCGACACCGGCATGGACGGGCGGCACTGAATTCAATGGCGAAAATGACGATCTCCCTTCCGGATGATCTGGCCGAATACGTCGCACGCCGTGTTGCAAGCGGCAGATACAGCAGTGCCGGCGCATTTCTGGCGGAACTCGTCCTGAAGGATCAAAACCACCGCAAGCTCGATGACGAAGAACTGCGCGAGATTCTGAGGCTGGCTGAGGAAAGCGGCATCAGCGACCGGCGCATTGCCGATATTCTGCTGGAAACGAAGGCGAAGCTGCGTGACCACCTATAGGCTGACCCGAACCGCAGACGCCGTGTTGTCGGGCATCGACGAATATGCCAGCCTGCATTTCGGCGAGGCGCAGGCGGATGCCTATCTTCTCGATTGGGACAGAATTTTCGTGCTTCTTTCGCGCGTGCCCTCCATGGGAGACGAGTGCGACGAACTCGGCGCCGGCCTTCGGCGCCTCCTCCACATGCGCCATGTCGCCTTCTACCGCGAGATACCGGAAGGCATCCTGGTCATCGACATTATCGGCGCCGACCGGCTTCCCGAGAGACACCTTCAATCCAACCGACGCCCCCGAACGGCCGACCCGCATGCCTCGTGACACGACCTCCGCCTTTTACGAGAAAAACGCCGAGACATACGCCGACCGGGCACGCAGCCTGCCGAGGCAGCAGCTCGATGCCTTCCTCGCCGGTATTGCACCGGGTGGCGCAATCCTCGAACTCGGCTGCGGCGGCGGGCAGGACAGCGCCTACATGCTGTCGCAGGGTTTCGAGGTGACACCGACGGATGGCTCCGCCGAGCTTGCCAGACAGGCGGAAGTGCGGATCGGCAGGCCGGTCAAGGTCATGCTGTTCCAGGAGCTCGACGCCGACAGCGCCTTCGACGGCGTCTGGGCACATGCGAGCCTTCTCCACGTCCCGAGGGCTGAACTGCCCGATGTCTTCGCCCGCATCCGCCGCGCCCTGAAAATCGGCGGCTTCCTCCACGCAAGCTTCAAGGCGGGAGAAGCGGAAGGCCATGACGGCTTCGGGCGTTATTACAACTATCCGTCCGCCGAATGGCTGTCGGAATTGCTGAAAAAAGCCGGCTGGTACAACATCGCCATCGAGGAAAGCGACGGCCGCGGCTATGACGGCAAGCCGACCCGCTGGCTGACGGTGAGCGCAGAACGATAAAGGCCGAAGCTTTCACCCCGGCCTTAAACTGCAGCAGCTTGATTCATATCGCCCAAAGCGCGGAATTACCTCTCGAAAGCATGTCACCCCGTCCTGGCCGGTCAGTTGGCAACAGGATCGCCGCGAAGGGTTTGAGCGGTCATGGGCTGCCGGCGCACAAGCAAATAGAGCGCAACCATATGGGTGATCATCAGCAGCGGTACATAGACGATCACGACCACATAGGCTGCGCCTAGCTGCCCCGCCAAGACAGGCAGACCGGACTGGGCGCCGTGGTAATAGTCGATGACGAGATCACCGGCGCCCGCGAGATTGAAGGCAATGACGAGCAGCCAGAACAGTGGGCGGATGCGGAACGAGATCAGCGCCAGCATGGCCAGCAGCCCGGCAGCAAGGTCGCCATAGGCGGCCGTGACGGCAAAGCCGGACGGCAGATCGGGACCGACGAAGCCGGGAAGGATGAAGACGAGGCCGAAGAAGCGGAAGCTATGGAGCGTTGCGACCGCCCGTTGCGCCCCGGCGCGGTCCATCGACTTGAGCCGGGGCAGGACATAGACGCCGATGCAAAGCAGCCAGGCGACGTAGCCGAGCAGCAGGTGAAGCTGGAAGATGGCGGCCGGGGACATTTTGCCTCCTGTCTGGCTGCTGGTTTCCAGCGCAATATACGGCCGCTTACACCGGGCGACTATTCGGGATAATATGGACGGGGCATGAAGCAGAACTTCACAGTCAGGCAGGGCGCGCTCGACGGGGTGGAGGCGTTCCTCAGCGTTGCCCAGCACCGCAGCTTTCGCCGGGCGGCGGCGGAACTCGGCGTCACTCCCTCGGCGATCAGCCAGGCCGTGCGCACGCTGGAGGCGCGGATCGGCGCAGCCCTGTTCATCCGAACGACGCGCAGCGTCGGGCTGACGGAAGCCGGCGAGCGTTTCCTTTCGCGTGCAAAACCGGCCTTCGAAGAACTCGTCGCCGCAAGCGCCGTCGCGCATGAGCTTGGACGACGACCGGCCGGACGGCTGCGCCTCTCGGTGCCGCGCGCCGTTGTCCCGGTCCTGCTCGAGCCGCTGATTGCGTCCTTTTCCCAAGCCTATCCCGAGATTGAAGTGGAGATCGCCGCCAGCGAGAAACTGGTCGATCTCGCCGTCGAAGGCTTTGATGCAGGGATACGAATGGGCCAGTTCATCGATGCCGACATGATCGCGGTTCGGCTGACGCCGCCGTTTCGGTTCATCATCGTCGGGAGCCCGATCTATTTCTCCAACCGGGATCTACCAGCGTGCCTGGACGACCTGCGTCACCATGCATGCCTCAGAATACGCCGCTCCAATGGCGCGCTCGCGCCGTGGTCGCTCGACGACAAGGGCCGCGCCATCGAGATCGCCGTCGCCGGGCCGCTTATCACTCACGACTTCCCGACCATGCTCGGCGCAGCCATCGAGGGGATGGGCCTTGCCCAGGTGCCGGAGCCGATCGCCGTCGAACAGATCAGGGCGGGAAAGCTCATCGAGGTGCTGGCATCATTCGCGCCGACGGCGCCGGGCGTATTTCTCTATTATCCCAGCCATCGGCAAATGACGCCGAAACTGCGCGCCTTCATCGATCACATGAAGAACCGTCCGGATGCGGCCGGCAAGACTCGCATTCGGGGCAACGGTGACAAGCCAGTAAAATGATTCCCGGTCGGCTTGAAATCATCGAGCACGAGCATCGCAAGTTCCACGATCTCAGGTGGCGAGCCGCCTTTGCCCTCGATCTCAACAATCCAATATCGTTGCCCGGTCCTTGTGATCCCAGCCCGCTCTCCCACGGCGATGCGGCCAATGCGGCTGGCGCCACCGACGTCGATGCATCGATCGAAAATCAACGAGCCGTCGATCGATAGGCCGAGGGCTTTGCCAACATGTGAACGGCCATCAGGTCGTGGACGCGCCGACGGATACCTGCGCACAATGTAGCGGTTTTTGGGAGACGACATGCCCAAAACAAAAAAACAAGCGCGCCGCACGAACCAAGGCCCGTGCGACGCACCCTTGAAACCGCTTAGTTGACCGACTTATCGACCAGCTTGTTCTTGCCGATCCAGGGCATCATGCCGCGCAGCTTGGCGCCGACTTCCTCGATCTGGTGGCTGTCGTTCAGGCGGCGGATGCCCTTGAAGCGCGAGCCGCCGGCGCGGTATTCCTGCATCCAATCGGAAGTGAACTTGCCGGTCTGGATGTCGTTGAGGACGCGCTTCATCTCGGCCTTGGTCTCGGCGGTGATGATACGCGGACCGGAGACGTATTCGCCCCACTCGGCCGTGTTCGAGATCGAGTAGTTCATGTTGGCGATGCCACCTTCATAGATCAGGTCGACGATCAGCTTCACTTCGTGCAGGCACTCGAAGTAGGCCATCTCAGGCGCGTAACCGGCTTCGGTGAGCGTTTCGAAACCAGCGCGGATGAGCTCGACGAGACCGCCGCACAGAACGACCTGCTCGCCGAAGAGGTCGGTTTCACACTCTTCGCGGAAGTTGGTTTCGATGATGCCCGAACGGCCGCCGCCAACGCCGCAGGCGTAGGAGAGCGCCAGTTCAAGCGCATTGCCGGAAGCATTCTGATGAACGGCAACGAGGCAGGGAACGCCGCCGCCCTTCTGGTATTCACCGCGAACCGTATGGCCCGGGCCCTTCGGCGCGATCATGACGACGTCGACCGAAGCCTTCGGCTCGATCAGGCCGAAATGCACGTTGAGGCCATGAGCAAAGGCGATCGCAGCGCCGTCGCGGATATTCGGCGCGATCTCCGCCTTGTAGATGTCGGCCTGCAGCTCGTCGGGGGTTGCCATCATCATCAGATCGGCCCAGCCGGCGGCTTCGGAAACCGTCATGACCTTGAAGCCGTCGGCTTCGGCCTTCTTGATGGTCGGCGAGCCGGCCTTGAGCGCGATGACGAGGTTCTGGGCGCCGCTGTCCTTGAGGTTCAGCGCATGGGCACGGCCCTGCGAACCGTATCCGATAACGGCGACCTTCTTGGCCTTGATGAGGTTGAGATCGGCATCACGATCGTAATAGACGCGCATTTGAATTTCCTTCCCTTTGCTTGTCTTGTTGACTGTCATTAAAGCGAAATCAGCCGAGAACCGGCATCTCCGCCAGAACCTTGTCCGTGCCATGGAGCCTGAGGAAGGCGGTGACCGCCCTCTCCGCCTGGCGTGCGGTATCCTTGAGGCCCGGTTCACCGAGCAGCATGCGCACATGCAAGTCGGAAACGACAAGGCCGTAAAGCGTGTGATAGGCCTCATCGGCATCGGAAAACCGCAGGAGCCCTGCCCTCTTTCCGGCATCGATCAGCGCCATGGCTCGGCGGTCGATCTGGCGGCGGCCGCGCTCGAGCAGCAGCCTGCCGAGCTTCGAGCCGTCGCGGTTCGACTGGCCGATCGCCAGCCGGTTCAGCGCCAGCGAGACGTCGCCCGCAAGCACCTCCAGCAGATCGCGCGCGAAAATCACCACATGATCGTGCAGGCTCGCCGCCGTTAGCCGCTCACCATTGCGCTCGAAGGTGCGCACCTTGCTCGCCTGATAGGCAATCATCGCCGACAGCAGCCCATCGCGATCGCCGAACCACTTGTAGAGGCTTTCCTTCGAGCAATTGGCAGCACGTGCGACACCAGACGTCGTCAGCGCCTTCTCGCCGCCATCGACGAGCAACCGCAGCGCCTGTTCCAGAACGGCGTTCTGGCGCGGCGAAAATTCGCTCGGCTCTGCGGTATCGACTGACACGGTCATGGCTCCCATATACGTACCGTACGGTACGGTTCTTGAGGTTTATGCGACAAACCGATCAGGCCGTCAAGAAGCCCGGATAGATTTTTTTAGTACGGGAAACCGCGCTGAAACACCAGAATTGGATAGGCACCGCCGCTCAGCGATCGCATAATGCCGCACTACGCGATTTTCCCGGAGGCTTCGATGTCACGTCTGTCTGCAGCTGTTTTCCTGCTCGTAGGAATTTTCCTTGGCGGCTCAGACACTCTCGCCCAGTCCGACAGCGACGTCTATAACCGCATCGAGGAACTGCACGGCGATGCCGCAGGATTTGACCGGCCGCTGCGCCAACTCGTTCTGGCCATGCGCTCGGGCGACGCCGAAACCATCGCCGGCCTTGCCGAATACCCGCTGACGGTCAAGGCGAATGGCGAGAGCTATGATGTGGAGAATGCCGAGGATTTCATCGACAATTTCGACGATCTGGTCACACCGGAAACGCGCAGCGCCGTCGGACGCCAGCAATATCAGGATCTCTTCGTCAACAGCGACGGCGTCATGCTCTCGGACGGCGCGATCTGGATGGGCGCAATTTGCGAGGACAATGGCTGCGAGGCAAGTCATTGGGCGATTATCGCGATCAACAACTGAAATCAGGCAACAAGGAAAGCCATGAAATACCGGATAGCCGCCGCGGTCATGACCGTAGCTCTTGTGGTCGCAACCAATACGCAGGCCGCCGAGACCCGTTGCGGCTGGATCGAGAACCCGACCCCCGCCAACTGGTGGCTCGAGGATGCCGACAACACCTGGACGATCATGACACAGGGTGACGATGCCGGCGAACTGGAAGGCATGGAGCTGATCCGCGACATCTCTGAGCACGATTATGTCAGAACCAATGGCAATTACGGCTATGCCTGCGCCTGCTTGAGCGTCGAGACGGATGGCAAGGAACGCATCACGAAAATCCTCTCCTTCCGCCAGCTTGCGCTCGCCAAATGCCGTGCCGACAAGGCGCTGAAATTTCCTGGCTGATCCGCGAAGAGGCGCAGCCTATGACCTCGTAGCGCAGCCAGCCGGGATCAACAGAGGCTCTGCCGTCATCGTCTTATCGATCGCGTAAAGCTTTGCGAAACCGGCATCCGCGATCAACGTCAGGCCCGCCGGCATGAAGGTGCCGACATAGCGGTCGGGAACATCGCCATTAGCGACAAGAATAAAATCGAAACGTCTGCGCCAGTCCGAAAGATAGGGCGTAAAGTCTCCATACTCCCGCATCATTGCGGGACATGAAAGCACGCCGATCGACAGCAGATTGCCTTCAGGGACCGCGATCTCAGACCACGGCGGTAGAACGGATAACGGCTGCTTGCCTTTTGCCGTGAAGACCGTCGGCACGAAAGCATGGGAGAAGGGAACGGCGAGCGTCGGCAGGTGCCGGAAAGTATCCAGCCCCCAGGCAAAATACCGATTGGAGTGGGCAAGACCGACCACTGTCGTGGGTTCATGCCCCAGAGGCAGCACAGCCGCACCGGCCGGCACATTTTTCAGCACACGCTCGACAGCACCGACATCCTTCTGTGCCAACCACCAGTTCCACCCGACCCAGGCTGTACGGCCGAAGACCGCAAGATTGACCACGAGCGCCAGCAACAGGGCCTGCCGGCGCGTGAGATTGGCAAAGGGGCACACCATCGCCATGGCGACGAGCGCCGTCATAATCGGAAAGCGCCAGCTGATCCATCCGGTGCCGAGCATGTGGCGTGGCGAAACACAGGAGAAAAGCAGTAGGCCGAAGGCGGCGACGGCAAGACCTGCATGCACGCGGATGTCGCCCGCCCGTGCGGCACGCGTGCAAATGAGGATCAGCGGCAAAATCAGCACGACATCCACCAGCGGGACGTAGGTGACGATGGCCGACAGCAGATTGATGGCGATAAGGGCGACGCCGTCGTTCCAGACAATACCAAGTCCATCACCACCGGCATTGGGCAAAGCTGCCGTATGGAGATAGAGCGCGAGCGGCGGCAGGATGCAGGTCCCGAGCGCCAGCGCCAACCGGCCGGCAAGCCTGACGACGCCCGCCTTCAATCGCAGTATGTCGAAGCGCCAGGAAAATTCGAGGCCGCAGACGATCGCCATGTAGAAGCCGAGCGAGAAGATATGCATTGCCGTCAGCAGCAATGCCGCGGCAAGCCGCCAGGCAAACAGCAGGCCGGGATTTCGGCCCTGCAGCCGTAAATCGACGCAGGCGAAGAACAAGGCCATACCAAGGCCGATCTGGAAGTTGATGAAGCCGCCGATCATCGTCGAGCACCAGCCAAGCGACATTATTGCGATCTGCCAATAGTGCCGGCCGCCGAAAAGGGCGCGATGCAAGGCGATCGCGCCAAGCGGCGGCAGCACGATCGCCAGGAAAAGCAAGGCCCGCGCCAGCCTGTCGGCGCCAACAACCGGCCCCAGCCAGGTGGCAAGAAGATCGATGCCGACATTGGTAAAGGTGCGGTTCCAATCGACCGCGTAGATTTCAGGAAACGGCTGCTCGCTGATCCCGCCGGAAAGGAGCCAGATGCGGGCGTAGTGATTGGCGTAGTCGAGCACTGGCGGAAAGGGAAAAAGCACGACCAGGATCGCGGCAAGTGCGACGAAAGCGACGATCGCAGTAGTCGACTCCTGCGGGGCGGTGCATTCCCCAGGCTCGGCTGCCGCCATGGGAGACCTCGCAATCCGGTCCATCAACCGATCCGACTGTTCTTCTGCGACCGCAGCTCACCGGATGCGAGGGCTGCATCCAGCGCGGCGCGCTTATCGCCGGCGTTCATCTCCGAAAAAGTGGTGGGCAGTTCGGCCGGTTCGCCGCCGCGCAGGATTGTTTCGATCATGAACATCGGCCGCTTCTTGCTCTCCTGTACGAGACGCCCGAGATACTCGCCGATGATGCCGATACAGATCAGTTGGATGGCGCTGAAGGCGCTGACCGCAGCCATGATCGACGACCAGCCAGTGACCGTCTCGCCCTGCAGCCAGCGAACGAAGGTGAAGACGAGCAGCGCCATCGCGACGCCGGCGCTGATCATGCCGAGCCATGTCGCTATACGCAGCGGCGTCGTTGAAAAGCTGGTGATCGCATCGAGTGCAAAATTGATCATCTTGCGCAGCGGATATTTCGTCGTGCCGGCAAAACGGGCGTCGCGCTCATAGGGAAGCGCCACCTGCCTGCCGCCGATCCAGCTGACCATGCCACGAATGAAACGATCGCGCTCCGGCATCGCCAGCAAAATATCGACGACGCGTCGGCGCATCAGCCGGAAATCGCCGGTATCGCGCGGGATGGTCACGGAAGCGAGCTTGGAAAGCGCGCGATAGAAAAGCGAAGCGGACACGAGTTTGAACCAACTTTCGCCTTCGCGGCGCGTGCGCTGGCCGTAAACGACATCGGCGCCGCGCTCCATGATTGGCATCATCATCAAAAGCAGCTCGGGCGGGTCCTGCAGATCGGCGTCGATCAAAAGAACGCGCTCGCCCCGCGACGCCGAAAGCCCTGCCGTCGCCGCCAGCTGATGGCCGTGATTGCGCAGCAGACGAACGCCGAGCACCTGCGGCACATCAGCCGCCAGATGTGAAATAATCTTCCAGGTGTCGTCGGACGAGCCGTCATCGACGAGAATCAGTTCGAAGGCATCGCCGGCGACGCTCTGAGCAGCAGCGGCGGCGCGGCGGCAGAACTCGCGCAGTCCCTCTTCCTCGTTATGACAAGGCGCGACGATGGAAAGGAGTGGTGCTTGCGTCATGCGGACAGCGGTGCCTGCTCGATGTTCGGCGCCAGACTAGCCACGAAACGTCAAACATCCTTTAATGCCGTGCCTTGGCGCGTCGCGCGCGCCGGCGCGCTATTCCGCCGCCATGATCTCGCGCCCGCCGTCGACGTCGCGGGCCGGCGAGGCGCCGTAAAGGCGGCTGTATTCGCGGCTGAACTGCGACGGGCTCTGATAGCCGACGCGGTGGCCGGCCGTGCCGGCATCGAGACGCTCGACGAACATCAGACGGCGTGCTTCATGCAAGCGGAGCTGCTTCTGATACTGCACCGGCGTCATCGCCGTGACCGACTTGAAATGGTGATGGAAGGACGACACGCTCATGCTGACGCGGTCGGCAAGATCCTCGATGCGCAGCGGCCGTGCAAAATTCTCCTTCAGCCAGGCGACGGCGCGCGAGATCCTGTTGCTGTGGCTGTCAGCCGTGGCGATGTTGATCAGCCGCGCGCCATCCGGCCCGGTCAGCACCCGGTAGAGAATTTCCTGCTCGATCAGCGGCGCCATGGCAGGAATGTCGCCCGGACGATCGAGCAAGCGCAGCAGGCGGACGGCAGCATCCAAAAGCTCCGGCGGCGCGACGTTCACCACCATGCCGCGCTGCCCATCGGTATGGGCGGCAGGGCGGGGAATATCGATGCGGCTGAGCAACTCCAGCAGCTTTTCGGAATCGATTGCCAGCGCCAGGCAGAGATGCGGAACCTCAAGGCTCGCCTCCGTGACACGCCAGGCGACCGGCAGGTCGAGCGAGGTCAGCAGATAGTCCCCAGTCCCGTAGCTGATCAGTTCCGTGCCGAGGCGCAGCCTCTTGGCCCCCTGCAGGACAAAGCCAAAACAGGGCCCGTAGCTGCTGTGCAGCGGATCGCTGGGCTTGGAGCAACGGCTGAGGTGAAGATTGCCGATATCAGTCGAGAATGCGCCGTCACCCGGCGTGAAGCGCAGCGCGATGTCGACGATTTCCTGATAGGGGCTGAAAGGCAATGTCATGCGGCAACTCTTTCTGTCTGACGCCAATTGGGCAGCTTTTATGTAAGTAGCTCCGGCACTTCCCAAATAGGCCGCTCCCGGCATTTTTGCAGGATCGTGCAAAAAGCTGAGAGGATCACTCTACCTCCGTCGCGCAGTTCCGGGCAATAGTCCGCCATCCCGATCAACCCCTACCTCCAAAATCGAAAAGGAAGGTTCCCATGCCTATTGCAAAAGGCTACGCCGCGACCGACGCCTCCAAGCCGCTAACTCCCTTCACCTTCGAGCGCCGTGAGCCGAACGATGACGACGTCGTCATCTCGGTGCAATATTGCGGCGTCTGCCATTCCGACATTCATCAGGCCCGCAACGAATGGGGCAACTCCAGATACCCGATGGTGCCCGGCCACGAGGTTGCCGGCGTCGTTTCCGCCGTCGGCTCCAAGGTCACCCAGTTCAAGGTCGGCGACCGCGTCGGTGTGGGCTGCTTCGTCAATTCCTGCGTCGGCTGCGCCACGCGCGACCTGGATTACGAGCACTTCATGCCGGGTCTGGTCCAGACCTATAACGACGTCGAAGCCGACGGCGCGACCCCGACCTTTGGCGGTTATTCCGATTCTATCGTCGTCAAGGAAGGCTATGTGCTGCGCTTTCCCGACAATATCCCGCTCGATGCAGGCGCTCCCCTGCTTTGCGCCGGCATCACGCTCTACTCACCGCTCGCCCACTGGAAGGCCGGCCCCGGCATGAAGGTCGCGATCGTCGGCATGGGCGGCCTTGGCCATATGGGCGTGAAGATCGGCGCGGCCATGGGCGCCGACATCACCGTACTCTCGCAGTCGCTGTCGAAAAAGGAAGACGGCCTGAAGCTCGGCGCCAAGGACTATTACGCAACGAGCGATGCAGAAACCTTCACCAAGCTGGCCGGCACCTTCGACCTGATCATCAACACGGTCGGCACGGTGATCGACTGGAACGCCTATCTCAGCCTCCTGAAGCCCGATGGCACGATGGTACTGGTCGGCGTTCCCGAGCATCCGGTTCCGGTCCATGCCTTCTCGGTCATCGGCGGGCGCAAGAGCCTCGCCGGTTCCATGATCGGCTCGATCAAGGAAACCCAAGAAATGCTCGACTTCTGCGGCAAGCACAACATCGTCTCGGAGATCGAGAAGATCAACATAGAGCAGGTCAACGAAGCCTATGAACGCGTCCTGAAGAGCGACGTCCGCTACCGCTTCGTCATCGACATCGCCTCGCTGGCGGCTTGAGGAAACGAGAGGCGGCTCCTTTGGGAGCCGCCTCGTCGATAGCGAGCGGCATCCTCAGCCGCCCTCATGCCGAGGTGCGATCCGCAGGATCCCCTCGAAGCACCCCCGCAAACGCCGCTCCGTGGCTCGCCAGAGCGCCCGCCCCGTGCTTCGAGGCTCCGGCCTTCGGCCTGCGCACCTCAGCATGAGGCTCTCTTGGACTTTTGGGCTCTCAGGCAAGCTCAACCGTCTCGCGACACGCTCTCGGCACGGCCCAGCAAACGCAGCAGATATTCGACGGGGTTGAATGGATCAGGCCCCGAGCGCCGGCGCAGGCGTGGCGGCCCGGCCATAGGGTTATAGTGTTCGAAAGCGGTTTCCATCGTCCCTGCCCCGCTCGTCAGGCCCGGCAATTGCTGCTGGACGCTTTGAACCATCTGAGACGCCAGAGTGCCTTCGAGCCGCGCCACGCCATCGGCGATCACCGAATCCGACGTCGCCGCAGCGGATTTCGCCAGCAAAGTGAGCACGCTGCTCAGGCTCTCGACAGGCGCTTCCAAGTGAAAGCGGTTGAAAGGCTCGCAGACGACCGTTTGCGCAGCCGAGAGCGCCGTTGCCAGCACCCAGGGCGTCAATTGCCGGAAATCGGCGGCGGTGCTTGCGGGCGAACTGTGCCGCGCCGCCGTCATCGCCACATGACAATCGATGACCTGCCAGCCGAAAATGCCCTGTTTCAGCGTCTCGAACACGGTTTCCTCGACCGCCCGGTAAAAGGCAACGGGCATCTGCCCGACCTCCACCTCCAGCGCGAAGCTGTTGCCTGCGCCGGCAGGACGCGGCTCGACGCGCAGGCCGATGGTGGCGAGAAACGGATTCGGCTCCTTGAAGAGGATCTGCAGGCCGGCCCCGGTGCCGGCGGGTCTCTCGACCAAGATGGGCGTACTTTCCTCGAAACCCGCATCGAGGCCGAAATCCGTCAGCAGCGTCGATTGGATAACCTCCTTCTGCACCTCGCCATAGAGCGACACGAAGACTTCATTCGTCTCCTCGGTCCTGCGCAGATTGATCAGCGGATCCTGCTCGGCCATCTGGTTCAGTGCCAGCCAAAGTGCCGCGCTGTCCGAGGGCCGCCGGGCAAGCACGCGAGTTTCGAGCGTCGGCGGAGCGAAGTACGCCCGCCCGCCCGAGGCCGGATCGCTGCCCACCGCATCGCCGATCCGGGCGCCGGCAAGGCCGCCGACGCGGGCGATCTGGCCGGCGCAGAAGCGCGCGGCGCCATGGCTGCGGCCGGCCTCGAACACATGGATTGCGGTCACCCGATCCTCGCCCCTGGGCAGATCCAGATATTGCCGCAGCCGCACGGTGCCCGAAGTCAGGTAGAGATAGGCGAGCTTTTCGCCGCCCCAGCCGCGCTCGATCTTGAAGATCTTGCCGGCGACCGGCCCGTCCGGATCAAGCCGCCGCCCGGGCAACAGCGTCGCGATGGCCGAGCTTAGCGCCGGCAGGCCGGCGCCGGTCATGGCCGCTCCTGCGAAGACGGGATTCACCAGGCCCCTTGCCACCTGATCGGCCAGGCTGCGCCTGAGCCTTTCCGTGGTCAGTCGTTCGGGGGCGAGCACATAGTCATCGAGCAGCGCCTGGTCGTTCTCGCCGAGCGCCTCGCAGAGCGCCGAAAAAAGCGGCTCGTCTCCCGGCGCCAGAGCCTCCACCCGGGCAAGCTTGCTGCCGGCGTCGATGACGGAAGACATGGCGATGGGACGCACCGCCAGTTGCGCGGCAAGCGCTTCCATCACGTCCGGATACCGCGCGCCGAGGCGATCGACCTTGTTGATGAAGAAGACGAAGGGCACGCCAAGTCGCCGCAGCGCCCGCACCAGCACACGCGTCTGCGCCTGCACGCCCTCGACCGCCGAAACGACGACGACCGCGGCATCCAGTAACCCAAGCACCCGCTCGACCTCGGCGATGAAATCGGGGTGGCCGGGTGTGTCGATCAGATTGACGGTCCTGTCGCCGATCGTAAACGACACCACCGCGGCCCTGATCGTAATGCCGCGTTGCCGTTCGAGTTCGAGCGTGTCCGTCTGTGTATTGCCTGTATCGACGCTGCCGAGCTTGTCGATGACCCCGGCGTCAAAAAGCAGTCTTTCGGTAAGACTAGTCTTGCCCGCATCCACATGGGCGAGGATGCCCAGATTCAAAGTGCGCATGAACCACCAACTTCTCAGAATTTCGGATGTGATTTTCGTGAGAAGTGAGTCGGCGCATTGGAACCTCTATTCGCTGATCGCGACGGCTGGATGCGGAGCGCCCGGTGGTTGGGCGACGCGGGTGGAATGCTAAGGGCGCGTGGGCAGATGTGTCAAGCCTGGGTGTATCCCTGCGCGTGGCGCGGCGCCAAGCACACCAATCAGCCCTCATGGTGAGGGGGCCCAGAGGGCCGTCTCGAACCACGAGGGCGGGTGACTCTGCGGGAGCGTGCTGCGGGCCGAATCGCTGGTGACGCGCCGGTGGCCGGCCCCGTCCTTCGAGGCCCCTCCGGGGCACCTCAGATGAGGCCGAAGAGAGGGCGCATTCCGAGATGCACTTTAGGCAATCCGCAGGATCGCCATACACACCGCCGAGTCCTACCCCTCCTCCCGCATCGTCTCCCGCTGCGTAATCAGCCGGGCGCTGTGCTGGCCGCTGAGATAGATCCATAGCCAGCTCCAGGCGACGGAGAAGCGCGAGCGGGTGCCGATCAGGAAGTAGATGTGGGCAAGGCCCCAGATCCACCAGGCGATCCAGCCCTTCAGCTTGATGCGGCCGAAATCGATAATCGCCGCACTCTGGCCGATCGTCGCCAGGCTGCCCTGATGCCGGTAGCGGAAGGATGCGGGCGCCGGCTTGCCGGACAGGCGGGCGCGGATGACCTTGGCGACGTAGCCGCCCTGCTGCTTGGCCGCCGGTGCGATGCCCGGCACCGGCTTGCCATCCTCGCGCATGACCGATGCCGTGTCGCCGATGACGAAGACATCGGACAGACCCGGTGCGCTCAAGTCCTTTTCGACGACGACGCGCCCTGCCCGGTCGGCGGCAACGCCGAGCCAGCGTGCCGCCGGCGAGGCGGTGACGCCGGCTGCCCAGACGATCGTCCGGCTGGCGACGAAGGTATCGCCGATCTTCACGCCGTCGGCGCTGCACTCGGTCACCGGCCTGCCGAGATGGATCTCGACGCCGAGTTTCTCCAGCACCGTCTGGGCATAGGCCGAAAGCTCCTCGGCGAAGCTCGACAGCACCCGCGGGCCGGCCTCGACCAGCACGACGCGGGTCTTGCGCGTATCGATGTTGCGGAATTCCTTCGGCAGCGTGAAATGCGCAAGCTCGGCGATGATGCCGGCAAGCTCGACGCCAGTCGGCCCGGCACCGACGATGGTGAAGGTCAGAAGCGCGTCGCGCACGGCAGGATCGCTCTCCATCTCAGCCTTCTCGAAGGCGAGCAGCACGCGCCGGCGGATCGTCGTCGCATCCTCGAGCGTCTTCAGGCCCGGCGCCACTGGCTCCCATTCGTCACGGCCGAAATAGGCATGCGTCGCCCCGGTCGCCAGCACCAGCGTATCGTAACCCAGAGTCATGCCGTTGCGGAGGGACACCGTCCTGGCGCCGCTATCGACACCGGTGACCTCGCCGAGCAACACCTTCACATCGGGCCGGTCGGCATAGAGGCGGCGGATCGGCCAGGCGATCTCCGAGGTGGAGAGAATGGTCGTCGCCACCTGGTAGAGCAGCGGTTGGAAGAGATGGTGATTTCGCCGGTCGACGAGCGTGATCCTGACGCCGGCACCTTTCAACCCGTTGACGAGCTGCAGCCCGCCGAAACCGCCGCCGACAACGACGACATGATGGTCGCTCATGACATACCCCTTTGCGCCATTTTGCACAAAGCCAATGTGGCCCTCGGCGCAATGGTTGCAACCGCCGTTTCGGCATGTCTCCCCTGCGCCGATCGCAGTCGATGGCGCTGAGATTATCGGCTACTCCTGCAATGATCCCGGCGAAGTTCCGGCGCGGAAAGCCAGTCGGGTTTTAGTTGCCCGGAGCGAGCTTCGGCTGGGTGCAAGGCAGACATGCCATGCGAACGGGTCGCAGGACGGTCGTCGGGCCTGCAACCAGTTCACAAGCGGCATATGCGTCGTACCAATCAATAGGCACCGACGCACTGGCGACGGGGTCCGTGATAGGGCTGGAAGGTATTGTCGAACGCCCTGTACGAACGATAGCGCGCATAACACCAACTCTCGTGGCTGCTTCCCCCTCCATAATAGGCTGATGATGCATAGTTCTGATATGGCCGGCCGTAATAGCCGTAGTAGGGCCGGCGGTAGCCGTATGGCGAGCCGTAATAGCCGTAGGGCGACCCGTAGTACGAGCCGTAATAGGGCTGTGACAAGGCGCCGCCAATGATGGTGCCGACAGCGAGACCACCCAAGGCCCAGCCCCAGCCCGCTCCACTATGGTGGTGCCCCCCGTAATACCCGCCTCCGTAATGGCCGCCACCCCCGTAATGGCCGCCACCCCCGTGGCCGCCATGGCCACGCCATTGCACCTGCTCTATCTGCTGCTGTGCTTCGATCCTGGGTGGGTTGATAGCCGGAAACGCCTGAGCCGGCGTGATGCCCGGCACACCTATGATCAAGCATAACGCGGCGACGCTTAGCTTTCTCATGACTGTTCTCCTCTGCTCCTCCAAGTGGAGGAGACATCTTCCCCTCCTCCTGAACCAAAGGTGAACGCAATATGTCGAAAAATGTTCCGTCTGGAGACAAATTAATCGCTATCGCTGGTGCTGAGAATTATCGGCTCCGCGTGCAATCCGCACCTTGCCTTT
Source organism: Rhizobium sp. NZLR8 (assembly GCF_019685025.1). Lineage (NCBI taxonomy): Bacteria > Pseudomonadati > Pseudomonadota > Alphaproteobacteria > Hyphomicrobiales > Rhizobiaceae > Rhizobium > Rhizobium sp. NZLR8. The sequence goes on along the minus strand of NZ_JABDVY010000004.1, from coordinate 336,855 downwards.
TCCAGAAGGCTGTAAACGTGTCGCGCATCGTCGATCCCCAGAAGCTGAGGTTCGTTGGCGAGACTACCGGGCGTAGCCCACGGGTATCGCCATTCCATGTTTCAATTCTTCCATCGAGATCGACGCCGAAACATCGAAGAGTTCGAGCTTGCGAACGATCTGCTTGTAGATCACGTCGTAATGCTCGACGCGCGGCAGCACGATTTTCAGGATGTAATCGTGATTGCCGGTCAGCCGGTGCGCCTCGACGATCTCGGGAATGTCGGCGATGATCCGGCGGAAGGTCTCTGTCCACTCGTCGGAATGATGCGCCGTCTTGACCAGCGCAAAGACCGTCGTCGGCACGCCCATCTTTTCCCGGTCGAGCACGATGATGCGCCGGGCGATATGGCCGCTCTCTTCCAGCCGCTGGATCCGCCGCGAGCAGGCCGACACCGAAAGCGCCACGCGCTCGGCCAGATCGGTCACGGATATGCCTGCATCCTTCTGCAGCATGTCGAGAATGCGCCTGTCGCGATCGTCCAACATGTGTAAGAAATAACCCTTCCGCCCTGATTTTGCACGATCTCTCCAAATCGCGCAAAATAATAGCATGTATTGGACGTAAGGGACAAATAATGCAAACACGCCGCGCCAGAACTGCGGCATTATTTTCGAAACTCGAAGCATGAGGAGCATGAAGAGATGGAAACGATCGGCCTGATCGGCGGCATGAGTTTCGAAAGTTCGGCGGTCTATTACCGCTTCGTCAACGAGATGGTGCGCGCCCGCAGGGGCGGCCTCGCCTCGGCCGAGCTCATCCTGCATTCGGTCAATTTCGAGGAGATCGTCGCTCTTCAGAAGGCCGGCGACTGGGCTGGAGCGGCCCGCCGCCTCGGCGCAGTTGCGGAACGGCTGCAGGCTTCAGGCGCCGGCTGTATCCTCATCTGCACCAACACCATGCACCTGATCGCCGATGAAATCGCGGCAAAGGTGTCCGTGCCGCTAATCCATATCATCGACGAGACGGCGAAATCGCTGCATGCGGCCGGCCGCAAGCGTCCGCTGCTGCTTGCCACGCGCTACACGATGGAGCACGGCTTCTACGCCGACCGGATGAAGAGCCTCGGCCTAGACATCATGGTGCCCGACGCCGCCGACCGCACCATCGTGCACGACATCATCTTCAACGAACTCTGCGCCGGCAGGGTGCTCGACAGCTCGCGCGAAAAGCTGATCGATATCATCGACCGCGCCATGGATAACGGCGCCGACAGCATCATCCTCGGCTGCACCGAGATCTGCCTGATCCTCGATCCCAACCGCCTGCCACTGCCGGGCTTTGACACTACCGCGATCCATGCCCGCGCGGCGGTGGATTTCGCTCTCGGCGACGAGGAGGCGGAGACAGAAGAGGCGGAGACAGAAGAGGCGGCTTGACCGCGCCACAATTTAGTTGACTCAGTCAACTAAATGCATGAAAAATGTCTTCGTTCGGAGATCTTTTTTCAGTTTGTTGGCACAGTCGGCCACCCCTCCTTCGTCATGCTCGGGCTTGTCCCGAGCATCTGCCTCCGGTTGACAGGCAGCAAATCCTCGGCACAAGGCCGAGGATGACGCCGAGTGAAGAGCGTGCTTTGCCCCGCAGTCTGGCGAGATCTCCATCTGGAGATCTCCGTGTCTCCCTTGGAGATCACGCCCATGTCCGATTCCGCCCTCATCGAAACCGCCCGCGATTTCAACCGCTTCTACACGAACTTCCTCGGCCTGCTGAACAAGGCCTATCTTGACTCGCCCTTCACCCTGACGGATGCCCGCATTCTCTTCGAGATCGGCTCGCATGACGGCGTCAGCGCCGCAGCCCTTGTCCGCGACCTGCATCTCGACCCGGCCTATCTGAGCCGCATCCTCAAGCGTTTCCGCACCGAGGGGCTGATCGAGACCAGCCCGGATCCGGCCGACCTGCGCAGCCAGATCATCAATGTCACCGACCGGGGACTCGCGCAGTTCGAGGAACTCGGCCGGCGCGCCAATGCCCAGATCGCCGCCCGTTTTGACGATCTGGCGATCGGCGAACCGCAAGCCGTCGTCTCGGCCATGCATACCATCCGCGCCCTGCTCGACCCGGCGGCCAAGCCCGCACCCGCCATCATCCGCGCCCACCGCGCCGGCGATATCGGCTGGATCGTTCAGAGCCAGGGCCGCTTCTACGCCGAGGAATATGGCTGGGACCTGCGCTTCGAGGCGCTGGTCGCCCAGGTCGCCGGCAAATTTCTCGCCAACTTCGATCCCGCCAAGGAATATTGCTGGATCGCCGAACGTGGCGGCGTCAATGTCGGCTCGGTCCTCGTCACCAATGGCGGCGACGGCATCGCCAAGCTGCGGCTGCTCTATGTCGACAAATCGGCCCGCGGCCTCGGGCTCGGCAAGCTGCTGGTCGACGAATGCATCCGCTTTTGCAGGCAGAAGGGCTACCGCGAGCTTTCGCTCTGGACCAATGACATGCTGGAGACGGCCCGCGTCATCTATATCAAGGCCGGCTTTCGGCTTGTCTCCGAGGAGAGACATCGAATGTTCGGCCCCGAAGCGAATGGCCAGACCTGGGTCCTCACCCTCTGACTTGCTTCGTCGCAAAATTTCGCTTGATTTGGAAACGATCATTTCCTAATTAGGCGAACATGAACGCAACGACCCTCGACCATCAAGAGAAGACCCGGAGCCGCGGTCGTCCGCGGGAATTCGATGCGGAGGCGGCACTCGACGCAGCCCTGCGCGTCTTTTCCGAGCGCGGCTATCATGCCGCCTCGATCAGCGAACTCACCGAGGCCATGGGGCTGGCCGCCGGAAGCGTCTACAAGGCCTTCGGCGACAAGCGCGGCATCTTCCTCGCCGCCTTCGACCGCTACCGCGCCGTGCGTCGCGGCCTGCTCGATGCCAGGCTGGCAAGTGCCGAGACCGGCCGCGACAAGCTCCATGCGCTCATCACCTTCTTTGCCGGCTCTTCGCACGGTGAAATCGGCAGGCAGGGTTGCCTCGTCGTCGGCAGCGCCAGCGATCTCGCCCTCTTCGACGAAGAGGCGGCCGAACGTGTCGCCACCGCCTTCATGACCGACGAGACGCTTCTCGCCGACCTCATCCGCCTCGGCCAGTCCGACGGCTCGATTTCGGCGCATATCGATATATCGGCGGTCGCACTTGCGCTTCTCTGCCTCACCAAAGGCATGCGCGTTATCGGCAAGACGGAACGCAGCGGCGAAGAAATGGCTGCCGCTGCCGAAGCCGCGATGAAGCTGGTGACATGAAATTTCCCCCAGGGGGAATGCCAGCATTCCCCTGCGCGGCCGGAAACGGGTGGCTGCCGGCAGACCGATTTGCGATTAATCCTTTCAACCATACCGGAGTTTCTGATGAGCATTTCAGCCACCGCGCCGGATAAGGCCATTCCACGGGCGCTATCCCCCTGGCTCACCTTTCTTTTTGCCGCCGCCTGCGGGCTGGTGGCCGCCAATCTCTATTACGGCCAGCCGCTTGCCGGCTTAATCAGCGCCGAGCTCGGCTTCACGCCTGCCGCAACCGGCCTGATCGTCACGCTGACGCAGATCGGCTACGGCCTCGGCCTGCTGCTGATCGTGCCGCTCGGTGACCTCACGGAGAACCGCCGGCTTGTGCTGCTGCTGGTTGCCGTCTCCGCTGTTGCGCTGATCGGCGCGGCGCTGGCTTCAACACCCACGGCCTTCCTCGTCGCCTCACTCTGCATCGGCCTTTCATCGGTCGCCGTTCAGGTCCTGGTTCCCTTTGCCGCCAACATGGCCCCCGATGCGACACGGGGACAGGTCGTCGGCAATGTCATGAGCGGCCTGCTCTGCGGCATTATGCTGGCCCGCCCCTTCGCAAGCTTCGTCGCCGAGGCCTCGTCCTGGCATGTGGTCTATTACGTCACCGCAGCGTTGATGATCGTGCTCGCCGTCATCCTGCGCGCCAACCTGCCGGTCCGCGTGCCGAAGACGAAGCTACGCTACAGTGAGCTGCTGGCTTCCATGGGCCACTTGGCGCTGACCTCGCGCGTGCTGCAGCGCCGGGCGCTTTATCAGGCCGGTATGTTCGGCGCCTTCAGCCTGTTCTGGACGACGACGCCGCTGCTGCTCGCAAGCCCGGCCTTCGGCCTGACGCAGAACGGCATCGCCCTCTTCGCGCTCGCCGGTGCTGCCGGTGCCATCGCCTCGCCGATCGCCGGCCGGCTTGCCGATCGCGGCATGACGAAAATTGCCTCGACGCTTGCCATGCTGCTCGGAATGGCTTCCTTCCTGATCAGCCATTTCGCCGCGGACGGCTCGCTGACCGCCCTGATCCTTCTGACGGTGGCGGCGATCATGCTTGATTTCGGGGTGACGACCAATCTCGTCTGCGGCCAGCGCGCCATCTATGGCTTGAACCCGGAACATCGCAGCCGGCTAAACGGCCTCTTCATGGCCACCTTCTTTGCCGGCGGCGCGCTCGGCTCGGCGCTCGGCGGCTGGGCCTACGCGACCGGCGGTTGGACGATGACCGCCTGGATCGGCTTCGCCTTCCCGGCGCTCGCCTTCCTGTTGTTTCTGACGGAACACCGCGGCAAGCAGGAAAGCAAAATCTGAGACCGGATATCTAAAACCTTGACAGTGCCGGCTTATAAATGCGGACATCCCGGCAGCAGCCTACGCATCCGCTCACTGCTGCCGAATTTTCGTTTCTGCATGGGATGTTCCAGCATGGACATAGACGAAGACAAGATCGATGACGCTGTTCTGGCATTGCTATGACTGACGCTGCATGACGAGGACAGAGCTTGGAAAGGCTTCGACTGGGACGCAATGGACCGTCTGTATCGGAAGGGCCTGATCGCAAATCCCGCAGGCAAAGCCAAATCCGTCGTCCTGAGCGACGAAGGTTTGCGACGATCTGAGGAATTGTTCCGCGCTCTTTTTACTCGACCGCCGGAATGATCACCGTTTCCGGTTTCTAGAAACGTGACCTACCTTACTAACTATCGGCTGAATCAAAACGCGAACGGGCGGCGCGAACGGCGTCGTGGTTCGCTTCCGCCCAGTTCAACAGTTGCGACAGTGGCCGGTAGAGCGAACGGCCGAGATCCGTCATAGAATATTCGACGCTCGGCGGCTTGGTCGGGAAGACTTCGCGAGCGACATAACCGTCCCTTTGCAGATCACGCAGCGTCTGCGTCAGCATGCGCTGCGATATATCGGGAAGCATGCGCCGCAGCTCGCCGAAGCGGCGGGGCTCGGCCGCCAGCACTTCGAGCAGCAGCGTCGACCATTTGCCGCCGATCTGCTGCATCATGTCCCTGACGGGACAATTGGAAAAATCGAGGCCAGCCAGATCGATCTCGCGCCGCGCCCCCGGCATTCTGTTCTTCAGACTGACGACCGCACCGCTCATCTGCTGGTTCCCTTTTGGTAACGTAGAGCCGAAAAACTGCCTCCTTTACATCGCCGAGTCAATTCCTATTCTAGTGTTACTCTCTTTTCGAGACTACCCCCAGAACACAGAAGGAAACGACGTATGAACGAAACCATCATTGTCACCGGCGCCGCCGGGCAGCTCGGCCAGCGTGTCATCCATCATCTCATCGAGACCTATAAGGTCGCTCCCGGCAGCATCGTGGCGGCTACGCGCAGCCCGGAAAAGCTCGCCGAACTCGAAAACAAGGGCGTCGTCACCCGCAAGGCCGATTTTGATGACGCGGCAGGCCTGGAGAAGGCTTTCGCCGGCATCGACCGGCTGCTAATCATCAGCACCGATGCGCTGGATACCCCCGGCAAGCGCCTCACCCAGCACAAGGCAGCCGTTGCCGCTGCCGCTAAGGCAGGCGTCAAGCACATCGCCTATACCTCGATGCCGGCGCCGGACGATTCGCTCGTCACCTTCGCGCCGGATCATCTCGGCAGCGAAAACGCCATCAAGGCAAGCGGCATCGCCTATACGATCATCCGCGACGCCTGGTATCACGACAATTACCTGCACGGCATGCCGCACAACCTGCAGGGCGGCAAATGGTACAGCGCCACGGGCGACGGCAAGGTCTCGACCATTTCGCGTGACGACTGCGCCCTGGCAATCGCCGCCGCCCTTGCCTCCGGCACCTCCGAGAGCGCCACCTATACGCTGACCGGCGCGCAATTGCTCACCAACCGGCAGATCGCCGCCATCGTCTCCGATGTCGCCGGCAAGCCGCTCGAGGTGGTCGACGTCAACGACGAGCAGCTCGGCCAGGGCATCCGCGGCGCCGGCCTTCCCGGTTTCGTCGCCGACATGCTGGTTTCGGCCGACGCCAACATCCGCGCCGGCAAATTCGACATCGTCACCGGAGACTTCACCAAGCTGACCGGCAAACAGCCGCAGCCGCTGAAGGATTTCTTCGTGGCGCACAAGGCTGCGTTGACGGCTTCAGGCAATGCCGGAGGCCATTGAGCTTTCCGCTCATCCCTGCGCTCGCGGCAGGGATGAGCGGACTCCGATTCTGGACACTGGATCCCTGATCACATCAGATGTGTCGTTCACCGCACCGACGCGCAGGGTCGCCCCTCAGAATTGCGAAACGAAGCCAGGCGGTTTTTCCCTGAGGTCAAGTCCGTATTCAAGCTCGGCCCGCATCCAGAGCACGCCGCTTTCATAGGGATCGTCGGACATTGTCTCAGTTCGCGCGTCGGCGACATTGCTGTCAGCCCAGTTCTTGACACACGCGACGCTCTCGCGTTTCCGCTCATTCCGATCGATTGCACACCATTCTCGTCCTTCGTCGAGCGGAACCCATGCGAGACCATCCCGGAAACAGGTGATGGCCCGATATTTCGGCTCGACGACAGTGTTCCCGGCGGCATCCTCAATGCCCCAAAGCAAGGTTCCGTTCGAATTCCTCGAGACGCGCTGTCCGCCGTCGGGTCCGCAACGCAACTTTGATCGCCGGTCTTCCAGGCGGCGCGGCTCGGAGACTTCACGTCCTGATGCGTCGATCCAAAACTTCCGCCCATCCTTCGATACCGCATAGGCACCGGAATCGGGCTGCAACTCATCGAACTGCGGAGCGAGGGCTAACACACCGTTGGCGTCCAGTATTCCCCATTTGCCCTGAACATCGACGCCGGCATAGCCACCGCTGAAACCAGATTGGCTCTGAAATGATGGTGGATCGACAAGCAGTTTACCGTCCTGCTTGAGAAACCCCCATTTTCGATTGTACCGAACCGATACGGGGAATTCGCAGGTCATGTACGTGTTGTCAAAAAGATACGAAACGGTCGGCTTTCCATCCGCTCCGACGACCTGAATAAGGTTACCGCGGTGGATGAATTTGAGACCCGAAGGACATGCCGCCCACGCCTTCCCGTCCTCCGGGTCGGGCACCAGATCCCCGGCCCGGTTGAGCCCGATCCACTGGCCGTCCACCGATACCCTGGCCACCTCACCGGAATAATCCGGCAGTCTCGCATCGTCAAACAGACGACCGCCAAGCAACCGTCCCGCCTCGTCAAGGACGCCCAATTTCTGGTCTTTGGCCACACGGTAAAACCCGTTTCGATGATCCTGGATCCTAAATTGCTGTGGGGCGAGAATAGTTTGGCCGTCCCGGCCGATCACGCCGCATTGGGTGGCGTCGGCCCGGTCACGTTGGCTGGACTGTCCTTTGTGTCCGGCCGAACCGCCATAACAGACAATTGCTCTTCCTCCACCGAGTTTGCTGGCTGTTTCGAAGCGAGGCTCGACCTTCCAGGTTCCGTCGGGAGCAAGCAATCCGTATCGTTTATCTCCCGGCTGAGCTGCCCAAACGAAAGTGCCGAATTCGAATTCTTTAATGGCCAGCTCGTCCTTCAGTATCTTTCCTGAAGGCAGATCGACGAGCAGATAGGGTCGATCGCTCCTCTCAAAAAACAGTTCCCCGAACATAAAACGCAGGAAGCCGAAAGAATCCGACGCGACCGCTTTGCCGGGACGAACGAGCGCCGCCCCGGCTCCGAATGGAATGGCACGCGCATAGTACGGCAACAGCAGAAACTTGCCCGTTCTGTCGATAATTCCTGCCTTGTCAGCGACCACCACTTCGGCGTGGCCTTTGCGAAATCCGCGGGCAAGGTCGAACGCAGGCGCGATCACCATCTCGCCACTCGAATTGATATAGCCGAATTTCCCCTCGGAGCGCACGGCGGCCAGCCCCTCCGAGAAAGGAAGCGCAACTTCGAACTTGCGATCAATCCGCGGTTCTAACGTCGCTCTGTCGATATAGCCGCAAAGAGCGTAGACGCCGCCGCACCTTTCCACCCATCTTTCCGGCCGGGGATCGGCGACGCCGGTTCCAACGGAGCAGAGCAAACTCGCCCATGCCGCCGCGACAAACATAAATTGACGTGTAGCAACGCTCACCCTAACGCCCCCCGGTTGAAAGAACTAGGAGATGCTCGTGTGTTGGAAATATGGCCAATCCGCAGGTCGGAGGTCATGAGTACAGGAATCCAGCGCCTTCACCCCATGAGCACGGGAAACCTTTGCAGCGTATCAAATTAGTTGCCGCCAATACGCAAGAAGGAAACAGCCCTTCCTTAAACCGCCTGCCCGCACGCCCGGCAGAACCGCCGCACCGTCTCGGCCATGCCGTATTCCAGCGCGTCGGCGGTCAGGCCGTGGCCGATCGAAACCTCGGCAAGCTGGGGAATGCGCTTCACCAGCGCCGGCAGGTTTTCGACGGTCAGATCGTGGCCGGCATTGACGGCAAGGCCGATCGCCAGCGCCGCATCCGCCGTCCGTCCGAGCGCGTCGAGGATCGGGGCCGCCCGTTCCGGCGCGTCGTAGCAGCCGCCATAGGGACCGGTATAAAGTTCGATCCGGTCGGCGCCGACCGCCTTGGCGATATCAATGGCTTCAGCATCGCCATCGCCGTCCGCAAACAGCGAGACCCGGCATCCCATCGCCTTCAGCCGCGCGACGGCATCGGTCAGAAATGCCCGGTGCTTGCGGAAATCCCAGCCGTGATCCGAGGTCGCCTGGGCGGGATCGTCGGGCACCAGCGTCACCTGCTCCGGTGCCGCCCCGGCGCAGAGTTCGAAGAACGCCTGCGTGGGATAGCCCTCGATATTAAACTCGGCCTCGGGGAATTCGTCGTCGATCAGGTTGCGAATGACCGGCAGGTCGGAAAAGCGGATGTGGCGCTGGTCGGGGCGCGGATGCACCGTCAGGCCGCTGGCGCCGGAGGCAAGCGCAATGCGCCCGAGCGCTTCGACGCTCGGCCAGGGCAAATCGCGCCGGTTGCGCAGCATGGCAATGGCGTTGAGGTTCACAGAGAGCTTGGCGGGCATGGCTGATATCCATCGGTGCTAAAACAAAGGCCCCTGCTTTTAAGCCAAGTGCCTTGAGATGACCAAGGAGATTCGCAGATGGATGCGATGCCGATTGTTGATGGCCATCGCTGTCGGTGGGGGTATTCACCCTCCCCCGCGTACCGCAAACAGTAATTCCCGTCGCCTTTGAAGACGGCCGACCGATGCTGCAATGCAGCGCGTGTTTTGCTGCAGCACACCCAGAAACCCGGGCAAATCACGTCGTCGCGTTGCTATCCCATTTAAAAGAGATTACTTTTAGCACTTATAAAAAAGATCGTTCACGCATAACATGGACATTGTATCGCGTAAACGTAGGCCGCGTACTGCTTCTTTCCCAATGACAAGAACGCCCAGAGGAAAACCCCACTCGCCGCGCCTGGGAAGCAACTGGCAAATCCGCATGAGGTGCAACACTATGCCCTAGGAGGGTTCATGCCAGACGGTTCCAAACGCCTGTTTGCTGCCGCCGGTATCGCTTCGGAGGCCCGGTCAAAATACCGGTTCCTGCCTTCGGCCGCGCTGCCGCCGGATCTACCGGACGGTCCCGTGCCAATCGCCGATATGGCCAACGCATTCGGCGTTACGCACAGGACGCTGCATTTCTACGAAGAGAAGGGGTTGGTTTCGGCCAATCGCATCGGCCTGATGCGGGTCTACGGACAAGACGATGTGATGCGCATGGCGGTCATCACCGTCTGCCGTGAGACCGGAATGCCGATCGCCGTCATCCAGGAATTGATGGACGAGCTTCGCAAGGCCGAGTCGCAGGAAAGAGCCGAGGCGATGTTCCGCGAAGCGCTGCAGGTGCGCAAACGTGAGCTGACGGCCGAGATGTCGACCCTGCACCGCCAGCTCCAGCAGGTCGGCGACCTCCTGGATTATGACGCCAGTGTCGAAGAGCCGCCGTTGAACGACAACCAGGACAGCGCAAGCCTGACCCCGCAGGAGCGGCAGTGCCTGGAGCTGATGGCGGAGGGCTATTCCACCCAGCGAATCGCCCGAGCGCTCGACCTGAAACATGACGAAACCAGGGATCTCGAAGCCGGAATCATCCTGAAATTCCGCGCCAACAACCGCTTCCAGGCGATCGCCAAGGCTGTTCTGCTCGGCATCGTCCAGGCATAACCACGTGCAAGCCTAACGCACGTCGCGTGCAAGCCTAACGCAAGCCGCGTGCAAACTTGCACGCATCATTCCCGACGGCCGCCACCGTCGACTTCCCGCCCAAAATCGCGAGGCGCGATCGAGGTCAGCGCACGATCGTCAGCGTCTCCGCCGCGCGCGTGATCGCGGTATAAAGCCAGCGTTCGCGCGTATCACGAAAGGCCCAGCTCTCGTCGAACAGCACGACGTCGTTCCATTGCGAGCCCTGCGCCTTATGAACGGTAAGCGCATAGCCATAGTCGAACTCGTCGTAGCGTTTGCGGGTGTTCCAGGGAATCTCGCCTTCGACATCCTCGAAGGCCTGTTTCAGGAGCTTGATCTTGGCGGCCCCCCGGTCCATGTCGTCATCCTCGGGCCGGACGAGCAGATTGATGCCGGGCTTCGTCGTTTCCTTGGACGAGGTCATCACCTGCCAGAGCGAGCCGTTCAGCAGGCCCTTGGCGGGATCGTTCCGGAGACAGACGAGCTTGTCGCCGGTCTGCGGGTAATCGGCATTGAAGCCTTTCAGCTCGCGCAGGCGCTGATTGTAGCGCCGCCGGGTCCTGTTGGTGCCGACGAGCACCTGGTCGGCATCGAGTACCAGCTGCTGCGTCACCTCGTTCTTCGAGATCACCTTGGCCGTGCCGTAATCGCCGTACATCACCTCATTGCCCTCGCGCACCTGCATGGCGAGCTTAATGATCGGATTATCGCGCGCCTGGCGATGGATATCGGTCAGCAGGTAATCGGGATCCTGATTGGTGAAGTAACCGCCGCCGGTGACCGGCGGCAGCTGGCCGGGATCGCCGAGCACCAGGATCGGCGTGCCGAAGCTCATCAGATCCTTGCCGAGCGCCTCGTCCACCATCGAGCATTCGTCGACGATAATCAGCGCCGCCTTGGCGACCGGGCTCTGCCGGTTGATCGAAAACATCGGTGCGATCGAAGTCTTGCCGGTCTCTTCGTCCTCCACCGCTTCCTCGCCGCGCGGGCGGTAGATCAGCGAATGGATCGTCCGGGCGTTGGAGGCGCCGCGCGAGCGCAACACTTGTGCGGCCTTGCCGGTAAAGGCCGCAAACAGCACATCACCGTCGACATTCTCGGCGAAATGCTTGGCAAGCGTCGTCTTGCCCGTTCCGGCATAGCCGAATAGGCGAAAGAGCGGCGAACGCCCTTCATTCAGCCATTTCGAAACAGCCTTGAGGGCTTCGTCTTGTTGCGGCGCAAATTGCATGATCGGACGACTTGGCAGGATTCGCGGGCGTTAGGCAAGGCGGAAAACGGCAAATCGCGCGGCGGGACGATCATCCGTTCTACTGCCAGCCCATGCCGCTCGCGCACATCGACGGGTCCCGCCCGATCGCATCGGTCAGAAAATCCAGAACCGTCTTGACGCGGAGCGGCATGTTGCGCCTCGAGGGATATACGACCGTGATCGGCAGGCGGCTTGGTTGAAAATCCTCCATCAAGGGGATCAGCCGGCCAGCGGCGATATCCGGGACGGCGATGATATGGGAGAGGACCGCCAGGCCCGCGCCGGCAAGGGCTGCCCTGTGAATGGCGACGGCGCTGCAGGCGGTCAGGCGCGGCGAAATCCGAACCGAAATGTCTTCCGAGCCATTCGAGAACGACCAGGTGGAAGCTCCGCCGGCCCTGTTGTAGCACAGACATTCGTGCTCCCTGATGTCTTTCGGCGCCCGCGGCGCTTCCTTGCGCGCGAGATAGGTGGGTGATGCCACAAGGAAGGCCGTCGTCCAACCTATCCGCCGGCAAACGAGGCTGCTGTCAGCGACCGAGCCCAGCCGCACTTCGAGGTCGAGGCGCTCCTCGATCATATCGGAGCTTTGCTCCCTGAGGAGCAGTTCGACCGAAAGCTTCGGATGGACGGCAAGAAGATCGCCCAACCGTTCGCTGAGATAGAGGCCGAGCGGCGCGGGGACGCTGAGTCTGACCCTCCCCGAAGCCATGGCCCCATCCGATCCGGCCGCATCGCCGAGTTCCTCCACCGCTTCAAGAATCCTCTGCGCCATCGGCAGCATCCGTTCCCCCTCCGCCGTCAGCGACAGGCCGCTCGTCGTGCGATGTAGGAGGCGCGTGTTGAAATGGCCTTCAAGGGCTGCGACCTGCCGTGAAACCGCCGGCTGTGTCACGTCGAGATCATGCGCCGCCGCTGAAAACGAGCCCGTCTCCACGACGCGTTGGAAGGCTCGCAATGCCGAAACGATATCCATCCCTGCCCCCTCATACTTTTGCGCATAGGCCTTATGCAGCCAAACTAAGCGAGAATGGCTTTACAGTCCAGCAATTAAGGATATCTTTTATCCATAAGGATACTAAATATCCTTAATTAGAGGAGAGATGACATGAGCCAGCGATTGAACTACGCCCAGCAGTCCCCCGAGCTTTTCAAGAAATTCATGGAATTCAGCATGGCGCTGAAGAGCAGCGTGATCGACGAGAAGCTTCAGGCCCTGATCGAGATCCGCGCTTCACAGATCAATGGATGCGGCTTTTGCCTTGACATGCATGTGAAGCAGGCAAAGATCCATGGTGAGACCGAGCTCAGGCTCCATCACGTCGCCATCTGGCGGGAATCCAACCTGTTCGTTCCCCGCGAGCGCGCAGCCCTTGCCTGGACCGAAGCGCTGACGAAGCTTCCCGAGGGCGGCATTCCCGACGAGATTTACGAACGGGTTCGCGGCCAGCTTTCCGAAAAGGAAATCTCCGATCTGACCTTTGTCGTCATGGCCATCAATGCTTGGAACCGCGTCAATGTCGGCTTCAAGACGGTCCCCGGCTCGGCCGACAAGGCCTATGGCCTCGACAAATCAGGCTTGAACTAAACCCCACAATTCATTGAGAAGATTCACCTTTGACGCTGTCGCACCCCGGCAGCGAACGGAGATCTGTTATGAAAATCGTTGTCATCGGCGGAACCGGCCTCATCGGTTCAAAGACTGTCGAACGCTTGCACAAGCGCGGGCATGACGTGATTGCCGCCTCGCCGAACTCAGGCGTCAATACGATCACGGGAGAAGGACTGGCGAACGCGCTGTCGGGCGCCGAAGTGGTGCTAGACCTTGCCAATTCGCCATCCTTCGAAGACAAGGCCGTGCTCGAATTCTTCGAGACCTCGGGCCGCAATCTTCTCGCCGCCGAGAAGGTTGCCGGGGTAAAACACCATGTCGCTCTCTCCGTCGTCGGTATCGAGCGACTGCAGGAAAGCGGCTATTTCCGCGGCAAGCTCGCTCAGGAAAGATTGATCAAGGCGTCTGGCATTCCCTACACCATCGTGCATTCGACGCAATTCATGGAATTCCTCGGCGGAATCGCCCAATCGGCAACGGTCGGCCACACAGTTCGCCTGTCGCCGGCCTATGTCCAGCCGATCGCCTCCGACGACGTCGCCGACGTCATGGCGGATGTGGCGCTCTCCGCGCCCGCCAACGCCACAATCGAGATATCAGGTCCGGAACGGGCGCGCCTGAGCGAACTCGTCGCCCGATATCTGAAGGCGATGAAAGACCCGCGTACCGTCGAAGCCGATCCGGAAGCGAAATATTTCGGCGTCCGGCTCAACGACCAGTCGCTCGTTTCCGACGACAGCCGCAGCCTCGGCTCGATCACCTTCGAACAATGGTTCGCAAAATCCGCCCAGCCGAAGTGATTTGCGCCAGGACGCGGCCGCTCAGGCGCGTCCTGCTCATCCAAGCAATATGGAGATTCCAATGATCAAAACCTCAGTCCTCGCCGCCGTCGCCCTCGCCTTTCTGACTGCCACCGGCGCCAGCGCCCACGACAACAGCAAGTCTGCGAAGGTCACCCTCGTCTATGAGCACGAGCTTCCGAACGTGCCGGGCAAGAGTATCAAGGGCGTGCTAGTCGAATATGGGCCGGGCGGCTTCACCGAAGGCCACACCCATCCGGACACGGCCTTCATCTACGCCACCGTGCTCGAAGGAGCGATCCGCAGCCAGGTCAATGACGGCCCCGTCAAGGTCTATCATGCCGGCGAGAGTTTCTCCGAAATGCCGGGCGACCGGCACGGCGTCAGCGCCAACGGCAGCGAAACCAAGCCCGCCCGCCTGCTCGCCGTCTTCGTGGTCGACACCAACCAGAAAGAGCTGACCTATCCCCTCAAGAAGTAAGGGGCCGCCAAACCGTCCGCGCGGGCCGATGCTTGCGCTGGCGGCCGACATGCTGAATCATACGCCGCCCGCCCCTCCCGGAGACAAAGACAGATGATCTACGACGCGCTCTTCGGCAAGCCTCTGATATCGCTCATAACAGTCGGCTTCGCCGGGATCGTCGTCTGGCACCTGCTTTCCCGCCAACGGCCCACGACGCGGCTGGTGGTGCAGATATTCTTCTTCGCCGCGATGACTTTGATCCTCGTCGGCAGCGGCATCGAACCCCACCGGTTTCAAGGATATAAGTCCGAGGATCCGCAGGCTCTGCTCGTCATCGTCGCGAAAACGCTCTGGTGGATTCATTTGGCATGGGCCGTCATCGGTTTCATCAGGCTGTATCTGGTGCTGGAAGGCAGTCCACGAGAGGCTCGCCTGCTCCAGGATCTCGTCATTGGCGTCGTCTATATCGGCATGGCCCTGTCCGTTCTGGCCTTCGTCTTCGGCGTGCCGATCGGCACCCTCGTTGCGACCTCGGGCGTCGTGGCCATCATTCTCGGCCTTGCGCTGCAGAGCACGCTCGCAGACGTCTTCTCCGGCATCGCGCTGACCCTCGGCCGGCCATACATCATCGGTGACTGGATTCTTTTGAGCGACGGCACAGAGGGACGCGTCGTCGAAAGCAATTGGCGCGCGACGCACATCCTGACCAGCGCAAACAATCTCGTCGTTCTGCCGAACAGTTTTTTGGCCAAGCTCGCCGTGACGAATGTAAGCCGGCCGGACGAAAGCCATCTGCTGATCCTCACCATCCGCATCGCCCCGACACGGATGCCGGCATCGGTCCGCCAAGTGATGTTGTCGGCGCTCGCGAGCTGCAATTCCATCGTGCGCGAGCCGCCGCCGGTCGTGGCGCTGAGGGGGCTGGACGCCACGGCACTAGAGGTCGAGCTACAGTTCCGGGTGACGAGCCCCAGCCAGCGCGCGACGGCGCGAAACGAGGTGCTCGATCTCGTCTACCGTCACTGCAAATCGGCCGGCCTGCTTTTGGCCGTTCCGGCAGCGGCCTCGGTCCTGACGGGCGAGCTGCCGACCGAAGAGAGCGCACGGTCGCCGCGCGTAACGCCGCTCGAACTGATCGAGGCCATACCGATCTTTGCGGCGCTGACGACCGATGAAAAGCGGAAACTTGCCGAGACCACCGCCGTGCGTGAGTTCCGCAAGGGCGACGTGATCGCGCGGGAGGGCGAAATGCTGCCGTCTCTGATGATGGTGCGGGCCGGCATTATCGCGGCGCGGCACGGAGATGGGGAACGCGGGCGGCTCGCGCCGGGTGATTTTTTCGGAGAGACCGGACTGCTCGCGGCCATGCGGGAAGTCTGTACCCTGGAGGCTCTTACCGCCGTGACGGTCTATGAAATCGATCAGCAAGCCTTCGCGCCGCTGCTGAATGAGCGTCCGGCGCTGGCGGAAGAAATCGCCGAAGACCTCGCCCTCCGCGCGGAGCGATTCCGCGACGTTGCCGCCCGGCCCGCGGAACCCGCCCACAGCGCGCGCGCTATCCTGAAAACCATCAGGACAATCTTCAGGGGGTAATCAGCCGGCGCGCTTGAGAACCCATTCGAAGGTACTCCGCCAAAGCTCGGCCGGCACTTCCTCGGACAAGGTGCCGACCAGATCGGAAAGCCGGACCCGTCTCAGCGTATCGCGCCAGGCCTCGTCGGCTTCCCACATGATGCGGGCGACTGCGCAGGGCTTGCTGTCGCAATAGCCTGCCGGCCGGCATGGATTGTTCTCGCGGATGTTCGTGCAGGTGAAGATCAGCGCCTTTCCCTCGACCGCCTCGACGATCTCGAGAAAATTGATCTCCGAAGGCCCTCTCGCAAGCCTGTAGCCACCGGTCGGGCCAAGCGTGGTCTCGACCAGCGACGCCTGCGAAAGGCTCTGGAGCGCCTTGGAGAGGTATTCCTTCGGCAGACCATGAAGCTCTGCGAGCGCCTTGGTGGAAAGGTACCTGCCCTCTGGCAGGCCTGCGAGGATGGCGCAACAATGAAGCGCCCACTCGACCTGGCTTTTCAGGATCATTCAGCAACTCGCGTGATGGCTGTTTCAGGAAGTGATTTAAGGATATACGCTATCCGAAAATCGACATGATGTAAACGACCAGTAAAAGCAGCGTGTTCTGTTTGAGCGGTGATATTTAGCTGTCCGTGTCTTCGTTCCCACTTAGCGCCTGGTCATTTTCAATTCCGGCAAGCAGCTTGCGCAGCAGCGTCGCCAGCGCCTCGCGCTCGTTCGCATCAAGTGCTTGCAAAAACGCGGATTCGCCCGCCATGTCGGTGCGGAAAGCCTTTTCGGCGTGTGCGGCGCCAGCCTCGCTCAATGCCACCAGCACGCTGCGCCCGTCACGTTGCGATTTCTCGCGACGGATCAGGCCCGCCTTCTCCAGCCTGTCAAGCCTGTGGGTCAGGCCCCCCGAAGAGATCATCAGCGCCGAATATATGTCGGTCGGGGTCAACCGGTAAGGCGGTCCGGACCGGCGAAGCGTCGCGATCACATCGAACTCGCCGCGGTCGAGGCCGAAATCGGCAAAGGTCGCCTCGATGCTGGGGCGCACTAGGTTCGACAGCCGAAACGTCCGCCCGAGAATCGCCATCGGCTCCGTATCGAGGTCCGGCAACTCTACAGCCCATTGTCGACGCAGCCGGTCGACATGGTCCTCTCCGGAGCGCCCCTTGTCCGGGGAGCGATGGTCGTCCCCTGCAATTCCATTCGTCATCTCTGCCTCTTATCACCACAGGCAAGACATACACCTTCCATCCGGGGCGAGGAAGATATCTTGACAAGAAGACAGTTTTCAGAATATATCTTCTCGAGAAGATACTTTGTTCAGCCGATACGAGCGGGAGGCACGTGATGTTCAGAATTCTTCGCCACCAGGAACCGAGTCCCGATCAGAGCCGGACCATCCGCTTCGAAGGCCGCGATCACGGCGGCGCGGTATCGCTTTTTATCGTCGACAACGAGCCGGGCCAGGGGCCCGACCTGCATGTCCATCCCTATTCCGAGACATGGGCGGTCAGGACGGGCGAAGCCGAGTTCACCGTGGGGGACGCCAAGACCCGCGTCTTTCCCGGCGACATCGTTGTCGTCGACGCCAATATTCCCCATCGTTTCGAGAATGTCGGCACCGACCGGCTCGAAGTCGTCTGCATCCATGCGAGCGACACGATCGTGCAAGAGTTTGTCTGAGGCGAGCCGTCGCCCGAAAAAGGAAGAGGAGGCAATCGCAATGCCCAAGATGATCTTCGTGAACCTGCCAGTGAAAGACTTGGCTGCCGCGACCCGCTTCTACGACGTGATCGGCTGCAGCAAGAACGAACAGTTCAGCGACCACCAGGCATCGAATATGGTCTGGTCCGAGGCCATTGTCTTCCACCTGCTGACGCGCGATTACTTCGCCACCTTCACGCCGAAGCCCGTCGCCGAAGCGCAGAAGGCGAGCGAAATGCTGATCGCCCTGACAATGGACAGCCGCAAAGAGGTGGACGCCATCGTCGAAGCCGCAGCAGGCACAGGCGGCAGAGCCGACCCACGCGCTCCGACGGACATGGGCTGGCTCTACAACCGCGCCTTCGAGGACCCCGACGGTCATATTTTCGAAGCCGTGTGGGTCGATATGGCGGCAGCCTCCGCTTCCGGGCAATAGCGCGGAGGCGCCCGGTACGACCGAGATGTGCGGGCGAGCGGCTCAAGCCGGCCTCGCCTGCCATAAAACTTTCCATGCGTCGGGAACAAAACCGCCTCGTCTCGTGTCTCATCTCAGGCATCGCAAAATTGCATGCCCAATCTCAAGGAGAGACATCATGAAATCCGTGAAATTCCTGTTCGCCGTGGCGGCTGCCGCCCTTGCCGCCACGGCTGCTTTCGCAGCCACTCCAGTCAAGGAAGTCGAATCCGCCAAGGGTAAAGTTCTTGCCGGGAAAGACGGCATGACCCTCTACACCTTCAAAAAGGACGCCAAGGGCGTTTCCAACTGCAACGACGATTGCGCCAAGAACTGGCCGCCGCTGATGGCCGCTGGCGGTGCCAAGGCTGATGGTGCATATTCTATCATCGACCGTAAGGACGGCACGAAGCAATGGGCCAAGGACGGCATGCCGCTTTATTACTGGGTCAAGGACAAGAAGATGGGCGACATCACCGGCGATGGCGTCGGCGGCAACTGGAGCCTTGCCAAACCTTGATTGTAGAGGCCTTGATCGAAGGGGCGGTCATCACAAGAGAGCGGTCGGCGTGAAAACACCCGCACCGGAAAGTTTCGAGGGCCAGATCCTGGCCCTCCTCCCCTCGCTCCGGCGCTATTCGCGTAGCCTGACGCGCTCGGATGCCGACGGCGAGGATCTGCTCCAAGACTGTGTCGAGAAGGTGCTGGCGCGCCGTGGCCAATGGCGCGGCCTCAACCTGCGCGGCTGGGTCCTGACCATTATGACCAATCTCTACCGCAACGGCCGGCGCGGCAAGGCGCGCGACGCCGTCGTTGAACTCGACGCCGCAGGGGACATCGCCGCACCCGAAACGCTGGCCGATCCGCTGGAGCGCGCCCGGCTCGACAACGCGCTGAACAGCCTTTCGGAGGAGCGCCGCGCCGTGCTGATGCTCGTGGTCATCGAGGGATACACGTATAGCGAGGTTGCCGCTGCCCTCGACATCCCCATCGGCACCGTCATGTCCCGGCTGTCGCGCGCCCGCCAGCGCGTCGCCGAGCGGCTGAAAGCCGATAACATCATTACGCTTCGGAGGCCGAAATGAACGAAGCCAACCCGATCGTCACCGAAGCCGATCTCCACGCCTATGCCGACGGCCAGTTGCCACAAGCGGCGCGCGCCCGGATCCAGGCTTACCTCGCCGACAACCCCGACGAGGCGGCTCTGGTCGCCGAATGGCAGGCGCAGAATAGCAGCATCCGGTCGCTGTTTTCAGGATATGAGCACGCGAAGGACACCGACACTCTGCTCGTCTCGCCCCTGCGCGCCATTTCATCGGGGCGGAAACGTTTGGCGATCGCCGCCGCAGCCCTCGTCGTCTTCGCGCTCGGCGCCGTCGCCGGCCACTACGGCCCGGCTCTGCTGGAAAGGCCGGAGCTGCAGCTTGCCGGCTCCGAAACCCTGCCGAAGCAGGCTGAGACCGCGTTCATGGTCTATGCCGCCGAGGTTCGCCATCCGGTCGAGGTCTTCGCCGACGAGGAGCTTCATCTCGCCACCTGGCTCGGCAAGCGCCTGGCCATCCAGAATCTGAAGATCCCCAATCTGCAGCCGCTCGGCTTCAAACTGGTCGGCGGCCGCCTACTGCCGGTCGATGGCCGACCGGGCGCCATGTTCATGTACGAGAACCAGGCAGGCGAACGCCTGACCGTCATCGTCGGCCGCAACACCGAAAACCGCACGACCAGCTTCCGCTTCGCCTCATCGGGCAATCTCGAGACCTTCTACTGGATCGACGGCGAACTCGGTTATGCCGTCACCGGCGAAATCTCCAGGCAGGCGCTGCGTAATGTTGCCGAGGAATGCTACCGGCAGTTTCCGTCCTAGAGCATGTCTCGCAAAAGTGTGCCGCGGTTTTGCGATAAAGACATGCATAAAAACAAAGACCTAAAGCGTGACAACCGAATCTGAAAGATCGCGACACGCTTTAGAGCAACTCCAGGAAAAGTGCGAAGCGGTTTTCCGGCCGAAATTGCGTAAAAACAAAAGACTAGAGCGGTTCTGCGCTTCCGTTGAACCGCTCTACAGATCAGCGCAGCGGATCGTTGGTAAGTTCGATCGGCTGCCCGTGCGGCGTGGCTTCGGCAGCCCGCTGCCAGCTCTGCTGCAGGTCGAGGATGACGGATGCATCTGCTATGTCGCGGCTGACGAGCAGCTCGGAAAGGGCCGCCACCCAGCAGTCGAAATAATCGCTGCCATCTTCGGCACGGCCGGGCTTATGCAACTCCTTGGACAGAACCTCAGCCCATTCGCCCCAGGCGAATAGCCCCTTCTCATACAGGTGCACGGTCATAGCGAAAGCTTCCGCCGCCCAAGGCTCGGGAAAAACCGGATCCCCCTCCGGCGACCTCGGCAAACCTGGCGATTGCGCCAGCTGAGACGGCATCTCACAAACGCTCAAGATAGCTCTCCCACGCATCGATGGAGACCGTCAGTGATGGATCCGCCCCCTCGCCCCAGATCTCGCCGCCGTCGAAGACGACTGTGTAGAGCCATTGCGGATTTTCGCCGCGGCCATGCGCGTTATCGTCGGGGAAGACGAAAGCCCCTTGCACCGCCTCGACGACACCCGTCTTGGCGCGCGCATAACGTGGCAGGCGCGTGTGCGTGGCCGGATTGAAATTCTTTGTCTTCACCACCTCACCCACTGCGAAGAGCGGCGTGGTCCCGATCGGACGATCGCAAGGTCCGCCTTTGGCCAGAGCAGCAGGCACCATCTCCGCCTTCAGCACCCGCTTCGGCACCGCGCCGCCCTGCTGCGCATGGCCGGACTGCAATTCCGCGCGCGTCGCAAAGCCGTGCCGTTCGAGCAGCGTCTCGACGCCGCGGATCCAGATCTCGTAATAGCTGGCGGCGAGGTAGTCGGCCGGCGGAATATTCTCGCGCGCATGCCGGCTTTCATCGATCGTCCATGCGCCGAAAGCGCCGCAGGAAAGCGTGACGCCGAGCGCCCGCTTTTCCCATTCGGCGTGGAAACAGGGTTCGTCCTTTTCCGGCGCGACAGGACCAAAACCCATCTGACCACCGAGATCGTGCGGTCCGTTCATGCAAGAGCCTCCGGGCTTCGGGCGACGGCCGTGCCGATCATTGCATCGCGGCTGACGAGATCAGCGAGAGCTGCCTCGTCTATTCCGTCCGTGCCGTCCGGCCGTTCGGGAATGACGAGATAACGCAGCTCCGCCGTCGAATCCCAGACGCGGATCTTCTTCTCCTTCGGCAGCGTCAGCCCGAATTCGGCAAGCACGCCGCGCGGATCGATCACCGCGCGCGAGCGATAGGCCGGCGCCTTGTACCAGACCGGCGGCAGGCCGAGCACCGACCAGGGATAACAGGAGCAGAGCGTGCAGACGATGAGATTATGGGTCTCGGCCGTATTGAAGACGGCGCGCATATGCTCGCCCTGCCGGCCGGTATAGCCGAGGCTGGCAATCGCCGCCGTCGCATCGCGCTTCAGCCACTCGGCGAAATCGGCATCGCTCCAGGCCTTGGCAACGACATGCGCACCGTTCCTCGGCCCCACCTTCGTCTCATAGGTCTCGACAATCGCATCGATCGCCGTCGGGTCGATCAGACCCTTCGCCGTCAGCAGCGTTTCCAGCGCTTTGACGCGGGCTTGCATGTCGGAATAGTGGTTGTCGTGGTCATGGTCGTCGTGGTCATGACCTGCATGATCGTCGCTGTGCCGCATAACGCTCTCCCGAATAGGCGGCTGGATCTTAGGCGCTGGTCGGATGGCCGCCAAGTGCGTTTCTCGTAAAGATGCCGCCAGGCGAATAGGGATTGGTTAAGCAAACCATCCTTCACCCCGCCGATATAACCAAACATAAATGGCTTCATCTTCAGATTGCACCGCATGAAAACTCCGACATTCGGCCGAAGAACCAATCCGCCCGCCTCTTCCTCCTCCTCTCAGGCAGAGGAAATAAAGATCCGTGCGCAAAGCGCTGTGCAGGACGATCCGCGCCCGAACGAGGCCGGCAATCCTTTGCAAGGCCCGAGGCTCGTGGCCCGCGCCCTCCTCGACCGGATCCGTCAGGAAATCGCCGAAGACGGCCGTTTTCGGATGATCGATCTATTGGCGGCGCTCGGATCAATCGGCGGATTCTCTTGTGTTCTTGCCGCACTCAATGTGGCTGAAGCAGGGCAATGTCGCGACGGCGCCGATCTAGTCACCATGGAAACAAGGGATGGATCTCGCTACTACGCTGGCAATCTGCCGAATGCTTTCCTGCTGGAAAGCCATGATTCTCTGCTGGCGCTGACCTATGGCGCCGCCGGAAACCAGGGCGCGGTTCTGTCGCAAGAGACGGTCCTCGATACGTTTCGCCATGTCGCGGCCACCATCGGCGATCCGCAGTTCGGCAGGCCACGGTTGGCGGAAGATGATCAGCCCGGCGCCCTGCCCATCAGCTATGTCAGGCGCCTCTGGCCGATTGCCCGGCAGGTTCTGGATATGAACCATGTCCCGGTCCGGCGGCGGCCGCTGGCGATCGGCATGGCAATCGAGCTTGCTTTCGCGATCGACGAGCAGCCGATAGACCCGCTACTGGCAGCACAAATCGTGACCGAATGCGCCGTTCCCATGGCAAAAATCGATCCGCGTAAAATTGCTTGAGGTATCGGTAACCTCCTCCTTATGAATATTCTCATTCTCGGTGCTACAGGCTTTATCGGTTCGGCGGTCGCGGCAAGATTGCTAGAGGATGGCCATGTCATCACCGGGCTTGGCCGGAATCCCGGCCGGGCGCGCCTCCGCCAGCCCAGCATCCGTTGGATCAGCGCAAATCTGGCTAGGATGACCGACGCGGCCGACTGGGCGACGGTACTTGAAGGCCAGCAGATTGTCGTCAACGGCGCTGGCGCTTTGCAGGACGGCCTGTCTGACGACCTTGCCGCCACACAGGAACGGGCGATGATCGCGCTGCAGGGAGCAGCACGCACGGCCGGCGTGAAGTTGATCGTCCAGATATCGGCGCGCACTGACGGCGCCGGTCGTGATCGGCCCTTTCTAGCGACCAAGCGTGCCGCCGACCTGGCGCTTGCGGCAAGCGGCATTCCCTACGTGATCCTGCGCCCAGCGCTAGTGCTCGGCCGAAACGCCCACGGTGGCACAGCGCTGCTGCGTTCCCTCGCTACCATCCCCCTCGTCCTGCCGCTCATCCACGCCGACAGCCCGGTCGAAACCGTCGCCGTCGAAGATGTCGCCGCCGCAGTCTCAGCCGCAATCTGCGGTGCGCTCCCCTCCGGCAGCGATATCGAACTGGCGGCCGAAGAACGGCAAACGCTCGCAAGCCTCGTCAAACTCCACCGCGCCTGGCTCGGCCTGCCGCATGCACCCGTCATTTCCATTCCGCCCATTCTTGCAAGGCCGGTCACATGGCTTGCGGATATGGCCGGTCATCTCGGCTGGCGCTCGCCGCTGCGCTCTACCGCCATGACCGTCATGTCCGAAGGTATCAGCATGGATCGCGCGCCACCGTCAGGCCTGGCGACTCTCTCGGCGGCCGCAACCCTTTCGGGCAATCCCTCCGGCGTGCAGGATCTCTGGTTTGCCCGGCTCTATCTCCTGAAGCCGCTTGTCATCTCGGGCCTCTCCGCCTTCTGGCTGCTCTCCGGCCTGATCCCGTTGCTTGCGATCGAGAAAACATCCACCCATTTCCTGCCGTTTATGCCGGAGGCAGCCGCAACGATGCTGACACTGGCCACCTGCCTGATCGACATCGCGCTCGGCGCCGCCGTCCTTTTCCGTCCGCTGGCCAAACGCGCTCTTCTCGGCATGCTGGCCGTGTCGCTCGCCTATCTCATTGGCGCAAGCCTCATAGAACCGGCACTCTGGCTCGATCCGCTCGGCCCGCTCGTCAAGGTGCTGCCGTCGATCCTGCTGACGCTGACAGCCCTCGCCACCCTGGATGAACGCTGATGCTTGAGCAATGGTTGCTCTTTGCCCATGTCATCGGCGCGACCGTGCTCTTCGGCACCGGCGCCGGCATCGCCTTCTTCATGATGATGGCGCACCGGACACGTGATCCCCGGCTGATTGCCCATGTCGCCGCCACCGTCGTCGTCGCAGACACCGTCTTTACCGCCACCGCAGCCATTCTCCAGCCGGCCACCGGCGCTCTGCTGGCCCGATCGATCGGCTGGGAGCTGTCGGAGGGATGGATCACGCTTTCGTTGCTGCTTTACGTCGTCACCGGCCTGTTCTGGCTGCCGGTTGTCCGGATCCAGATCCGGCTGCGCGATCTCGCCCGCATGGCCGCGGCGTCTGGAAGCGCCTTGCCGCCGGCTTATTTTCGCCTCTACCGCATCTGGTTCGCCTGCGGTTTTCCGGCCTTCTCAGCCGTCGTCGGCATTCTCTGGCTGATGCTGATGAAGCCGGCAATCGCTCTATTTTAGCATCGGCCAGAGGCTCGCCACCAATAGCACCGCCATGCTGATATTGAACCATCTCAGCCGCACCGGATCGGAAAGCCATTCCCGCAACGCCGAACCAAAGCCCGCCCATGTCGATACGCTTGGCACGTTGACGGCTGCGAAAGCCAGGCCGACGAGAAGCACGCTGCCCAAGTAAAGCTCCGGATTGGTATAGGTCGCCATCGCGGTGACCGCCATTACCCAGGCTTTCGGATTGACCCACTGGAAGGCGGCAGCCGAAAAGAATGACATCGGCTCGACGCCGCTCCTGCCTTCGGCGAGCGACCGCGAAGAGGCGATCTTCCAGGCGATCCAGACGAGATAGGCACCGCCGGCAAATTTCAGCGCCATATAGACGACCGGCACCGTATGCAGAACCGCACCGAGCCCGAGGCCGACGCCGATGAGCAGCGAGAAGAAGCCGACACCGATGCCGAACATATGCGGGATCGTCCTGCGGAAGCCGAAATTCACGCCCGATGCAAAAAGCATCATATTGTTCGGCCCCGGCGTGATCGACGTCGTAAAGGCGAAGAGAATGAGGGCGAGAAATGTATCCAGCGGCATGCGACCTCCCGAACCGACCTTCTCGGCCGAGTTCATTTTAGGTCAGCATAACTGTCCTAAACAGCTGACACCATTCCATCATTGTCATGGTGACAGGATTGCTTGAAAGATGGCGATACGGCCCAATCTCTTCGCGAACGGAAGAAAACCCATGCAGGACGACCCGATCCCATCCATTACATTCCCGAACGGCGCGCAAGTGCCGGCACTCGGCCAGGGAAGCTGGGCCATGGGCGAGGATGCCGGCCACGCTAGGGCGGAGATCGAAAGTCTCAAGGTCGGCATCGATCTCGGCATGACGCTGATCGACACCGCCGAAATGTACGGCGACGGCGGTGCCGAAGAGATCGTCGGCCAAGCGATCAGCGGACGGCGCGACGAGGTCTTCATCGTCAGCAAGGTCTATCCCTGGAACGCCAGCCTGAAGGGCACGGTCGAGGCCTGCGAGCGCAGTCTCGAACGGCTTCGCACCGACAGCATCGATCTCTATCTCCTGCACTGGCGCGGCAGCCATCCGCTGGCCGAGACCGTCGCGGCCTTCGAAATGCTGAAGGCATCCGGCAAGATCGGCGCCTGGGGCGTCTCCAACTTCGACACCGGCGACATGGAGGAACTTCTCGGAGTGCCCGACGGCGCCAATGTCGCCGCCAACCAGGTGCTCTACAATCTCTCCCGCCGCGGCATCGAATTCGACCTCTTGCCCTGGTGCCAGAGCCGTAAGATTCCCGTCATGGCCTATTCGCCGATCGAGCAGGGACATATCCTGCATCATCCCGAGCTGATCCGCATCGCCAAGGCCTATCAGGCAACGCCCGCCCAGCTGGCGCTGGCCTTCCTGCTCGAACGCGACGGCGTCATCGTCATCCCGAAGACATCGAATGCTGAACGCGCGGCGGAAAACCGCGACTGCGTCTCGCTCGATATCACTGCCGAGGACTGGCAGGCGCTCGACGCCGCCTTCCCGCCGCCCACCAAGAAAAAACCGCTGGAGATGCTCTGATCTTCAGCGGCTTCCAATTATTACAGCAGCGAGCTTACATGCCCTGCGCGCCGCGATTCATTGCGGCGATGCCGGTGCGGCAGACCTCGATGAGGCCGAGCGGCTTCATGATCGCCACGAACTGATCGATCTTCGATGACTTGCCGGTTATCTCAAGAATAAAGTGACCGACCGTCGCATCCACCACCTTGGCATGGAAGGCATCGGCCAGGCGCAGCGTCTCGGCGCGCATGTCGCCCTCGCCGATCACCTTGACCAGCGCCACTTCGCGCTCGATCGGCCGGTCCTGGCCGAGTTCGCGGGCACGCACCGTCAGGTCGACGACGCGGTGTACCGGTACGATGCGCTCGAGCTGCGCCTTGATCTGCTCCAGCACATGCGGTGTGCCGCGTGTGACGATGGTGATCCGGGAAAGATGCGCCTGATGTTCGGTCTCGGAGACCGTCAGGCTTTCGATATTGTAGCCCCGGCCGGAAAACAGGCCGATGACCCGGGCAAGAACGCCCGGCTCATTGTCGACGAGAATGGAAAGCGTGTGGCTTTCGATCGCCGCCGTTTCCGGCGAAATGAAATAGGCGGAGCCCGTGGGCTGAAGGTGTGCGTTCATGGTCTTGAGTTTCCTCTTCCCTGCCGCATAACCCCGAAAATCGGAAACGATTTTCGGAAAGGATTATGCGCAAATTAAAAATGTCAGACGAGCGCGCGGCCCTTGGCATCGATTGCATTGGCGACCGCTTCGTCCGTGGCCTCATCCGGCAGCAGCATTTCGTTGTGGGCCTTGCCCGAGGGGATCATCGGGAAACAATTGGCGAGATTGGCAACGCGGCAATCGAAAATGACCGGCTTTCTGACCTCGATCATCTCCAGAATGGTGTCGTCGAGATGCTCCGGCTTTTCGCAACGCAGACCGACAGCACCATAGGCTTCCGCCAGCTTGACGAAATCAGGCATCGCCTCGGTATAGGAGTTCGACAGCCGGTTGCCGTGCAGCAGCTGCTGCCACTGGCGCACCATGCCCATATACTGGTTGTTCATGATAAAGATCTTGATCGGCGCATCGTGCTGGATCGCAGCCGACATTTCCTGGATGCACATCTGGATCGAGGCATCGCCGGCAATGTCGATGACGAGGCTGTCGGGATGGGCGATCTGTACGCCGAGCGCTGCCGGCAGGCCATATCCCATCGTGCCGAGGCCGCCGGAGGTCATCCAGCGGTTCGGCTGCTCGAAGCCGAAGAACTGCGCCGCCCACATCTGGTGCTGGCCAACCTCGGTCGTGATGTAGGTGTCGCGGTCCTTGGTATGCGCGTAGAGCCGCTCCAGCGCATATTGCGGCATGATGACATCGCTGCTCCTTGTATAGGCAAAGGAGTTGCGCGCCCGCCAGCGAGCGATATCGGTCCACCAGTCCTCAAGGCGGCCCTTTTCCGGCTTCTTCGGCAGCGCCCTCCACAGGCGGACCATGTCTTCGAGGATATGGCCGACATCGCCGCGGATGCCGATATCGACACGGACGTTCTTGTTGATCGAAGATGGATCGATATCGATATGGATCTTCTTCGAATTCGGCGAAAAGGCATTGAGACGGCCGGTGATACGGTCGTCGAAACGGGCGCCGATGCAGACCATGACATCGCAGTCGTGCATCGCCATGTTGGCCTCATAGGAGCCATGCATGCCGAGCATCTTCAACCAGTTCTTGCCCGAAGCGGGATAGGCGCCGAGGCCCATCAGCGTCGAGGTGATCGGGAAATCGGTGAGTTCGACCAGCTCGCGCAGCAGCTTGGAAGCCTCAGGCCCGGAATTGACGACGCCACCGCCGGAATAGATGACCGGACGGCGCGCATTCGCCATCAGCTCGATCGCCGCATGGATCTGGTTGAGGTCGCCCTGGATCTTCGGCTGGTAGCTCTTCTGGATCGCGTAATCGGCGGGCGGCGTGTAGGTGCCGGTCGCAAACTGCACGTCTTTCGGAATATCGACGACGACAGGACCCGGACGACCGGACTGGGCGATGCGGAAGGCTTCGTGGATGACTGCGGCGAGCTGGTTGACGTCCTTGACCAGCCAATTGTGCTTGGTGCAGGGCCGGGTGATGCCGACCGTATCGCATTCCTGGAAGGCGTCGGAGCCGATCAGCGGCGTCGGGACCTGACCGGTCAGGCAGACGAGCGGGATCGAATCCATCAGCGCGTCCTGCAGCGGCGTGACCGCATTGGTAGCGCCCGGGCCCGAGGTCACCAGCATGACGCCGACCTTGCCGGTGGAGCGCGCGTACCCTTCGGCCGCATGACCTGCCCCCTGCTCATGGCGGACGAGGATGTGCTTGACGTCTTCCTGCTGGAAGATCTCGTCGTAGATCGGCAGGACCGCGCCGCCCGGATAGCCGAAGATATGTTCGACGCCGTTGTCCTTCAGCGCCTTGAGAACGATCTCCGCTCCCGTCATCCGATTGCCTGCCGCCTGATTGTCCGTGCTCATCTGTCTGTTCCGTTTGATGCTGGGATTGCGTTTGTGGCCGGAAGCCCGAATTTCGGGCATAAAAAAAGGCCCCGGAGGAGCCTGTCATCTAGCGCATGGGTGGCTACCGCCGGATGGTTACACCATCCTGCCCATGCGCTTTCCCACCACGATAAGAGCCGTTGCGATTTTCATGGTCGGAAGTGATAGACAGAAAATTTCGCAGCGTCAACGCATGCCGCAATAAAAATCCATCCGCGCTCCTTTACCCTCTAAAAACCATGGTTTGAAGGATTTGTTAAAGGATGGACTTTATTCTTATGTCCCATTGCAGGGAGTAGCCCTTTGCTCAACAACGACTTGCGCGTGTCTGGCAAGGCAGGCGAGCACGATCGCCGCGATGGCCATGCACCGGGAAATCGCTTTCTTGGCCGCGTCGTTGCGTGCAGCGGCTCGCGGGCGACCATTGCTGCCGTCGCCGAAGAAGGCGGCACCGATCTGACCGAACTCTGGTCCGTCGGTCGGCTGATTTCGATCAGTGTCGGCCGCAACCGCGTCGTCGCCCTCGTCTACCAGATGAACACCGGCAGCCATGCCTGGGGCGAAGGCGAGGACAATAATTTCAAAATCGAGACCGAGCTGCTCGGCGAAGTCCGTGTCGATGAGGACGGGCGCGAAGAATTCTCGACCGGCATCTCGTGTTATCCCTATCTCGGCGCCATCGCCCATCGCATCCGCGCTGCCGACCTGATACGCATCTATGATGCGGGAGAGGGCACGACCGCCGTCATCGGCAAGCTGACTCAGGATGAAAGTATCGACGCAGCGATCCACATCCCCTCGATGCTCTCCAAGCATTTCGCCGTCGTCGGCTCCACCGGCGTCGGCAAGTCGACGGCCGTGTCGCTGCTCTTGCACAAAGCGATCGCGGCGGATCCGAAACTGCGTGTGCTGATCCTCGATCCGCATAACGAATTCGCCGCTGCCTTTCCCAACCACGCCGTCACGATCGATACCGATACGCTCGACCTGCCCTTCTGGCTGATGCGATTGGAGGAGTTTGCCGAAGTCGTCTTTCGCGGCCGCCCGCCGGTGCCCGAAGAGCTCGACATGCTGCGCGATATCCTGCCGGAAGCCAAACGCGCCTTCCGCGGCAGTGACAATTCGCTGGTGCGCCGCACGACGGAAAAGAGTTCCATCACCGCCGACACGCCGGTGCCCTACCGCATGGCCGATCTGCTGGCGCTGATCGACGAGCGCATCGGTCGCCTCGAAGGCCGTACCGAAAAGCCCTTCCTCCGGTCGCTGAAAATGCGCCTGATCGCCGCGATCAACGATCCGCGCTACCACTTCATGTTCTCCAACAACACGATCAGCGACACGATCACCGAGACCATCGCGCAGATCTTCCGCGTTCCGGGCGAGAACCGGCCGATCTGCGCCTTCCAGCTCGCCGGCATTCCCTCCGAAGTCGTCAATTCGGTCGCCTCCGTGCTCTGCCGCATGGCCTTCGAGGTGGCGCTGTGGAGCGAAGGCGCCATCCACATGCTGGTCGTTTGCGAAGAAGCCCACCGCTACATCCCCTCCGATCCGAGCCTCGGCTTCGTGCCGACGCGCCAGGCGATCGCCCGCATCGCCAAGGAGGGACGCAAATACGGCGTCTCGCTCGGCATCATCACCCAACGGCCGGGTGAGCTCGACCAGACGATCCTGTCGCAGTGCTCGACACTCTTTGCCATGCGCCTTGCCAACGACCGAGACCAGGAAATCATCCGCTCGGCCATCCCGAACTCGTCGATCTCGACGACGAGTTTCATCTCCTCGATCGGCAACGGTGAGGCGATTGCTTTCGGCGAGGCGATCAGCGTACCGATGCGCATGCGCTTTTCCCGCGTCGACGAGAGCCTGCTGCCGAAGGCGAGCAGCGCCAACAGCAAACACAGTGAGGAAGATCCGGATACGGTCGACCTGCGCAAGATCGTCACCCGCATGCGGGCGGTCACTGTCGGACCCGACATCTCGAATTTCCAGGTGAGCTATGCTGCGTCCGCCGCAGGCCCCGACGAGGCCGATGCAGCCGACGAGGATATCGACGCAATACCCTACGCGCCGCCTGCGCCGTCGTCCGCTCCGCTCGAATCCTACCGGCGCGAACTGCTGCCGCAGACACCGCGACTGGACCCGGTCGCACCGCCAGCGATCGACCCCCGGCTGGACGCGCTCCGCCGCGAGATGCGCCGCGAGGAGCCGGTCTTCCCCCGGCCGGCATCACCGACGGACCAGCCCGCGATCACCCGCCGGGAACCCGGCACGTCGCTGCGCGAAAGCATCCTGAAAAAACCGCTGAGCAGCCTCTACAACAAGGATTGACGCTGGCGCTCGATCTCCAAAGTACGACCCGAAAAGCGTAGCGGTTTTCGGACGACATCATGCCCTACCGTTCCAAGGCGATCAGGGGCTCGACAGCGTCGAGCACACGCTGCCGATCCATCGGCCCAAGCGGCAAGAGTGGCCGCGGCAGCTGTACCTGGGCGAGAGAAAGAACGTCGACCAGCGTATAGACCACACGGATGCTTCCGAAATCCTTGAACGTTTTCCAGAGCGGCTGCAGGAGGCCATCGAGCCGGAGCGTCTCGGCGCGGTCTCCGGCAATCGCGGCTGTGGTTAGCGCAAGAGCAACGCGCGGAAACAAGCCGCCGACGACGCTGTACCAGGCGTCGGCGCCTGAGAGGAGCGCCTCGGCAGCGCCCCAGTCGCCGCTGTAGCCGATCTCAAGGTTCGTCGTCTGACGCAATGCCGCCAGTTCGCCTCTGAAATCGCTGTCAACGGGCAGAGGCATCTTCACCGCCCTGATTGTCTCGATCTCGGAGAGCCGCTGCAAAAGGTCCCGGCTGAAGGTAAAGTGGGTCGTGCCGGGATTGTTGTAGATGCAAAGCGGCAGCTTCGCCGCCTTCGTGACCGCGAGGAAGTGCTGGTAGGCTTCTTCCTGGGTGAGCGGCGTATATGAGACGGGCGCCAGCAGAAGAGCGTCTGCACCAGCGGCCTCGGCATCCCTGGTGAGATCGACGGCATGGTCCGTCCGCAGGGCACCGGCGCCGACGACGAGGGGAACGCGACCTGCGACGCACTCGACCGCAGCTTGAACGGCCCGCAGCCGCTCCTCACGCGTGAGAAAGGCGTAGATCCCGGTGCTGCCGAGAAGGCCGATGGAAGCGACGCCTGCGTCACACAGACGATCCAGCAGGCGGCAGAGGGATTCGGTGTCCACGCGGCCATCTATATCGGCGGGGGTCGGCGGAAAGGCCGAAAGGCTATGAAACGGTGAAGCGACAGACATGATGCGATCCTAAAAGACGGTCGACATGAGAACAACAGGCGCGATCCGGCACCGGCGAAAAACACGGCAAGACTTCCCTCGGTCGCCGACGCAGACTTTGGTAACAGCACCAATGTCGACTATGCCAATGACACTTATCAGATCTCCTGCGATCGCAAAGTACCCGGTTACCATATGCCTGATCGAGACCGACCGGGAGCCGTCGACGAAGGCGGGCTCTTATGGTCACGAACAACCGCACAGAATGAAAGTGGATTTTGCCCAATACCCAGCACAAGTGCGACAGCCGAACGACTTCGCCGCCTCACCTAAACCGTCAGCCGTTCCCAGCTGCCGTCCATCTGGTTGCGGAACCAGGTCATTTGCCGCTTGGCATATTGCCGCGTTGCCGCAGCCCCCTTCTCCAGCACCTCGTCGCGCGTCATCTGGCCCTTCAGCATCGCCGCAATCTGCGGCACGCCGATTGCCTTCATCACAGGGGCCTCGGCCGGCAGACCAAGCGCCACCAGCGTCTTCACCTCGTCCTCCGCGCCCTGCCGCAGCATGTTTTCGAAACGACCGTTGATGCGCTCATGCAGCACCGCCCGGTCCGGCAGCACGACGATCTTGCGAGCCTGGGCAGCGTCGATCACCACTGGTCCGGACCGGCCCTGGAATTCGGCGATCGACCGTCCCGTCGCCTTGACCACTTCAAGCGCCCGGACGATGCGCTGCCCGTCCTGGCGGTTGAGGCTTGCCGCCATGGCGGGATCGGCCTCGGCAAGCTCTGCATGAAGCCCCTCCGGCCCCTCCTCCAGCAGCCGCGCCCTGAATTCCTCCCGTAACGCCTCCGGTATCTCGGGCATATCGGCGAGGCCGCCGGTCAGCGCTTTGAAATAGAGCCCGGTGCCGCCGACGAAGACCGGCAGCCGGCCGGCAGCTCTGAGCGCCGGCAGCAGCACCGCGACATCGCGCAGCCAGGCGCCAGTGGAATAACCGGAACCCGCCGGCACATGGCCGTAGAGATGATGCGGCACACCCTGCATCTCCTCTTCCGACGGGCGCGCGGTCAGCACCTGCAGCGTGTCATAGACCTGCATGCTATCGGCGTTGACGACCGCGCCGCGATGGCGCTTTGCCAGTTCGACGGCGAGAGCGGACTTGCCGCTGGCGGTCGGCCCGGTTATCAGGATCGCGTTCACTGTGCTCAGAAGGTTTTCCATCATGGCCCTCGTTGCCACGCTTGTTGCCAATCCGTCAAATCCCGTGCTGACACCCGCAATCGCCGAAAAGGCGGCCGAGGCGGTGAACGCTGCCGGCCTCTACTGGCTGGCCGACGGCATCGCCTGCGACATCGCGCTGCGTGACGGCATGGATGCGCAAGCGGCCGAGGCCAATATTCTTGCAGTCCTATCAGGCGCGCCGATCGACCTCGTCATCCAGGAGCAGGAAAGCCGCCGCAAGAAGCTGCTGATCGCCGACATGGATTCGACCATGATCGGCCAGGAATGCATCGACGAACTTGCCGCCGAAGTTGGCCTGAAGGAGAAGGTCGCGACCATCACCGCCCGCGCCATGAACGGAGAGATCGCCTTCGAGCCCGCTTTGCGCGAACGCGTCGCCCTGTTGAAGGGCCTGCCGATATCGGTCGTCGACGAAGTGATCGCCAAGCGCATCACGCTGACGGCGGGCGGCCCGGAACTGATCGCCACCATGAAGTCGAAAGGTCACTACACCGCCCTCGTCTCCGGTGGCTTCACCGTCTTCACCAGCCGCATCGCCGCCACTCTCGGCTTCGATGAGAACCGCGCCAACACGCTGCTCGAAGACGGCGGCATCCTCTCCGGCTTTGTCGCCGAACCGATCCTCGGTAAGCAGGCGAAGGTCGATGCACTGAACGAGATTTCGGCAAGCCTTGGCATTTCGCCGGAAGAAGCAATCGCCGTCGGCGACGGCGCCAACGACCTCGGCATGCTGCACCTCGCCGGCGCCGGCGTCGCCCTCCACGCCAAGCCCGCCGTTGCCGCAGAAGCCAAAATGCGCATCGACCACGGCGACCTGACCGCCCTGCTCTACGTCCAGGGCTATAGGAAGACGGATTTTGTGACCGCGTAAACCACGCGACACACACTTCTCCGCCTTCACCCGTGTGACTGTGGCCGCCCCTCTGCCCTGCCGAACATCTCCCCCACAGGTGGGGAGATCGGCTGGGCGCACTGGCTTCCCCAAACAATTAACGTCCAGCACGGCAAAACGATAGATAGGAGGCGCAGGCCATATCCGATCTCCCCCCCTTGTGGGGGAGATGCCCGGCAGGGCAGAGGGGGTACCGCACGGCACGCCCTCTCCTCGCTCATTCCAGTGCTTGTCAATGAAGGAAGTCGAGGCCACGGCAGCGAGACGGTCACCGCCGCCGTCCCCTTACTCCATCGGCACCGCCACAAACCGCAGATCGCCGTTTGCCGATGCGATCATCAACTGGGCGTTGCGGCGGCCCTCCTGTTTCAACGCCTGCACTTTGGCGGCGACCGCATCCGGCGACTTCATGAACTCCTGCGCCACCTCGACGATCACATCGCCTGGCTTTAACCCCTTTTCGGCCGAGGCCGAACCGGGCGTCACCTCCGTCACGACGACACCGTCGACGCTCTCGGCGATGCCGAAAGCCTTGCGCGTTTCGGCACTCAAAAGCGACAGCGACAGCCCGAGCACGTTCTTCGGCGTTGCCGCATCCGGCGACACCTGGCCCTGGTGATGGTCGGGCTTGCCCGGTGTGGGCTGCGCCTGATCGTCGGAATCCGGCTGGTCCATGTCGTTGTTCTCGCCGGGATCAGGCGTAATCACCCCGTCATCCTGTGAACCATCGGGCGCCGCATCGTCGGATGCTGCCGCCTGATCGCTGTCCTCGAGCCGGCCAAGTTTGACCTTGACGGTCTGTTCCTTGCCGTCGCGCAGCACCACCACGTCGACTTCCTTGCCGACCGTGCTTTCCGCCACAACGCGCGGCAGATCGCGCATTTCGCTGACGGTCTTGCCGTCGAATTTCAAGATGACATCGCCAGCCTTGATCGAACCATCGTCGACGGGGCCGCCCTTGATGACCCCGGCGACCAGCGCGCCCTTGGCGGTGTCGAGCCCGAGGCTGTCGGCGATATCGTCGGTCACCGGCTGAATGCGCACGCCGAGCCAGCCGCGCCGCGTCTCACCATATTCGCGTAATTGGTCGACGACGCCTGAGGCAAGCTCGGAGGGTACCGAGAAGCCGATACCAATCGAGCCGCCGCTCGGCGAAATGATCGCGGTGTTGATGCCGATCACCTCACCCTTCATGTTAAAGAGCGGCCCTCCGGAATTGCCCTTATTGATCGCCGCATCCGTCTGGATGAAGTTATCGTAGGGGCCGGCATTGATGTTGCGGCCGCGCCCGGAAATGATGCCCACCGTCACCGAGCCGCCGAAGCCGAACGGATTGCCGATCGCCATCACCCAGTCGCCGATGCGCATCGTGCTGGAATCGCCGAATTTCACCGATTTCAGCGGTGCCTTCGGCTCGACCTTCAGCACCGAAAGATCGGTCTTCGTATCCGTGCCGATCAGCTTCGCCTTGAGCTTCGAACCATTGGCAAAATTGATCTCGATGTCGTCGGCACCCTCGATCACATGGTTGTTGGTGACGATATAGCCGGCCGGATCGATGACGAAGCCGGAGCCGAGCGAGCTGACATTATGGTTCGGGCCCTTGTTGCCCTGCTGCTTGTTGAAGAAATCGTTGAAGAATTCCTGGAACGGCGAGCCGTCGGGCGCCCGCGGCGCCGGGCCTGCGCCCTCGTCGTCCTTCACATTCTGCGAGGTCGAGATGTTGACCACGGCGTCGAGCAGCCCCTCGGCGAGATCGGCAACCGAAGCCGGACCACTGTTGGGCACTCCGGGCTGAATTGCTGGGGCCTGAATTGCTGGGGCCTGAATTGGTGAGGCCTGCATCGGTGCGGCCTGCTGCGGTGCGGAGGGTGCAGGCGGCGTAGGTGCAGGAGCGGCCGTTTCCGGAGTAGAAGGAGCGGGTGCAACAACCCCAGGCGCTGTCGTCTCAGGCGCGGTTTGCGCATAGGCGGCCCCGTTCATGCCGGCATGCGCAAGAATTGCAGCGCTGGCCATAAGCGCGAGCGTTCGTCTGAAGGGCGAGCGAGTCGTGGGGGCCATCAAGCATCCTCATAAGCGGTAAATGCGCACATTGAGCACCAGCATAAGGCGGAATGATGGAGGGTGAAATCACCTTTTCGCGAAATCCCCGAGCAATATGATGCGCCCTCGCAAAAGCCTGATTATCTCGACCTTTCCACGAAAAAAGGGCCGGCACTCGGGCCGGCCCTTCCAGGATTGTCAGGATGCGAATGGCATCCTTTGGCGTCAGTTCGCCGGCTGCGCGGGTGCTGCGGGAGCAGCCGCGCCGGGAATTGCCGCCGCCGGATTTGTCGGCGTTCGCAGGGTGCCGGCGGCATTGTCGAAATAGCGGAAGAATTCCGAATTGGGCGACAACACCAATGTCGTGTCCTGCGACGAGAGCGCGGAGGAATAGGCCGCCATCGAGCGATAGAACTCGAAGAAACCAGGATCCTTGCTGAAGGCGTCGGCGAAGACGCGGTTGCGTTCCGCGTCGCCCTGACCGCGCAGGATTTCCGCATCGCGCTGGGCGCCCGCGGTGAACTCGACAACCTGGCGGTCGGCGATGGCTCGGCGCCGCTGGCCTTCTTCATTACCCTCGGCACGGATACGCTCGGCCTCGGCCAGGCGTTCCGAGCGCATGGCGTTATAGGTGTTGGGCGCAACCTCAGGCGAAAGGTCGGTGCGGCGGATGCGAACATCGTCGATATGCAGGCCGAGATTTTCGGCATCGGTTCGCAGGTCGTCGCGAATCTCCAGCATCATCGCGACACGCTCTTCCGAGAGCGCGGCATTATAATCGCGCAGACCGTAGACGCGGCGAAGCGATGAATCGAGCTGCGCCCTCAACCGCGCTTCTGCGGCCTCGCGATCGCCCGAGACCGTTTCGCGGAAG
Organism: Rhizobium sp. NZLR8; assembly: GCF_019685025.1. Taxonomy (NCBI): domain Bacteria; kingdom Pseudomonadati; phylum Pseudomonadota; class Alphaproteobacteria; order Hyphomicrobiales; family Rhizobiaceae; genus Rhizobium; species Rhizobium sp. NZLR8. The sequence goes on along the minus strand of NZ_JABDVY010000004.1, from coordinate 299,667 downwards.
CGGCGAACATCCGAGATGTTATAGATCACGAAGGCGTCGACGTCGAAGGTTTGACCGTCCTGGACCTGAACGCGGATATTGTCGAGATCGAGCCTCAATGCCTGCTTTTCGACCAGCTGAACGCGGTCGGCATCCATGAAGCCGAAGGGCAGCTTGAAATAGATGCCGGGCTCGGTCTTGACCGACTGGATCTGGCCGAAGCGGACGACGATCGCCTGCTCGCGTGCATTCACCACGAAGATGGACGAATAGAGCCCGACCAGAACGATGGCGAGGATGAGGAGTATGATGGGAAGTCTGTTCGATATCATGGCTCAACCTCCCTGCTGCGCCGGCTTGCCGAGCTCATTGAGCGGCAGATAGGGCAGCACGCCCTGCTTCTCGTCGATAATGACCTTCTTCGAATTCTTCAGTACCTGCTCCATCGTTTCGATGAACAGCCGCTTGCGGGTCACTTCGGGAGCCTTCGCATATTCGTCGTTGATCGCAGTGAAGCGCTGCGCCTCACCTTCCGCCTCCTTCACGACGCGGTCCTTGTAGGCGGCTGCATCTTCACGGATTCGCGCCGCATCGCCTCGCGCCTGGCCGAGCTTCTGGTTGGTGTAGCGATTGGCCTCTTCGATCGTGCTGTCGCGGTCGCGACCGGCACGCTGCACTTCTTCGAAAGCATCGGCGACTTCGCGCGGCGGCGCCACGTTCTGGATCGTCACGCCGGTGACGGTCACGCCTGCGCCGTAGCGGTTCATCGTATCTTGCAGGATATTGAGCACGTCCACTTCGATCGGCTGTCGATTGCTGCGGAAGGCGTCCTGCGCCGGACGCCGTCCGACGATTTCGCGCATGGCGCTGTCGGAAACCTGCTGCAGGGTCTCTGCCGGATTTTCGACGTTGAAGAGATAGGCCTTCGGATCACTGACCGTGTAGAACACGGCGAACTGCACGTTGATGACGCTCTTGTCACTAGACAGCATCAGGCCGTTTGAAGACGATGCCGAGGTCGCCCCGATATTCAGCTGTTGCACGGTCACCTTGACGGTCTCGACGGAGTCCATCGGCCACAGATGAAAATGCAGGCCGGGCATCGAGATCTCGTCCTTCGGCTTGCCGAACCGCAGTTCGACGCCGCGCTCATCCGGCTGCACCACGTAGACGCACTGGATCAGCCAGAAGACTGCGACGATCGCCGCGACGATCACCGCGACGCCGCCGTTGAAACCGCCGGGAATGATGTTGCGCAGCTGGTCCTGGCCGCGCCGGATGATATCTTCCAGATCGGGCGGTCCGCCCTTGCCGCTGCCACCGCCGCGCGGGCGGTTCGGCCCCTGGCCCCATGGTCCCTGATTATTATTACCGCCGCCGCCGCCCCAAGGGCCGCCGCCGCCATTCTGATTGCTCCAGGGCATCAAAACCTCGTTGTTCGTTAAGTCTTCCACGCATCCGGAACCGTGGGGGCTGACCGGTGGATGCGTTGGTGACCGTTATAGGTATCGCCGCATCCGCTTTCAACGCAACGTGAGGAACTTGGTCAATTTAAATGGAAAATAGTTCATTTTCAGCCGTGTCGGCGTTCATAGACGACGAAGCGCGTGGGGTGACTGTCCTTCTCGCCGGCCGGAACCGCGATAGACTCCCCTGCACGCCAGATGTCGGGATCGATCGCGGGGAACGAAGCGTCCCCATCGAGGTCGGCCTCGACATGGGTGATGCACATCCGGTCTGCAAGGCCGATCGCCTGGGCGTAAACCTGCCCGCCGCCGATAATGCAGATCTCGTCGACGCCCGTTTCGATGGCCAGCCTTTCGGCCGCCGTCATCGCCTCCGGCAGCGAATGCGCAATGGAGACATCAGCATGGTCGATCGCCACCTGCCGCGAGATGACGACATTCGGCCGCCCCGGCAGCGGCTTGCCGATTGAATCGTAGGTCTTGCGGCCCATCACGACCGGCTTGCCCAATGTCAGCGCCTTGAAGCGCTTGAGATCGCTCGAAAGCCGCCAAGGCATGTCGCCGTCGCGGCCGATGATACCGTTGCGCGCAACGGCGACGATAATGGTCTTGCGGATGTCAGCCATGAAATATCCCGGATCAGACCGCGATCGGCGCCTTGATGCTGGCATCGGCCTCGTAGCCGATCAGCTCGAAATCGTCGAAGGTGAAGCCGAAGATGTCCCTTACATCGGGGTTGATGCGCAGGAAAGGCAGCGGCTTCGGCCGGCGCGCCAGCTGCAGCTTCGCCTGGTCGAAATGATTGTGATAGAGATGGGCGTCGCCAAGCGTGTGAACGAAATCGCCGGGCTTCAACCCGGTCACCTGAGCCACCATCATCGTCAAAAGCGCATAGGAGGCGATGTTGAACGGCACACCGAGGAAAATGTCGGCCGAGCGCTGATAGAGCTGGCAGGAAAGCTTGCCTTCGGCGACATAGAACTGAAATAGACAATGGCAGGGCGGCAGCGCCATCTCGTCGACCTCGGCCGGATTCCAGGCCGAGACGATGTGGCGGCGCGAATTCGGGTTGTTGACGATACCTTTGACGAGGTTGGCGATCTGGTCGATATGGCCGCCATCCGGCGCTGGCCAAGAGCGCCACTGGGCGCCGTAGACCGGCCCGAGATCGCCGTTTTCGTCAGCCCACTCGTCCCAGATAGAAACGCCGTTCTCCTTGAGATAGCGGATGTTCGTCTCGCCCTTCAGGAACCAGAGGAGCTCGTGGATGATCGAGCGCAGATGCAGCTTTTTCGTCGTGAGGACGGGAAAGCCCTCTTCGAGATCGAAGCGCATCTGATAGCCGAAGACCGAGCGCGTGCCGGTGCCGGTGCGGTCGCCCCGGTCGGAGCCCTTTTCCATCACATGGGTCAGGAGATCGAGATATTGCTTCATGTTGCGCTGATTCCGTTTGCGTTAATTTAAGCCTCTAGCAGCAGGAAACCAATCGCCGGCAGGCATTTTCCCAATATTTCTGATGGATCGCATAACGCTTTTATGACGTTTGCCCTTTCCATCGGCTGAGGAAACCACTATATCACCCGTGCTAGCTTTCGGGCTGGCTATGGCGATAAATGAGCGGTGTAATAAGCCTATTGGACCCGGGGGCGGTACCCGGCGCCTCCACCAAAAACCGGCGGCCTCGAAGGCCGGCTTTTGATGGGGGCGAAACAGGATCGACAAGGGTGTAAAGATCGTCTTTTTGCTCGGCATTGTACCGCCGTTATCGGGCTAAAATTGTAGTTGCAAACGACAACTATGCGGAAGCTCGTCTCGCTGCTTAATCGCGGTGTGACACTTCAATCAAAGTCCTAGTGGTTCGCACCTCTAGGCGGGGTCCGAAGGCACCTGGCAACAGAAGCCTTCACCTTCTCCCTGCCGCCGAAATCATGTATGCTGCTTAAAAACGTGACTCGGCTCCGGTCTTTCCCAAGGCGCCTGGACGTGGCATATAACCTTGTGAAAAGACTTCCGAACCGACGAAAGACAGGAAAAGCATGGGGCAGGATCATATCCGCTACGACATTCTGGCACAGGATGCACTTCGCGGCGTCATCCGCAAGGTTTTGGCGGAAGTCGGAGCGACGGGCCGCCTGCCGGGCGACCATCACTTCTTCATCACCTTCCTCACCGGTGCCACCGGCGTACGCATTTCCCAGCACCTGAAGTCGAAATATCCCGAGCAGATGACCATCGTCATCCAGCATCAGTTTTGGGAGTTGAAGATCACCGAGACGCATTTCGAGATCGGCCTTTCCTTCTCCGACGTTCCAGAAAAGCTGGTCATCCCGTTCAATGCGATCCGCGGCTTTTACGATCCCTCCGTCAATTTCGAGCTCGAATTCGACGTTCCGCTCGCCGATGGCGAGGAATTGCCGTCCGGTGAAATCACCGCCTATCCAGTCGACGCGGCAGGAAAGTCGGATGAGGCCGCAGGAGCAAAACCTGCCGATGGCGAAGAGAAGAAACCGGGTTCGGTCGTCTCGCTCGACTCCTTCCGCAAGAAGCAGTGATTGAAGGGAGGCCAAGCCTCCCTTTTTCATAAGGATTAAGGCCCCGCATGAGTGCCGAAATCGTCAATCTGCGCCAATTCCGCAAGAAGCAGGCCCGCTCCGAAAAGGAGACGCAGGCCGAACAGAACCGTATTTCCTTCGGCCGCACCAAGGCCGAAAAGCAGCTCACCCGCAGCCTGAACGAAAAGGCTGACAGGGCGCATCGAGACGGCCGGATCGAGACGGATGACGATGGCGCGTGACGGTTTCATGCAAAGCTTGAACAGCCGGAGTGAACTCTGAAAGTTTTGTCTTGTGCATGTCGTTGTCCCGCAACTGCTGCACACTTCCGGGCGACCTGCATTGAGATCAGCCACTTATGCGGTTTGCATGAATCGATCTGACAATCCCATCAAGATGTAAAGCCGCTTCATGATCCGCAAGCATTCGGCGACATTACACGGCCACCGCACCAGTTTCTCGCTGGAGGATGAATTCTGGGCCGAGCTGAAGACGATCGCCGCAAGCCGCTCTATACCGCTCGCCGCGCTGATTTCGGAGATCGATGATCATCGGCCGCCAGACAGCAACCTGTCCTCGGCGCTCCGGCTGCATGTGCTCGCTTGGGCGAAAGCCGGCGCTACTGCATAGTTCTTAAATCGGAATCGAAAGCGCTACAGCGTCCTTTGCGCGTCTTTCAGACGCGCGGCGCTGTAGCCGCGAGCTGTAATCAAATCCCATGCATTTTCATTGCGCCTGAACGCCTGGCACCTGGTCGAAATTGAGCGAACCGGGCAGCGGCCCGCTGCGCCGCGCCGCTTCCGCCTCGGCGGCAGCCCTCGCCTGCGCATCCGCCTTGGCTTTGGCTTCCGCCGTGCGTGCAGCCTCAGCCTCGGCAGCAGCCTTTTGCGCCGCCGCTGCCTGCGCCAATGCGCGCAGTCGCTCTTCCTCCGCCTGCCGTTGTTGCTCGATCTCAGCCGCCTTGACGCGCTCGGCGTCATTGAACCGGTAGAGTGCTGCCTCGCGCCGCAGCCGCTGCTTTTCGAGCACGATCGCTTGTAGCCGCTCGACGCGCCGGCGCTCGCGCTCAAAAGCGCGTAGCGACAGATAGCTGGTGATATCGGTCACATCCATCGTCTTGCCGGGCGACGGCAGCATGCCGGAAAAATTCAGCCTGAGCGCCGGCTCGGCGCCGGACAGCGCTTCCGTGCCCGGATTGAGCCCGACGCCCAGCGTCGCGGTGATCCGCTCCTCCGGCAGCGCGATCTGCGCATCGGCGGTGATGCGGGCCAGATCGTTGGCGACGGTGACGTTCTGCACGCGCAATGTCCCATCGGTGATATTGAAGGGGATGCCGAGTGGCGGCAGCTTCGCCTCTCCGTTGCTGAGCAGCGTCTCGACGATAGGATGCACCTTGCCGGCATTGATCTGCTCCTGCATCGTGTCGGTCGCAGCAAGCAGCGGTGGAAGGATGGCAAGGTTCAGCCCACGTATGCTGGTTTCGCCGAGCCTCAGTTCGCCCGAACCGTTGAGCGAACTGGCAATCTCGCCGATCGTCTTGCCCGAGGCTTCCATCGACAGCGACAATCCGAATTTGCCGTTGGCGATCGGCGCGCCGTCGCGCAACCAGACGACGCCGGCAAGATCGGAATCGGCAAGTGCAAGCTTCGTCTGCAGGAAGCCGGTACCATCGGCATTGGTGAACAGCAGATTGCCGGAGAGCTTTCCGCCATCCAAGTTGCCGGCCATGTCATTGAGCTGCAGCTCGTCTCCCTTGTAGGCGACGTTGCTGGTAAAGTCGGTGACCTCCGTTTCCGGCAGACCGGGCCAGAACTGCTTGGCCGTCAGCTTCACATTGACGTCGAGATCCTTGAAGACGGGCAACCCGAGCGGCGCCGTCGTCAGCGCGCCATTGGCGGGATCGACGATCTGGCCGAACACCGCCTCGCCGAGCCAGCCGGCATCAGCCTTGGAGAGCCTCAGCTCGCCGGACGCGGTCGTCTTCGCAGCCTTCCGGTCAAAGCTTAGCGCGCCTGAAAACTCGTTGTCGGCCGCATGGCCCTTGAGATCGGAAAAGACGATCTTGTCGCTATCGACGGCGGCATTGACCTGCAGGCCGAACGGCAGCCCGGTTCCCGTCTGCGGCAGGGCGATCCCGTTCATGATGAGGTAGGGGTCGATGTCGGCGCTGTCGAGCGAAAGCACGATCTGGCCGTTCATGAAAGTCTCCGGCCGGACATCGACCTTACCATTGGCGGTGAACGAGGTCCGGTCGGTCGCAAAGGTCAGCGCCGCATCGGCAGGATCGTTGCCCGATGCCTTCACCTTCAGTGTCAGGCGGCCATTGGCGCCGACATCGACCGGCAGCGGATCGAGCCCGGCCTGGCCGAACAAGACGGACGGCACGGCGTTTTCGAGCGTCGTTTCGAGGCTCGTCGTGCCGTTGCCGGTCAGCGCCAGGAGATCGGACATGCGGTAGTCGAGATTGACGCGGCTGCCATTCGAGACGCCCGCCAGCGTTACCGTCAGGGCGTTGCCTTCATCACCGCCGAGCGTCAGCGCGCCGCGCAGCGCCGTATTGCCGTACCAACCGGCATTGCGCACCAGCCGGTCGAGCACCGGGTGATGCGGCAGGTGCTCGCGCAGCATGGTGAAGAAGCCGCCGGGATCAGCCGATTTGAAGGTGATCTCGCCCGCGCCCTTGTAGTCGAGCAGCGAGCCTTCCGCCCTGCCGGTCGCCGTCAGCTCGGCGCCGGCGATGTTCTTGATCGACAGCCGGTCGACGGCAAGCGCGCCGTCGGCGATCGTGAAGGTGGTCTCGACATTTTCGGCATCGACGCCGAAGGCGGTGAACTTATCGGCCTTGAGCTGGGCGGCAATCTTGTGGTCCAGCACGTTGTCGCCGGCATCCTGGCCAGTCATCAGCCCGCTCAGCGCCTGCAGCGCATCGAGATCGAGCGTATCACCGTTCAGCGCCACCGACAGCGTCGGCGTCTGGCCGGAAAGCGCCTGCCGCTCCAGCCGGCCCTTCAGGGTCGCCGGCCCGATGGCGATTTCAAGATTTTCGAACCGCTGCAATTCATGTGTCAGGCTGACATTGGCGGAAAAGCCCGCCTGCCGCAATTGCCGGATGGCCGGATCGACCGAGCCGGCAAGCCAGGAGGCAAGTCCCGTCGGCTGGCTGGAGGCCACCACGATCTGGCCGTTGAACGAGGCGTCGCCCTGAAGCAGCAGCTTGCCCTTGCCTTCCACCTGCGTACGCCCCGGCAGCGTACCGCTGGCGCTGTCGATCATCCAGCCGGTACCGGCCGGCTCCAACTCCAGTTGCACGTCGCGCAGCGTCGTATCGCCGGCGACGATCGCCGGCAGCTTGACACTCGCCTTGCCCGGCACCTGCGGAATCGGCACCTGGCCGATGACATCGATCAGCGAATTAAGGCGCTGGCGTGCCGAAACCGCCGCGTCGCGCGTCGTCTTGCCGGCCTCACCCTGATTGCCGATGCGGTTGACATCGATCTGCTGCCCGTCGGCGGTCAACAGGAATTCCGGCTCATTGCCGGTATCCAGCGTCGCCTCGCCGGTTATGACGTAGGGATCGTCGGTTGGGCCGATCTCCATCCGGTATTCGGGAATGCGGATGCGTTCGTTGGTGAGCTCGAAGCGGCCCTTGACGCGCGGCGGCTGCTCTTTCTTGTTGGCGGGCTTGGCACTGTTGCGGTTTTCAATCGCTGCCGAAAGCTGGCCCTGATAGTTCGGCTTGCTGTCGACGAGCTTCAGTTCACCGTCGAGATCGATGCTGACGGGGTGCTTGTCCGGCGAAAGCTTCGTGCGCATGCGCAGCACGCCCTTCTCGTCCGGCTGGCTGCTCGAGATCGAAAAGCTGCCGTGCTCGCCGTCAAGGGCCGCATCGCCCTCGATGCGCCAGGGGCCGGCCAGCGACTTGGCCGACATTTCCGCATTGAAGCCGGTGATGCGGCGTGAACGGCCCGACTGATCATCGATGAACTCGACTTCGCCGCCACTGACATGCACGTTTTCGAGAACGACGGTTTTCGCCGGTATTTCGGCGCGGCTGCCGCGCATCCAGTCGAGCGTGCCGTCCTTGAGCAATCTCAGGCGCACCTTCGGATTGACGACGCGCATGTCGAAGATCAGCGCCTCTCCCGACAGGAAAGGCGCGAGTTCCGCATCCATGGAGAACTGCTCGACCTGGACGATCGGCGTGCCGTCCGCTTCCTGGCCGACGCGCACATCATGCAGCGTGACCGACGGAAACGGCAGGAGCCGCGCATCCACCGTCCCGTAGACAGTGACTTTCTTGCCGATGATGCGGCTCGCCTGATCCTCGAAATTCTTGCGGAAATCCGTCCAGTCGATGAATAGCGGCGCAAGCAGCGCCACAAACAGCGCTACGACGATCACTCCCCCCAGAAAGACGAGGAACCGGCCTACCAATTCAAGGATTCTCCATTCGGGATTCTGGTGCCGACACTAGAGCACTTACAGCAAAAGTGCACAGCGGTTTTGCCGGGAAAAGCGCGAAGTGATGTTCTCAGCGAATTGCGGAAAAACAAAAAGACAGAGCATTTCCGAAGTGCAGAGAACGGAAATGCCCTAGCGCTCTCGATGCCGGGGCGAAGGCCCAAGTTCAGGAGAATATTCCGGTCAGCCATGGTGGAAAATCTTGCCGGGATTGAAGATATCGTCCGGATCGAGCGCCTGTTTCACCTGTCGCATCAGATCTACCGCGCCTCCGAGTTCCTGTTTCAGAAACGCCATCTTGCCTTGACCGATCCCGTGTTCACCGGTGCATGTCCCGTCCATGTCGAGCGCCCGCCGGTTGAGCCGCTGCACGAAACTCTCGGCCATGACGATGTCTTCGGCGCGTCTATCGTCGAACAACAACAGCACATGGAAGTTCCCGTCGCCGGCATGGCCGACGATCGGTCCCAGCAGCCGGTGCTCCTCGATATCCGCCTGCGTTTCGGAAACGCAATCGGCGAGCCTCGATATCGGAACACAAACATCGGTCGAAAGTGCGGCAAGCCCAGGCGCCAGCGCCCTTGCAGCCCAATAGGCGTCGTGGCGGGCCTTCCAGAGTTTCGTCCGCTCCTCGGCATTGGCGGTCCACAGGAATTCGGCCCCGCCACATTCTGCCGCGATCTCCGCGAAGGCTGCCGATTGAAGCGGCACCGTCTCGTCGGTGCCGTGGAATTCGAGGAAGAGCGTTGGGCTTTCGGCATAGGAAAGCTTGGAATAGGCATTGCAGGCCCGCATCTGCACCGTATCGAGCAGCTCGATGCGCGCCACCGGAATACCCATCTGGATCGTCATGATGACGGCATCGCAAGCAGCCTTGACGCTCGGAAAGGCGCAGGCGCCACCGGCGATCTTCTGCGGAATCGCCTGCAAGCGCAGCGTCACCGAGGTCAGGATGCCGAGCGTACCCTCAGCGCCGACGAAGAGCCGCGTCAGATCGTAGCCGGCGGAAGACTTGCGGGCGCGCCGCGCCGTGCGGATCTCCTCGCCATTGGCGGTGACCGCGGTGACGGCAAGCACATTGTCCTTCATCGTCCCGTAGCGCACGGCATTGGTGCCGGAGGCCCGCGTCGACGCCATGCCGCCGATTGAGGCATTGGCGCCGGGATCGATCGGGAAGAACAGGCCGGTATCGCGCAGATGGATGTTCAGCGCTTCGCGCGTCACACCCGGCTCGACGGTGCAGTCGAGGTCCTCCGGATTGACCTCGAGCACGCGGTTCATGCGGCTGAAATCGATGGAAATACCGCCATTGGCGGCATTGACCTGGCCCTCCAGCGAGGTGCCGACGCCGAAGCCGATCACCGGCACCTTGTGGGCCGCACACGCCCTGACCGCCGCCTTCACATCTTCGGCGCTCTCGGCAAAGAGCACGCCGTCGGGCAACTGCGGCGGGATGTAGGTGGTCGTGTGGGCATGCTGTTCGCGGAAGGACTGGCCGGTCTGGAAGCGCTCGCCGAAGCTCTGCTTGAGAATACCGAGCACGGCGGCGATGCCCGCCTCGTTGCGTGTGCCGGCCTTCGCGTCCTTCAGCGCCATCCCTTTAATCTCCCTGCCATTCCGCCGAAACCGTATCGTGTCCCGCAGGCTACAGCGCCGCGCGTCTTTTCAGATGTGCAAAGGACGCTGTAGAACTTTAAAATTGCTGCATAATTTCATCCTTAAATCGATTCCGATTTAAGGAATTATGCAGCAGGCTGGGTATGCGGCAAGTCAAAGCGGCTGTCCAGTTAAGATTGGCAGAAGATTTCATTCCCCCTTTGTTATAGGCCGGTAGCCATACACAAAGTCCGCCGTCTCCGGCGCCTCAGACGATCGGCGGGTTGAGCCGCGCGAAACCCTCTTGCCGCCGATAGGGGAAATAGGGATAGGGCACTGTTACAGCGCTGACGGCGTCGAGCCTTTCGATCTGATCCTTGGACAGGCTCCAGCCGACCGAACCGAGGTTTTGCCTGAGTTGCTCCTCGTTGCGGGCGCCAATGATGACGCTCGATACCGTCGGCCGGCTGAGCAGCCAGTTGATGGCGATCTGCGGCACCGTCCGGCCGGTCTCGGCTGCGATGGCGTCCAGCACATCGATGATGTCGAACAGTTTCTCGTCGTCGACCGGCGGGCCATACTGCGCCGTCTCGTGCAGCCGGCTTGACGCCGGCAGCGGTTGGCCGCGGCGGATCTTGCCGGTCAACCGTCCCCAGGCAAGCGGGCTCCAGACGAGGGCTCCAACGCCCTGGTCGGCGCCGAGCGGCATCAGCTCCCATTCGTAATCGCGGCCCGCCAGCGAATAATAGACCTGATGGGCGACATAACGCGGATGGCCGTGGCGCTCGGCGACGGCAAGCGATTTCATCAGCTCCCAGCCAGAAAAATTCGAAACCCCGACATAGCGGATCTTGCCCGATGCCACGAGCCCGTCGAGCGTCGACAACACCTCCTCGACCGGCGTCGAGGCATCGAAGGCGTGAAGCTGCAGGAGGTCGATATAGTCGGTCCCGAGCCGGCGCAACGCATCTTCCGTCGCACGGATCAGCCGCGCCCGCGACGTTCCCCAGTCCTGCGGCCCGTCGCCCGTTGGCAGCGCCGTCTTCGTCGAGATCAGCACAGCGTCGCGCCGGCCGCGAATCGCCTGGCCGAGCACCTCTTCGGAAGCGCCGGCCGAATAGACATCGGCCGTGTCGAAGAGATTGACGCCGGCTTCGAGGCAGATATCGACGAGCCTTCGCGCCTCCTCCGCATCGGTATTGCCCCAGGCGCCGAACAGCGGCCCGCTGCCGCCGAATGTGCCCGCGCCAAAGCTCAACACCGGCACTCTGAGGCCGGATGCGCCGAGATTTCTGTAGTCCATGAATCTGTCTCCTTCGTTTCCTGTAGGATAGACCTTGGCCGTTTGGTGATATAGATTGCATTCCAGCAAATCATCTGTGACTTGAATTCATCATGAGCCGTCAGGACATTAACCGCTCCGGCGAAATGGAAGTCTTCGTCAGTGTCGTCGAGCGCGGCGGCTTTTCCGCGGCCGCCATGGCCCGCCGCATGACGCCGTCGGCCGTCAGCAAGCTCGTCGCCCGGCTGGAGGCACGCCTCGGCGCCCGCCTTGTCAATCGTTCGACCCGCAAGCTGCAACTGACGCCCGAGGGCTGCGCCTTTTATGAGCGCAGCATCGCCATCCTTGCAGATATCGGCGAGGCGGAACGCCATGCTTCGACCGGCGAGGAAGCCGCCGGCCGCATCCGCATTAACACCAGCGGCTCGTTCGGCTATCATGTGCTGGCGCCGCTGGTTCCAGCCTTCATGGCGCTTCATCCCGCCGTGACGCTGGATATTTCCCATACCGACAGGATTGTCGACCTGATGGAGGAACGCGCCGACGTCGCGATCCGCGCCGGCCCCTTGAAGAACTCCAGCCTGATCGCCCGCAAGCTCGGCGCCACCGGCAAGATCATCGTTGCCTCGGCGGATTATCTCGGGCATCACGGCGAGCCACGCACGGTCACCGATCTCCACCGCCACTGCCGCATCGGCTTTTCCTACGTCCGCGCCGTCGAGGGCTGGCCGCTACGCGAAGGAGGCGAGACGGTAACTGTCCCGATCATGCCGGGCGTACAGGTGGGAGACGGCGAAGCCATGCGGCATCTGGCGCTATCCGGCGCCGGCCTCGCCAGACTTGCCGCCTTCACCGTGCGCGCCGATATCGATGCCGGCCGGCTGGTGCCGGTGCTCGAAAACCTCAATCCCGGCGATCGCGAGGAATTCCACGCTCTCTATATCGGTCAAGGCGGCCCGCTGCCGGCACGCGTGCGCGCGCTGCTCGATTTTCTCGCCAGCCACGTGCGTCTCTGATGCATCGCGGCCAAACCGTTCAGCAGTTCGCGACGACGACGCGCATAAAAACAATGGCTTGACGCGGCCGGATGAATCAATTTCGCAGTCCAGGACGCCGATAAAGCCCGATTTCGCAATTGACCGTCCGCCTCGCACCCGCCTATACCGGACCGCGCTAGGCGGTCTTTGCCACCGGCCGCTCTTTGCCATGCCGGGACATCCTCCCACCTTCAGCCTCAGGGCTTGGCACCGGCCAGGAAAGATACGGGGAACATGTCACCCAGCGACGCAAGCCGCCTGCTGCGCGATACCGGCCTGCCGAAATGGGCGCTGCTGCTGGCGCTTTCGCTCGCTTTCACCGTCTTCCTCGAACTCTTCGCCCTGCCTGCCTCGCTGCTGATCGGGCCGATGGTCGCAGCGATCTTGCTGGCGCTCGCCGTCGGCAAGGGAAAGCTTCATGTGCCCTTCTGGCCGCTGCAGCTCGGCCAGGTCCTCGTCGGCCTCATGATGGCGCGCACCATTACGCCAGACATTCTCGGCACCATGGCAAAGGACGCACCGCTCTTTCTGCTGTTCATCTTCTCGGTCATCGCCATCGCCACCAGCCTCGGTTGGCTTCTGACACGCTGGCAGGTCCTGCCGGGAACGACTGCCGTCTGGGGCTCCTCGCCGGGCGGCGCGTCCGCCATGGTCATCATGTCGGAGGCGTATGGCGCCGACGCCCGCCTCGTCGCCTTTATGCAATATCTGCGCGTCGTCTTCGTCGCCGTCGGCGCCTCTGTGATCTCGCGCCTGTGGGTGGCGGCCGACGGTGCCGAGCCGCCGCCGCTCGTCCTCTTCCCCGAAGTCGACTGGCCGGCCTTTGCGGCGACGTTAGCTTTTGCGGCCTTTTGTACCTATGGCGTAAAACGTCTGCGCATCCAGGGCGGCACGATCATCGTGCCGCTCTTTCTCGGCGCCTTTCTGCAGGGCTCGGGCCTCCTGAAGATCGAGCTGCCGATGTGGCTGCTTGCCATCGCCTATGCGCTCGTCGGCTGGAGCATCGGCCTGCGTTTCACCCGTTCGATCATCAACCACGTGGCGCGCGCCCTGCCGCGGGTATCGGCCTGCATCCTCCTGCTGATGGCGCTCTGCGGCTGCATGGCGGCTGCCCTTCATATTTTCGCCGGCATCGATCCGCTGACGGCCTATCTCGCCACCAGCCCCGGCGGCGCCGATTCCGTCGCCATTATCGCCGCCTCCAGCGATGTCGACGTGCCCTTCGTCATGGCGATGCAGACCGGCCGTTTCCTGGTGATCCTGATGATCGGCCCGATGCTCGCCCGCTTCATCGCCCGCCGTTCAGGCCTTGCGGAAAACCCCGTGTAAAGCGCCGCGCAGAGTTGTGGACGAGCGTTGCCCACTGGCCAGGCGTCATGCCATAGGCCTTCTTGAAATGCCGGTTGAGATGGCTCTGGTCGGCAAAGCCCGTTGCCGCTGCCGTATCCGAAATCCCCTCGCCTGCGCCGATCATCGCCCGCGCCTGCTGCAGCCGCCGCATCAGCAGGTAGCGATGCGGGCTGGTGGCGAAGGCCGTCCGGAAATGCCGCGACAACGCGAAACGGTCGAGCCCGGTCACCGCCTCGAGTTCACCGGAGCGTACCGGCCGCGTTGCATGCGCCTCGAGATAATCCCGCGCCGCCCGCGCCTGCCGCCAGGCAACGCCGCCGAGCGGCCGGCGCGGCATCGACGCATGCCGGGACAGCCCGCCCGCCACCTGCGACAGGAAATCGTCGACGAAAAGCTCATCCAGTTCGCGGTCGAGTTCGCTGAGAGCGGCGAGCAGCACACCCGCCAGCCCCGGATCGCCGATGACGGGTTCGTCGACGAAAGGCAGGCCGACCCCATCCGCCTCCAGGCATTCGAGAAGCAACGACGGCTCCAGGTAGAGCATACGGTATTGCAGCCCGTCCTCGGTCCCTGCCCCGCCGTCATGCTCCTCGTCCGGATGCAGCACGATCACCTGCCCCGGCAGGCTGAAACGTTGCTCACCGCGATAGCGGAAGGTCTGCACCCCCTTCAGCGTCACGCCGAGCGCATAGGTGTCGTGACGGTGCGGCTCGAAGGCATTGCCTGAGAATTGCGCCCCGATGCGCTCGATGCCGGGAAAAGCCGGCGCCGCCAGGATGGCGTTGCCGGATGGTCCTGCGCACAAACGTTCAAGACCTTCGAAGGCCTGCGGATGTAGATCCTGGCTCAATGGGCCCGATACTCCATGACCGATACAGAGGTAACTGTCCGATGTTTGATACCAAAATTGCCGTCGTCCTGCGAAACAATCTTGCCGGCTGGCAGAAGCTGAACGTCACCGCCTTCCTGATGACCGGCATCGCCGGCGGGCATCCCGAGATCATTGGCGAGCCCTACAAGGACCGTGCCGGCAATCTCTACAATCCACTATCGATCCAGCCGATCATTGTTCTCTCCGCTGACGAGGCGACGATGTCAGCCGTCCACCGCCGTGCGCTGGAGCGCGATATCACCGCCTCGCTGTTCATCGAGGAAATGTTTGCGACCGGCCACGACGCGGCCAACCGCGCCGTCTTCGCCGAGTTTGCGCCCAACGATGCCAAGGTGGTCGGCATCGCAATACGGGCCGAAAAGAAGATCGTCGACAAGATCACCAAGGGCGCGACGATGCAGCAATAACAAAACGGCCGGGCATGGCCCGGCCGCTTCAAAGACTAAAAAAATCCCACTCAGCCCTGGGTGATCGGCGCGATCTGGATTTCGACGCGGCGGTTCTGGGCGCGGCCGGCCTCGCTCGCATTGGAAGCGACCGGCTGCGAAGGGCCGAAGCCGACGGCTGACACGCGGCGCTGGTCGATTCCCTGGCCGCCGAGGTAATCGGCAACCGAAAGCGCGCGGCGCTGCGACAGGTCCTGATTGTGTTGCAGGCTGCCGGTCGAATCCGTATGGCCATTGACGTCGATCAGCGTGCGATTGAATTTGCGCAGCACGATCGCCACCGAATTCAGCGTCGGATAGAAGCCCGGCTTCACCGCGTCCTGGTCGACGTCGAAGGTGATGTTCGACGGCATGTTGAGGATGATGTTGTCGCCGTTGCGGGTCACCGAAATGCCGGTGCCTTCGAGCTGGGCGCGAAGCTCGGATTCCTGCTGGTCCATGTAATTGCCGATCGCGCCGCCGGCGAGTGCGCCGACGCCGGCGCCGATCAGCGCCGCGTTGCGCTTGCCGTGGCCGCCGCCACCGACAGCCACGCCGACGAGAGCGCCCCCGAGGGCGCCAAGCGCCGCGCCGCCCGCCGTATTGGAAACCTTCTGTTCACCGGTATAGGGATCGGTCGTCGTGCAAGCGCTGAGATAGCTTGCTGCAACAGCCAGAAGTAGGAATTTCTTGATCATGGACAGGTCGGTCTCCGTTCAAAGCTGATGCGAGCAAATGGCAAGGATTGCGGCAAGAAAATGAAGATGTGCTGTTGATAAGGGAATTTCAGTCGCCGAAACAGGCGCCATGTTGCGGGAATGCGCTGATATCACCGGTTTTGACAGATAGTGTGCAGCGGTTCCGGGATAACGACATACATAAAAACAAAGACTTAAAGCGCGAGAAGCGAATCCGAAGGATCGCGACGCGCTTTAGGGGCCGTCTCGAACCACGAGGATGGCGGGCTGGGCGATCGCTTAGAAATTCTGGAACAACTGCCTTACCGTATCATAAGTGGCATTTGCGATATTCAGCGATTGCAAGCCGAGCTGCTGCTGCGTCTGAAGCGCCTTGAGCTTGCTGGACTCCTCCTCCATGTCGGCATCGACGAGGCGGCCGATGCCGGCGGTGTTGTTATCGTGCAGTTTGGTGGCAAAGTCGTTCTGCAGGTTGATGCGTTTTTCCAGCGCGCCGAAGGCCGAACCGACCGTCGTCAGCTGCGTCAGCGCCGCATCGACAACGCTGATCATCTGCCCGATCTGGCCTTTCGTCATACCTGTTGCCACCGAGATCACCACCTGGCCGGCCGTGGTGCCGTTCTTGCTCGTCATCAACACGTAGTTCTGTGCGGCGCCGAGTTCGGTGGCGAAATTGGACGAGGTCAGCACGCCATATTCACCAGAACCGGTGGCACGGTCGTCGATCAGATAGCGCGCATCCTTGGAGGTCGTGGCTCCGACCGGCGTCGTGTCGATATGATAGCTCAGCATGCCGACGGAGACCGTCCCGTCGGCATTGCGGATGAAGGAGGCCGGAATCTGGCGCGGCTGCGTCGGCGTCGCGTCGTTGTTGAGGATCACCCAATTGTCGCTGTTGAAGGTTGCTGATTCAGAAACACTGCGCAGTTGCTCCTGCAACTGCTTGATCTCTTCATCGACCTTGTTCTTGTCGATGCCGTCTTCGGTTGCGGCAACCAGCTTGGCTTTGATCTCGGAGACGACGTCGATGACGTTCTGGACGCCGGTATAGGCTGTGCCCATCGTCGCAGCCGCCATGCCGAGCGCATCCTGGATCGCCGAAACCGCCTTGTTGTCAGTGCGCGCGGTGGTGGCGACCGACCAGTAGACGGCATTGTCGGCGGCTTTTGCGACACGCATGCCGGTCGTGATGTGGTTCTGCGTGACCGTCATATTCCGGTTGATATCGCGCAGCACATGAAGCGCCGCGTCCACGGAGACGCGCTGATAAATACTCACGGGAACTAAACTCCAAAACGCAAAACAGACGCAAACGACACAAGAAATGAACCGTTGCCGCGCGGACATTCATGTCCGGGGTCGCTGGAACTCCAGCGAATTGCAGCCTTCAAGAAATGAAGAAGACCAGCCGGTTACTGGTAACGATAATTGCCGTTTATGCTTAACAAACGGCTAAACTTCGGAAGTAATTTATCTTATTTCGTAAGGTTCATAGCCCATAAAAATGCCGTCAGACGGGATCCGGCGGCGCTTAAGTCGGATGTGAACTTTACTCGGCGGCCTGAAGCTGCTCCTCGGCGGATGCTGCGCGCGGCCGGGTGGCGACCGCCATCTCCTCGTGTAGCCGCGCTTCTTCATGAGCGTGCGGCTTGGCGAAGCGGGCAAGCAGCAGGTAGGCGACCGGCGTGATGAACAGCGTCACCAGCGTCGCAAAGCCGAGACCACCGACGATCACCCAGCCGAGCGCGACGCGCGCTTCGGCGCCCGCGCCATGGGCAAAGACCAGCGGCACGCCGCCGAGGATGGTGGCGATCATCGTCATCATGACAGGGCGGAGGCGCAACGCGCACGCCTTCTCAATCGACGAGCGCACGTCCTCGCCCCGGTCACGCAGCTGATTGGCGAATTCGACGATCAGAATGCCGTTCTTCGCCATGACGCCGACGAGCAGCACCAGGCCGATCTGGCTGTAGATGTTGAGGCTGGAGCCGGTGATAACAAGCGCGAACACGGCGCAGGCAAGGCCGAGCGGTACCGTCGACATGATGATCAGCGAGGAGAGCACGCTTTCGAACTGCGCCGCCAGCACCAGGAAGATGATGACGATGGCAAAGCCGAAGGTCAGTGCCATGCCATTTGAATTCTCTTCCAGCGTCGCGGCTTCGGCGAGCGGCAGTAGGCGTGCGCCAGCCGGCAGCAACGGCTGCGCAAGCTGCGTCACCTGCTTGACCGCATCGCCGAGCGACATGCCGTTTCTGAGGCCGGCAGTGATCGCGACCGAGGCGAGCTGCTGCTCGCGGTTGAGCTGCGGCGCGACCGAACCTTCCTTCATCGTGGCGATCACCGACATCGGCACGATCTTGCCGTCGCCGGTTTTCAGGAACACGTTCTCTAGGTCGGTCGGATCGTCAATCGGCCGCGTCGTCGACGTCAGAAGCACGGGGTAGGATTCGCCATCGACGAAGACGTCGACCACCGAGCGCCCTTCGAGCAGCGACTGGATCGCCGTCGAAAGCCCGGTTATGTCGATGCCGAGATCGGAAGCGCGCTCGCGGTCGATCGCCACCGACACCTGCGCCTGGCTGGGCTCGTTGGTCAGGCGCGGCGTATCGTACTGGCCGGTGGCGTCGAGTGCCTGGACCAGCTTGGCGGCCGCCGCCGTCAGCGCCTCGTGATCATTGCCGATCAACGCCATCTGCAAGCCGCTGCCGGCGCCGCGGATGCGCAGGCTGTTGGAGGAGATGGCGTTGCCGCGCAGGGCCGGCACCCTTGATGCCGCCTGGTTGATGTCTGCGACGATTTCCGCCTGCGTCCGATGGCGCTCCCCCCAGGGAGCGAGCGTCAACACCATGAAGCCGCTGTTCAGCGAACCACCCTGGCCGGAGATCGAGAAGACGTTGCGGATGTCGCCTTTATCGACCAGCGGCTGCAGATATTCCTCGACGAGCTGCATCTTGTCGCGCGTATATTCGAGGCTCGATCCCTGCGGCGTCGTCAGCCGCATCATCACCATCGACCGGTCCTCTTCGGGTGTCAGCTCGCTCTTGACTGTGGAAAAGGCGACGAGTGCCGCGCCGGCGAGGATTACCGAAAACAGGATGACGACGAAGGGGGCGTTGAGGCAGCCGTGCAGCGCCCATTTGTAGAGGCGGGCAAGCGCCCCGCCGAAACGGCCGAGCGCGCCGTGATCCTCGATCATCGGCTTGGTCAGCATGCGCGAGGCAAGCATCGGGCAGAGCGTCAGCGCCACGATCGACGACAGCCCGACGGAGAAGGCGAGCACAAAGCCGAATTCACGGAAGAGGCCGCCGACCTGTCCCGGCAAGAAGGATAGCGGTATGAACACAGCCGCGAGAGTCGCGGTCGTGGCGATAACGGCGAAGAACACCTCGCGTGTTCCAAGCACGGCCGCCGCGCGCGGCCCCATGCCTTCAGCGCGCCGGCGCACGATGTTTTCGAGCACCACGATCGCGTCGTCGACGACGAGGCCGGTTGCCAGCACGATCGCGAGCAGCGTCAGAATGTTGATCGAGAAGCCGACCATATAGATCGCCGCCAGCGTGCCGATCAGCGCCACCGGCATGCTGACCGCCGGGATCAGCGTCGCGCGCCAGTCGCGCAGGAAGAGATAGATAACGGCGGTGACGATAACGGCGGCGAGCACCAGCGCCAGCACCACCTCATGGATCGCACCCTGGATGAAGACGGCGTCATCGCTGGTGATCGCGATCGTCGTGCCCTCCGGCAGCGTCTTCGACAGCTGCTCGACGGCGGCCTTGACGCCGGTCGAGATATTCAGCGTGTTCGACTGTGCCTGGCGGATGATGCCGAGGCCGATGCCCGGCTTGCCGTTGGAGCGCAGCGCCGTTTCGCCGTCGCGTGGTCCGAGCGTCACCGTCGCGACATCGCCAAGCCTGACACGGTCCTGCAGCATAACCTTGGAAAAATCTGCCGGCGTCTGCAGGTTGGCGGTGGCGCGCACCACGATATCCTGCGTATTGCTCTTCAGCGATCCCGCCGGCACGTCGAGTGCAGCGTTGTCGAGCGACTTCGTCAGATCGCCGATGGTCAGTCCCCGGCTCGCCAGCGCGCCCTGGTCGACATCGACGCGGAAAACCTTCTCCTGGTCGCCATATTCCTCAACGTCGGCGACGCCGTCGACAGATGCGAGGCGGTCGATCACCTCGTTTTCGACGAGTTGTGTCAGGTCGTCCATGTTGAGCTTGGTGGAGGTAACGGCAAGGCGCATGATCGCCGAGGAATCCGAATCCGCCTTGACGATCTGCGGCGCATCCGCTTCATCGGGCAGGTTCTGGGTGATGCGGCCGATTGCGTCGCGCACGTCGTTGGCGGCGACCGCGAGATCGATCGCATCCGAGAATTCGAGCGTCACCCGGCTCTGGCCGAAGGAAGAGGTCGAGGAGATCGATTTCAGGCCGCTGACGCGCGCGACAGCACCCTCGATCACCTTGGTCAGTTCCTGATCGATCGTCTGCGGCGATGCGCCGTCGAAGGTGGTGCGCACGGTGACGACGGGACGGTCGACATCCGGCAGCTCGCGCACCTCGACGCCGACATAGGCCGCAAGGCCGGCGACGACCATCAGTGTGTTGAACACCAGCGCCAGGATCGGCCGGCGAACGAAAAGCGCGGTGAAGCTCTGCTTGCCCGAGGCCCTGTCCTGGTGAATCTCGGTCACACTCATTGCGTGGCGACCTCCGCACTCGCGGCGACATCGGCGGAAACGCGCACCGCCCCGCCTTCACGCACGCGCTGCAGCCCCTGTGTCACGATCTTGTCGCCGTCCTTGAGATCGGCTTTGACGAGCACGAAATCCGGGTTGCGCTGTACAACGCTGACCCGCACCTTGTGCGATTTGTCGTCGTTGACCAGCCAGACGAAAGACCCTTGAGAATCCCATTGCACGGACTGCGGATCGACCGCCGGATATTTGTCACCGGGGAATTTCATGCTGACGCTGAAGGACATGCCGGCGCGCAGCTCGTCGGAAGAGTTGTCGATGCGGGCGCGCAGTCGAAGCGTACGGCTTGCCGCGTCGATGCGGTTGTCGACGGCCTCGACCATACCCGAAAATACCTGTCCGGCTTTTGCCACCGACATCGCCTCGACCGGCTGACCGAGCGATACCGTGTTGGCGAAGCGCTCCGGCACCCAGAAGTCGACGAGAATTTCCGACCGGTCGTCGAGCGTGACGATCGGGATGCTCGTCGTGACGTTGTCGCCGATGTTGACCGGTAAGATACCGACGATGCCGTCGATCGGCGCGGTAATGTTGCGCCGTGCGAGATTGAGTTCGGCGGCCTGCAGCTGCAGCCGCGCGCCCTGCTCGGCGATCTCGGAATCGAACACGTCCATGCGCGACACGCTGGACTTGATGTTATGATAGAGATTGGATTTCTCGACGGCGGCCTTGACCGCCACATCGGCCTGGCCGCGGGCGATCACCTGCTCCTCGCTGTCGAGTTTGGCAAGCACCTGGCCGGCCTTCACCCTGTCGCCCGACTTGATGAGGATTTCGCGGATCGTGCCCGATGCCTGCGGCGTGACCGCGACCGAGCGGATCGCATCCCCCGTGCCGATAGCGTTCAGCCGGTCGTTGACGACGCCCTGGACGACCGCCTGCGTCGCGACGAGAATGGCGCCATTGCGCCCGCCGCCATTGCGGCGGTTCTGCCCCTGTCCTTGGCCCTGTCCCTCGCCACGCTGCTGGCCTTGCGCCCGGGCGGGGGCGTCGGCATCCGCCGTCTCCTCAGCCTTCGGCGCGATCTTGGAAATGATGCTCTCTGGAATACCCGCATCGCGCATCGTATCGCCGGCGCCGGGCACAAGGAAAACCCACGCGGCAAAGCCGGCAACAATGACGATGAGAGACAGTATAAATTGCTTCCAAAAGGCCATTCACGTCTCCGGAGGGACTCGAGGTTAGACCAGGGTCGGTCGAAAGAGGCGCTGCGGGATCCAGATCCCGTCTGATGCGACAATATCGCGCGTTTGCAGCTTACCGGCAAGCATAAGCAGCCGGCATTACCGATTTGTAATATCAGCAAAGAATGGAAATAACCCGGCCGCTCACTTTTGCTTGAACGAACACTCGCCATGTCTTTGACGCCGCCGATTGGCGGGCGAAATACCGCAGCCAATCTCCGACGATGCGGGTCGGATGTCTATCGGCGCATCGACCATCGCAGGCCCATGACGGCCGCAATTCCCAGTATCGGCCACACCGCCCAGAACTGCCCCGTCCAGCTCAAGAGGTTGATGCCGGCAATGCCGAGCGCCACGATCGCCAGCGAGGTGATCTTCCGGTTGAACAGGGTCTGGTTGCGATTCCAGGCGAACGCCGCGACGACGGCGAGCGCAAGCACCGGAAAGTGCGCCCAGAAAACGCCCTGCCACGATAAAAGATTGATGCCGATCAGCACAGCTGCGATGACGCCGAGCACCCCGAACAGCCTGCGTCTGCCAGGTAGCGGGCTTGCATCAGTGATTTCAGCCGCCGGCTGCGGCCGCGCGGGGCCTGGTCGTTGGGGAGGCGGCGTCTCGTCATTGACATCGCCGATCTTCACCGCGTAGCTCGGCACGCCTTCATCGACGTTCTTCACCATCAGTGGCCCGAGAAACTCAAAACCGACCGCGACCTTGTTGCGTACCTGGTCGTAAACGGTGCTTGATATGACGATGCCGCCGGCCGAAGCCGAGGCCTGCAGCCGCGCGGCGATGTTGACGCCGTCGCCATAGATGTCGTCGTCTTCGACGATCACATCGCCGAGATTGATGCCGATGCGAAACAGCATGCGTCCGTCTTCCGGGCGGCGGGCGTTGAAACCGGCAAGTTCGTTCTGCGTATCGACGGCCGCGCGCACCGCCTCGACCACGCTTGGGAAATCGGCGATCAGCCCGTCACCCCAGGTATTGATGACGCGGCCGCCATGGCTTTCGATCAGGCGCCCCATCGCCTCCCGGCAGCGCTTCAGGCTCGCAAGCGTCCCCTCCTCGTCAGCCCCCATCAGCCGCGTGTAGTCCTGCACGTCAGCGCAGAAGATCGTCGTCAGCTTGCGCCGCGTTTCACTCATGGTCTCTCGTCTCCGCGCTATCCGCCCCCGGCCACAGAACGATATGGGCGGTTGCAGTGGCGGTAGATTACGAAGCCTTTGCGTTTGTTGCCATCGATAATTGTTGATTGTCGACCCACATCACCTCCAACCGCGCCGCGTCGACCACACCTCACCCGATGTCCGCCATAAGACGGGCTTCCGAGGTTCGTGACAAAATTGCCAGCATTGAAAAGCCAGAGGATTTGCGATGGCGGCTTTCGGCCCGAGCAGCCGTCATCGCCATGATGGCCGTCATGCGTCACCGCGCCAACGCCATGCCGCCGCAAAAACGATGCGACATTTAAGACCGGCAATTGATCCGCTGGTCGATCCAGGAAATCCGCCGGATTGCGCCCGCCTCGCGCGACGGCGAATTGAGCCTTCGAGCCTTCCTGCGTCATCACGTGGTCGCTTTGGCGACGGGCCACCCAGCCGCCGCGAGGCAAGCTCGCGTCACATCCAAAATGCAACTATATGTTAGGAACTGCCCGTCGCCCCGACTCCGTTTTGGTCGGCCGGAGCGACTGGTTCGTCACTGCGGATTGGCGCTCTTCTGGAAGGCATCGTCAATCATCTTGTTGAGGCCGCCCCTGATCCGGTCGAGATCGAGGTTCTTCCTGAACTCCTCCCGCTGCTTGATGCTATCGAGCGTGGATTCCATGACGTTTGCCGGATTGAACGACGGCGGGAACGACCGAGGCGGAAACTCCTTGAAGGTAGCCACGAACTCGAACACCTCCTCCATCATCCCGTAGGCGGAACCGACGTGGTTGAGCTGCCAGTCCCAGAAGGTATTGGATGTGATATCCGCGCGCTCGAAAGGGTCCTGGAACAGGTTGAATATCTTCTGCAGGCGCAGCGTCGTGAACGGTTCCGCCCACAGGCCCATCGTTCCTTCCTTGCGCTGCTCGGAGAAGACATATTTGTAGTCGCCTTGGCGCATCGCCACGAGCAAACCGTCGTCGTCGGAGTAGAAGAACGACTTTCGGACACTCTTCGCGCCATTGTTGTTTGCGGCACTTCCCTTGGCCGCCTTCAGGAAGGTGGACTGGTCGTAGCCGTCGAGGTGCACCTTGTATTCGATCCCGTTGGCGGTGTAGCCGGCCTTCAACTTGCCGACGATATCAGGTTCGCCGGCGATCGCGCACAGCGTCGGTATCCAGTCGTTGTGGCTCATCAACTCGTTGGTGACTGTGCCTGGCTCGATGACGCCGGGCCAGCGCACGAAGCAAGGCACGCGGAAGGCGCCTTCCCAATTGGTGTTCTTCTCCGAACGGAAGTATGTCATCGCCGCATCCGGCCAAGTGTTCATATGCGGACCGTTGTCGCTCGTGTAGAGGACGATGGTATTATTCGCGATTCCCATATCGTCGAGCGATTTGAGCAACGTACCGACCGTGTCGTCGTGCTCCATCATGCCGTCGATGTATTCGCTGTCGCCGTGCGTGTAGCGGCCACGATGACCTTCGCGGACATGGGTCCTCAAATGCATGCGGGTTGCATTGAACCAGCAGAAGAACGGCTTGCCCGCGGACTGCTGCCGCTTCATGTAGTCGATGGCGGCGGCCGACGTCTCGTCGTCGATGGTCTCCATGCGCTTCTTGGTGAGCGCGCCCGTGTCCTCGATCGTCTGCTTGCCGATCTTGCCGAAACGCGGGTCCATAGTTTTGTCGTCCACCTCCGTCGCATTGCAGCGCAGAACGCCGCGCGGCCCGTACTTCGCAAGGTAGGCGGGGTCTTTTGGGTAATCGGGCAGCTCCGGCTCTTCCTCCGCATTGAGGTGATAGAGATTGCCGAAGAATTCGTCGAAGCCGTTCACGGTCGGCAGCGACTCGTTGCGATCGCCGACATGGTTCTTGCCGAACTGACCCGTGGCGTAGCCGAGGTTCTTCAGGAGACCGCCGATCGACGGGTCGAGCTGGCTCATGCCCATCGGCGCACCGGGGAAGCCGACCTTGCTGAGGCCGGTTCGGATGATGTGCTGTCCGGTGAGGAATGCCGAGCGGCCGGCGGTGCAGGACTGTTCGGCGTAGTAGTGCTGAAACTTCAGACCGTCCCTCGCGATGCTGTCGAGGTTAGGGGTCTCGTATCCCATCAGTCCGTTCGAATAGGCGCTGATGTTGGCGACGCCGACGTCGTCGCCAAAGATGATGAGAATGTTAGGCTTGCTTCCTGAAGGCGCGGGCTGCGTCTGGGCCCGGGCGGGCGACGCGGCCGGCACCGCCAGAGCGGCGGCCGTGAGTGCGCTTCCCGCCAGCAGCAGGTCTCGCCGGCTCATGCCGTTATGGTGCTTGTGTTCGGAAAGGTCGTCTTCAGACATGTTGACTGGCTCCCGTAGGTCCGGTTGGGCACGACGCCTTCGGTCAACGGCCCGGGCCTCCCACGCCCATTCGTGGAACGCAATGCGGTCGTCGCTCGTGCCGCTGAGGGCTCGGCATTCCAGCCCCAACGCCGGCAAGCTGACACCACGAGGAAGTTGTGCAAGTACGTAACGGTAAATGACTGCGTAACATCGCGCGCCGCAGGCATGGTCGGTTACTCCAGCGACGACGTCATTTACCGTAACGTACTTCCAGTTTACGCCGCTTCCGCGCGAAGCTACCCTCTCCAACATCGGAGGCGACGACGGCTTTGGCATTCGACACCGAAAACGAAACCCCGGCAGCGCCTGACGGAATGATCTTGATTCCCGGCCGGATCTTCACGATGGGATCGAACGACCACTATCCCGAGGAGGCGCCCGCCCATCCCGTGGAGGTCGACGGCTTCTGGATCCATGAGACGCCCGTCACGAACAGGCAGTTCACGGAGTTCGTCAAGGCAACGGGCCATGTTACGATGGCGGAGAAGGCGCCTGATCCGAAAGACTATCCGGGAGCACTTCCGAACATGCTGAGAGCCGGATCGCTCGTCTTCACGCAGCCGAAGTCGGTCAGCGGTCCGGATATTGCGCAGTGGTGGAGCTTCAAATTCGGCGCGACCTGGCGGCGTCCTCTCGGAGGCCTCAGCGATCTGCGTGGAAAGCTCGACCATCCGGTCGTGCATGTCGCCTGGTCGGATGCGAACGCCTACGCCGACTGGGCCGGTCTCAGCCTGCCGACCGAGGCCGAATGGGAGCTTGCCGCCCGCGGCGCGATCGAGGACGCCGAGTATGCCTGGGGCGATCACATCATGCCCGGCGACATCGTCATGGCCAACACCTGGGCCGGCACCTTTCCGACGCATTCGACGAAGCCGAAAGGCACCGAGCGAACGAGCGCGGTCAAGACCTATCCGCCGAACGGCTACGGCCTCTACGATATGATCGGCAACGTCTGGGAATGGACCGACGACTACTGGTCGACGCGACATCCGGAACCGGCAAAGCACTCCTGCTGTATCCCGAGCAATCCACGCGGCGCCGGTGCCGAAGGGAGTTACGATCCCCGCCAGCCGGAGATCAGGATTCCACGCCGCGTGCTGAAAGGCGGCTCGCATCTCTGCGCTCCGAACTACTGCCGGCGATACCGTCCCGCCGCCCGCCATGCCGAGCCGGAGGACACTTCCACCAGTCATGTGGGGTTCCGATGCGTGAAGAGAGCGGCCAGGGAGAAATCAGATGAGAATTCGTTTACAAGCCACTGATACAATTATCACTTCCATCGTCGCCTGGATCGTCCTCATGCTGATCGGCGCCTTTCCTGTGCTGGCGCAAGAGATCCTTCCATCATGGAGCGACACCGTCGCCAAGACCAGGATCGTGGGATTCGTCAAGGCGACCACGACCGAAGGCGGCGACGGATACGTCGCTCCGCAGGACAGGATCGCGGTCTTCGACAACGACGGCACTCTCTGGTCGGAGCAGCCCTTTTATTTCCAGCTCGGCTTCATGCTCGACCGGGTGAAAACACTGGCACCGAAGCATCCGGAATGGAAGACGAAAGAGCCGTTCAAGAGCATTCTCGAAGGCGATCTCAAGGGGATCGCCAAGGGCGGCGAGAAGGGCATCGTCGAGCTGGGAATGGCGACGCATGCCGGCATGACCACCGACCAGTTCGCCAAGATCGTGACCGACTGGTTCGCCACGGCCAAGCATCCGAAGACGGGCAGGCCGTATGACGAGATGACGTTCCTGCCGATGCGGGAGCTGCTCGACTACCTCAGGGACAATGCCTTCAAGACCTATATCGTCTCCGGCGGCGGCGTCGAGTTCATGCGCCCGATCACCGAAAAGGCCTACGGCATCCCGCCCGAGCAGGTCGTCGGCAGCACGATTGCGACCGAATATGCTGTCGTGGGCGACGTCCCTGTGTTGAAGCGGCTGCCGAAGATCGACTTCGTCGACGACGGTCCCGGCAAGCCTGCCGGCATCAACAAGTTCATCGGCCGGAAGCCGATCTTTGTCGCCGGGAACTCCGATGGCGATTACGAGATGCTGCGTTGGGTCACAGCGGCGAAGGGACCTGCCTTTGCGATGATCGTGCATCACACCGACGCGGAGCGGGAATACGCCTACGACCGGAAGTCCGAGTTCGGGAAGCTCGACAAAGCCCTCGACGAGGCCGAGCGGCGAAACTGGCTGGTGGTGGACATGAAGGCGGACTGGAAGAAGGTCTACGGCTTCGAGAACTAGAGCGCCGCGTGTCCAGTAAGACGAAGGACGCCCTACAGCGCCGCGCGTCTTTTCAGACGCGCAAAGGACGCTGTAGCACTTTGAATTGCTGCATAATTTCGTCCTCAAATCGATTCCGATTTTCGGGGTTATACGTTGGCGTTCCCACGAGCGGCCGACATCGCCGCCTCTATTGCGCGGCGATGGTCGTCGGCTTGGTGATCGACAAGGGGACGGCGATCGTCAGGAAGACGGCGTCGCCCTCTGCCCGATTCTCCGCTGCGAATTCGTGGAAATACTTCAGTCGGGTCGAGACGGGCACCTCGCCTGCCTTGAAGGTCCATCCAATCGTCGCGCCGATGGCAGCCACCCTGCCCTTGAACGGTCCCGGCGCGCCGTCGCCGGAGTCTCCCGTCACCTGATCGTAGTAATAGCCGACAAGACCGGCGTCGAACTCGGGACTGAAGTGCTGGACGGCCGCCCATTCGAAATGGAACTCGTTGCCTGTCCGGTAGTCGGTGGCCGGGTTCTCGGCGTTGAAGGTCATGCCGATGACACCCGAGAGATCGAATCCCGTAGTCGGGTCGAGCCAGGTCGTCGCGGCAAACACATCGGCGCCCCAGTGGTGGAAGGCAATATTGGAAATCTCGCCGTCCTGGTAGTCGCCGATCGGGATGTTGATCATGGTGCCGACCTGCCAGTGGAAGTTTCCCTGCTCCCATCCCAGGAAAGCACTGACCAGTGGATCTCCAATCGTGAAGACATCGTCGGAGACGGAACCGGTAGCGCTTCCGCCCCGTGGACCGGCAAGCGTGACGTCGGCGTCGGCGTTCTTCCAGCCAAGCGGAAGCGTGGCGCTGAGGCCCAAATGGCCTCCCGCGATATCCTCGGGAAGGATCCAGATGACCGTCGGGATTTCGATGGCCGCCTGTCCTTCGACGCCGACGGCGAGGCGTCCGCCCGTCGGCAGGGCCGTGCCGCCGCCGAGGTCACCGGAATAGTAGTAGAAGTCGCTCTGGAAATAGACGCCTGGAGGCGGCGTGATCGCCGCAGCCGGACCCTTCGATCCGAGCAGGTAGAAGCCCGCTCCGCCCTCTGCGGCGAAGACCGCCGATGGAAGAGCGACGGCCGCCCCCGCCAAAAGAACCGTCGTCGCCTTCGAATATCGTTGCATGTCGCTCTCCAGATGACTCCTGTCCGGCGCAGCTTCGCAAAGACCGCTTCGAGGACAAGTACGTTACGGTAATCGGCCGTAACTTGCGTTTAATCCGCCACGGCAACGCCGCGGCTGGTGAACGAAGCGCCCGCCTTCGTCAGCCCGGCTTCCAGCGACGCCGTGATCGACGGCTTCACCCCCCGCGCCTCCAGCTTCCTGAAAAGATCGCTCTCGAAGCCGGGGCTGGAGGCCCTCAGATCGGCAAGCCTCCCCTTCGCCTGGTCTGATCCAAGCTCGCCGAGGGAGGCGGCCCTGATCGCCCGGACGAGATCGTCTCCGAAGTTGATCTGCTCGGCGAGCAGCGACGCCTCCGACCAGTCGTTGCTCCGGTAGGCGTCGAGCGCCAGCACCAACTGCGCATCGCGGGGCAGGGAATCGACCGATCTCCCCGCGTCCTGGGCAAGCGAACTGCCGGCCTCCCAGAAGCCCGAGAAGTAGAGTACCAGTGCGAGCTTGGCGCTGACCTCCGGGTTGTTGGGATTGAGCGCGAGCGCGCGGTTGCCTGCACCGATCGCCGCCTCCGTCCTTCCCGAAAAAAAGTGCGCGGCCATGAGCGCCATCTGCGCCCGGTCGGACAGTGGGGCGAGAGACACGGCACGGTTCGCCAGCGCGATCGCTCGCCGCATGATCGCGGGATCGGTTGCGGCGCCTGCCGGAGCAAGCAGCAGACGCGACAATGTCGCCATGGCGTCGGTGTCCAGCGGGTCGGCGGCGATGGTGCGGCCGAGGCAGTCCGCCATCTGCGCCATGTCGCCGCTCCCCCCCTCGTCGACGAGATATTCCGCCCGCAGCACGCAGGCATTGCCGAGCGACGCTGAGGACGTCTCATGGAGCTCGATATTGTTGATCACACCACGCGTGGCGGCGAACCGCCTCGCCAGGATCGCGACCAGTTCGGCCCTCGCCGCGACCGGCGTTCTTCCATCCGCCTCCACCCGTTCGATCCCCGACCGCAGGACGTCCTGCGCCCGGCCGTCAAGGACCTGCCACCATACCATTCGTTCGTCGCCGTCCGAGTAGTACTTCATCTCCACACGGTAAACGCCGAGCCTTGAAGATGGCGGCGGCGGAGCCGAAGCGGAAACGGTCAGTGTCTGGAAGCGCGTCAGGGCAGTGAGGAGCAAGTCGCGCGTCTGGCTCGCCTCCCCCCTCAGGTCGTCGTCGGCCGCCTGAATGGAGATGGCGACGACAGGCTGTTGTGTGAACACGGGCTGCCGGCCGTAGAGGGTCGCTCCGGCACCGGCCGCGACGATCGCGCCGGCTATCGCAAAAAGAGCCGCGCGCGCAGACATCCGGAAACCATGGGCCGGTGACGAGCCCGACGTCAGCTCGGGCTCTTCTGCAGCGATCTCCTCCCCACGTTCCAGGTCGCCCACCTCGGCGGGGAGGAATACGCGGTTGAAGTCGGCGACGTACCGTCCCTTTGGGAGGCCGATGACCACATCGCCTTCGACGCCGAAGGCCTCGTAGTAGTTGGAGACCGCCGAGCGCAGCCGACTCATCTCGATGCGCACGATGGGATCGGTGGATGGATCAAAGCCGCTTGGCCTGCCCAGGACGTCTATGGCGATAGCGTAGGCTTTGGTGCTGTCGTCGCAGCCGGCGATCTGTTTTTCGGCAAGATAGATGAGGATCGCCTTCTGACGCTCCGTGGCGTGGAACCTGACGTCGGCGATCAGCCTTCCGAGTTCCGCCTCGGCATCCGCTGTCGTAACCTTGACCGTGTCTGCATCCCTTACTTCAGCACTCATGACCGCCCCTCGCGTTGGTCCAAGCTAAAGTATTCCGGAAGCATTTATCGTCCGGATGCCCTGTAGTTGCAACAGAATATTCTTATTAAACCAAGGATGTTTAGCGTTGGGCGACCGGCGCCCTGTTTCGACACGCTACGGATGATCGAGACAATACCTGATCACGTCGGCTTCGATCTCGGAACAGATCGCCTCGTATTCGCGCACCATAGCCGGGTCGCTGCGGAACTCGTCCTTCAGCAGTCGGTCGAGCGTCGTCGCCGCATCGTGGTAGGCCTCGAAGAGACTTCCGAGCGAATTCGACTTGCGGCCGAGGATCTGGAGCTGTCCGCGCAACGAAGGGAGCTTCAACATGAGCCGCCAAAGCCCCTGTTGTTCGATCGGTATCGGCTTGCCATCTCCCGGCCTGGTGCTCATCGGCTCATGCCGCTCTCCATTCGACCCGTCTGTCGATTAGAGGCGGAACTTGAACTCATGGGAAGTACGTTACGGTAAAACCGGACGCCGCTTTCCAGATTCGGTGCGGTTGCACACATCTGCGCCGTCCCGATCCGCCGCCGGTAGCAGGCGATCGGCGATGTTCTGAATTTACTGTAACGTACTCCCTCGTTGATCGAAGTCGTGCTGAGCTTCTCGGACAGCGCTGCCGGAGCCGCCAGCATGAAGAAGTTTGCATCACTTGTTGCTGCCATTGGATCCCTGCTCGCAGGTGGCGCCTCCGGCCAGGAGCATTAAGAGGTCAACGAGGCCAACAATCAGCTGACGCCCAAGGTCACGATCAACTTCCAGGATTATTACATTCCGAGCTTCATCGGCACGCCTGGATACCCTGAGGCGAACCAATTGCTGTTGCGCGGCCTGATCCCCCCTGACATGTGGGGCCGGCCTCAACTCATCAGATTCACTCTTCCCGTCGCAGCCGCGCCCAACGGTAAGCAGCGCGCCGCTCCCACCTTGACTGAATTCCTGTTGTCGATGCCGACGATTGCAACCGTGATAGACGCGGCAACTATCGCGAAGACGGCACGGATATTTGAAAACACCTCTCGCCGCACTCGAGCACCACCGCCGGCCAAAGAGTGACACTGCGGACATCGGTGGCCGCAGCCAATAACTGGCGAAGATAAGTTTCCTCAATCTGCTCTCCGCCTCAGTTCTGGCCAGGCGCTGCTGTTGTGATCTGTTCCATCGCGTCACTGACAGTGAAGCTTGCCGCTTTGGCGCGCGGTGGGAACTCCTTGAAGCTTTCCAACCATTGTCCGACGATGACCTGCGCTGGCACGAACGCGAAAGCACGGCGTGCCTGCCAGTCTCCATAGTAGATACTTGTGGTGGCTCGTTCGAACGGATCGGAACGCAGATTGTACAGCATGGGAACGCGCAGCTTGGTGAATTGACCCTGCCAGACACCCAACGGTGTTTCTGTATTGATTGCGACGTTCTGCTCAAGGAACGCAATTTTCCAATTGCCGACGCGGATTGCCATCAGATCGCCGTCGTCGCTCCAGTAGGGAAAGCCCTCGCGCGGTGATGCAGCCACCTCGCCTTTAAGAAAAGGCATGAGGTTGCGGCCGTCGAGATGGACCTTGAAGTCCCGTCCGCCGAGTGCATAGCCTTTCAGCAACTTCCCCACGATGTCGTTATCTCCGGCCGCTGCAGCGAAGGTTGGGATGAAGTCCTCATGCGCGCAGATGTCGTTGATGATCGTGCCGGGCTTGATTACGCCGGGCCAGCGGATAAGGCAGGGAACGCGGAACGCACCTTCCCAGTTGGTGGCCTTCTCGCCCTTGAACGGCGTCGCTCCACCATCAGGCCAGGTAAAAACTTCGGCTCCGTTGTCCGTCGTATAAACGACGATCGTTTCCTCCGTGACGCCGAGGTCGTCGAGTAACTGCAGGAGTTGACCAACGTGGCCGTCAGTTTCGACCATGCCGTCCGGATAGACACCCAGACCCGTCTTGCCCTGAGATTCCTTTTTCAGATGGGTGAAGATGTGCATGCGGGTGGTGTTGAAATAGCAGAACCATGGTGATCCGCTCTGGTGTTTGCGATTGATGAAATCCTTGGCGGCGGATAGGAACTCTTCGTCGATAGTCTCCATGCGCTTGACGTCGAGCGGACCGGTGTTCTCGATTACCTGCTTGCCGACCCTGCCGAATGCAGGGTCAACAGTCGGGTCGTCGGTATCGCTCGATTTGGTTCTCAGAACGCCTCGTGGTCCAAACCGTGCACGAAAGCTTGGGTCCTTCGGGTAGTCCGGATTTTCGGGCTCCTCCTCGGCGTTGAGGTGATAGAGATTCCCAAAGAACTCGTCGAACCCGTGCGCCGTCGGCAGATGTTCGTTGCGATCACCGAGGTGGTTCTTGCCGAACTGGCCGGTGGCGTAGCCAAGCGACTTCAAGACGTTCGCGACCGATGGATCATCGGGTCCAAGCCCGAGTTTTGCGCCGGGACTTCCCACTTTGGTCAGGCCGGTACGGATCGGCGACTGACCAGTGATAAAGGCGGCGCGACCAGCCGTGCAGCTCTGCTGGCCATACCAATCCGTGAACGTCGCTCCCTCTCTACCGATCCTGTCAATATTGGGAGTCCGATAGCCCATCACCCCCATGTTGTAGGCGCTGATGTTGAACCAACCGATATCGTCTCCCATGATCATGAGGATGTTCGGCTTCTTGCCAGCCCCTCCCGGTTGTGCCGATTGCTGCGCGCTCGCGCTTTTCGCTGAAACCAGCGATAGAGTTGCTGCTGTGAGAGCCGTCGTCGCAACAAGAACGTCGCGCCGCGTCAGGCCAGCGCGATCTTCGTGCAAAGAGACATCCTTCAGATCATCTGCCATGAAATTTCTCCGTTGGAACAGGCGTTAAAATGCCTTTGTCGATCTCACGACTGACGCGTGTGAAGACCGGATGATCCAACAGATGATCTCGTGCCGATGGAAGTACGTTACGGTTAATTTGGGCGTAAATTGATGTCGGTCAGGTTAGCTTCGGGCACATTCCGGAGGGACATCCTGATCGGCAGTTGCTTTGAGCACCCGTTACGTCGCAATGATCGCCCAATTCTTAACTCCTGCGTCATGACCAGCAAACAGAGCATGGCCCAAGGTCATCAGGCCATCCTTGATGCCCGGCCAGGTGACGGTGTGTTCCTCCAGCCGCTTGTATGCCATCACCAGACCGCTGCCATCCCAGTAGATCAGCTTCAACGCGAACGGAATACAAAAATGGTGCCGGTGAACGGGTCCTTGTGCAGCTCATTCTTGACCAGTGCAGCCAAGCCATCGTGGCCCCTGCGGAAGTCGACCGGCTTGGTCGCTACCATGATCCGGACGCGGTTCGGGGGAAAGATCATGCCGGAACGGCGCAGGCACGCGCAACAGCGGCAATCCGGGCCGCAGACGCGCCTTCTTCCAGGCGGATAGTGACGGAACCGATGATGATCTCCGGGCGACTGGCCTTTTTGATCGGCGGCTCCGAAGCGGGCGGATCGATGATCACCGCTGCAAACTCCGCTGCATCCTCGGGTGCGGGTAGTACCAGTTTGCCTTGCCGCGCCATCGTGCGCCAAGTCGAAAGCGTTCGCCCTCAATCCATAGCGCTCCGCGACTTCATTGACCGCCACACCGGGCCGGAGGCTCTCCGAAACGATCTGCGCCTTGACCTCGTCCGGCCAGTGTCGGTGAACCTCACGCCCAGACTTCCTGGTCGTGAGAACCTCCAATGTAGTCTCCATGGAGAAACTCCCGTTGCTAGTCCATGGAAAGGCGATCACATATTAGGGTCGCGAGAACAACGTGGTAGTAGAACATCGGTTACGCCCAACGTGCCGTCCGGCTAAGTGACGGGTCTCGGCGACCTGACGCTGATGTGCATTTTCATCCTGCCTAAGAAAGGCGAGCTCACATTCGGCGTCGGCCCGCTCATCGTCCTGCCGACGGCGACGGACGATTTCCTCGGCGGCGGCATGTTGCAGGTGGGTGCAGCCGGCGTCGCCGTCGCCCCCAGAGTTGGGGACTGCTCGGCGGCCTCGCCGCCTACCAGACGTCCTTTGCGGGAGAGAGCGAGGACGTGAGCCTCCTCACCTTCGAACCCATCGTCAACATCAACCTTTCGGGCGGCAGGTATCTTCGGTCCGCGGCGACGTGGAACTTCAACTTCGAAAGCGGCGACAGTTACATCCCGGTCGGTTTCGGCATCGGAAAGGTCTTCGTGCTTGACAAGGGCGCCACCATGAATGCCTTCATCGAACCTCAATATACCGTCTGGCATGACGGCGATGGCGCGCCGCGGTGGCAGATTTTCGCGGGCCTGAACTTACAGTTCCCGATCCGGAAGCCGTCGGAACGATCCAGATCGCAGCGATCAGCGTGGAAAAACGACGACATACAGTCCAGCACCTCCGGGAAAACGTCACCGATCATTGCCCGATCTTGCGCGGGCTCGCCGTGTGTTCTCTGGCCACGGTGTTCGAACTATCGATTTCCTGAAGCAACACGTCGTAGCCCCAGAGATCGGCGAGGTGCTGCAGGACAAGCCTCGTGTCGGCTTCCTGAAGATAGCTGCCGCTCATCATGATATGTTGCAGCAGCAGGCGGCGGTCACCGGCGAGGTCGACATCGACGATATCGATTGCCGGATCGGTCCAGCCGATATCGTATTCGCGGGAAAGCTGGCGGCGGATGCGCAGGTATCCGCGCTCATTGTGGATCGCCGAAACCAGCACACCCTCGGTCTGTTCCGGGTCGTCGTAGAGATGGAATAGCCGCAACTGGCGGATCAGGTTCGGGCTGAGGAATTGGCTGATGAAACTCTCATCCCGGTAATTGGCCCAGATGTCGCGCAGGACGGCCATCGCATCGCCCCGTCCCGATATATCCGGAAACCACGCGCGGTCTTCTTCCGTCGGCTTCGTGACGATCCTCTCGATATCCTGCATCATCGCAAAACCGAGCGCATAGGGGTTGAAGCCCGAGAACCGCCGGTCGTCATAGCCAGGCTGGAACACGACGTTGGAGTGGGACTTCAAGAATTCGAGGAAGTTTCCGTCGCTGATCTGCCCCCGCTCATGCAGCCGGTTCATGATCTTGTAATGGACGAAGGTGGCGGTTCCCTCGTTCATCACCTTGGTCTGCCGCTGGGGATGGAAATATTGAGCGACATGGCGGACGATGCGAAGGATCTCACGCTGCCATGGCTGCAGCCGCGGCGCGGTTTTCTCAAGAAAATAGAGGATGTTGTCCTGCGGAAGGCCAAGTGCGGCGCGGCGCTTCTCCAGACCGTGGTCGCTCGTCTTTTTGGCCTTTCCGACGGGAACCGTGCGCCACAGATCGTTGAACATCTGCTCCTCGTGGGCACGGCGCTCCTGCTGCCGCTTCTCCTCCTGGCGAAGGTCGATGGTGGTCTTGCCCGCATATCGATGCACCCCGTGCGACATCAGCGCATGCGCCGCATCCAGCGTCCGCTCGACCGCCGTCTCGCCATAACGTTCTTCGCAGCGGGTGATATAACCCTTGGCGAAGTCGAGGTAATCGAGGATGCCCTCCGCATCGGTCCAGAGCTTGAAGAGATAGTTGTTCTTGAAGAAGTGGTTGTGGCCAAACGCCGCGTGCGCGGTGACGAGCGTCTGCATCGTCGCCGTGTTCTCCTCCATCAGGTAGGAAATGCAGGGAGAACTGTTGATGACGATCTCGTAGGCGAGGTCGCGCATGCCGCGGCGGTAGAAGGCTTCGTGATGCGCGAAGTGCTTGCCGAAGGACCAATGGCGATAAAAGAGCGGCATGCCGGTCGAGGAATAGGCATCGAGCATCTGTTCAGAGGTAATGACTTCGATCTGGTTCGGATAGACATCGAGGCCGAGTTCGCCGAGCGCGATCTCCTCGCAGGCGTCGTGGATACGCTGGAGCGTTGAAAAGTCCCAGTCCGCCCCCTCGAACAACAGCCGCTCCCTTGGCCTCATCGTCATGGTCATGGCGTCACCCTCGACTGTGCATCCCGCTTCTGGAAGAGATCGTGGAAAACAGGGAATATCTCGCCGCGCCGGCAGACCTTGCGCATCGAAAGCGGCAGCAGCTCTGAACGGATCCCGTCATAGAGCATCCAAAGCGGTGAACGGGATACGGAAGAGTCGCCGCCTTCTTCGCCCACCTCGATATAGGCGAAGTACTGGCATAGCGGCAAAATCTCGCGCAGCAGCTGTCCGCTCAAATTTCCGTCCGAATGGGCGTTGTCGCCGTCCGAGGCCTGGGCGCCGTAGATATTCCACTCTGCCGGATCGAAACGCGCAGCAATGATCCGACGCATGGCAACAAGCGCGCTGGATACCAGCGTGCCGCCGGTCGCCGGACCGTAGAAGAAGGTTTCCTCGTCGACTTCCTCGGCCTTGTCGGTATGGCGGATGAAGACGATCTCCACTTTCTTGTAGCGCTTCGACAGGAAAAGATAGAGCAGCAGGTAAAACCGCTTGGCAAGATCCTTCATGTGTTCCGACATGGAGCCGGAGACGTCCATAAGGCAGAACATCACGGCTTTGGCCACAGGCTTCGGCTCGTTCTCGAAACGGCGATATCGTACGTCGAGCGGATCGATATAGGGAATGCGCCGGCTTTTTTCCGTTAGGGATTTGAGTTTTGACTCAAACGCCAGGCGGCTCTCGTCGTCCTCGCACTCCTCGATCTGCCGCTGCAGGGCTTCGATCTCTTCGCGACGCGGACGGTGAAGCGCGACGCGGCGCATCATTGCAAGTCTCGTTGTGCGGCCGACGGCGATGTTGGACGGCGATCCGGAGACGGAATAGCCGGCCCGCACCGGAGTCTCCTCTTCCGTTTCGGCTAGACGCCGTTTGGCAAGGTCTGGAAGTTCCAGGTCATCGAGAAATACATCAAGGAATTCCTCCCGGGTGAGCACGAAGCGGAAACCGTCCTCCCCATCGCCTTCGCCCGCATCTTTTGGTTTTCCGCCCCTCGCGCTCGGCGGCCGCGGAATGATGTCGCCTTCTACGAAGGCTCTGTTTCCCGGCAGAATGTGATCGGCGGTGCCGCCGTCGCCCCTCCGAAGGCTCGGTTCGGCCATTCCGTCGATCGGCAGGCTGATCTCACCGCCGTCGAGCACATCGCGAATGTTTCGGTTTTGCAGAGAACGCTTTACCGCCTGCTGCACGGCACCTTTCATGCGCCGAAGAAACCGTTGCCGATTTTCGAGACTTTTACCGCGCGGATTTAGCCGACGGTCGACAATGTGCATATTGGCTCCGCATTAACTTGCCTGTTTGACGCGCATGTACCATTCGACGAGGCGCCGAACCTGCCTCTCCGTGTAACCCCGCGCGGCCATGCGCGAGACGAATTCGCTATGCTTCTTTTCTGTTTCCGAGTCCTTCTTCGATCCAAAGGAAATGACCGGCAAAAGATCCTCGACCTGCGAGAACATACGCTTCTCGATCACTTCCCGGATCTTCTCGTAGCTTGTCCATGACGGATTTTTTCCGCCATTGGATGCCCGGGACCTCAACGAGAACTTGACGATTTCGTTGCGGAAATCCTTCGGATTGGCAATGCCTGCCGGCTTTTCGATCTTCGTCAATTCCTGATTGAGGAGCTCGCGGTCGAGAAGCTGGCCAGTATCGGGATCCTTGAAGTCGACGTCTTCGATCCAGGCATCGGCATAATCGACGTAGCGGTCAAACAGGTTCTGTCCGTAGTCCGCATAGGATTCAAGATAGGCCTTCTGAATCTCATTGCCAATGAACTCTGCATAACGTGGCGCAAGATCGGCCTTGATGAATTCCAGATAACGCTTCTCGACATCATCGGAAAACTGCTCGCGACGGATCGACTGTTCCAGCACATACATCAGATGGACAGGATCGGCGCCGATATCCGTGGTGTCGTGATTGAAGGTCGAGGCAAGCACCTTGAAGGCGAAGCGGGTCGATATGCCGTCCATGCCCTCATCGATGCCGGCAGCATCCCGGTATTCCTGAACGCTGCGGGCGCGCGGGTCGGTTTCTTTCAGGCTCTCGCCGTCATAGGTGCGCATCTTCGAGAAGAACGTCGAGTTCTCGTGCTTGCGCAGGCGTGAGAGCACGGAAAAACGGGCCAGCATTTCGAGCGTTGCCGGGGCACATGGCGTATCCGCCAGCTCCGATCCCTCGATCAGCTTCTCGTAGATCTTCTGCTCCTCCATCACCCTGAGGCAATAGGGCACCTTGATCACGCAGATGCGGTCGATGAAGGCCTCGTTGTTCTTGTTGGCCTTGAAGGTCTGCCATTCGGCTTCGTTCGAATGCGCAAGGACGACGCCTGAGAAGGGTATGGCGCCGATATTCTCGGAACCGATATAGTTCCCCTCCTGGGTCGCCGTCAGCAGCGGATGCAGCATCTTGATCGGCGCCTTGAACATCTCGACGAATTCAAGGATACCCTGATTGGCGCGGTTGAGCCCGCCGGAATAGCTGTAGGCATCGGGATCGTTCTGCGAGTAGGTCTCCAGCTTGCGGATGTCGACCTTGCCGACCAGCGACGAGATATCCTGATTGTTCTCGTCTCCGGGCTCGGTCTTGGCGATGGCGATCTGGCGCAACCGCGAAGGCTGAACTCTGACGACACGGAAGCGGGAAATATCGCCGCCGAAATCGTCGAGCCGCTTCAGGCACCACGGGCTCATCAGCCCGTTCAGGCGCCGCAGCGGGATACCGTATTGCTCCTGGAGCAGCGACCCCATCGTCTCCGGATCGAAGAGGTTGAGCGGACTTTCGAAAACGGGGCTGATCTCGTCGCCCGCCTTCAGCACATAGATTGGATGAACCTCCATCAATTGCTTCAGCCGCTCCGCTAAGGAAGACTTGCCGCCGCCGACCGGGCCGAGCAGATAGAGAATCTGCTTGCGCTCCTCGAGCCCCTGTGCCGCGTGCCGGAAGAAGGAAACGATGCGCTCGATCGTCTCTTCCATGCCGTGGAAACCGGTAAAGGCCGGATAGATCCGGATGGTCCTGTTCATGAAGATCCGGCCAAGCCGCGTATCCTTGGCGGTATCGACCATTTGCGCCTCGCCTATCGCGGAGAGCAGGCGCTCCGTCGCATTGGCATAGGCAATCGGGTCCTTTTTGCAGAGATCGAGATACTCGGCCACCGACATATCGGTTTCGCGGCGTGCTTCGTAACTGCGCGTAAACGCATCGAATACGGATTCGTTCAGCATGGGCCCTCCATTAAGGTTATGCCGCAGGCTCAAAGTCGTATAACCATCGAGATGGCTACGACGTTCCTAAGAATCAATAATTTCGTAGGTATATTCGACGCTCACCGGCTGTTTCTTGCAACGCACAAAAACGTGCATGCACCGGTTATTTTTACTCTACGAAACTGTTTCTCATTATAGTTGAAAAAAGCACCCCTGCGGTATCAGCACATTTCGCGACGTGACAGAAAGATGAAAAGGGTGTGCAATGTCGCCCGTGATTCGAACTCTGGAAAAATCGGCGATTGGCAGCCAAATCTGCGCAGAGTCGATGCTGGCCAGCACGTGCCGACCCGCTCCTGACATGATGGAAACGGGCGCATCCGGGCCGTGAGCCAATCGTCGCGACCGTCCCCCGCCGCGGCAATTCAGCCGTTGAATGCCTTCTCCAGCGCAGCGACATCGATCTTGACCATGCCGAGCATCACCTCGGTCACGCGCCTGGCCCGCTCGCGGTTGTCGTCAGCGATCATCTCGGCAAGCATGCGCGGCACGATCTGCCAGGACAGGCCCCAGCGGTCCTTCAGCCAGCCGCAGGCCTCCGGCGTGCCACCATTGGCTAGGAATGCTTCCCATATCCGATCGATCTCGGCCTGGCCTTCCAGGAGAATCGCGATCGAGAAGGAATGGTTGAAGCTATCGAGCGGGCCGGCCTTCATTGCCAGGAAGGCCTGATCGCCGAGTGTGAACTCAATCAGCTCGACGCTGCCGGGAGGTCCGCTCGGCGTCTCCGCCGGCAATATGGTGGTGCGGCCGATCCTGGAGTCGGGAATAACAGACACGTAGAATTCGACAGCTTCACGGGCTTCCTCCGCGAACCAAAGATTTGAAACGACCTTCGCCATGCAACAGCCTCCTTGTTGTTGATGAGCATGTCCCCAGACTACTGCCCGATGATCCAAGCCCGATCCAAGGACGCCCGGCCGGCGCCGGTTCCGACAGACTGCGATTAGAAATTTTCGCCCCATTCCAGCCGACATGGCGAGCGCAGCCGCGCCGGCCGGCGGCCTTGCCGCCCGCAGTAACCCGCTTGGATTAGCGGTGGCTCGGGAATGAAAGCAGAACATCTTTTCTGGTCTTTCCTTCCCGAATCACTACATTACGCGCCATGAGCAATAGTTTCGACGATATTCCCTTCTTCGACGAAGAGCCGGACGAGATGGCGCGCAAGCCGCAGCCGCCTGCCGCGCCCGCAGCAAGAGCGCCCGCCCCCGGCGGCGGCATTGCCGCTCGCGCGATGGCGGCCCGCGACGGCGGCGCCCGGCCGGATTATCTTACCGGACTGAACCCCGAGCAGACCGAAGCCGTCGAAACCCTGGAAGGCCCGGTCCTCGTGCTTGCAGGCGCCGGCACCGGCAAGACGCGCGTGTTGACCACCCGCATTGCCCACATCCTCAATACCGGCCGCGCCTTCCCGTCGCAGATCCTCGCCGTCACCTTCACCAACAAGGCCGCCCGCGAGATGAAGGAGCGCATCGCACTGCTCGTCGGCGGCGCCGTCGAGGGAATGCCCTGGCTCGGCACCTTCCACTCGATCGGCGTCAAGCTTCTGCGCCGCCACGGCGAGCTCGTCGGCCTGCGCTCCGATTTCACCATTCTCGATACCGACGACGTCGTCCGTCTGATCAAGCAGCTGATCCAGGCCGAAGGCCTCGACGACAAGCGGTGGCCGGCCAAGCAGTTCGCCGGCATGATCGACACCTGGAAGAACAAGGGTCTAGGCCCTGCCGATATCCCTGAGGGCGATGCCCGCGCCTTTGCCAATGGCCGTGGCCGCGATCTCTATTTTGCCTATCAGGCACGCCTGAAGACGCTGAACGCCTGCGATTTCGGCGACCTGCTGATGCATCCGATCGCGATTTTCCGCAAGAACCCGGATCTCTTGAAGGAATATCACGGCCGCTTCCGCTATATCCTCGTCGACGAGTACCAGGACACCAACACCGCCCAGTATATGTGGTTGAGGCTTCTCGCCCAGCG
The DNA here is from genome assembly GCF_019685025.1 of Rhizobium sp. NZLR8. Classification (NCBI taxonomy): domain Bacteria; kingdom Pseudomonadati; phylum Pseudomonadota; class Alphaproteobacteria; order Hyphomicrobiales; family Rhizobiaceae; genus Rhizobium; species Rhizobium sp. NZLR8. Next base: position 258,040 of record NZ_JABDVY010000004.1, on the reverse strand, counting down.
CTCCAAGGGCGAGAAGCAGAATGTCTGCTGCGTCGGCGACGACGATCAGTCGATCTATGGCTGGCGCGGCGCCGAGGTCGACAATATCCTGCGCTTCGAAAAGGATTTCCCCGGCGCCAAGGTCATCAAGCTCGAGCGCAACTACCGCTCGACCGAACATATTCTCGGGGCTGCTGCCCATTTGATCGCCCATAATGAAGGGCGGCTTGGCAAGACGCTGTTTACCGACCGCTCCGATCCAAACGACGTCAAGGTGCAGGTCCACGCCTCCTGGGATTCGGAGGAGGAAGCCCGCGCCATCGGCGAGGAAATCGAGCAGCTTCAGCGCGGCAAGCATCTGCTGAACGATATGGCGATTCTCGTGCGCGCCTCTTTCCAGATGCGCGAATTCGAAGACCGCTTCGTCACCCTCGGCCTCAATTATCGCGTCATCGGCGGCCCACGCTTCTACGAGCGCCTGGAGATCCGCGATGCGATGGCCTATTTCCGCATGGTCGCCCAGCCCGCCGACGACTTGGCCTTCGAACGCATCGTCAACACGCCGAAGCGCGGCCTCGGCGATACGACGGTGCGCGCGCTGCATGACTACGCGCGCGCCCGCGATATCCCGATGCTTGCGGCAGCCGCCGACATCATCGAAACGGATGAGCTGAAGCCGAAGGCGCGAAAGGCACTCTTCGATGTGATTCAATCTTTCCGCCGGTGGCAGGAACTGCTTGAAAACACACCGCATACCGAACTTGCCGAGCAGATCCTCGAAGAGTCCGGCTATACCGACATGTGGAAGAACGACAAGAGTGCCGAAGCCCCCGGCCGCCTCGAGAACTTGAAGGAGCTCATCCGCTCGATGGAAAGCTTCGAGTCGATGCGCGGCTTCCTCGAGCACGTCTCGCTGGTCATGGACGCCGAGACCAACGAGAATCTCGATGCCGTCTCGATCATGACGCTGCACTCGGCCAAGGGGCTGGAATTCGACACCGTCTTCCTCCCCGGCTGGGAGGAAGGCCTCTTCCCGCATCAGCGCGCGCTGGATGAAAGCGGTCGCGCCGGCCTGGAGGAGGAACGCCGCCTTGCCTATGTCGGCATCACCCGCGCCAAACACCGCTGCCATATCTGGTTCGTCTCCAACCGGCGCATCCACGGCCTCTGGCAGTCAACCCTGCCCTCGCGTTTCCTCGACGAACTGCCGGAAACCCATGTCGAGGTCGCCGAAATGGAGCAGAGCTATGGTGGGTATGGCCGCGGCGGCTACGGCCAGTCCCGCTTCGACAAATCAGAACCCTTCGCCAATTCCTATTCCACCCCCGGCTGGAAACGCGCCCAGGCCAACAAGACCGACGCCACGCGCGACAATTGGGGCTCCCGCTCCGGCCACGCCGTCGAACGTATCGGCTATGGCGAAAGCGGCCCGAAGGGGCGCACGATCGAAGGCGAACTGGTGGCAAAATCCACCTCGTCGGAACCGTCGAAGTTCACGCTCGGCGACCGCGTATTCCATCTGAAATTCGGCAACGGCAACATCACCGGCATCGAAGGCAACAAGCTGACGATCGAGTTCGACCGAGCTGGACAGAAGCGGGTGTTGGACGGGTTCGTCGAGCGCGTCTGACGTCGCGTCAGCATGGCGGGAAAACGCTCACCCGAGCATCCGCATCCTTCCAAGACCCAGGATATCATTGACGAGGGCGATGCCGATCCCCGCGGCGACGACTCCCAATCCGATTAGAAAGAGCCGGCGCGACCGATCATATTTGACGGCGATGAGGGAATTGCGCGCCAGCAAATCGGCGAAGACCTTCACCTGAATGGCTATGCCGATGGTCAGGAACAGCATCGGCAGGATATCGATGCGGCTCCAGTCATTGGGATTGGAAACCCAGACGCTGATGAAATTAAGGGAGAAACCGAGGATGATCCCGGTCGCCGTCAGCGATCCGTTTCGGAACGTCGCATCGATCTTCTCGTTCGGCTCTGGCTCGGACATGGTTTCGCTTCCGGCTTGCGTCTGAGCAAGAAAGGCAGAAATCGCGCCCGGGAGCAAGATCGCCCTCGCATCGCGCGTCCGGAAGGGCGGACGAAATGCCGTCGCGGCGGAGAGCCGGCGCAGCGCTCAAGGCCCTTTCCGCGAGCACCGCCAGCGCGGTCTCATGTGATCGCCGACGCGGAACCCAATTCGACAGAATCCATCTGTCGATAAAAATACAACAATTCCAATAGGATATATTTGGTAACCGAAAAGTTAACGTGTCAAAACGTCGCTTTGACGCTTTCTGCAAATCAGCTTAGCTCGGAAGCTGCCCGTCCATGAAAGGCGGGCCTCACGACGAACTTTTTAAAGGAGGTTCAAGTGACCAGTGTTTCATCTCTCGGCAGCACATTAACCCAGTACCAGTCTCCGCTTTCCAGTCTCGACAAGAATGGCGACGGCGTCATTTCACCACACGAGCTCGCCGCCGCATCACAGTCCTCGACATCAGGCACGACCGCGACTGACGGCGATAGCGACGACAGCAGCACTGATATCGCCAAGAAGATCACCGCCGACATCCTGTCTCTGATGCTGTCCTTGCAGAAAACCGACGACAGCGACAATCAGGGCGACGGCGGCGATCAGAGCGACGATTCCAAGGGCGTCCTCGCCGCAATGGATACCAATGGCGACGGCAAGTTGACCGAGTCCGAATTCCTCGCCGCCGATCCAAGTAAAATCAATGCGTCAGGCGATAGCGATCCGCTCCTCACCAAAGTGTTGAGCGACATGCAGACGGCTCTCCAGGCCCACCGCAATACCTACGGCGCTTCCGCCGCAGCAAGTGATCCCGCCGACGACGTGACCGCGGCGTAGTTCGGCATGGGGCTCCGCCGGGGGAGCCTCGATCCGCCAGATGCAAAAGCGTCTTACGTCTCCCCTTCCGTTTCGACACGAGAGTCGCCGGCAATTCTCTCACTGATTGTATTAGAGCATTCTTTTACAGCCGGTTACTACCGCTAGTACGAGAATTAACGCTTGCGCGTCGGCGTCTGGAAATCCACTAGTTGATGCGTTCAATGTGCTTGGCGTCTGATACTGGAACAAGCGAAGGGATTGGCCTTGATAAAAGCGCTGCTGCTCGTCGACATTCAGAATGGCTTCTGTCCGGGCGGCAACCTGCCGGTACCGGATGGCGACAAGGTGGTTGCCGTCGCAAACCGCCTGATCGACAGCGGCAAATACGATCTGATCGTTGCCTCGCAGGATTGGCACCCGCCGGGCCACGGCAGTTTCGCCTCCGCCCATCCGGACGCCGCAGCGTTCGAGATGGGGGAACTGTCGGGTAAGCCGCAGATGATGTGGCCCGACCACTGCATCCAGGGCACGCTCGATGCTGAACTGCATCCCGCGCTCAAATCCGAAGAGATCGACCTGATCCAGCAGAAGGGCGAGGATCCCGACATCGACAGCTATTCGGCCTTCCGCGACAATGACCGCGATGCCTCGACCGGCCTTTCCGATTTCCTTGAGGACCAGGGTGTCACCGACCTCGACGTCTGCGGGCTGGCGACCGATTACTGCGTCAAATTCTCCGCGCTCGACGCGTTGGAGATGATGCCGGGTGTCCGCGTCCGCTTCATCGAGGACGCCAGCCGCGGCATCACCCCCGAAGGCGTCGCCGCCGCCATCGATGAGATGCGGACGCATGGCATCGCCATCATCGACAGCGCCGAGGTGCTGGTTAGGTAGCTCGATGCCTCGAAAAAAGACCGCATCGTATGTCGGATCGGCACCTGCCGCATCGTCCTTGCTGGAGATACACCGATGACGAGAGCGGCGTGATGAGAAAAGTTGTTGCCGCAGCCTTTGTGAGTTTGGATGGCGTCATGCAGGCGCCTGGCGGGCCGCGGGAGGATCCGACCAGCGGCTTCACCCTAGGCGGCTGGACCGTCAATTATTGGGACGAGCCGATGGGCCAGTTCATGGGCGGGATCTTTACCGATCCCTTCGAACTGCTGCTCGGCCGCAAGACTTACGAGATCTTCGCCGCGCACTGGCCCTTCGTCGGGAAAGACGATCCGATTGGCAAGGTCTTCAACGCCGTGACCAAATATGTCGCGACCACCTCGCAAAAGCCGCTGACCTGGGAAAATTCCGTTGCGCTGCGCGGCGATGCCGCCGCCGAAATCGCCCGGTTGAAGCAGCAGGACGGCCCCGACCTCCTGACACAGGGCAGCAGTGGCCTGCTGCAAACCTTGCTGACGCACGACCTGATCGACGAGTTCCGGCTCCTGACCTTCCCGCTGATCCTCGGCACAGGCAAGCGCCTGTTCGGCAAGGGTGCCAAGCCGGAGGCGCTGAAGCTCACCGCCAACACGGTTTCGACGACCGGCGTCATCATGAGCGTCTACGCGCGTGGAGGCGCAATCAAGACGGGAACGTTCGAGCTGGCGCAGCCCTCCGAAGCCGAAATCGCCCGCCGGGAGCGGATGAAGCGCGAGGGCTGAACGCCTCTTCGTTCTGAAATCTTGGGCCGCGTCGCCGCGCGCCGTTTACGGGATCGTGCCCTTGCTCTTCTCATCTCGCTCCAGCAGATAGATATCTTCCGCCAGGTCCTCCATCTTCTTGAGAAGCGCCGCCTGCGCGTCGCGCAGGCCCTGATTGTAATAATGAGCGCCGATCTCATCGGCGAAGAAGTCGAGCAGGAACTCTGCCGGCAGAACACCGATCGATTGGTCGAGTTCCGTTTCGAAATAGCGGCGGATGCTGGAAACGATCGTCGTCTTCGCCTCTTTCGAAAATTCGATTTTCTTCATGGTTTCCTCTTTGCCGGATGCGATCAGGACTTTGATGGTTCAGCGAAATCGATTGGTCAATCAATGAAATTCAATTGCCGACGCAGACCATAGACCATAAGGGAAACCTTGGATTCCAACAGGATGAGATCGCATGACTCGCGCCGACTTTGTTGAAGGTTTGCGGGGCGGCTTCGCCGTTGCGCTGGCGTCGGCGCCCTTTGCCGCCCTGTTCGGAGCGCTTGCGGTCGAAAACGGCATGTCGCTTCCCGAGATCGCCCTTATGAGCGGCACCGTCTATGCCGGCGCCAGCCAGATGGTCGGCATCGAACTTTTCGGGCATAATGTCCATGCTTGGCTGATCGTGCTGTCGATCCTTGCCGTCAATTTTCGCCACGTGCTCTATTCGGCGGCGATGGCGCGCTATATCGGCGATTTCACGCCGGTCCAAAAGTTCTTCACCTTCTTCCTGCTCGTCGATCCGCAGTTTGCCGAAGCGGTGAAACGCGGCGAGGCCGGCCTGCCGGTGACCTTCGCCTGGTATCTCGGCTTCGGCATCATCATCTACATCCCCTGGGTGCTGATCAGCGTCGGCGGCGGCCTGCTCGGCGGCTTCATCGGTGATCCCAAAGCGATCGGCCTCGATATCCTGCTGCCGGCCTATTTCCTCGGCATCGTCCTCGGTTTCCGCAAACGCGACAATTTCCTGCCCGTGGCACTCGTCAGCGCGGTCGCGTCGGTGCTTGCCTATCGCTATGTCGGTTCGCCCTGGCATGTCAGCCTCGGCGCCGCCGCCGGCATCGTGCTTGCCGCTCTATTACCGCTGCCGCAACCGGGTGATCTCGAGGCCGACGCCCTTCAATCCGAAATTCACGAGGTCTGAGCCATGGAATTCGACCTTCACATGGCGCTCGTCATCTTGGCAGCCGCGGTCGCCACCTACGCCACACGCATCGGCGGTTATATCCTCATCACCAGGATGAAGCACATCCCGCCGCGCATGGAGGCGGCGCTGAACGCCGTGCCGGCCGCCGTGCTGACGACGCTGGTCGCCCCCGCCTTCTTCATCGGAGGCTGGGATTCGAAGCTGGCGCTGGTCGTCGCCCTCTTCGTCGGCCTGCGCGTCTCGCATAGCTGGATGCTGGTCGCCGCCTGGATCGTCGTGATGGCGTGGCGCCACACGATCGGCGTCTGAGCACCGGCCCGAAGGCCGGCATCTCAATATTCTAGAGCATGATGCCGAAAAGTCTGAGCGGTTTTCTCATGACATCATGCTGCAACTCGATAATGTAGAACAGGATTCAGATTTTAGGCCGACCCGGCCTAAAATCATCCTGTTCTAGCGGCAGCGTCGCATTTTCGAGCCAAGCCCTGACATCGTGATCGTGGACGAGCGGCATCAGCGCCTCGCATGTGCGGCGGTGATAGTCGTTGAACCAGTGTAACTCGTCATGGGTCAGAAGCTCGGCAATGACGAGGCTGCGGTCGATCGGGCAGAAGGTCAGCGTCTCGAAGCCGAGCATCGCCGCATCGCCGCCGTCGATCTCCTCGGCCGCGCGCACATAGATCAGGTTTTCGATGCGGATGCCGAAGCTGCCAGGCCGGTAATAGCCCGGCTCGTTCGACAGGATCATGCCGGGCAGCAGTTCCTGCGTCGAAAGCCTGGAGATGCGCTGCGGCCCCTCATGCACCGAGAGATAGGAGCCAACGCCATGGCCCGTGCCATGGGCGAAATCGGCGCCTGCCCGCCACAGCGCGATGCGGGCGAGCGGATCGAGGTCGCAGCCGCGCGTGCCCTTTGGGAAACGCGCCGTGCTGATCTGGATCATTCCCTTCAGCACCAGCGTGAAGAAGCGGCGATGCTCTTCCGAGACAGTGCCGATGCCGACGGTACGGGTGATATCGGTCGTGCCATTGATATATTGCGCGCCGGAATCGATCAGAAAGAGTTCGCCGGCCTCGATCATCCGGTTGGTCTCGGTCGTCACGCGGTAATGCATGATCGCCGCATGTTCGCCGGCACCCGAAATCGTGTCGAAGGAAATGTCCTTTAGCGGGTTCTGCATGCTCTGCCCGACGCGGGCACGCGACGCTTCGAGATGCTCGGCGGCAGCGATCTCGCTCACCGTCCCGGGTTTCGTCTGCGACAGCCAATAGAGGAATTCCACCATCGCTGCCCCATCCTGCAGATGCGCGGCGGCCGAGCCGTTGATCTCGACGTCGTTCTTCACCGCGCGCGGCAGCTTGGCGGGATCGGCGCCCTCCACCACTTCGCCGCCTGCCTTGCGGATGATCTCCGCCAGCGCATAGGAGGCGATATCCGGGTCGATCAGCACGCGGCCGCCATCCGTGGAAACGACAGTGAGTCTCTCCTCCAGCGCCGAGGGTGGCATCTGCGCGCAGATCTGTGCCAGATAGGCTTCGGGCTCGATGCCGGTCTTGCGCTTGTCGAGGAAGAGTTCGGCCCGCCCATCGGAATGGACGATGGCGCGGGCCAAAGGATGCGGCGTGTGCGGCACGTCGGCGCCGCGAATGTTGAAGGTCCAGGCGACCGAGGACGGATCGGCGATCAGCACCGCCGCGAGCTTCTTCTTCGCAAGGTCGGCGGCGATCGTGGCAATCTTGTCGCTCGCCAGCAAGCCGGCCTGCGCCACATTCTGGATGCTGACCGCGCCGAGCGGCTCGGCCGGCCGGTCGCTCCAGAGCCTGTCCAGCGGATTGTGCGGCAGGAAGACCAGCGTGCCGCCGACCTCTGAAAGCGCTCTTTCCAGACGGCGCACCTCGGCGCCCGCATGCAGCCAGGGATCGATACCGAGCCGCAAGCCCTTGGCGCCGTTTGCAGCCAGCCAGAGATGCGGCGGCTCGTTGACGAGATCGCCGCCCGAGAAGACCGACCCGTCGACCTGTTCGGCAAGTTGCGTCACATAACGCCCGTCGACGAAAACGATCGCCTGCGTGCGTAGGATGAGCGCAATGCCGGCCGAGCCGGTGAAGCCCGTCAGCCATGCGAGGCGCTCCGAACCGGCGGGAACATATTCGCCGTTGAACTCATCGGCACGCGGCACCAGGAAGGCGTCGATACCGAGCGAATCGAAAGTAGCGCGCAGCGCCGATACCCGATCCCTGCCGAACTGCGGCGTGGAGGTGACGTCGAAGGACTGGAACATGCTGAAAACCCGAATGATTGAGACGAATCCGGTAAATGGGATGCCGGCCATGTTAGCGAAATTTCAATCGATGGGGAGAAAAAGCGACGAAACGAGTCAAAACCCGTCGTGCCGCCCCACATTTTGACAGAACTGTGACGCGAAAAGTTAATTTGGCACGCTTTATGCATTTGCCGCATGGCTCCCATGAGCGAAACCCTCTGCCTCCGCATTTCAGAATAGCTATATAGACGCTATCGAACGGTTCGCGATGAACCTGAAACAAAGGAATTTTTGAAATGACCGCCTCTCTCTCGCGCTTCGCATATAGCAGCCCGTTGCAGGCTGGCGAACGCCAGACCGTGCGTCACGTCATCGGCGCCCGCCGGCCACAGAACGACGACAGCCTCAAGCTGCTCGGCGCCGGCCAGCGCGCCACGCGCCACAACGGCGCTCCCAGCTACGCGTTCTAAGCCTGAAAGCCTGTCCGTCTCCTCCCTCCCGGACCGGCCTATTGGAATGCAGTAGAGCCCGCTCGAGCGCTCCTCCCCTTGAGCTCGCGGGCATTGGCCGGATAGACCGGTCCAAGGCGGTGCCATCGGCACCGCCTTTTTTGTTGGTTTGGGAAAGTGCCCGGCGGTTTCGATAGACTGCGGCGCCATCCCCGACCTCCCTCATTCCTGTGCCCATCACAGGAATCCAGTGCGCCCAAGTCCTTGGGCGCGAAAGACTCTTTTCAAGATATGAGGTCATTCACCGCGCAGACGCGCGGTGGCTGAATTCCTGTGACGAGCACAGGAATGGGGGAGGCGAGGTGCTTGCTCCTATCCGCATGGACTGACTTGGTGAGGGTGGAGAGGAGACGTGACGCCTCACGCAAGACACCGTTCCAGGGCAAGCCCTTCACCTTGCAATTGCCAAAAATCATGGCCGATCGAAGTGGATCGTCACCCAGCCATTCCGCCAAATCGTCCTGACATGACGAAGCCTTGCACCGCTATAGGCGGCGATAACCTTCCATCGCTGAGTGGCTAGAATGCCGGAGAGAATGACCGATCCGCCGGGTGCCAGATGTGTCGCAAGCTTCGGCGCCATACGGATCAGCGGCCGGGCGAGAATGTTGGCGATGATGAGATCGAAAGGACCATGCTCGGAAAACGCCGTCGAATGAAAACCGGGCGCGGTCCTGGTAACAATGCCAGACGCGATGCCGTTGCGGCGTACATTCTCGGCCGCCACCCGCGTCGCGATCGGATCGATGTCGGTCGCGAGCACCGGTATGTTCCTGAGCTTGCGCACCGCGATCGCCAGCACGCCGCTGCCGGTGCCGAGATCGAGCGCGTTGCGGACCGAGCGCGAACGCACCACGGCATCGATCACCTCGAGGCAACCAGCCGTCGTGCCATGATGGCCAGTGCCGAAGGCCTGGCCGGCATCGATCTCGATGGCGATGTCGCCCGGGCGGATCTTGTCGCGGTCATGCGAGCCGTGCACCAGAAAGCGCCCTGCCCTGACGGGCTTCAGCCCCTCCAGCGACTTTACCACCCAGTCGACGTCAGGGATGACTTCCCGCTCCAACCGGGCATCGGGGAAAGAAGCCTTCAATGCGTCCTCGACGCGGGAGTGCACTTCAGCCTCGTCCTCGGTCATCATATAGATCGAGGCTTCCCAGATGTCCTTCTTTTCATCGATCTCGGTGGTGCCGATGGCAAAGTCTTCTTCGCCGAAGACCGCGCTCAGAAGGTCCAGGATCTCTTCGGCCCTGCTTTCGGTCGTCGTCACGTAAAGGCGGATTTCACTCACGATAGGCGGTCTTTCCCGTTTCCGTTGCCCGCCACCGGTCGAGCCAACGCCCCATCACGCTGAAACCATCACCCCTTGCTGACGAGATTCTCTAGCTTCTTTACCGCCGTGTCCGGGTTTTCGCCATAGGCGATCGTTCCGGCAAACCGCCCGGCCGAATCGAGCAGGAAGACCGAGGCGGTGTGATCCATCGTATAGTCGCCGTTCGGATCCTTTTCGTCGATCGGCACCTTCTTGGCGTAGACGCGGAAACCCTTGATGACTTCGGCAATCTTGTCAGGCGCGCCTGATATGCCGGTAATGCGCTTGGAGACGTTGGAAACGTACCCGTTCATGATCTCGGGCGTGTCACGCTCCGGATCGACGGTCACGAAATAGGCCTGTAGCTTGTCGCCCTTCGGGTCAACCTTCTCCATCCAGCCGTTAAGCTCGAAAAGCGTCGTCGGGCAAACTTCGGGGCAATGGGTGAAGCCGAAGAACAGCGCCGTCGGCTTGCCGCGCAGCGCCTGCTCAGTGATCGGCTGTCCGCTTTGCGAAACCAGTGTAAAGGGCACGCCGAAGGGCGCCTCCACCGCCACATCCTTCGATTTCATGGGGTACAGCGTTAACCCACCGAGAACCCCGGCAAGTATCAGGACGCCGACCCAGATGGCGATGCGAAATGACTTCATTGGCATGATCCTCGATCCAGGCGGATATGTACCGCCGCCCCTTAGCCCCCGCGTGATTATAGTCTCGACCGGACGCGCGCAATTCAACAATGCGTTTTCCGAGCCGTGATGAATTGCCTCACGTGTTCAAATCGGCCGCGACGGTGGAACCGCGCGAACTCGACGGTCGCACCGCGGGCGCCGTAAGAATATCAAGACCTTAATCGAGAAATTCGCCGACAAGATGCAGATCGGCGGCGAATTGGCAACGTTCGCCAGCAAAGATGTTTTGTGCATCGGCGAACATGTTAAATCAATCGTAACCTCTGCGGGGGAACAATCGGTTTGACTGAACGAAATCAATACGTCGATCAGGCAATGGATCAGGTCACGCAGAAGAACGCGGCCATGGTGGAAGAGACAAAGGCTGCAAGCCACACGCTCGCCATCGACGCCGAAACCCTAACGCAACTGATCAAGCAGTTCAAGACCGGCGAGGGCATGAGCGCCCGGCAAACGCCGCGAGAAGCAAATGCCGCCTCGCATTCGAGACCATCTCCCGCGCGCCGCCTGATCGGCATAGTCGCGGGCGCATTCAACGGCTCCACCGCCAAAGCCATCGCTTCTCCCGCCGGGGACAACTGGGAAGAATTCTGATCATGAACAACAATAACGCCATCAAGCAGTCTGGCGCTTATCTCGAAATCGTCTCGTTCCACCTGGGCGACCAGGAATTCTGCATCGACATCATGGCGATCCGCGAAATCCGCGGCTGGGCGCCGGTGACGCCGATGCCGCACACTCCGCCCTACGTGCTCGGCCTCATCAACCTGCGCGGTGCGGTCATCCCCGTCATCGACATGGCCTGCCGTCTCGGCATGAAGATGACCGAGCCCTCCGAGCGCTCGGCGATCATCGTCACCGACATCGCCGGCAAGCTGGTCGGCCTGCTGGTCGAACAGGTTTCCGACATGATGACCATTAAGAGCGAAGACCTGCAGCCGCCGCCGGAAATCATCCCGGAAGCCCAGCGCGCCTTCTGCCGCGGCATCGTCGCGCTCGAAAAGACCATGGTCTGCTTCCTGAATCTCGATACGGTTATCGCCGACGAACTGACTCAGGCGGCTTGATACTTTTCCATTCTGGCGTTGGAAGGCCCGGCTCGTCTGGGCCTTTTTATATTTGAAGAAGACCGACTCGCCGCCAATCTCTCCAAGCCGCGTGGCACACCCTCTCCTCCCTCATCTCTGTGTTTGTCACAGAGATCCAGCCACGGCGCGTCCGCGCGCTGAATGACTCGCTTGTCAAGAAGGGTCTCCCGCGCCCAAAGACTTGGACACGCTGGATGCCTGTGACAAGCACAGGCATGAGGGAGCTCCGAGGGATGCACTACTCAAGATGAAACGCGCGTTGCACACCAACCCGCAGCCTTATTGCGGCTTCCCATTCTTCCACGTCACATTCTGCCCATACAAGGGAATCGTCGAAATCGACATCTTCGCCGAGCCGTCCGTCAGCTCCCTGGAATGGGCGAGATAGATGAGCGTGTCATTGGTCTTGTCGTGGATGCGGTTGACGACCAGCGTCTTCCAGATCAGCGACATGCCTTGCCGGAATACTTCGCTGCCATCCTTGGACAGGTCGATACTGCCGATCTCGATCGGCCCCGTCTGCCGGCAGGCGATGGAATTGTTGGAGGGATCTTCAAACCAGTTGCCGTTCTTGAACCGGTCGATCAGGCTGCGGTCGAAATAGGTGACGTGGCAGGTGACGCCCTTGACCTCAGGATCGGAGACTGCCTCGACGATGATGTCGTTGCCGATCCAGTCGACCCCGACCTTGCCGACGACCTCGGCCGAGACGGCGCCGGCGGAAAGGGCGGCGAAAGAAAAGGCGGCGAGGAGAAGATTGCGCGGCTTGGACATGGCGGCTCCTTAGAGCGCCGCACGTCCGACCGGACGCGCTAAGGACGCTCTATCGCTTTGAATCTGCGCATAATCCTTTCCGAAAATCGATTCCGATTTTAGGGGTTATGCGCTGATCCGCGTTCTAGATAAGTGCGTCCCGATGCTTTGCAAGAAAGGCCGACGGCGGGAAACGATCAGCCCTTCCGGCAGGTACAGGGCTCGTAGGCCCGCGCCGTCAGCCGGCCGGGCTTCATACCGATCATCGCCGGTATGGCGTGAACGGCGTTGGCCTTGACCGCTTTTGCCATCTCGATGGCTGCAGCAGCGCAGACGACGGCGTCCTCGGCAGCATTGTGGTGAACGAACCGCAGGCCGAGATGCTCGGCGATCAGGTTCAGCCGGTGTGAGAGGAAGTGCGGCCAGATCCGCTGCGCCATCTTCAGGCTGCAGAGATAGGAAAGCTCCGGGTAGGATTGCCGATAGAGATCGAGGCTCGCCCGCCAGACGCTGAAGTCAAAGGCGGCGTTGTGGGCGATCATTGTCGCACCGCTGATATCCTCGTGGAATTCGTCCATCACCTCGGGAAACTCCGGTGCATCCTCGACATGTTCCGGCCGGATGCCGTGGATCGCAATGTTCATCCCGGAAAAGCGCATGTCCCGCGGCCGGATCAGCCGCTCCTCGACGCGCGTGACCCTGCCCTCCTCGATCCAGGCAAGGCCGACAGAACAGGCGCTGCCGCGTTGTTCGTTCGCCGTCTCGAAGTCAATGGCGATGGTCTTCAAATCAGCACCCGAATCATTTCTTCGGGAACAGAAATACCGTCCCGCTCCCGGCCGCGCAAATTCGACACGACGCATGGTTGACTTTTCAACCGGCATATCGAAACTTCTCGCCATGATTGGTTCCATGACCATGGCAGCGCTTATTCATCACACCACGACCCTTGAAGGGTACGCGGGAGCGATGGCGCGTTAACAGCGATCCGATCATCCCGAAAACCCTGCCGAGGCGAGCAGGGTTTTCCGAAACTCAGGCTCTCCTCCTGAAACCAACGGAGAGCAGCCAATGTCTGAAAACGAAGAGAGTGAACCTGGCCGCCGAGCGCGCCTGCCGGACGGAGTTCTCGTGCGCGCCGTGCGCCTTTCCGATGCGGAGGAAATCACCGATCTGATAAATCTGCCGGGCTATCGGGCCGGAACCCTGCGGCCGCCGTACCAGAGGGTCGAAGAGGTTCGCAGAAATATGGAAAACCCGACGCCGGGCGCGCTGAACCTCGTCGTTACCCTGGATGGCAGGATCGTCGGCAATTGCGGCCTCAATCGCCTCTCCGGCCGCAGGCAGCACGTTGCGAGCCTCGGCATGGGCGTGCATGACGATTTCACCGGCCACGGTTTCGGACGGATCCTGCTCGGCGCGATGGTCGACGCTGCCGACGACTGGCTCGATGTCAAACGGCTGGAACTGACCGTCTACACCGACAATGACGCCGCCATCGGCCTCTACGAAAAGTTCGGCTTCGAGCGCGAAGGTCTGCTGAGGGCCTTCGGCTTCCGCTCAGGGGAGTATGTCGACGCCTATACGATGGCGCGGCTCAGGCTATGAGCGTGGGCTGGCGGCTTGCCGTCAGCCCTTCACCCACTGATCAATGCCAGCCACTCGTCCTCGTCCATCGTCTGCACGCCGAGCTCTCGCGCCTTGTCGAGCTTGGAACCGGCGCCGGGACCGGCAACGACGATGTCGGTCTTCTTGGAGACCGATCCCGCCACCTTGGCGCCGAGGCTTTCCGCCCTCGCCTTCGCCTCGTCGCGAGTGAATTTTTCCAGCGAGCCGGTAAAGACCACGGTCTTGCCGGCGACCGGACTGCCTGAGGTGACCGGCTGTTCGGCCTCCTGTGGCTTCACCTGCCTGATCAGCTCCGAAATCACCGCAACGTTGCGCGGTTCCTTGTAGAATTCGACCATGGCGCGGGCAACGACATCGCCGATGCCGTCGATGGCGTTGAGATCGTTCCAGGCGTCGCCGGAAAGCGTCTCAGCCTCCCGCATAGCCGTTTCAAAGGCTTCGTAGGTGCCATAGGAGCGCGCCAGCAGCTTCGCCGTGGTTTCGCCGATGTGGCGGATGCCGAGCGCGTAGATAAAGCGATGGAGCGCAATGCTGCGCCGCTCGTTGATCGCCGTATAAAGCTTGCCGACGCTGACCTTGCCGAAGCCGTCGATATTTTCGAGCTTGGTCAGCGATTGCAGTTGCCGCTCCTCCAGCGTGAAGATTTGAGGCGCCGTGCGAATCTGCAGCGACGGATCCTCGTTTTCGAAGAAGAAGTCGATCTGCTTCGAACCGAGCCCCTCGATATCGAAGGCGTTGCGCGAGACGAAGTGCTTCAGATGCTCGGTCGCCTGCGCTCGGCAGATAAAGCCGCCGGTGCAGCGGCGCACCGAATCCATCTTACCGGTCTTCTCGTTGACTTCGCGCACCGCATGCGAACCGCAGACCGGGCAGGTCGTCGGAAACTCGTATGCGGCGGCATCGGCGGCGCGTTTTTCCATCACCACATCGAGGATCTGCGGAATGACGTCGCCGGCGCGCTGGACGATGACGGTATCGCCTTCGCGGATATCGTGGTCCTCCGGCCGGATGCGCTCGCCACTATTGCCGAGACCCTTGATGTAGTCCTCGTTGTGCAGCGTCGCATTGGTAACGACGACGCCGCCGACGGTGATCGGTTTCAGCCGCGCCACCGGCGTCAGTGCGCCGGTGCGGCCGACCTGGATCTCGATCTTCTCGACCTCGGTGAAGGCCTGTTCGGCCGGAAATTTGTGCGCCGTCGCCCAACGCGGGCTGCGCGAGCGGAAGCCGAGACGGGCCTGCAGCTCGAGACTGTCGACCTTGTAGACGACGCCGTCGATGTCGTAGTCGAGATCCGGACGCTCAAGGCCGATCTCGTCATAATGCGCCAGGATGTCGGCGACGGAATTCAGCCGCTTCATCAGCGGGTTCACGGGAAATCCCCAATCCTTGAAAGTCTGCACCATTGCGAACTGCGTATCTTCAGGCATCTCCGACATCTCGCCCCAGGCATAGGCGAAGAATTTCAGCTTGCGGCTCGCCGTCACCTTGGCGTCGAGCTGGCGCAGCGACCCGGCCGCCGTATTGCGCGGATTGACATAGGTCTGCTTGCCCTCCGCCTCCATCTGCCGATTCAGTGCCAGAAAGTCGCTCTTGGCCATATAGACCTCGCCGCGGATCTCCACGACGGCGGGCACGCCCTTCGGCAGCTTGTTGGGGATTTCTGCGATGGTGCGAATGTTGGCGGTGACATTCTCCCCCGTCGTGCCGTCGCCGCGCGTAGCAGCCGTCACCAGACTGCCATTCTCGTAACGGATCGACATCGACAGACCGTCGATCTTCGGCTCGGCGGTAAAGGCAATCGACTGGTCCGGCAGACGGCCGAGGAAGCGATAGACGCCGGCGACGAAATCCTGCACGTCCTCCTGTGAGAAAGTATTGTCGAGCGACAACATCGGCCGCGCATGAACGACCGGCGAGAAGGTGACGGAAGGCGCAGCGCCCACACGCCGCGACGGGCTATCTTCCCGGATCAGCTCGGGAAACCGCACTTCCAGCGCATCGTTGCGGCGCTTCAGCGCGTCGTAATCGGCATCCGAGATCTCCGGCTGGTCCTTGCCGTGGTAGAGCGCATCGTGATGCGCGATCTCCTTTGCCAGCCGTTCGAGTTCGGCGGCAACCTCTTCGATCGTCAACGTGTCGACGGCGAAACCTTCGGTGGACATGGAATATTACTCCAGGGAATCTGGCCAAAAAATCTCGATTGGTTTTAGAGCAAAATTTCCGGATGAAAAGAGAGGCAGTATCTGCCGCGTCGGGAAGATCGCTCTGCTCTGGGCTGCATTGACACGTCGGAGCATCGCACAGACGGATAGCATTGGAATACCCTGCCCGCCCTATTCCCAATCCCTCGCATTGCGCAGCCGGATGCCGCTGACATGCAGTCCAGTGTTCCAGAGGCCCTTCAGCGGCCGCAGGCTATCGACGACCCGCAGGTCCACACCGCGCGGCGCAAACGCCAGATCCAGCCACGAGATAGCAGTCCGCTCAATCGGAATGACGCGCCGGCCGCATACCCACATACCCGCATCATCAAGGTCGACGAAATCGTCGGTCGGCATCTCATAACGATGAATCGTTTCCGACTCGAGCCTTTCCAGCCAATGGCGCTCGACGAAGCCCGCAGCCCGCCAATCGCCGAGCCAGCGCCGCCGCTCCGTCTCCGGTGTCTCGGGTTTCGCCCAGATCAGGATCCGCGGGCAGTCACGTGGAAAGAGATACATGAAGTCATGATCGCCATCGATCGCCCAGACGAGCGGACCGTTCAGCAATTCCCGGCCGGCCGGGCGAAGGGAGGGGATGCGGACCGGGCGCGGTTCGAAGACGGCGATATCGGGATCATCGCTGAAATGGAAAAGACGCATGGCAAGAGATCACCGCTGATCGAGTGACTCGCATAGCGTGAATCGGAACGCCTGTCACAGCGGCTGGATTGGCGATCAGCCGTTGCCGGCCAGCAGCCGCTTCGCCGCCGCCCTCGCCTCTTCGGTCACCGAGGCGCCCGCCAGCATGCGGGCAATCTCTTCGGTGCGGTCCTTCTGCGCCATCGTCGCCACGCGCGTGGCAATCTTTTCGGATCCCTCGGCCGCCGGCCCCTTGGAGATCAGAAGATGCGTCGCCGCCCTTGCGGCGACCTGCGGCGCATGCGTGACCGACAGCACCTGCACACGCTCCGACAGCCGCTTCAGCCGCTGGCCGATCGCATCGGCCACCGCCCCGCCGACGCCGGTATCGATTTCGTCGAAGACGAGCGTCGGGGCCGATCCGCGATCGGCGAGCGCCACCTTCAGGGCCAGCAGGAAACGCGACAGCTCGCCGCCGGAGGCGACCTTCATGATCGAGCCCGGCCGCGTGCCCGGATTGGTCTGGACATGGAACTCGACGACGTCAATGCCCTCGGCGAGCGCCTCCTGCGCATCCGTGGTGATCTCGACCATGAAACGGGCGCGTTCAAGCTTCAGCGCCGGCAGTTCCGTCATCACAGCCGCAGCCAGTGCGGTGCCGGCGTGATGGCGTTTGTCGGAGAGCGCGCGCGCCGCCGCATCGTAATTTTCCCGTGCCAGGCCTACCTCGGCTTCGAGCCGGGCAAGCCGCTCCTCGCCCGCGTCGAGATCGGCGAGATCGGCGATCATGCGGACGGCAAGCGCCGGCAGCTCAGTGACCGGCACGGAGTATTTGCGCGAGGCGGCCCTGAGCGCGAAAAGCCGCTCCTCGACCCGCTCCAGTTCCCTCGGATCGTATTCGGTCTTGCGCAGCGCTGCTTCGACTTCCATCTGCGCGTTGGAAAGCTGGTCGAGCGCGGCATCAAGCAGCGTCACGGTGTCTTCGAGCAGGCCCGGCGCCTCATGGCTCTTGCGCTCCAGCCGGCGCACCAGCGAGGCGATATGGGGCACTGGCGAGGCATTGCCGTTCAGGAACTCGGACGCCTCGGCAATATCGCCGGCGATTCGCTCGGCCTTCATCATCTTCTGCCGGCGATCGGCGAGTTCGTCCTCCTCGCCATCCTGCGGCGAGAGCTTCTCGAGTTCCTCGACGGAGGAACGCAGATAGTCGGCTTCGCGCGCCGCACCTTCCACCTTCTCGCGGTGCTTCTTCAGCGCCCGCTCGCTGTCGCGCCACAGACGATACAGCCGGGATACCTCGGAAACCTCATCGGTAAGACCGCCGAAGGCATCGAGCAGAGTGCGGTGGGCATTGGTGTCGACAAGGGCGCGATCGTCGTGCTGTCCGTGGATTTCGACCAGCATCTGGCCGGCCTGGCGCATCAGCTGCACGCTGACCGGCTGGTCGTTGACATAGGCCTTTGTGCGTCCGTCCGCCGATTGCTGGCGGCGGAAGATCAGGTCGCCCTCGTCGTCAATGCCGTTTTCACGCAGAAGGGTGCGGGCGCCGTGGTCCATGCCGACGTCGAACACCGCCGTCACCTGGCCCTTATCCTCGCCATGGCGCACCAAGCCGCCGTCGCCGCGCCCACCGAGCGCCAGCGACAGGCTGTCGAGCAGGATGGATTTGCCCGCCCCGGTCTCGCCCGTCAGCACGGAGAGGCCGGTCTCGAAGGCAAGATCCAGCCGCTCGATCAGGACGATATCGCGGATCGAAAGCTGGATCAGCATTGGCCTCAGGAACCGAGAAGAAGTTTTTTGCCTGCCGCAGCGATCCACGAGCCCTTGTTCTCACGCGGCTCGGCACCGCCACTCTGCAGCAGCTTGTAGGAATCGGCGTACCACTGGCTGTCGGGATAATTGTGGCCGAGAACGGCAGCCGCCGTCTGCGCCTCGTCGACAATGCCCATGGAATAATAAGCTTCGACGAGGCGCGCTAGGGCCTCTTCGATCTGGTTCGTGTTCGGATATTTCTCGACGACGATGCGGAAGCGCGAGATCGCGGCGAGATATTCCTTCCGCTCCATGTAGTAGCGGCCGATCTGCATTTCCTTGCCGGCAAGCTGATCGCGCGAGAAGCGGATCTTCGCCTGCGCGTCGTCGACATATTCGGAATTCGGATAATTGTCGATGACGGCCTGCATCGCTTCGATCGTCTTTGCCGAGGCGCGCTGGTCCTGCGTCACGTCGACGATCTGCTTGGAATAGGTGAGGCCGATGAGATACTGCACATAGGCCGCATCCGGGGATTTCGGATATTGCGACATGTAGCGGTTGCCTGATGCAAGCGCATCGTCCAGGCGGCCCTGGCGGTATTTGACGAAGGTGCTCATCACAAGCGCCTTGCGCGCCCATTCGGAGAACGGGTTCTCGCGGTCGATTGCGTCGAACTTGCGCGCCGCTTCCGCCATGTTGCCAGCCTTCATGTTGGCAAGGCCCTGGGTGTAGAGCACATCCGGCGGATCGGTTTCGAGGCCGAGCTTGGTGATGTCGATATCGGGATCCGACTGGCAACCGGATATCGAGGCGCCTGCGCTGAGCACCAGAAGCGATGCGAACAAAGCACGCGCTGTCTTCATCATACCTTCAGATCCTGCATAACCCATTCGAAAGAACCCCACTGCCGCCGCTCGCTCCACGGCAGCCACGCCTCTCTGGCGTTTCTAGCCACAAATGTGCATCAAGAGCAACGCAATGATAAGGCATTAACGCATTTTTGTGGCAGCGGCCGGGGAATGACTGGCTTTTCATCTTCTTCCCCGAGCTGTGGCAGTTAAGCACCTGACCCAGCTGGACATAAAAAAACCGCCTCCGGGAAAGAGGCGGCCTGGTCTTGAGAATGTGCTGGAGGTCATGCCGACCAGGGAGCGAATTCCGAAGCACTGACCGCGATCAGTTCGCGGGCAGCGACGCGCTGGCGCGGTGTCGACGTCTCGACCACCTCGTAGGCGGAGGAATCGGCGAGCAGCGCCTTCAGCGCATTGGCATTCATCTTGTGACCGCCGCGATAGGAACGGTAGCAGCCGATAAACTGGACGCCGGCAAGCGACAGATCGCCGACGGCATCGAGCGTCTTGTGGCGGACGAATTCGTCCTTGGCGTAGCGCAGCCCTTCGACGTTGATGACGGTATTGTCGTCCGAGATGACGACGGAATTTTCGAGCGAGGAGCCGAGCGCGTGGCCCGAGGCCCAGAGACGCTCGACATCGCGCATGAAGCCGAAGGTGCGGGCGCGGGAAAGCTCGGCCTTGAAGACGGCGGCGGTCATGTCGCCGGCCCACTTCTGCCGGCCGATCAGCGGGCAGTCGAAATCGATCTCGACTTCGAAGCGCGTACCGTCATAGGGGCGGAATTCGCTCCAGGAGCCGCCATGCTCGATTCGCACCGGCTTGGTGATACGGATGTAGCGGCGCTTGACGCGGAGCGAGACCAGACCGACCTGCTCGATCGCCTCGACGAAAGGCAGCGAGCTGCCGTCCATGATCGGCATTTCGGAGCCCTGCACCTCGATCACCACATTGTCGAGGCCGAGCGCATAGATCGCCGCCATGACATGTTCGATCGTCGCGACAGAATGGGCGGGCGAGAAGCCGAGCACGGTGCAGAGGTCGGTATTGCCGACCTGCGAGGAGACAGCCTTGAGTTCGGTGATGTCGCCATTGTCATGCAGGCGCTGGAAAACGACGCCGGTGTCCGATTCGGCCGGGTTCAGCGTGATCGAGACATTAGCGCCCGAATGCACCCCGATGCCCGAAAGCGACACGGGACGCGATACCGTCGTTTGAAAACCCAGCAAGCCAATTGCCATAAAATCTGCCTTTATTCTTCCGCACCGGCGGTCTGTTCGATCGGCGCGGTCACCGTTCTTTCTGCACAAGGAGCCACACGAAAAGTCTCCTAGGGCAGATTCGTTGCACCATACTTACGTGCCACGGCGCTCCAATCCAAATCACTGTTTCTTTCGCTTTGTTACGAAGTCAGGCAATTGAAATCGCTTGCGAATCGTGGGCTGAAAAACAGCAATGCCCGGGACCTTGATCCCGGGCATAAATGGTGCCGAAGCACGCCTTCAGTTCGACTGGCGACGCAGGAATGCCGGGATTTCCAGCTGGTCGTCTTCCTGCATCATCCGGGCCTGCGGAACCGTCCGGCCCTGGTCGTCGAGGTTGCCGCGACGCGGTGCGTAGAGGCTGGCCTCCGGCGACAGCGGACGGCGCTGCTGCGAAGCGGCTGCCGGTGCGGCAGTCATGTCGGCAGCAACGGCGTCGTCGTCGCGGCGGCCAAGCGAATTGGTGATTCGCTTCAGCAGCCCCATCGGACCGCGTTCTTCCGCCGCATGTGCGGAAGCCGGCTGCGTGCGGTGGTCAAGTTCGGCCTGGACGACCGGCGGGAAATCCTCGACCTTCGGCATGCGCATCGGTTCGGGCGCTTGGCGGATGATCGGCTCCTGCCGAACTGGCTGCTGCTGGACGGGCTGGCTCATCACCGGCTGGCTCATGACTGGCGCCGGAGCTTGCTGCTGCGCCGGTGCCGGACGCATTGCCGGAGCTTCCGGCGCAGGCGCGAAGATCTTGCTCTGCGGACGGAAGGTTTCCTGCTGTGTCACCGGCTGTTGCAGCGGTGCGGCGGCGCGCGGGGCCGGAATTTCGAGCTCGCGTTCCATCTCCGCTGCGCGGATGGTCTGCGCGATCGGATCCATGGCCTTCGGTGCCTGCATCACGGCGGCAGGCTGAACTGCGGCCGCTGCCGGAGCAACAGCCGCCGAGGGACGGATAGCCGGCCTTGCGGCTGGCTGGAGGTTGCGCTCGGCAGCCTCGTTCATCGCCCGATCGATGCCGGTCGCGACGACCGAGACGCGGATGATGCCTTCAAGCGATTCGTCGAAGGTGGCGCCGAGGATGATGTTGGCGTCGGGATCGACTTCCTCGCGGATGCGGGTCGCGGCTTCGTCGACTTCGAAGAGGGTGAGGTCGCGACCGCCGGTGATGGAGATCAGCAGGCCCTGGGCACCCTTCATCGAGGTCTCGTCGAGCAGCGGGTTGGCGATTGCAGCCTCTGCGGCCTGCAGCGCGCGGCCGGAGCCGGAGGCTTCGCCGGTACCCATCATCGCGCGGCCCATTTCGCGCATCACCGAGCGGACGTCGGCGAAGTCGAGGTTGATGAGACCTTCCTTCACCATCAGGTCGGTGATGCAGGCAACGCCAGAATAGAGAACCTGGTCGGCCATCGCGAAGGCATCGGCGAAGGTCGTCTTATCATTGGCAATACGGAAGAGGTTCTGGTTCGGAATGACGATCAGCGTATCGACAGACTTCTGCAGTTCCTGGATGCCCATCTCGGCCAGACGCATGCGGCGCCCGCCTTCGAAGTGGAACGGCTTGGTGACGACGCCGACCGTCAGGATGCCCTTGTTGCGGGCGGCCTGCGCGACGACGGGAGCTGCACCCGTGCCGGTGCCGCCGCCCATGCCGGCGGTGACGAAGCACATATGCGTGCCGTTCAGGTGATCGACGATCTCATCGATGCACTCTTCGGCCGCCGCGCGGCCGACTTCCGGCTGCGAACCTGCACCGAGACCTTCGGTGACATTGACGCCGAGCTGGATGATGCGCTCGGCCTTGGTCATCGTCAGCGCCTGCGCGTCCGTGTTGGCAACGACGAAGTCGACGCCCTGGAGGCCGGCGGTGATCATGTTGTTGACGGCATTGCCGCCACCGCCACCAACGCCGAATACGGTGATGCGCGGCTTCAGCTCTGTGATGTCAGGCTTTTGCAGCTTGATGGTCATTGTACCTGTTCCTTCTCTCTCTGGCCGCATCGCCACGCCGGCCAATTACTCAATTTTCAGAAGCTTTCCTTCAGCCACTGGCCCATCCGGGCTATGCGGCTGTTATTTCCTCCAAGCGACAGGAGCAGACCGCTCTGTGACGCATGTGTCTCCATGTCCGCGACCTGCGGATAGATCATCAGGCCGACGGCCGTCGAAAAGGCCGGCCCCTTGGCCGCCGTCGGCAATCCCGAGACGCCCATCGGACGGCCGATGCGGACGTTGCGGGCAAGGATGCGCCGCGCCACGTCGGCAAGGCCGGTCAACTGGCTGGCCCCACCGGTCAAGACGACGCGCTTGCCGACGATCGGGCTGAAGCCGGAGCGCTGGATGCGGTCGCGGATCAGTTCCATTGTCTCTTCGATTCGGGCCGAAACGATGCGCGAAACCAGCGCCCTCGGCACCTGCGACGGCTGGTCGCGATCGTCCTCGCCGATCGGCGGGATCGAGATCAGCTCGCGCTCGTCAGAAGAATTCGAAAGGGCCGTGGCATGCACGACCTTCAGCCGCTCCGCATCCTCGATGCGGGTCGAAAGGCCGCGCGCAAGGTCGGTGGTGACGTGATGGCCGCCGAGGCCGACGGCATCCGTATGAACGAGCTTGCCTTCGGCAAAGACCGAGATCGTCGTCGTGCCGCCGCCCATATCGATTGCCGCACAGCCGAGCTCGACCTCGTCGTCGACGAGCGCCGCAAGGCCCGATGCATAGGGCGTTGCAACGATGCCCTCAACCGATAGATGCGCGCGATTGACGCTGAGTTCAAGGTTCTTCAGCGCCGAGCGCTCCGCCGTCACGACATGCATGTCGACGCCGAGCGCATCGCCATACATTGCCAGCGGATCGCGGATGCCGCGCTCGCCATCGAGCGAAAACCCGGTCGCCAGCGAATGCAGCACCGAGCGGTCCTGGCGCAACGACTGCTGGCAGGCTGCCGACAGCACCTTCTTCAGATCGTTGAGTTCAACTTCCTGGCCGCCGAGATCGATCGTCGCGGTGTAGATATCGCTGCCGAGACGGCCAGCCGTCAGATTGACGATCAGGCTCTCGACGGTCAGCCCCGCCATGCGTTCAGCCGCGTCGACGGCGAGACGAATGACGCCTTCCAACGCGTCGAGATCGGCAATCACGCCGGTCTTGATGCCGCGGGAACGCTGGTGACCGATGCCGATGATTTCGATATTGTGCGTCCGGCCCGGCAGGATCTGGCTTTCCTCGCGGGGCGTCAGCCGGCCGATCATGCAGACCACCTTGGTCGAGCCGATGTCGAGCACCGAAACGACATGCGACCGCTTCGACGAAAGCGGCTTCAGGCGCGGCAATCCGAAATGGGATGAACCGAACAAGCTCATATATTCTGCCCCGCCTTCTTCAGTTCTTTCGTACGTTCCGTCACCGCCGTCTGCCGGCGAACCGCCGCCTCCGGCGTCAGCTGGATCGCGGTTCTGTCGGACAGCCTGAGATCGACCGCAGCAATATCCCGCTCCAGGAGCTGGTGCTCCTTGTCGAACTTCGAAAGCGTCGCCAGCGCCTGATCGATACCGACTTCCGGCAGCTTGACGACGACGCCATTATCCATGTGCAGATCCCAGCGACGGCCCGATATCCAGACATAGGCCTTCACGCGAGCCTTCACGTCGGGCCACTTCGAGAAGGCGTCGTCGAGCGAAGCCGCAGCCGTTTCCGCATCGCGGCCGACGACGAGCGGCAGCGACGAAAATTTGTTGTCGCGCAGCGGCGCAATGACGCTGCCGTTCTTCTCGATCAGGGAAAGCTCCTGTCCGTGCTGCCAGATCGCATAGGCCTGACGCTCCTTGAGCTTGACCTCGATCGTCTTCGGATAGACCTTGCGAACCTCGACACTTTCGACCCAGGGAAGCTGCACGATCTTGCGGCGGGCAGCATCGACGTCGAGGGCGACCAGCGAGGTCGTGCCATCGAGACCGATCAGCTGCAGAATCTCGATTTCGGAAGTCTCCGAGTTGCCGGAGACCTTCACATCCTCGATCGCAAAACCCGCCGCCGTCGTCGTCGCCTGCGCGACAGCTTCGGTGTGGCCGCCGAGCGACATGCCGTAAAGCCCGGTCGCAGCCAGGAGAGCGAGTGCAGAAACCGTGCCCGTATGGGCCGGAATGTAGATGCGGCCGCTGCCGAGACTGACCAGGAAGCGGGTAACGCGGCGCAGCGGACGCGGCAGGACGAACCGCTCTTCGGCTTCCATGATCGGAAGCACGGCATGATGGCTCGGACGCCCAATCCTCTTGACTGTCAACGCAAACACGACGCGTCCTCCACCATCCACCGGAGAAACCGACCAAAGGAATAGCCGGCATGACCGGCCATTTCGGGCACGAGCGAGGTTGGAGTCATACCAGGCTGGGTATTGACCTCCAGCCAGATGATTTCGCCGTCTTCGGACAAACGATCGTCGTAACGAAAGTCGGACCGACTGACGCCGCGACAACCGATTGCCTGATGCGCCCTTAAGGCCAATGTTTGTATTTTTTGGTAAATATTCGGTGAAATTTTCGCGGGGATGACGTGTTTTGAACCGCCCGCCGCATACTTGGAATCGTAATCATAGAAATTGTGTCCCTGCGGCACCACTTCCGTGACACCGAGCACCGTCTCGCCCATGACACCACAGGTGAGCTCACGGCCATGGACATAGCGCTCGACAAGCACCTCCTCGCCGTAGCGCCACTCGGGCGAGCTGACGATCTGCGGCGGATGCGCCTGATCTTCCGTGACGATGACGACGCCGAAGCTCGATCCCTCTCGGACGGGCTTCACCACATAGGGCGGCTTCATCGGATGCGTCGAGGGAAAGGCGAAACGGTTGACCACATGTGATTCGGCGACCGGAATGCCGGCGGCGGCAGCAACAAGCTTCGCCTTGTCCTTGTCCATCGCCAGCGCCGAGGCAAGCACGCCCGAATGCGTATAGGGGATCTCGAGATATTCCAGGATGCCCTGGATGGTACCATCCTCGCCGAACGGCCCATGCAGCGCGTTGAAGACCACATCGGGCTTCAACGCGGCGAGCTTCTCGGAAACGTCGCGGGCGACGTCGATGCGCGTCACGTCGAAGCCTTCTGCTTCGAGGGCCTCTGCGCAAGCCTTTCCCGAGGAAAGGCTGACAGGCCTTTCCGAGGAAAATCCGCCCATCAGGACAGCAACGTGCTTGCGACTCATCAACACCCCCAAAAATAACTTCCGTTTTCGAAATCGACGCTTGCGCCAAGCTGTCCGCGCCGTTTCAGGCCTTTGTCCGATCTGGATGCATTAGAGCATCATTATGGTTAATGAAGTGTTTACTTTCGTTAACTCCGCCTTCCCAAGCGCGGCATTTGTCCGTGGTGCGCGCTTCATTTCTCCACCCCCCACGCCTCGGGAATGTTGGAGCGAACATGCCCACCGATCCGCGAGAACAGAAAAGCCCGCGCGGAAAAACCACGCGGGCTCAATGAGATAACTCTGGATCCTATAGTCAGTCGGCGTCGTCGAGGAACTTCCACACTAGCCCGCCGAGCGCCCCGCCCGCGAGCGGTGCAATCCAGAACAGCCAGAGCTGCTGCAGTGCCCAACCGCCGACGAAAAGCGCCTGGCCGGTGGAACGCGCCGGGTTGACCGAGGTGTTTGTCACGGGAATAGAAACGAGATGGATCAGCGTCAGTCCGAGGCCGATCGCAAGCGGCGCGAAGCCCGCCGGCACCCGGCTGCTGGTCGACCCCAGGATGATGATGAGGAAGAACATGGTCAGCAGCACTTCGATCAGCAGCGCCGAAAGCAGCGAATAACCGCCCGGGGAATGATCGCCATATCCGTTGGCGGCAAAGCCGCCGAGTTCGAAACCCGCCTTGCCGCTGGCGATGAGATAGAGAAGCGCGGCCGCGGCGATGGCGCCGAGCACCTGGACGACGATATAGGGAACGAGACGCGCCGCGGGAAACCGTCCGGCAACGGTCAGGCCGAGCGAGACGGCGGGGTTGAAATGGCCACCCGAAATGCCGCCCGCGGCATAGGCCATGGTGAGCACGGTCAGGCCGAACGCAAAGGCCACGCCGACAAAACCGATACCCAGCTCGGGATAGGCCGCCGCAAGGACGGCGCTGCCGCATCCACCGAAGACAAGCCAGAATGTGCCGAGAAACTCGGCAACAAGACTCTTTTGCATGCGCCCCTCCTAAGCCTCAACCACAGAGTTTATAGTGAATCTGCCACAATTCGATTCCAGTCAAGCCGGCGGCAAATGCTGCGGCAAGCTCCACGCAAGAAACCGCGGGTTCGAGATACGATATGTGCGACGCGAGAAGACGTTTTCTCAGAGCTGAAATTGCGTTAAGACCCGCCGATCTCCCAAGCCGTTTCATTGAAATACTGATTGGAAAGAAAATGACAGACGCGATCTCCGCATCGCCGACCCCTGCCTCGAGCGCGCAAGTCAATTCCCCGTCACGCGTTCTCATCGCCAGCCTCGTCGGCACCACGATCGAATTCTTCGACTTCTACGTCTACGCGACGGCAGCCGTCCTCGTCTTCCCGCATCTCTTCTTCCCGGCAAGCGATTCGAACGCCGCAACGCTGCAGTCGCTTGTCACCTTCTCGATCGCCTTTTTCGCCCGCCCCATCGGCGCTGTAATTTTCGGCCATTTCGGCGACCGCATCGGCCGCAAGGCGACACTGGTTGCTGCGCTGATGACGATGGGGCTTTCGACCGTTCTGATCGGCCTGCTGCCGGGCTATGATTCGATCGGCATCGCGGCACCCTTGCTGCTGGCGCTTTGCCGCTTCGGTCAGGGCCTCGGCCTCGGCGGCGAATGGGGCGGCGCCGTCCTGCTCGCCACCGAAAACGCTCCTCCCGGCAAGCGCAGCTGGTACGCCATGTTCCCGCAGCTCGGCGCCCCGATCGGCTTCATCCTTTCCTCCGGCTTCTTCCTCATCCTGACGGAAACGATGAGCAACGAGGACTTCCTCGACTATGGCTGGCGCATCCCCTTTATCGCCAGCCTCGCCCTGGTCGCCGTCGGCCTCTATGTCCGCCTGAAGATCGCCGAAACGCCGGAATTCCGCAAAGCCGTCGAAAAGCACGAACGCGTCGCCGTGCCGATCGCGGTCGTCTTCCGCGGTCATCTGCGCAGTCTGATCCTCGGCACCTTCATCGCGGTCGCCACCTTCGTGCTGTTCTACCTGATGACGGTGTTCACGCTCTCCTGGGGCACGACACCTTTGGAAAAGGGCGGGCTCGGTTATTCCCGCGAGCAGTTCCTGGTCGTCCAGCTTGTCGGCGTCGTCTTTTTCGGCCTGACCATCCCGCTTTCCGGTTGGCTCTCCGACCGCTATTCGCGCCGCCTCATCCTGACGCTGACGACGATTGCCATTGCGATCTTCGGCTTCTTCTATGCGACGCTGTTGACCAGCGGCCTGACCGGCGCCTTCCTTTGCTCGATCATCGGCCTTGCTTTGATGGGCTTCACCTACGGTCCGATCGGCGCGGCCCTTGCCGCCCCCTTCCCGACCATGATCCGCTATACCGGCGCCTCGATGACCTTCAACCTCGGCGGCATTTTTGGCGCCTCGCTCGCCCCTTTTATCGCCACCCGGCTCGCCACCCACTACAGCCTGGACTATGTCGGCTACTACCTCGCCGCCTCGGCTGTGATCTCGCTGGTCTGCATCCGGCTGTCGGGCCGCGAAGAGGTCTGAGCCTCGGACAGCAAATGAACCGGAAGCCGCGACGGCCACTGTCGCGGCTTTTTTATTGATGCGGTCGACACTTCCGGCTAACCGGAGTACTCAAGGTAAACGGGGAACAGATCATGCGATGCCTCATTACCGGCGCAGCCGGCTTTGTCGGTGGGCCTCTCGTCGAAAGACTGCACAGAGAGCGGCTATGCGAGCTTCAGGTAACCACGCGATCTTCAGCCGCCAGCTTTCCGGAAGGTGTGCGGCATTTCCCCATCGAGATATCCAGCGAAACTGACTGGACGGCAGCTCTTCACGGTGTTGACGTCGTCGTCCATCTCGCCGCCCGCGTGCATATCATGAATGACCGCGCAGCCGATCCACTGACGGAATTCCGCCGGATCAACACCGCCGCCACTCTGAATCTCGCCGAACAGGCAGCACGCGCCAGGGTAAAAAGGCTCGTTTTCATCAGCAGCATCAAAGTCAATGGTGAAGAGAACGATCGGCCATTCCGCCACGACGACACGCCGATGCCGCTTGATCCCTATGGTGTTTCGAAGCTGGAAAGCGAAATCGGGCTGCATGAAATCTCCGCCCGAACCGGCATCGAAGTCGTCGTCATTCGACCGCCGCTCGTCTATGGGCCGCGCGCCAGGGGCAACTTCGCGCTGCTCGTCGGACTTGTCAGGAAGAAGATACCGCTCCCCTTCGCGTCACTGAAAAACCACCGGACGCTGGTTGCGCTTCCGAACCTCGTCGATCTGATTATCACGGGCATGACGCATCAGGGCGCTGCCGGCCAGACGTTTCTCGCAGGCGACGGAGAAGATCTCTCAACGCCCGGGCTCATCGAGGGAATTGCCGCAGGGTTGGGTGTCAAACCAATGCTGCTTCCCTTCCCCCCCGCTCTGTTGCAGCTGGGCGCGCGATTGACCGGAAAAGACGCCGTCTACCAGCGTCTTTGCGGTTCGCTGCAGGTCGACATATCCCACACCCGCGACGTGCTCGGCTGGTCACCCATCGTCACGCCACGCGAAGGTCTGAAGATCGCTGTGAAGTAAGAATTATTCGCTGGTGACGCCATGGAACGGGCGCACTTCGCGGCCGGGCATGAAGACACCGAGGCGCTTGATTTCCCATTCGAGCTTGATGCCCTCTTTCTCGAAGACTTCGCGGCGCACTTGTTCGCCGAGATATTCGAGATCGTAGCCGGTCGCCTGCCCCATGTTGATCATGAAGTTGCAGTGAAGCGACGACATCTGGGCTCCGCCGATGACGAGGCCGCGGCAGCCGGCCTCGTCGACCAATTTCCAGGCCGAATGGCCCTTCGGGTTCTTGAAGGTCGAGCCGCCAGTCTTTTCGCGCACCGGCTGCACCGTCTCGCGGTGATTGCGCACGGCGTCCATCTCGGCGCGGATCTGCGCGCGCTCTTCCGGATAGCCTTCGAATAGCACCGAGGTGAAGATCAGCTCGGCGGGTGCTGCGGAATACCGGTAGGAATAGCCCATTTCGGCATTGGAAAGCACATGCTTATTGCCCTTGCGGTCGACGGCGTTGACCTCGATCAGCCGCTCGCGTGTCTCCACGCCGTTTGCCCCAGCATTCATACGCGCCGCGCCGCCGATGCTGCCTGGAATACCGTAGAAGAAATGAAAGCCACCAATGCCGTTATCCATCGCCATCGCGGCCACATGTTTATCGGGGCAGATGGTGCCGGCAAGAATGCGGTTTTCGCCGGCAAGCTCGACAAAGCCGAACCCCTTGGCGGACAGGCGCAGCACGACGCCGGGAATGCCGCCGTCACGCACCAGGATATTGGAGCCGACGCCGATCACCGTCAGCGGCACCTCTTCCGGCAGTATCTTCAGGAAGGCGACGAGATCGTCGATGTCATGCGGCTGGAACATCAGCTCGGCCAGGCCGCCTGCCCTGAACCAGGTGACGCGGTCCATGGGGGCATCCGGCGTGATGCGCCCGCGGATATCCTTTACACCGTCTCCGAGAGACGCGAGAAGCTTTTCCCCATTCACCTGTTTCATACGGACTTTCCCGATAGGCCTTCCAGTTGCGTGGGCAGCGCCGCCGCCCAGGATGTGATGCTGCCAGCCCCCAACAGAACCACGAAATCGCCAGGCTTTGCAACCTCCGCAACCATCTGCGGTAGAAGCTCCGCCGAGGTGAGAAAGCGGGCGTCGCGATGGCCGCCGGATTTTATCCGCGAGACCAGCGACACGGAATCGATACCCGCGATCGGATCTTCGCCCGCCGCATAGACCGGCGCGAGGAAAATGCTGTCGGCGTCGTTGAAGCAGGCGGCGAATTCCTCGAATAGGCTCGCAAGGCGGCTATAGCGGTGCGGCTGGTGGACCGCGATCACCCGCCCCTTGCAGGATTCGCGGGCAGCGCGCAGCACCGCCTTGATCTCGACGGGATGGTGGCCGTAGTCGTCGAAGACCTGCACCCCGTTCCATTCGCCGGTCAGCGTGAAACGGCGCTTGACACCGCCGAAGGACGCAAGCCCCTTGGCGATATCGGCGCTCGATATGCCGAGCCGGTTGGCAACAGCGATCGCCGCCGTCGCGTTGGAAATATTATGCCGCCCGGGCATCGGCATGACCAGCCCCTTGAGCTCGATCACCTGGCCGGTGCGGCGGCGGCGGATTTCGACGTCGAAGATCGACCGCGTGCCGTCGATGCGCACATTCGTGAAGCGCACGTCGGCCTGCGGGTTCTCGCCATAGGTGATGATCTTGCGATCCTCGATGCGGCCGACCAGCGACTGCACCTCGGGATGGTCGAGGCACATGACGCCGAAGCCGTAGAACGGCACGTTCTCGACAAACTGCCGGAAGGCGGCGCGCACGGCATCGAAATTGCCGTAATGGTCGAGATGTTCCGGATCGATATTGGTGATGACGGCGACATCGGCGGGAAGCTTCAGGAAGGTGCCGTCCGATTCGTCGGCCTCGACCACCATCCACTCGCCCTCGCCCATGCGGGCATTGGTCCCGTAGGCGTTGATGATGCCGCCGTTGATCACGGTCGGGTCGAGCCCGCCGGCTTCGAGCAGCGTCGCGACCAGCGAAGTGGTCGTCGTCTTGCCATGCGTGCCGCCGATGGCGATCGCATTGCGGAAGCGCATCAACTCGGCAAGCATTTCGGCGCGGCGCACCACCGGCAGCAGCTTTTCGCGCGCGGCGATGAGTTCCGGATTGCTCTTCTTGATCGCCGTCGAAACGACGACGACTTCGGCCTCGCCCAGGTTTTCGGCCCGGTGGCCGACGAACACCTCGATGCCCTTGTCGCGCAGTCGCTGGACATTGGCGCTGTCGGCCTGGTCAGATCCCTGCACCTTGTGGCCGAGATTGTGCAGCACCTCGGCAATGCCGCTCATGCCGATGCCGCCGATGCCGATGAAATGAACGAGACCGATCGCCTTCGGCAGTTTCATGCGCGTGTCCTCTTGAATTCCGCAATTGTCCGTCCGGCGGCAATAGCCTCAACCATGTCGGCAAGCAAGTTCGCGGCATCGGGTTTCCCGGCCAGCTTCGCCGCCGCTGCCATGTGCGAAAGCTTTTCCGGATCGTTCATCACAGCCGTCAGGATCGCCGCGATCTTCTCCGGCGAAAGCTGCGACTGGGCAATTACCTTGGCCCCGCCGGTCGCAGCCAGTGCTGCGGCGTTCGCCGCCTGGTCGTGATCGAGAGCGTGCGGGTAAGGCACCAGCACGGCCGGCCGGCCGATGACGGAGATTTCCGAAACCGTCGAAGCGCCCGAACGGCAGATGACGAGATGCGCCCTTGCCAGCCGCTCGGCCATGTCGGTGAAGAAGGGGGCGATATCGGCGCCCATCTCCAGCTTGGCGACGCAGCCGCCGACCATTTCCATATCCTCGGGGCGCACCTGCTGGGTGATGCGCAGGCGCACGCGAAGCGTGTCGTCGAGCAGGCTGATCGCCGTCGGCAGCGCCTTGGAGAAATATTGCGCGCCCTGGCTGCCGCCGAAAACGACGAGGTTGAAGGCTTCGTCGGGATGCGAGGGCGTGTAAGGCACCTCGGCGGCGGTGATGATCGCCGGGCGGACCGGATTGCCCGTCGTCACCGTCTTGTCCGGGAAGGCGCCGCCGCCCTCCGGCAGGAAACCGCCGGCGATACCCTGCACGCGTGTCGCCAAGGCCTTGTTGGCGCGGCCCATCACGGCGTTCTGCTCGTGGATCATCGACGGCACACCGAGCCGGGTGGCGGCGAGTAGCGGCGGCACTGTCGGATAACCGCCGAAACCGACGACGATAACCGGCTTCAGCCGCTGGATCAGCTTCTTTGCCGCCCGCATACCGCTCCAGAGCGTCCACAGTGAGCGTGCGACAGCAACCGGGTTCTTCGAGCCGATCGTCGCCGACGGCACGATATGGATCTCCTCTGCCGGGAACTTGCCGGCATAACGCTCGGCCCGGCTGTCCGTGACGAGATGCACCGCGTAGCCGCGCTCCTTCAGCTTGAAGGCCAGCGCCTCCGCCGGGAACACATGACCACCGGTTCCCCCGGCGGCAAGCAGCACGATGCCTTTGCTCATGGCTTTTACTCCGCCGGCATGCCGTGCGGGACGCGGAAAAGGCTCCGGTCCTGCGCGCGTTTTTCCGGTCGATGGCGCGTCAGCGCCAGAATGAAGCCGGCGGTGACGCAGATCGCCACCATGGACGAGCCGCCGTAGGAAATCAGCGGCAGCGTCATGCCCTTTGCCGGCAGAAGCTCGAGATTGACGCCGATATTGATGATCGACTGGATGCCCATCTGCAGCACCAGGCCGGCAACGGCGAAACGGTTGAAGTCGTTGCGCTCGCGGTAGGCATGAGAGAGGCCGCGCAGCACCAGCACGGTAAACAGCGCAACCAGCGCTATGCAGAAGACGATGCCGAATTCCTCGGCCGCGACCGAGAAGATGAAATCGGTATGCGCATCCGGGATGATCCGTTTGACGATACCCTCGCCTGGCCCCTGGCCGAACCAGCTGCCGCGGATGATCGCCTCGCGCGCGGTGTCGATCTGGAACGTGTCGCCCTCGCCGGTCATGAACTTGTCTATTCGCAGCGCAACGTGCGGGAAGACGTAATAGGCGCTGAGCAGGCCGCCGGCGCCGCCGATGCCAAGCAGCATGATCCATATCCACGGCATGCCGGCCATGAAGAACATCCCGCCCCAGACGGCCGTCGTCAGGATGGTCTGGCCGAGGTCGGGTTGCGCGACGAGCAGAGCGGCGACGATGGCAAACAGGATGATGGCGAAAAGATTGCCGGGGATCTCCGGCTGGCGCGCATGTTCGGCAAACAACCAGGCGCAAACCACGACGAAGGCCGGCTTCATGAATTCCGACGGCTGGATCGAAAGGCCGGCGATCCAGATCCAGCGCCTGCCGCCCTTGACCTCCTGCCCGACGAACAGCACCAGCACCATCATGGCGATCGAGATGATCAGCAGCAGGATCGCCGTTCGCCGCACCTGGCGTGGCGTCAGGAACGACAGCCCGAGCATGACGGAGATCGAAGGGATCATGAAGGCTGCATGGCGCTTGACGAAGTGGAAAGGCTCGAGCCCGATGCGCTCGGCGACAGCCGGAGATGCCGCGAACGACAGCATGAAACCGATGCCCATCAGGAAGATGAACATCGCCAGGAAGAAGCGGTCGATGGTCCAGAACCAATCGGCCAGAGGCCCACGTTCCGCGCGGCTTACCATGTCATTTCTCTCCTGTTGCCGAACCGATCAGCATCGCAATTCCGTCAAGCGCTGCGACGTGGCCGACGAAGGCATCGCCCCTGACTTCGAAATTCTTATACTGATCGAAGCTTGCGCAAGCCGGGGATAACATCACGGCCGAAGCGCTGCTCTCGTCGCGCTCGGCATCGGCTGCCGCATGCGCAACCGCACGCTCCAGCGTGCCGGAGATCTCGTAGGGCGCAGCCTCGCCGAGCGTCGCAGCGAATTCCGCCGCCGCCTCGCCGATCAGATAGGCCTTGGCGATGCGCGGGAAATAGGGAGCGAGTGTTGTAATGCCGCCAGCCTTCGGCAGGCCGCCGGCGATCCAGTAGATGCGATCATAGCTCGAAAGGGCCGGCGCTGCAGCATCCGCATTGGTTGCTTTGGAATCATTGACGAAAACGACGCGGCCGCGCTGCCCTACAGGCTGCATGCGATGCTTGAGGCCGGGAAACGAGGCAAGGCCGGTGCGAATGTCGTCAGCGGAAATTCCGACGGCAAGGCAGGCGGCCACAGCTGCGGCGGCGTTCTGCGCATTATGGCTGCCGCGCAGCGTCTGGATACCGTCGAGATCGGCGAAGGGCAGCATGGCGCCGCCGGCTGCCTGAATGAGCCTGCTTCCCTCGGCATAAATGCCTGATGCCACTACGCTGCGGCGCGAAATGCGGACTACCTTGACATCCGCCCGCTCGACGCGGTCGGCAATCAGCGCCGAATGGCTGTCGTCGACGCCGACGATCGCGACATCGCTGCCGGCAACCAGCCGTTCCTTGATATCGGCATAATGCTGCATCGTGCCGTGGCGGTCGAGGTGATCAGGCGTCAGGTTGAGCAGGATGCCGGCGGACGGGTTCAGCGTCGGCGCCAGATCGATCTGATAGGAGGAGCATTCGACGACGTAATAGCGCTCGGCCTTCGGCGGATCGAGCGTCAAGACCGCCGTGCCGATATTCCCGCCGAGCTGCGTATCGTAGCCTGATGATTTCAGGATATGGGCGATCAATGCTGTCGTCGTCGACTTGCCGTTGGTGCCTGTGATGGCAATGAACGGGCAATCAGGCGCATGGGCGCGGCGCTCGCGCACGAAGAGCTCGACGTCGCCAACGATATCGACGCCGGCGGCGCGCGCAAGATCGACGGTCCAGTGCGGCTTTGGATGGGTGAGCGGCACGCCGGGCGACAGTACGAACAGCGCCTGCTGGCTCCAGTCGATAGTGTGCAGGTCCTCCGTCCGGATGCCTTCGGCTGCAGCCTTGGCGACGCTGTCGGGATTGTCGTCCCAGGCGGTTACCTCGGCGCCGCCTGAGACCAGCGCCCGCGCAGTGGCAAAGCCGGAGCCGCCGAGCCCGAATAGCGCGACCTTCCTGTCCTTGAGCGTCGTGACCGGGATCATCGTCGGCTCACCGCAGTTTCAGCGTCGAGAGGCCAAGCATGGCAAGGCCGACGGCGATGATCCAGAAGCGGATCACTACCTGGCTCTCGGTCCACCCCTTCTTCTCGAAGTGATGATGGATCGGCGCCATCAGGAACACGCGCCGGCCGGTCATCTTGAAGAAGCCGACCTGGATGATCACCGAGAGCGTCTCGATGACGAAGAGGCCGCCGATGATCGCCATGACGATCTCGTGTTTGGTGGCGACGGCAACGGTGCCGATCGTGCCGCCGAGTGCGAGCGAACCGGTGTCGCCCATGAAGATGGCGGCCGGCGGCGCATTGAACCAGAGAAAGCCGAGACCGGCGCCGATGACCGCGCCGAGGACGACGGCGAGCTCGCCGGTGCCGGGCACGAAATTGATCTGCAGGTAGTTCGCAAACACCACGTTGCCGGCGAGATAGGCAATGACGCCGAAGGAGGCGGCAGCGATCATCACAGGCACGATGGCAAGCCCGTCGAGGCCGTCAGTCAGGTTGACGGCATTGCCGGCGCCGACGATGACAAAGCCGCCGAAGACGACGAACATGATGCCGATATTGATCATGAAGTCCTTGAAGAAAGGAAAGGCGATCGAAGAACCGAAGGTCGAACCGGCAATGCCCGAGGCAAGGGCGGTGCGCATCATGAAATAGACGGCAATGCCGGCGATGACAAATTCGATGCCGAGACGGGCCTTGCCGGAAAAGCCCATGTGGCTCTGCTTCGTGACCTTGAGATAATCGTCGTAGAAGCCAATCGCGCCGAAGCCGAGCGTCACCAGCAAAGTGGCGACGACATAAACGTTGGAAAGATCGGCCCACAGCAGCGACGCGCCGACGATGCCGGCAAGGATCATCAGCCCGCCCATGGTCGGGGTGCCGGCCTTCTTGAAATGCGTCTGCGGCCCGTCGGCACGGATCGGCTGGCCCTTGCCTTGGCGGATGCGCAGCGAATTGATGATCGTCGGCCCGAACAGGAAGACGATCAGCGCCGAGGTGAACAGAGCGGCCCCTGTGCGGAAGGTAATATATCTGAACAAGTTCAGAAATTTGAAATATTCCGACAGTTCGACAAGCCAGATCAGCATTCAGGGCCCCTTGTTTACCCGATCAAAGTTCGCGTTGCGTGTCGGAAAATGGCGGGAACTTGTCAAGGAGCGCGGCGACGATCTTGCCGAAACCGATGCCCAGAGACGATTTCACCATCAACACGTCGCCTGGTGCGACCGAGTTCAATACATAATCCGTCAATTCGCCAGTGTTCTCGCGATATTCGACATGGACGCTTTCCGGCAGCGATTCCTTGAGCGCAGCCATTTCTGCTCCTGCGAGCCAGACATGTTCGATGCCGGCCGCAAGCACCGGTACGGCAAGATCGGTATGAACCTTCTGCGCATACTCCCCCATCTCCAGCATGTCGCCGAGCACGGCGATACGGCGTCCGCCGCCGGTCGGCTCGGAAGCCGCCAGCAGTGCGATCGCCGCGCGCATCGAAGCCGGATTGGCATTGTAGCTCTCGTCGATCAGCGTGAAGCGGCCGCTGCCGACCGAAAGCCGGTGGCGCTTGCCCCTGCCCTTTTCAGGCCTCAGAGTCGTGAGCGCTTCGATCGCCTTTTCCATGTCGGCGCCGACGATCCTGACGACGCCGAGCGCTGCGAGAGCATTCTCGGCGATATGGCGGCCGGGCGCGCCGATCGCGACCTCCAGCGTCTCACCGCCGATCGTCAGCCACAGCGTCGAGTTCTCGTCCGAGCCGTTGAATTCCGCCAGCCGGAATTCGGCCTTGGCATGCTGGCCGAAGGAATGGATATGCTCGACGCCGAGCGACTGCGCCGTGCGGTCGAGGAAATTGAACTGGTCATTGTCGCGGTTGAGCACGACATGGCCGCCCGGTTCGAGCCCCTCGAAGATCTCGGCTTTGGCGGCGGCGATTTCCTTGATGTTCTTGAAATTGCCGAGATGCGCCGGCGCGATTGTGGTGACGATGGCGACATCGGGACGGATCATCGCTACCAGCGGCCGGATCTCACCGGGATGGTTCATTCCGACTTCGAAGACGCCGTAATCCGTATCCTCAGG
Source organism: Rhizobium sp. NZLR8 (assembly GCF_019685025.1). NCBI lineage: Bacteria > Pseudomonadati > Pseudomonadota > Alphaproteobacteria > Hyphomicrobiales > Rhizobiaceae > Rhizobium > Rhizobium sp. NZLR8. The sequence continues at coordinate 220,502 of NZ_JABDVY010000004.1, read as the reverse complement.
CATGCGCGCCAGCGTCAGCGGCACACCCCAATGATTGTTGAAGGAGGCGACGGAAGCATGCACCTTGCCGGAGGGCGACAGCACGTGCCGCAGCATCTCCTTGGTGGTCGTCTTTCCCACAGATCCCGTCACCGCGATGATCCGGGCCTTAGAGCGCTCGCGCGAAGCAAGGCCGAGCCGGCCGAGTGCTGCGAGCACGTCCTCCACGACGATCATCGGCACCGTCAGGCGGCCCATGGCCGGAAGTCTCGCCTCGCTGACGACAAGAAGGGAGGCGCCGTTTGCCGTCGCCATCGATGCGTAGTCATGACCGTCGACACGGTCACCCTTGATCGCGAAGAAGGCTTCGCCCGGAGTGATCGAGCGGCTGTCGATGGAAATGCCGGTGATGCCTTCGGGCGGAGTGCCGAAGGGGCGCCCCGCCATTGCTGCGATCATATCTTCGGTCGTCCAGAGCCAGCTCAAGATTGCGGTTCCTCCAAGGCCTTGCGCACCTCCGCATGATCGGAAAACGGCAGGGTAACGCTGCCGATCGTCTGCCCTTCCTCATGCCCCTTGCCGGCGACGATCAGCGTATCGCCGGATCTCAACATGCCAACCGCCTCGCGGATCGCCGTGGCGCGATCGGCGATTTCCGAGGCGCCGGGTGCTGCCGCCATGATCTCCGCCCGAATCGAGGCCGGCTCCTCCGAGCGCGGATTATCGTCGGTGACGATGACGACGTCGGCAAGTCGGCAGGCGATTTCGCCCATGATCGGCCGTTTGCCGCGATCACGGTCGCCGCCACAGCCGAAGACAACGACGACGCGGCCCGTGGTGAAGGGTCTGACCGAGCCTAGCACGTTTTCCAGCGCATCCGGCTTGTGGGCGTAGTCGACATAGGCGAGCGCGCCATCTTTCGTATGGCCGACCAGTTCGAGACGGCCGGACGCACCGATGAGTTTTTCGAGCGCGGCCATCGCAACCTTCGCCGCAACGCCGGTCGACATGGCAAGCCCGGCCGCGACCAGGGCGTTGGCGACCTGAAAATCGCCGGCCAGCGGAATGTCCACCTCGAAGATCTCGCCGTCGATATGGATCTCGGCGGTCTGCTTGTGGCGGAAGTGCTCGACGCGTTTCAAGGCGAGGTAATCGCCCTTGCGCCCGACAGTGCGGACGTCGTGACCGGCATCGGTCGCAGCCTTGATCGCCTGCGCCGACCACAGATCATCGGCGAAGATCACCGCCGGCGACCCCTTCGGCAGCAGCACATCGAAAAGCCGCATCTTGGCGGCCATATATTCTTCAACGGTCGGATGATAATCCATGTGGTCGCGGCCGAGATTGGTGAAGGCGGCCGCCGCAAGCCTAGCGCCGTCGAGCCGGCATTGGTTGAGGCCGTGGCTGGAAGCCTCCATCGCCGCATGCGTGACACCTTCATCGGCAAGTTCGGCCAAGAGCTTGTGCAGCGACACCGGATCGGGCGTCGTCAGCGAACCATATTCGTTGCGCGTCGGCGAGACGACGCCGGTCGTGCCGATCATTGCCGCAGCATGACCTGCATGCGCCCAGATCTGCCGTGTGAAGGAGGCGACGGAAGTTTTGCCCGCCGTGCCGGTGACGGCGACTATGGTCTCGGGCTGCCTGGCGAAGAAGCGCGAAGCGGCGATCGAAAGGAAACGGCGAGGCTCTTTGACCGCAAGCACCGGGATGGAGGCATCGATGGCTTGGGAGGCGATCGCGACGGCAGCGCCCCGGCCGGCGGCATCCGCGATGAAGCCCGCGCCGTCCGCCTTGGTGCCGGCAACCGCGACGAAGGCATTGCCCGGCGCCACATGGCGGCTGTCCGAAGACAGGCCTGAGATGTCAAGCAAGCCTGCCGGGCCTTCGAGCTGTGCTTCAAGTTCCGGAAACTGATCTCCGGCCAGGTCTCGCAATTTCATCGAATGCACTTTTCTCTCTTGAAACCGGTTCACCCCTCGCGAATCGGCGCCGATATTCATTCACACTCAATAAGACACCAGCAAGGCCGATCCGCCCTCCCCGAATTTCGGCTCGATGCCGAGAATGGGGGCCGCACGGCTGATGATCTCGCGGGCGATCGGGCCTGCGGTACCGGCGGAGATCGTTCCGCCATAGGCCTTCTCGCCGGTTTTCGGCTCATCGCAGAAGGTGATCACGGCATATCTCGGATCGTTGATCGGGAATGCGGCAATGAAGGAATTGAAGTTCAGCGTCGCCGAATAACGACCGTTCACCACCTTGTCGGCCGTGCCGGTCTTGCTGCCGACGGCAAAGCCCGGCACGCGGGCGACGCGGCCCGATCCCTTGTATCCGTTGAAATCGAGGAGATAGCGGATCTCGTCGCTGGTCGTCTTCTTGATCACCTGCGTGGCGATCTCATCGGCCTGTTCGCGGCTGCGCGGCAGGAATGTCGGCTCGATCAGCTTGCCGCCGTTAACGAGGGCGGCCGCCGCCACGCCTGTCTGCAGCGCCGTCGTCGAGACGCCATGGCCGAAGGAAATCGTGATAGAATTGATCTTCTTCCAGACGCGCGGCTGGCTCGGCATCTTCACCTCAGGCAGTTCGGTCTGCATCTTCGTCAAGAGGCCGAACTTGGTCAGATAATCCTTCTGCGCGTCGATGCCGACAATGTCGATGACGCGCGCCGTGCCGATATTCGACGAATACTGGAAAATCTCAGGCACGGTCAGCCAGCGGCGCTGCCCATGGAAATCGTGGATGGTGAAGCCGCCGATATAGATCGATTTGCTGGCATCGAAACTGTCGGTCATCTTGACCTTGCCGCTGTCGAGCGCCATCGCCAGCGAAAAGGTCTTGAAAGTCGATCCCATTTCGAAGGTGCCGTTGGTCATCCGGTTGAGCCAACCCTCCTTGGCCCCTTGCTGCGGATCGTTCGGATCGAAATCCGGCGCCGAGGCCATCGCCAGCACTTCCCCGGTATGCACGTCGATAACAGCGGCACCGGCGCCCTTGGACTGGAAGTTGTTGACGGCGTTGACGACCGCGTCCCGGACGATGTTCTGGACGCGCAGGTCGATCGAAAGCCGCACCGGCTCGAGAGGCTGGTCGCTGGTCATGCCGACCGAGGCGAGGTCGGCGAGCCCCTGGTCGTCGATATATTTCTCCATCCCGGCAACGCCACGATTGTCGATGTTAACGTAGCCGAGGATGTGCGCGGCGGTAGAGCCGCCCGGATAGAACCGGCGCTTCTCCGGCCGGAAGCCGATGCCGGGAATGCCGAGGGCCAGGATCTGGCTCTGCTGCTTCGGCGTCAGCTGCCGGCGCAACCAGGCGAAATGCGAGGTCTTCGCCGAGAGCTTTTTATAGGTGTCCCTGACGTCGAGTTCGGGCAGCACCGTCGCAAGCTTCTCGACCGCCTCGTCGGCATCGACGATCTTGTTGGGCTCGGCAAACAGCGAGACGGTGCGGATGTCGGTCGCCAGCACTTCGCCGTTGCGGTCGAGAATGTCGGGGCGCGAGGCCATCAGCCGATCGGGCGGCAGGATGCTGGAGACGACCTCCTGATCCTTCATTGCATATTCGACAAGACGGCCGCCGATAATGACGTAGACACCCATGAAGCCGAGGATCAGCAGGCCGACGCGGCTTTTAGCCTGCCCTGATTTCTTCTTGCGGGAGCCCTCGATCGCCAGGCCGGCAGGGGAAGGACCGCCGAACCGATTATAGACGCCGGCAGAAAAATGCGCCTGGCTCTTCAAGACCATGATGCGGGAAAGAAACGACATTATTCCACCGACCCCGTTTCGATCTCATCTGCATCATCTTCCGGCTCGACGCGCGGCGCGGGCTTTGGAACAGGCCGCGCCTTCGTCGTGACGGTCGCCCCGGCAAGAGCCGCGCCTTTGGCGCCGGCCTCGGTAACGCTCTTGGCGTTGGCCTCGGTCGCGCCCTTGGCGCTGGGCTCGGTCGCGCTTTTAGCGCTGGCCTTGGCCTCCGTCACGTCGGGCACCGGAACCTCAGACTTCAACATCGGCAATTCTTTGGCATGCACCAGCGCCGTCGATTGCGTCGGCTGCAGCTGCAATTCGTCATCATAGGCCTTGACCAACCGTTCAAGACGGTTCGGCTGCGATTGCAGCGCCCAGTCGGCCTTGAGAAGGTCGATGGTGTCCTCTTCGAGCTTGATCTCCGCTTCGAGGCGATGAACCTCCTCGAGCTTCAATTCGGCGCGATGCTTGATCGTATAGGTGACGGCGGCGGTGGCCGTCATGACGCCGATGAGCACGAGATCGAACGTTTTCAACATGTCAACCTCCAAGCTTTCCGAGACTGGCGAGATTGGGAAACCCAAAGAGCGACATATCCGCGGCCTCGGCCGCAGCCTCCGTCCTCAGTCCGGCGCGCAGTTTGGCGGAGCGGGCGCGCGGATTGATCTCCGCCTCCGCATCGCTTGCCGAAACCATCGGCTTGCCGATCGCCGCAAAGGTTGCCGCCCGCTCATGCGCGACAGGCAGATGCCGCGACCCCGCCGCCTTGCCGGCACGATCGGAGAAGAATTTTTTGACGATGCGGTCTTCGAGCGAATGAAAGGTGACGACGACGAGCCTCCCGCCCGGCTTCAGCGCTGCTTCCGCCGCAAACAGTGCCTGCGCCAGTTCGGCGAGCTCATCGTTGACGAAGATGCGCAAGGCTTGGAAGACGCGCGTTGCCGGATGGATCTTGTCCTTCATCTTACGTGGAGTGACGAGCTCGATGAGACCTGCAAGATCGCGCGTCGTCTCGAACGGCTTTTCCTCGCGGCGCTTCTCGATTGCATGCGCGATGCGCGGCGACTGGCTTTCCTCGCCGAGAAAATGGAAAATGCGGATGAGATCGGCGACTTTGGCGCGATTGACGACATCGGCGGCCGAAACGCCTGTCGCCGACATGCGCATGTCGAGCGGTCCATTCTTCTGAAAGGAGAAACCGCGCTCGGCCTCATCGATCTGCATGGAGGAAACGCCGATATCGAGCACGACGCCGTCAAGTCCGCCTTGCGGCACATGATCGGCAAGATGTGAGAATTGCGAATGAACGAGCTTGAGACGGTCACCATGGGCGGCGACCATTGCCTGGCCAGCGGCAATCGCCGTTGGATCGCGGTCGAGCGCGATCACCTCGGCGCCGGCAGCAAGGATGGCCGAGCTGTAACCGCCCGCACCGAAGGTACCGTCGAGAATGAGCTTGCCGGGCGTGGGCGCCAGCGCTGAAAGCACTTCATCGAGAAGGACAGGAATGTGACGAACCGGTCCGCCACCGGCATCAGTTGAACCTCCGCCAGGATTCGCCACCATTCCGTTCCCTCGTTCTTTCAGGAACGCTTGCCCGCCAGCTTGCGCTCCCCTCGTGCCTGCACCTGCGCAGCCACAAAAGCCTGCGGCTGCCAGAGCTGAAAATAGTCCGCCCGACCGACGAAGGTCACTTCGTCCGAGATGCCGGTAAAGCCGCGAATGAAATCCGTGACCATCAGCCGTCCCTCGGCGTCGAGCTTCATGAAGACCCCGCCTCCATGAATGAGAAGCGACATCTCGTTCGCATCCGGCGAAAACGGATCCTCCGCAGCAATCCGCCGTTCGAATCTTTCGAGAAGATCCGGACCGCCGACGCTGATCGCCGGAAACACAAAGTCCTGGAAGCAATAGAGCTCCTGAACATTGCGCTGCGCCAGCACGGAACGGAACGCGGAAGGCACGGAAACCCTGCCTTTGGCATCGATCCTGTTGGTCGCACTCGAAAGGAAGCGGCTCATCACACGAAACATCCGTTCCCGCAGGGATCCGGACCAAAAGACGCCCGAAACTCCCGATATCAGACACAGCTTCGCAAGCCGGATGAGCAAAAACCCCTCCGACGCTTCCGGAAAGGAAGACGCCTTTGCTTTGCGATGAATGGGCAGATGATTGCCCCGGTGCAGTGCGCATTTGGGATAGCATGGGACCATATGGGCGTCAATGGGATGCGCCCATTTTGCAGTGGACGCATGATCAAAAATTTATAAGCCGTTAAGTTTAACAAAGGGTTAGGATCACCCTCTCACGATGGCGCGCAACCGTGCTTTCGCAAAAAGAATTTTCGCCCGGCGGATTGCATGAGCATCCACTTGAAAACTTTCAGTTTCAGCAACTTATCTGGAAGTGATTCTTGAAATTGCGGCTTGATCGCGCCACAAAAGTTAATCGCCAGTTGGCCTGTAAGCCGGGTTCTGTATGGCTCCGGCGTGAACCGGAACGTGGCAGCCATTCCTCTGGGACAGCGCTCGCACGCTGCCTCGCGCAACCCACCCGGATGGCTGGCCTGGAAACCGGCCGGAAGGCCTTTCGGCCTGCCACGTCATCCCTATTCGGTCTTGCTCCCGGTGGGGTTTACCGTGCCATTTCCGTTGCCGGAGATGCGGTGGGCTCTTACCCCACCCTTTCACCCTTACCTGTCATGACAGGCGGTTTGCTTTCTGTGGCACTTTCCCTGAGGTCGCCCTCGCCGGACGTTATCCGGCACCGTGTTTCCGTGGAGCCCGGACTTTCCTCACCCTACCGCCTTTCGGCATTGATAAAGCGCGGCTGCCCAGCCAACTGGCAGGGCTCCCATAAACGAGAGAGAGGGCAATTGCCACCGAAATCAAAATTTATTTAGCGAAATTGCGGTGTGAAATCCGTGGAGTAGCCTTGTTCGCTGATTCCGCCTGCCAAAAGCAGCTCGGCCCCAAGCCGGCCGATTTCGTCCGAACTCTTGGCCGACGTGCCAGCACAGCCCGTCGCCACCGCGATTTCTGGCGATGAGGTATAGCCGATCATCGGGTAACCACTCGCCGTCTGCGACACGACGCAGGCGGCCGTCGAAATCGAGAGCGGCACCAAGTCGGGCACGAGACCTTCAACGATGCGCTTGAGGTGTGCCCCCACGCTGTCGCGCCCTTCTGTTTTGAACCAGGCCCGCATCGCCGCCTCGTCGCCGAGTGCCAAATCGTCGGGATCACCGCCGATCTTCAGGTAGAGTTTGCCGTCGGGATAGCGGATCGGCGGCAGCAGATAGATATGGAGGCCGGGCACATTTAGAATGAGCGACGGCATGGTCGCAAGGCGCGCCGCGTCGGTCTCGCTCACTTCGAAAAGCGTGACGGTCCGACCATAAACCGTCATGGCAACGGGCTTCGGCAACAGATTCTCGGCAATAGAAAATCCGCCCGCAGCCAGCAGCACCTTTTCACCGCGATAGGTCCGGCCGCCTGCAGTCTCGACGACAGCCGATCCGCCCTCGCTGCGGATCGAGACGACATGGTCGCAAATGACGGCAGCACCTGCCCTTTCAGCCAGCAGCGACTGCGCCTTCACCAGCTTGCGCGGGCTGATATGCCCGGCCCCTCTCGCCTCGAAGACGCCGGCGGCGCCATCGGGGAAGGCGAAGAAGGGAAAGGCGGCCTTCAGCCCGGCCGCGTCGAGAAGGCTGGTTTCGACGTCCAGCAAAACGGCAGCCTGCCGGGTCTTTTCGAGATAATCGCTTCGATCAAGCGCGACAACGACGCAGCCGGCCTCGCGATAAAAGTCGATGCCGCTGTCGCGGGCGATCTCGCCATAGCGACCGATCGAGCGGTTGGCGAGCAGCGCCCAGTTGCGGTCAGGATCGATGGTGCGGGTGATGCGCCCTTCATCGTAATGGCTGGCGAAAACGCCCTGATGCGCCTTGCGATCATCAGGTTCGTCCGGGCCGATCACCGCAACACCGTCCGCTTGGCGCGCCAGATGCCGCGCCGCCGCAGCCCCCATTAGCCCGCGCCCAACGACGATGTATTTGAAATCGATTGTCATCGCATTTCTCCTCAAACGAAGACCGGCGTGAGTTCACTGCCGAAATCCGCGTCGCCAAGTTGCCCTTCCGTAAGAAGCACCGCTCCCAGCCGCCCAAGTTCGTCGGAGGATTTGGCCGCGACGAAATTGCCGCCGGTGAGCACCGCGATGCGCGGCGACTGGGTATATCCGGCATAGGGATAACCGGTCGGTGTGAAATTCGCCACGCAGGGCGCCGAAGTGACCGGGCAGCTGGCAAGCTCCGGCATCAGTTGCAGGGCGATGGCTGAGAGATTATCGCGCTCGGCAGCATTGCCGTCTGAACGGAACCACGCGCCGACATCCTCCAACCTGTCGAAGGAAAGTGCCTCGGTGTCGCCACCGAGCTTCAGATAGGTCTTGCCGTCGGGATAACGCACCGGCGGCAGGATATAGATGTGGTCCTCCTCCCGGTCGCCGAGCACGATCGTCGACGGCATATCACCGAAGGTCGCCATCTCGCGCTCGCCGATCTCGTAGAAGGCGACCGTGCGCGCCAGGACTCTGGTGTCGACAGGACGCGGCAGCAGGGCATGGAAATTGCTGAAACCGCCGGCAGCGACCAACACGCGCTCGGCGCTGTAGCGTCTGTCGCCGACCGTCACCTCGACATGCGAACCGGCATCGCGCACCGATGTCGCAGTTGCCTCGATCAGCGCAACACCGCCCTGTTCGGCAAGCCTCGTCTGCGCCCGCACCAGTGCCCGCGGGTTGATGTGCCCGGCGCGCTTGCGCTCGAAATATCCCGTGAAATCAGGATCGACGGCAAGATAGGAAAAACGTTGGCGAAGTTCCGACGGCGCGATGGTCTCGATATCGCTGCCAAGCGTCCGGCTGACAGTCAGCGCCCGGTTGATGTAGTCCCGCTCATCCTTCACCGTCGGACCGGTGAAGAGGCAGCCGACCTCCGAATAGAAGGAAATGCCGCTCCTTGCCTCGATCTCGCCGTAGCGGTCGAGCGCCCGGGCGGCGAAACTTCCCCAGGCCAGATTGCCGTCGAAGGTGCGGGTGATGCGCGCTTCGTCGTAATGGCTGGCAAATATCCCCTCGTGGGCGTTGCGTTGCTCCGGCTCGCGCGGGCCGATCAATGCAATGCCGTCGGCCATCGACGAGAGGTGTCGTGCGGCAGCGGCACCCATCATGCCGCGTCCGATGATGATGAACCTGAAATCGACTGCCATATCTAACCTCGTATCGAGGTAGCCCACCTCGTTTCAGGTGGGGATATCACGGCGAGCGTTCTGATTCATATCGCAAAAATGCCGGAAAGAAATTTCTCCCGACCCGTCTGGCGAAGCTCAATCGAGCATCGCCAGCACCTTGCCGCAATAGGTCTTGGATACCGGGTTCATGCGGGTAGCGGCATGGCCGGCATTGTATTTCAGGATAGTGTTGCAGGTCTGCCCGCCACCGAGCTGATGGGCGGCCGCCAGATATTTCATCCCGTATTTGATGTTGGTCTCCGGATCGAACAGGCCTTTCTTCGTACCGGAGTAACCCATCATCCGCGCCGTCGCCGGCTTGATCTGCATCAGGCCGACTTCGCCGGCGCTGCCGCGGGCATTCGGATTGAAATTGCTCTCGACGCGCACGACAGCCTGGGCGAGCGCGACGGGCACGTTGTATTCGGCGGCATATTTATTGATCAGCACGGCATAGGGAGTGCTCGTGGAAAAATCCGGCATGGCGTAACCGCTCTGGCGATCGACGGTTTTCAACGAGATGGTTTCGGCCCTGGCACCCCAGTCATCCCCCGCCAAGGCAAAACTATATCCCGCCAGCAGCATGCCAACGCATGCCGCAGCACCAACAATCATATTCTTCATGTAGTCTATTCACTCCGACCCATAGAATTGCAGGACTGCGCGCCTCGCCGTCATCCGGTTATACGCGATCAAGGATTGACCGTGTTCCGCAGCAATTCTTATCGTTTCATTTGGCGCTCATCGTTACACTTGGAAAGGCCGCGAGCGCTGTTCAGCGGGCGTTCTTAGACCATCGCAATGAGGAGATAATAGGGAAATGATGTGGCGAGGTGGTTTTCCCGCCGGTCGCGAGAAATCCGCCCTGATGTCCGGCTCTTCCGCTCAGGAATAACGCGGCAGCGCCGACAGCAGCCGGTGCAGCGTATCGATTGTCGAGAAATCGGCGATGCCGTCCACCCGTTCGGGACGAAAATGGCGTTGGAAGGCTTCCACGTCACCTGCCGTCTTTTCGGAAAATTGACCTGTGATTTCAGTGCTGTAGCCATAGAGAGACAGCATCGACTGCAGTGCTTCGACAGGCTGGCCGGCGTCACCCCGCTGGAAGAAGCGTCCGCCGGTGATCGTTGCCGGCTCGACCCAGTGCCCGATGCCCGCCCGGTGAAGTTCGGCCCAGGGGAATTTTTCGCCCGGATCAACCTTGCGGATCGGGGCTACATCGGAGTGCCCGAGGACCCGTTCCGGCGCGATCGACCAACGTTTGACACAGTCGCGACACAATTCGGTCACCGCGGTGATCTGCTCATTCGGATAATCGGGAAGCCCGCCGGGATGGCCGGCATTGGCGATCTCGATACCGATCGACAGCGAATTGATATCCGTCTCGCCCTGCCAACTGCTCTTTCCAGCGTGCCAGGCACGCCGCGCCTCCGGTACGAGCTGCACCACCTCACCGTTCTCATGCACGAAATAGTGGCTGGAAACCTGGCTTTCGACGCGACAGAGCCAGTCGAGCGCGCCATCTGCCGTTGGCATGCCGGTATAGTGCAACAGGACCATGTCTGGACGGCGCCCGTCCGTCCGCTCGCCGTGGTTTGGCGAAGGCTGCACGCGGGCGCTGCGGCAGTCGGCCTCGAACGAGGTCATGCGGCACGGCGTTCCTTCTCGATCGCCGCATAGGCTGCATTCAGCGCCGCCATGCGTTCGTTGGCGATCACGTGGAATTCCTTGGGCACGCCGCGCGAGATCAGCCGGTCGGGATGATGTTCGCTGACGAGGCCATGGTAGCGGCGGCGGATGGTCGGGAAATCATCCGACGGCGAGACGCCGAGCACCTTATAGGGATCGCGGCCGGACGAGACATGGCGTGCGGCGATCTGCTCGAAGCGGGTCTCGCTCATCTGGAAGATCTCACCGATATGGCTGAGGAAATTCAGTTCCTTCTCGTGGATCAGCCCATCGGCCTTGGCGATGTGGAAGAGGCCGTCGAGCACGTCTTCCAGCACGGTGCAATTGGCCGCGCAGGTGACGCAGAGCGTCGAGAGCCGTTCGGCATAGGCCTCGTAGCCAGCGACGTCCTGGCGTGCAAGGTTGTAAAGCCTGGCGACGTTCTTTGCCTGATCCTGTGGGAATTCGAAGATTTCGCGGAAGGCTTCGACCTCCTTCTCGCTGACGATGCCGTCGGCCTTGGCCATCTTGGCTGACAGCGCGATGATCGCCACGGAGAAAGCCACTTTGCGCCGGGTCTCGGGATCGCCTTCGAAAACTGTTCGGATAGCCTCGACCACCGCAGACAGCGCATTGCCCGCGGTATTGCCAATGGCATTCAACAGTTTTTCCCAGAAGGACATCGAAATCTCTCGCATGATTATAGGCTTATATGCAAACAGCTTGACCAAAGAATCGTAGCCTTTGCAAGGCGGCTATTGGTCGTAGGGCCGAACACAGTTTTCACGATTTTGTAATTGTCGCACCGCAGCAAAGGATTCTCGTGCACTCGGCACTTCCGCTACGGTGCGCGCCACGCCGGCAATTTCCACAACTGTTCTCGGCAGTCAGAACCGGCCTGAAACGATTATATCAGTTCTTCCGGTCACTACGCGGCAGAAAGGCGCTTTTTCGTAAATTCTTTACTTTACAGGCTCCTTTCCCTGCCGCATCCATGCGCTCATGCATTTCGCCCGGAAGTGCAGCGGTTCCGGGATAGCGACGTGCATAAAAACAATGAGCTAAGCGCATCGCTTGAATCGACTTTGATGCGACGCCTATAGCTGATGCCGCCGCACCGAAACGCCATAGGAGGGATCATGGCCAAGCAGAAAGTTGCAATGCTGACCGCCGGAGGCCTTGCGCCCTGTCTCTCCTCCGCCGTCGGCGGCCTCATCGAACGCTACAGCGACATCGCCCCCGACCTCGATATCGTCGCCTACAAGTCCGGCTACCAGGGCGTACTGCTCGGCGACAGCATCGAGATCACCCGCGAAATGCGCGAAAAGGCGCCGCTGCTGCATCGCTACGGCGGCTCGCCGATCGGCAACAGCCGCGTCAAGCTCACCAACGCCGCCGATTGCGTCAAGCGCGGCTTGGTCAAGGAAGGCGAGAACCCGCTGCGGATTGCCGCCGAACGCCTCGCCAATGATGGTATCACCATTCTCCACACGATCGGCGGCGACGACACCAACACCACGGCCGCCGACCTCGCCGCCTATCTCGCCGCCAACGGTTACAACCTCACCGTCGTCGGCCTGCCGAAGACTGTCGACAACGACGTCGTGCCTATCCGCCAGTCGCTCGGCGCCTGGACGGCCGCCGAAGTCGGCGCGCATTTCTTCGACAATGTCGGCAACGAGCAGACGGCCGCCCCCCGCACCCTCGTCATCCACGAGGTCATGGGCCGCCATTGCGGCTGGCTGACGGCCGCTACCGCCCGCGCCTATCTCCAGCGCACCAGCCGCAATCAGTATGTCGACGGCCTGATCATGAACGCACATCTGAAGAGCATCGACGCCGTCTACCTGCCTGAGATGGCCTTCGACCTCGACGCCGAGGCTGCCCGCCTGAAGGAGAGCATGGACCGCAACGGCCACGCCACGGTCTTCGTCTCCGAAGGCGCCTGCCTCGACGCCATCGTCACGGAGCGCGAAGCCGCCGGCGAGACCGTCAAGCGCGACGCCTTCGGCCATGTGAAGATCGACACGATCAATGTCGGCGCCTGGTTCCAGAAGCAGTTCGCCAGCCTGTTGAACGCCGAACGTTCGCTCGTGCAGAAATCAGGCTACTTCGCCCGATCGGCGCCGGCCAACGGCGACGATCTCCGGCTGATCCAAAGCATGGTCGATCTCGCCGTCGAAAGCGCGCTCAACAAAGTCTCCGGCGTCACCGGCCATGATGAAGCGCAGAACGGTAAATTGCGCACTATAGAATTTCCGCGCATCAAGGGCGGCAAGGCTTTTGACCTTTCGACGGCATGGTTTGCCGAAGTCATGGACAATATAGGTCAGAAATACAAAGAAGCGTGATTGACGGATGGTTAATATGATGTCTTTGCTTGTTCCCGAGGAATAGGGAGGAGACACCATGTCACTTGAAGCTTGGCTCGCTTTTGCGGCCGCATCCGCCATTATGCTGGCCATACCGGGGCCGACGATACTGCTCGTCGTTTCCTATGCGCTCGGTCATGGCCGCAGGACTGCGTTTGCAACGGTGTGCGGCGTGGCGCTGGGTGACTTCACCGCGATGACGGCGTCTCTCTTTGGTCTCGGCGCCGTCCTGGCCGCCTCCGCCACCCTTTTCACCGTCCTGAAGTGGATCGGCGGCGCCTACCTGATCTGGCTGGGAATCAAGCTCTGGCGGGCTCCCATCATCGGCGAACCGGTTGCCGACAACGACAATCTGCCGGAAGAGAAGTCGCTCAAGATCTTCCTCCACGCCTATGTCGTCACCGCCCTCAATCCGAAGAGCATTATCTTCTTCGTCGCCTTCGTGCCGCAATTCCTCAATCCGGCCCTGCCTTTCGTCGGTCAGATGGCGATCATGGAGGCCACATTCCTCGTACTGGCGATCCTCAACGCTTCCACCTATGCGTTTCTCGCCCATACCGCGCGCGGACTGATTCGCAAGGCGAGCATCCAGCGCGCCGTAAACCGTACCGGCGGCACGCTGCTCATCGCTGCAGGCGCCGTAACGGCCGGGTATCGCCGTATTGCAGCCTAGTAACATTGCGTGGTTGCCGGAATGTCACAAATAGGTTAATGGGGTCACCAGGGCTTAAGGTTTTTAGTAACTTTTATACGCTGCCGGGGCGGCGCGATTTCACGAAAGTGGCGGAATGGTAGCGATCGGATTGTCCGGCCTGAAACGCAGTCTTGTCGTTTCGACGATACTCTGCGGCGTGATGACGGGATGCGCCAGCGTCGAATACACATCTCAGGCCGAACTGACAGCCGCCCAGACCGTTGTGCCGATGCCTAAACCCGGTGAAGACGCCACGCTTGCTGCGATTCCGACAGCCGAAGGCACAGCCGGTCAGGCAGTCGCCGGCGCCACCCTTCCCCAGGCATCCCCTTCCCCGACCGCGACGGCGATGCCGACCGTGACAGCCTCTCAGCCTGCCGACCTCGCCATACAGCCGGCAGCCTATGCGCAAATTCCGCTGACGCCCGAAATGACGGCGATCCAGTCGGTGGTGCCGACGCCGCGTCCAGGATCCCCTGCGCAGCCGACGACGCAGCTTGCCTTTGCCGCGACACCGCAGAACGGCGCGCTTGCGGCACTTGCCGCAGTCGATACGACGCCGCGTTCCAGCATGGACTACGGGTTCGATGAATCCGGGCCGATCGATCCGCCGACGGCGCCGCCGATGTTTAGCGACGACGACAAGGACGATGCGCCGACCGTCGAAAAGAGCTTCGTTACCAAGCTCATTCAGAAATATTCGAAGCTCTACGAAATTCCCGAGACGCTGCTCCACCGCATCGTCCATCGCGAGAGCCGCTACAACGCCAAGGCCTACAACAAGCGCGGCTATTTCGGCCTCATGCAGATCAAGTACAACACCGCCAAATCCATGGGGTATGACGGCGCCCCCGGCGGTCTTTTCGATGCCGAGACCAACATCAAATATGCCGCGAAATATCTGCGCGGCGCCTGGCTCGTCTCCGACAGCAAGGAAGACGATGCCGTGCGCCTCTATGCGCGCGGCTATTATTACGACGCCAAGCGCAAGGGCATGACCGACATCGCCCAGGGCAACTATTAAGCAATAGAACGACTGAAACGACGAAGGCCGCCTATGGCTGCGGCTGCGCTGGCCGTTGCGATCCCGCCTGCTGTTGTGGCTCTCCCGGTTGCGGCAAGGTCGCCAGGACCGCCTTGAGAAGCGTCTGCGGCTGATAACCGAGCCGGCTCGGCGTCAGCCCGAGCCGGATGACGACCAGATTGGCGGACGGCACGATCGCCATGCTCTGCCCGTCATGCCCCGTCAGCCAGAATGTATCCTCGGGCAGCCCGAACTTGGCACTCGGGCCGCCGGGCGCGAGCCAAGCCTGGCCCTGCGTATAGCGGCCGTTCGACGCTGCCGTCGGCGTGCGCATGGCGCCGACAAAACCTTCCGGCAATAGCCGTTGACCGTCCCAGACTCCATCCTGCAGCAGGAACTGGCCGAAGCGCGCCCAGTCACGCGCCGTCGCGTAGAGATAGGAGCTTCCGGCGAACGTGCCGCGCGCATCGAGTTCGAACACGGCGCTGGTCATGCCGAGCGGCGAAAACAACGCGTCATCAGGATAGGAAAAGGCCGCCTGTGCATGGCCGACCCTGTCCATCCAGATGCGCGACAAGAGCACCGCGGTGCCGCTCGAATAGCGGAAGCGCTTACCCGGCGCTGCCTCCAGCGGTGCGTTGGCCGGCAGCGACACCATGTCGGGGTCAAGATAAAGCATGCGCGTCACATCGGCGACATCACCATAATCCTCGTTGAAGGCAAGTCCGCTCTCCATGCCGAGCAGGTCGGAGACCTTGATCCTGGCGCGCGCATCGTTCTTCCACTGCGCCAGCAGATTGTCGTCGTCGAATGAGATCTTGCCGTCGAGCATCAGCCGGCCAAGGATCGCAGCATTCACCGTCTTCGTCATCGACCAGCCGATCAGCGGTGTCTTCGCCGAGAAGCCGGCGCCATAAGTTTCGGCGACGATGCGGCCGTTGCGCAACACCACGATCGCCCGCATGGCCGGGCCGGCTACTCTCTCATCGGCAAGCAGGGCGGCGATCTTCCCGTCCGGCCGATCGCCGGCGCCGTCACCCTCCGGCCACAAAGCCTCGTTCACCTCCGCTCTGGCCGACGCATTGAAAGGCACCGCATTCGCCGCCGCCTCGAAATTGCCGTCCGGCACGCTCGTGCAGCCGAAAGCGCCACGATAGAGCGCATAACTCGGCGCAAACAGTCCCATGAAGCGCGCCGTCACACGATCGCCGTCGCGGTCGACACTGACTCGCACCAGCCGCAGCAGCGGATTTCCGGGCGCCTGGACATCATCATGGAGCACTTCCTCGGCCTCCCGGCCGGCGATGAAGACGTTGGAGCAGACGATCTTGGCGGCATAGCCGTCGCCGACACGTAGCAATTCCGGCGGCTGGACGAAGAGCCAGCCGGCGACGCCGATGACGGCGAGAACGACAAGGAGAGCAAGCGCCTTCGGCATACGCAGGACAAATCGCATGGCATTCCTCCATGCCCGAGAGAAGCAGGAATCGCACGCGCCGGAAAGGGGCCGCGGCGGAGAAGAGCCGTCATTGCGATCACTTTACCAGGAGGGCGATCACTCCGGAGAACGGCGCCTACAGCCCACGTCATCAAACTGTAGCAGTGGCGCGCTACACGCCCTGAACGCTAAAAAGGTGACAGACTCATGTCAGAATTTGCACCGGATGCCGGCTTCCGCAAGAACCGGAAACTCAAGGACGCCCTTCTCCGCCACAAGGCTTTTTCGAAGGATGGTTTTTCCGAGCGTCTCTTCGGCCTTCTCTTCTCCGGCCTCGTCTATCCGCAGATCTGGGAGGATCCGGATCTCGACATGCAGGCGATGGAGCTGAAGCCCAACCACCGCATCGTCACCATCGGCTCCGGCGGCTGCAACATGCTCGCCTATCTCTCCAAGGCGCCGGCCTCGATCGACGTCGTCGATCTCAATCCGCACCACATCGCGCTGAACCGCCTGAAGCTTGCCGCCTTCAAGCACCTTCCCGGCCATCCCGACCTCGTCCGTTTCCTGGCGATGCCGAACGAGAAGTCGAACAGCCGCGCCTACGACCAGCATCTCGCGGCCAAGCTAGACGAGGCGACCCGCAGTTATTGGAACGGCCGCAAGTTCGGCCGCCGCCGCGTTACCGTCTTCGACCGCAACATCTACGAAACCGGCCTGCTCGGCCGCTTCATCGGCGCAGCCCACCTTCTTGCCCGCCTGCATGGCGTCAAGCTGCGCGAGATGACCAAGACCCGCTCGATCCGAGAGCAGCGCCAATTCTTCGAAGAGCAGATCGCGCCGCTGTTCGAAAAGCCGGTCGTGCGCTGGATCACCGGCCGCAAGAGCTCGCTCTTCGGCCTCGGCATTCCACCGCAGCAATATGACGAGCTCGCCAGCCTCGCCGCTGACCATTCGATCGCACCGGTGCTGAAGCACCGCCTGGAAAAACTCGCCTGTCATTTCCCGATGCGCGACAACTATTTCGCCTGGCAGGCCTTCGGCCGTCGCTACGGTACCGAAGAGGAAGGTCCGCTGCCGACCTATCTGAAATCGGAGCATTACGAGGTGATCCGCGCCAATATCGACCGCGTCAACGTCCATCATGCAAGCTTCACCGAGCTTCTGGCCCGCGAGCCGGCCGCCTCGCGCGACCGCTACATCCTGCTCGACGCGCAGGACTGGATGACGGACGAGCAGTTGAACGACGTCTGGCGGGAAATCACCCGCACGGCGCGTGATGGCGCCCGCGTAATCTTCCGCACCGCGGCCGAGAAGAGCATCATCGAAGGCCGCCTGTCTTCCTCGATCCGCGACCAGTGGGATTATTTCGAGGAGAAATCGCGTGAGCTGACGGCGCTCGATCGCTCGGCAATCTACGGCGGTTTCCACATCTACGGGAAGAAGGCGTGAGCAAGGTCGACACCGAGACGGCAGGAAAGAGCGGCGAACATGCCAGCCTGATGGATGGCATGTACCGCTATCAGCGCCATATCTACGACCTGACCCGCAAATATTACCTTCTCGGTCGTGACAGCACGATCCGCAATCTCGACGTGCCCGAGGGCGGCACCCTGCTTGAAGTGGGCTGCGGCACCGGGCGTAACATGGCCTTCGCTCATCGGCATTTCCCGACCGCGAAGCTGTTCGGCCTCGACATTTCCCAGGAAATGCTGATTTCGGCGCGCAAGACCTTCGCCACCAAGGCGACCATCCCGGAATTCCGCGTCGCCGACGCCACGGCGTTCACGCCGCGCGAATTCGGCGTCAGCGGCTTCGACCGCATCCTGATCTCCTATACCCTATCGATGATCCCCGACTGGGAGCGCGCCGTCGATGCGTCGATCGCCGCACTCAACCCCGGCGGCCAGCTGCACATCGTCGATTTCGGCCAGCAGGAGGGCCTGCCCGGCTGGTTCCGCCACATGCTGCAGTCATGGCTTGCGAAATTCCACGTCACCCCGCGCCTCGATCTGCGCGACGTCCTGGAAGCGCAAGCCCATGAAAACAACGCGAGATTGTTGTTCGGTACCGTCGGCGGCGGTTATGCCTGGCGGGCGGCTATTATCAGCAAGCGCTCATAATTCACTTGAAACTAACCGAATTTTTACGTTGATATGGTGAAAAGAGGGTTATCCTCTGCCGACTCGTCTTTTTCGAAGGTCAGGCTGTGGGGCAAAGAGATCATTCGAGTTACGACGGGACGCCCATGCGCCGGCTTTTGTTTTGCGTTTTGCCCCTGGCCATCCTGTTGGCCGGCTGCTCCTCCTCCGGGTATGACTATCTCGAAACGGCATCGATCAAGCCGAAGATGCGTTTCAAGGATACGGATCCGCAGGATTTCGGCCCCAAGCATCCGCAACAGAACCAGGTCCATGGGATCGACATCTCCAAGTGGCAGGGCGATATCGACTGGGCGACGGTGAAGAATTCCGGCGTCGCCTTCGCCTTCATCAAGGCGACCGAAGGCAAGGACAGGGTCGATCCGCGTTTCGACGAATACTGGCGCGAGGCCCGCGCCGCTGGCATCCCGCATGCGCCCTATCATTTCTATTATTTCTGCTCCTCGGCCGATCAGCAGGCCGACTGGTTCATCCGCAACGTGCCGAAGGAGGCCATGCGCCTGCCGCCGGTGCTCGATGTCGAATGGAACGCAGAATCGAAGACCTGCCGCTATCGTCCCGATCCGGAAACCGTGCGCGCCGAAATGCAGCGATTCATGGACCGGCTGGAGGCCTATTACGGCAAACGCCCGATCATCTACACCTCGGTCGATTTCCACCGGGATAATCTGGCCGGCTACTTCCAGGACTATCATTTCTGGGTCCGTTCGGTGGCAAAACACCCCGAGGTGACCTATTCCGACCGCCGCTGGGCCTTCTGGCAATATACCTCGACCGGCGTCATTCCCGGCATCAGCGGTCCCACCGATATCAATGTCTTTGCCGGCAGTGCAAAGAACTGGAACAATTGGGTTGCGGCCGTTTCCAAGGATAGAAATTCTTAGTAACGTCTTCCGATGTTTCTTGCTTCCGTCACATTCCTCTGTGAAAGCGACGGCAATCTTTTTGATATAAGGACCGCATCCATGCACCGCTCGCTCACAAGCCGCTCTGCACTCGCTCTTCTGTTTGCCCTCGCCCTCGCCGGCGGAGCAGCCGCCCAGCAGGCGCCGGACGCAGCCGCGGCAGCGCCCTGCGGCGGCGATCTCTCCGCCTTCCTTGAAGGCGTCAAGAAGGATGCGGTTGCCGCTGGCGCAAGTGCGGCAGCCGCCGACGCAGCCTTCGCCGGCGCCGAGATCGATCCCAAAGTTCTGAGCCGGGATCGGGCCCAGGGCGTCTTCAAGCAGACCTTCCTCGAATTCTCCCAGCGCACCGTCAGCCAGGCCCGCCTCGACATCGGCCGCCAGAAGATGAAGCAATATGCCGAGGTCTTTGCCCGCGCCGAACAGGAATTCGGCGTTCCCTCCGGCGTCATCACTGCCTTCTGGGCGATGGAAACCGATTTCGGCGCCGTCCAGGGCGATTTCAATACCCGCAATGCTCTGGTGACGCTGTCGCATGATTGCCGCCGCCCCGAACTCTTCCGCCCGCAGCTGATCGCCCTCGTCGAGATGGTTCAGCACGGCGACCTCGACCCCGCTACCAATACCGGCGCCTGGGCCGGCGAAATCGGCCAGGTGCAGATGCTGCCGCGCGACATCATCGCCTATGGCATGGACGGCGACGGCGACGGCCATATCCGCCTGAAGCAGAGCGGCCCGGATGCCATCCTGACGGCAGCGAAATTCATCCAACATCTCGGCTTCGAACGCGGCCAGCCCTGGCTGCAGGAAGTGACCGTGCCGGATAACCTGCCCTGGGAAAAATCGGGCCTCGGCGGCACGATGAAGGCCGGCGAGTGGTTCGCGCTCGGCGTCAAGCCGCGCGACGGAAATACCGCCTTCGGCAATCTCGAAGGCGATCTGGTGCTGCCGCAGGGCCGCATGGGACCGGCCTTCATCGCCTACCCGAATTTCAAGATCTATCTCGAATGGAACAAGTCGTTCATCTACACGACATCGGCCGCCTATTTCGGGACGCGTCTTTCGGGCGCCGAGCCCTATCTCAAGGGCGTGCCGGAACAGGGACTCGCCAGCGACCAGATGAAAGCGCTGCAGACCAAATTGCAGTCCCTTGGCCACGATGTCGGCGAGATCGACGGCATCCTCGGCTCTGGCACGCGTGTCGCTATCCAGAAGGAGCAGCAGCGCCTCGGCATGCCGGCCGACGGCTGGGCCACACCTGCCCTTCTCAACGCTCTCTGATCACCGCTGACACCTAACGCCGCCCACTTCGCAAGAAACGGGTGGCGCGGTCCGCCGTCTGCGCTAAGCATCAGATCTGAAGCGGGTGCCGGTCTTCGTAAACGACCGGCTTACGGTGGAGGAAGCGGCGTGGACAGCAGAATGAATGCCTGGATCTGGGGCCTGCTGGTCCTGCTCGGTCTGATCTGGGGCGGCTCCTTCTTCTTTGCCCGTATTGCCGTCCATCACGTGCCGCCGCTGACCCTCGTCTTTCTCAGGCTGCTGCTCGCAGCACTGGCGCTGCATATCTATATCGCCGGCCGTTTCGACGTCTATTCGACCCTCAAAGCCCGCTGGCGCGAATTCCTGATCCTTGGGCTCATCAACAATGCCCTGCCGCATGCGCTGATCTTCTTCGGCCAGACCCGCATCGGCGCCGGCCTTGCGGCGATCCTGAATGCGACGACGCCGATCTGGACGGTGCTCATCGCCAACTCCTTCACATCGGATGAGAAGCTATCACCGGCAAAGATCACCGGCTGCCTCGTCGGCCTCACCGGAACGATCGTTCTGATCGGCCCCGGCATGTCGGCTGGCGGCGAGGCGCCGCTCTGGGCACTGCTTCTCCCCGTGCTTGCCGCGATCTCCTACGGCTTTGCCGCCACGTACGGCAAACGTTTCAAGAATGTTCCAGCCCCGGTCACTGCTGCCGGCCAGTTGACCGCCTCCTCGCTGATCGCGCTGCCGCTGTCGCTGCTCTCAGATCGCCCCTGGGCGCTGGCCGCCCCGCCGCTCGAAGCGCTGCTTGCCATCCTGGCACTGGCGCTGCTGTCGACCGCTTTTGGCTATATCCTCTATTTCCGGATTATGGCGGCGGCCGGCGCCACCAACGCCTCGCTCGTCACCCTGCTGGTGCCGCCGAGCGCCATCCTCCTCGGCGTTCTTTTCCTTGATGAAAGCCCGGCACTCGGCGAATTCGCCGGCATGGCGCTGATCGGTTTCGGCCTCGTCATTCTCGACGGCCGGGTCTATCGCCTGCTGGCGAAGACCACCTGATACCGGTTGCGAATTCCGCATGTTTTCAACCGGTTGCCCGGTCGCCATGTTTTGGGCGCATAGGTAAATCCGCACTCGCCGGATTTAACGGCATGTTAAAATCTGTGAACAAAATTTCATCGAAAATAATACAATACTTTCAATCGCTTGATTAAATTCTGCTCAGCTTATCCACCGCATCGTTCTGCAGCGCAGCATAGAATCTGCTTCCCAACCGACATATTTCAGACATATTATTGGCCGGTTAACGCGAGGAGACAGACATGGGACTCACGCAATCCTTGAATGTTCTGTTGGTCAGTGCAGCGTTTGCTTTCGTCTTGTCCATGCTCTTCATCTGAGCCGGCCGAGGAAAGCGGAATGACTGGTAGCACCTGAACTCCCCAATAGCTGATCAAGCCGCCAAAGAAAAAGCGCATGTCCCGCCCGACATGCGCTTTTCACTTTCGAGCTGAAAAATCAGGCGGCCGCGCCAGCACTTTTTGCCGCCCCGCGGGAAAGGCCGAGATTGTCGAGCACAGCACAAACCAGCGGCGCACGGTTCATCGTATAAAGATGAAAGTCACGGATGCCGCGCCGAACGAGATCCTCGATCTGCTCGGCGGCGACATCGGCTGCGACCTTCGCCCGCTCTTCGGGCTTGTCGTCGAAGCCGGCGAAGCGCTCATCGAGGAAGTTCGGGATGACGGTGCCGCAGGCGCCGGCGAAACGCTTCAGCTGCGTCAGGTTCTGGATCGGCATGATGCCGGGCACAACGGGGATCGAGATGCCGGCCGCACGCACTCGTTCCAGGTAGCGTTCGAAATTGTCGTTGTCGAAGAAGAACTGCGTCAGCGCCCGGTCGGCGCCATTGTCTGCCTTGCGCTTCAGCATCTCGATATCGGCAGTCGTATCGCGGCTTTCCGGGTGTTTTTCCGGATAGGCGGAAACCGAAATCTCGAAATCGCCGATCTCCTTGAGGCCGGCCACCAGCTCCGCTGCGTTGGCGTAACCGCCGGGATGCGGCTGATAGGGCGCGCCGGCGCCGCCGGGCGCATCGCCGCGCAACGCAACGAAATGCGTCACGCCAGCCTTGCGGAATGTATCGATCACCTGATGCGTCTCTTCCTTCGTCGCGCCGACGCAGGTGAGATGCGAAGCGGTGGCGAGCGGCGTCTTCGACAGAAACCGCGAGACGGCAGTCAGCGTCGGCGCCTTGGTGGTGCCGCCTGCGCCATAGGTCACCGAGACGAAATCCGGGTCCCAGTCCTGCAGTTCGCTGACCGTCTGCCAGAGCTGACCTTCCATCTCTTCGGATTTCGGCGGGAAGAATTCGAAAGAGATCCCGATGTTGCGGCCGCGTGCCTCGTTATTCAAAGCCATGTCATACTCTCCCGGCAAAGGTAGGTTCGGCGCCTTCGCTTGTCTGCGAAGCCATGAGGCGCCTCGGGTCGCGCGCGAGCCAGACGGTGACCGTCAACCCTTGCCCGCTTGGCTGACCCGGATGAAGATCGACGATCTGCTCGACGTCGAGCCCGGCCCTGCGCAGCCAGTCGGATATCGCCTGGTGCGAAAAACCGAGACGGACATGCGCATGCTCGTCGCGAAGATATTCGAGCGTGTGCGGCGCAAGGTCGATGACCACGAGTCGGCCGCCCGGCCGGAGCATGCGCGCCGCTTCCGCGATCGCAATCTCCGGCTGATCGAAGAAATGCAGCACCTGATGGATCGTCACCAGATCGAAATCCTGGCCCTCGAACGGCAGGTTCAGGATATCGGCGTGGCGCACGGTGGCTTTGGTGATGCGGAACTTGTCCAGATTGGCGCGCGCCACACTCAACATGTCACGGCTGGCATCGACGCCGACCGCCCGGCGGTAGAGCCCGGAAAGCAGTTCGAGGATGCGGCCGGTGCCGGTGCCGAGATCGAGCAGCGAGTCGATCGGCTGGCCGCCGAGCAGCCGGATGACGGCCGCATCGACCTCCTCGTCGGCCGCATGCAGGCGGCGAAGCTCGTCCCATTCCGCCGCGTTGCGGCTGAAATAGGCCTGTGCCCGCTCGGCGCGCTGGCGCTTGACCTGCGACAGCCGTTCGCCGTCGCGAAGAACGGTCGGATCGTTTTCGGAGACATGCTTCAGCAATGCCCGAACGAGCATTGCCGCCTTGCCGTCCTGCTTGAGGCGGAAATAGGCCCAGGCGCCTTCCTGGTAGCGTTCGATCAGTTCGGCCTCGCCAAGCAGCTTCAGATGGCGGGAGATGCGGGGCTGGGATTGGCCGAGAATTTCGGTAAGATCGGTCACCGTCAAGTCGCCGCCGTCGAGAAGCGCCAGAAGCCGCAGACGCGTCGGCTCGCCGGCCGCCTTCAAGACGTCCACCAGCGCATCCAGTCCAAGCTTCAAGGGTTCACTCATCTTCGGTCCAATCAAGATATAAAGATATCTTTATGTGATTTGAAAGACGGTGACAAGCGTCAATTCGCGCTCCCGCGAAATTGCCTGCTCAAATTGCGACAGGCCAGACGTGAAAAAGCCCCGGCCGAACCGGGGCTTTTTGACTGGAAAAACGGCTGCGATCAGCGCGTCAGGCGCTTATGGGCCTGGCTGCCCGGGTTGAGCGCGTCGGGGCCAAGGCGACGAACCTTGTCCTGTTCATAATCTTCGAAGTTGCCTTCGAACCATTCGACATGGCCCTCGCCTTCGAAAGCCAGAATGTGGGTCGCCAGACGGTCGAGGAACATGCGATCGTGGCTGATGATGATGGCGCAGCCGGCAAACGCCTCCAGCGCGCTTTCCAGTGCACCGAGGGTTTCCGTATCGAGGTCGTTGGTCGGTTCGTCGAGCAGCAGAACGTTGCCGCCGGCCTTCAGCATCTTGGCAAGGTGAACGCGGTTGCGCTGGCCACCCGAGAGATTGCCGACCTTCTGCTGTTGATCGCCGCCCTTGAAGTTGAAGGCGCCGCAATAGGCTCTGGAGTTCATATCGAACTTGCCGAGCTTGATGATTTCCGCGCCGCCTGAAATTTCCTCCCAGACGGTCTTGCTGCCGTCAAGCGCATCGCGGCTCTGATCGACATAACCGAGGTGGACCGTCTCACCGATGCGGACCGATCCCGCATCCGGTGTCTCCTGGCCGGTGATCATGCGGAACAGCGTCGTCTTGCCGGCGCCGTTCGGGCCGATGATGCCGACGATGCCGCCCGGCGGCAGCTTGATCGACAGGTCGTTGATCAGCGTGCGGCCCTCGAAACCCTTGGTGATGCCTTCCATCTCGATGACCACCTGGCCGAGGCGCTCGCTGACCGGGATAATGATCTGCGCGTCGCCGGGACGCTGCTTTTCGGCCGCCTCCACCAGTTGTTCGTAGGACTTGATACGCGCCTTGGATTTTGCCTGACGCGCCTTCGGGCTGGAGGCGATCCATTCCTGTTCGCGGCTGATCGCCTTCTGGCGGCCGGCCTCTTCCCGGTTTTCCTGCTGCATGCGCTTGGCCTTGGCGAGCAGGTAGGCCGAATAGTTACCTTCGTAGGGAATGCCACGGCCGCGGTCGAGTTCGAGGATCCATCCGGTGACGTTGTCGAGGAAGTAGCGATCATGGGTGATCATCATCACGGCGCCCGGATAGTCGCGCAGATGTTTTTCGAGCCAGGCAATCGTCTCGGCGTCGAGGTGGTTGGTCGGTTCGTCGAGCAGCAGCAGATCCGGCTGCGAAAGCAGCAGCCGGCAGAGAGCTATACGGCGGCGCTCACCACCGGAAAGGCTGGTGACATCGGCGTCGCGCGGCGGGCAGCGCAGGGCTTCCATGGCCATCTCGACCTGACTTTCCAGATCCCAAAGGTTCTGGCTGTCGATAATGTCCTGAAGCTTCGATCCCTCTTCCGCCGTCTCGTCGGAATAGTTCATCATCAGTTCATTGTAGCGCTCGAGCACCGCCGTCTTCGAAGCAACGCCTTCCATGACGTTCTCGAACACCGTCTTGTTGGCATCGAGGTGCGGCTCCTGCTCGAGGTAGCCGACTGTCGCTCCTTCGGCGAGCCAGGCTTCGCCGGTAAATTCCGTGTCTTGACCGGCGATGATGCGCAGCACCGTGGATTTGCCGGCGCCGTTCGGTCCGAGGATACCGATCTTGGCATCGGGGTAGAAGGAGAGGTGGATATTCTCCAGGATCTTCTTGTTGCCATAGGCCTTGTTGAGGCCGGACATATGATAGATGAACTGACGTGCCATGCTGCGCTGCTCCGGGCGGAAAACTTCGATCGTGCCGCTATGTAGGCGAAACAGCGCCTGCGGGCAACGCCGAAACCCGGTTACTCAGGATTTCCGGTCAAAAGCCCGCAGCATCGACGACGCCCTCGTCGCAGCCGAAGGAGGTTTTCCCCGCCCCCTGGATCAGATCGGCAAGCCCGGCGCTTTTCGCCGACGCCGCCCCGGCGGCCTCCGAAAGCCCGATGGTCAACCCGCTGATCATCTTGACATTGCCGGCCCGCCGGCAGCTCATCTTGACGCGCTCGCCGGCGCCCGGCCCGAAGCTCTTGTCGAAAGCTGCCTTGATCGCCTCGGCCTTGACCTGCTTGCCGATATTGGCGGCGAAGAGATCGCGCACGGCCGAGGTATTGAGCGCGCCGAGGAGATGCACGCCGACGCCGAAATAATCTTCGGCGCTCATTTTCGTGCAGGTGCCGTGTTTTGTCCACTCATGCCGTTCCAGACCGGATTGCGTCCCGGGCATGGCCTTTGCGAGCGCCGCCTGCGTCTCCGCCGAAAGCGTGACCGCCGGCAACGTGTTCCAGCTGCCGTCCTTATCGGCGGCCTTCTGCTCGGCGTTGACGTCGCAATAATTCTGTCGCATCGGCCAGAGCCCGTGCAAGGAAAAATTCGTCGCATCGGGGCGCTCGCCGGTCTGGCTCGCACATTCGGCCTTCTTCTGGTTCGTTTGGCAGAAAGCCGGCTGCCAGCTTGCTGAAAGAATAAAACGGGTGCGCCCGCCGGCCTCCTGCGCCACGGCGGCGCCGGCAACAACCATCGAAACGGCGAACGTCAAGGTACGTAACTGCATGCTGCTCATTTCAACCCCCAAAAAAGAACAATACAGGAACAAATAAGCACGAAGATCGAAAGCCCGCAACCCTGAATCGTAGCGTTCCCGCATTTTGTTATCGGATAACTCAAGGCTCGGTGTTGCATTTGCCTTCAGCGCCGCGCGTCTTTTCAGACGCGCAAAGGACGCTGCAGCACATTGCTGCTGCATAATTCCTTAAATCGATTCCGATTTAAGGAATTATGCAGTGCGATCTGGTCTGTTCCTGCAAGGAGGATCCAGATGTTTTCTGAAACGCAAAAGCTCACCGTGCCGGGGGCGTCGCTTGCCTATCACCATGTCGAGGCCGCCGGCCCGGCGCGCGGCATCCTGTTGATATCGCACGGCCTCGCCGAACATTCGAAACGCTATCGCGCTTTCGCAGAGGCTATGGCGGCGCGCGGCTATCACGTCTATGCCCATGACCACCGCGGCCACGGCGAGACGACGGCCCCCGACGCGCCGATCGGCCGCTTCGCCCGGCGGGACGGCGTCGACAGAGTGATCGGCGACGTCATCGCCATGCGCGCTCACGCGGCCTTGCGCCATCCCGGCCTGCCGGTGATCCTCTTCGGCCATTCGATGGGCGGCCTGATCGCCCTCAATGCCGCCGTCACGGCGCCTGTCGATTTCGACGCCGTCGCCGTCTGGAATTCGAATTTCGCAGTCGGTCTCGCCGGCCGCGCCGCCCAGGCGATCCTGCTTGCCGAGCGGATGCTGAAAGGCTCCGACGTGCCGAGCGGCCTCCTGCCGAAGCTCACCTTCGGCGCCTGGGGAAAATCAATTCCGGGCCACCGCACCGAGTTCGACTGGCTGTCGCGCCTTCCCGACGAAGTCGACAAATATATCGCCGATCCGCTCTGCGGCTTCGACGCCTCGGTCTCTCTCTGGCTCGATCTTTTCGACCTGACTTTTCGCGCCCCGCAGAAGCGCCATCTGGATCGGCTGCCGCGCCACATGCCAATCCATCTGGTCGGCGGCGGTGAAGACCCGGCGACGGCGCGTGGAAAAGCCATCGTCCGGCTGTCAAACCATTTGAAAGCCCGGGGCTTCTCTCGTATCAGCACTGAGATATATCAGGGCATGCGGCATGAGACGCTGAACGAGATCGGCGCAGAAGCGGCAACCGCAGCCTTCGCGGACTGGTGCGACGAGGCCGTCGCCAGACCCCGAGCGGCCAGATCCTGAGCAACAAGGATTTCATCATGAGCAACACCACTGCCCGCCCCGTATCGTCCACCCCCGACGTGACCACAGGGCTTGCGCTGATGTTTCTTTCGGTAATGGTCTCGCCGCTCATCGACATCTTCGCCAAGCTTGCCGTCGTCACGATCCCGTCTGCCGAGATCACCGCCGCCCGCTTTGCCTTGCAGGCGCTCTGCATGCTGCCGATCGTCATATGGCGGCGCAGCTTCACCGACTTCTCCTGGCGCCAGAGCCTTTTCCATGCCATCCGCGGCGCGATCATAACGGTCTCGATGATCTCCTTCGTTACCACGCTGAAATATATGGCCGTCGCCGACGCGATTGCGATCTTCTTCGTCGAGCCGATCGTGCTGACCATTCTCGGCGGCATTTTCCTGAAGGAAACGATCGGCTGGCGGCGCTATACCGCCTGCGGCGTCGGCTTCTTCGGGGCAATGCTGATCATCCAGCCGAGTTTCAGCGAAGTCGGCTACGTCGCGCTCCTGCCCGTCCTCAGCGCGCTCTGCATCGCGATCTTCGTACTGATGACCCGCGTCCTCTCGCACCGGGAAGATCCCTGGGCGATGCAGTTCCAGATGGGCATCTGGGGCCTCATCTTCTGCGCCATCCTGCTTTTTGCGGGCGAAGGAAGCGGTTCCGGTCTCTTCGATCCCGTCATGCCTGAAGGCAGCGCCTGGTTCTACCTCGCCGGGGTCGGCGCCATGGCCGCGATAGCGGGCATCTTCGGCGTCTATGCCTATCGTGCAGCACCGGCCTCGACGCTGGCGCCGCTGCAATATTTCGAGATCGTCTCGGCGACGATCTTCGCCTGGCTTGTTTTCGGCGACTTTCCGGATGCGGTCAAATGGCTTGGCATCATGATCATCATGGCGTCGGGCTTCTACATCCTCTGGCGCGAGCGCCGCTTTGCTTCAAAGCCTGTATCCGATACATCTGAGGCGACACTGGCGCCGTAGAAACGGACGAGGAAATATGACGACGAAAAAGCCGCCGCTTGCCGGCATCCGGGTGATCGAGCTTGCCCGCGTGCTCGCCGGTCCCTGGGCGGGACAGATGCTCGCCGATCTCGGCGCCGATGTCATCAAGGTCGAAAATCCCGACGGCGGCGACGACACCCGCCAATGGGGGCCGCCCTTCGTCGAAGGCCCCGATGGCGAAAACCTCTCGGCCGCCTATTACCACGCCGCCAATCGCGGCAAGCGCTCCATTACTGCTGATCTGAAGAGCCCCGAAGGTCAGGATCTCGTCCGCCGCCTTGTCGCCACCGCCGATGTAGTGATCGAGAATTTCAAGCTCGGCGGCCTCGTCAAATACGGGCTCGATTACGATAGCTTGCGCCAGGTGAACCCGAAACTCGTCTACTGCTCGATCACCGGCTTCGGCCAGACCGGCCCCTATGCCAGCCTCGCGGGCTATGATTACATCGTCCAGGGCATGTCAGGTTTCATGTCGATCACTGGCGAGCCGGACGGCCAGCCGATGAAGGCAGGCGTTGCCATCGCCGATATGTTCACCGGCATCTATGCCGTCTCGGCAATCGAGGCTGCCCTGATCCACGCGCTCAAGTCAGGCGAAGGCCAGCTCGTCGACATGGCCCTGCTCGACGTGCAATCGGCCGTGCTCGCCAATCAGAACATGAATTACCTCGTCTCCGGCAAGGCACCCACCCGCCTCGGCAATGCCCATCCGAATATCTCACCCTATGAGGTCGTGCCGGCGGCAGACAGCTATCTCATTCTGGCGGTCGGAAACGACGGCCAGTTCCGTCGCCTCTGCACCATCCTCGGCCTTCACGCCATCGCCGGCGACGAGCGTTTCGCCACCAACAGGGCCCGCGTCGCCAATCGCGGCGAGGTGCGCAGCCTCATCTCGACCGAGACGCTGAAATGGCGGAAGGCGGATCTGCTGAAGGCCTGCGAGGAGAATGCGGTTCCCGCCGGCCCGATCAACACGATCGAAGAGATGTTCGCCGACCCGCAGGTACAGGCCCGCGGCCTGCGCATTGACCTTGCGGATGCGGCCGGAAACGTGATCCCCGGGGTCAGGACGCCAGTGGTGCTGTCGGAAACGCCGTTGTCTTACATCAGGCCGAGCCCGCGTCTCGGCGAACACAGCGAAGAAATTCTGGCGGAACTCGCCGAGCGCGAGAGGAAGGTATCGGCATGAAGAGGACCGGCGGGCAACTGATCGTCGAGGCGCTGAAGGCGAACGGCGTCAAGCGTCTCTCCTGCGTGCCCGGTGAGAGTTTTCTCGCCGTTCTCGACGCCCTGCGCGACAGCGAGATCGACGTCGTCGTCTGTCGCCAGGAGGGCGGAGCGGCGATGATGGCGGATTGCTGGGGCAGGCTGACCGGCGAACCCGGCATCTGCATGGTGACCCGCGGCCCCGGCGCTACCAACGCCTCTGCCGGCCTGCATATCGCCAAACAGGATTCGATCCCGATGATCCTCTTCATCGGCCAGGTGCAGCGAGAAGCCCGCGAGCGCGAGGCCTTCCAGGAGGTCGAATTCCGCCGCGCCTTCACCGAATTCGCCAAATGGGTGGGCGAGATCGACGATGCCGCCCGCATTCCCGAGTTCGTCACCCGCGCCTTTGCGGTCGCAACCTCGGGCCGGCCCGGCCCAGTCGTGCTGACGCTGCCGGAGGACATGCTGCGCGATGAGGTCGAGGCTCCCCGCGCCAAGCATTATGTCAGCGTCGAGGCGCATCCCGGCCGCCGCCAGATCGACGATCTCTATGTGAGACTGCTGAAGGCCGAACGGCCTATGGTGATCCTTGGCGGCACGCGCTGGGATGCCGACGCCGTCGCCGACTTTGCAGGCTTCGCCGAGCGTTTCCGACTGCCGGTCGGCTGCTCGTTCCGCCGGCAGATGCTGTTTGATCATCTCCATCCCTGCTATGCCGGCGATGTCGGCATCGGCATCAACCCGGCGCTGGCGAAGGAGATCAAGGAGAGCGACCTGCTGATCCTGCTCGGCGCCCGCATGTCGGAAATGCCGTCTTCGTCTTATACGCTGATCGACATACCCTACCCTCAGCAATCGCTGATGCACATCCATCCCGACGCATCCGAACTTGGCCGTATCTATCGTCCGGATCTTGCCATCTGCGCCGCACCTGCCGATTTCGTCGCAACGCTCGCCGATCTGGAAGCGCCGGCCGAGCCGCGCTGGGCCGAGCGCACGAAGCATATGCATCAGGCCTATCTTTCCTGGTCGAAGCCGCCAGCGACAGGTCCTGGCCCGGTTCATATGGGGCCGATCATGGAGTGGCTGGAGGCCAATACCCGGCCGGAAACGATCTTCACCAACGGCGCGGGCAACTATGCCACCTGGGTGCATCGTTTCCATCGTTTTCGCCGCTTCAACACTCAAGCCGCCCCCACCTCCGGCTCGATGGGTTACGGCCTGCCGGCCGCCGTCGCTGCCAAGCGGCTCTTACCCGAGCGAGAGGTCATCTGCTTTGCCGGCGACGGCTGTTTTCTAATGCACGGCCAGGAGTTCGCCACCGCCATCCGCTACGGCCTGGCGATCATTGCGGTCGTCGTCAATAACGGTATCTACGGCACGATCCGCATGCATCAGGAGCGCGAATATCCCGGCCGCGTCAGCAGCACCGACCTGACCAATCCCGACTTCGCAGCCCTTGCCCGCGCCTATGGCGGGCACGGCGAGACGGTGGAGCAAACGGCGGAATTCGGCCCGGCCTTCGAGCGGGCGCGTGCCAGCGGTAAGCCGGCGATCATCGAGATCAAACTCGATCCCGAGGCGATCACGCCGACGCGCACACTCTCGGAAATCGCGCAAGCAAAAAGCCGGTAGGTCTCCCCACCGGCTTCGACACGCAATCCCGCAGTGACCTCAGTCGATCGCGGCCGTAACGATGAACTCGACCTTGTATTTCGGCGCAGCGAGCTTGGCTTCGCTGGTGGCGCGGGCCGGCGGATTGGCCGGATCGATCCAGCCTTGCCAGACCGCGTTCATCTCGGCAAAATCGGCGATGTCGGAGAGATAGATGATCGTCTGCAGGATCTTCGACTTGTTGCTGCCGGCCTCAGCCAGCAGGCGGTCGACTTCGGCAAGCGAAGAGTTGCACTGATCGGTAACGCTGTCGCCCTCACCGACCTGGCCTGCGAGATAGACAGTGTTGCCGTGAATGACGGCGCCGCTCATGCGCGCGCCGACGTCGATACGCTTAATGCTCATCATAGTCTCCTGAGTGAATGGAAGGTGGCGGCGCTGCGGCACAGCGCCGGAAAATCGGGCGCCGGGACGGGCGCGGTTAACGGGGCTCAGCCGCGGATATGGTGGGTCTTCTGGTAGATCGCTGTCGAGCGGGCGCCGGAGCGGCAGTAACCGAGCATCGGCCGCGGGAATTCGTCGAGCGCGTCGACCATGCCCCGCACCGCTTCCTCGGTCACGCCCATCGGTCCAACCGGCACATGGGCGATATCGAGGCCAAGCTCTTTGGCGCGCGCCTCGATGACCGAGAACGACGTCTGGTCGGGGCTCTCATGGTCGGGGCGGTGGCAGACGATCGATTTGAACCCCATCGCCTTGATCTCGTCGAGCTCTTCAAGCGTGATCTGGCCCGAAACCGAATATTCATCGTCGATCTGGCGAATATCCATCGTCTTGTCTCCTCAAA
The DNA here is from genome assembly GCF_019685025.1 of Rhizobium sp. NZLR8. Lineage (NCBI taxonomy): Bacteria > Pseudomonadati > Pseudomonadota > Alphaproteobacteria > Hyphomicrobiales > Rhizobiaceae > Rhizobium > Rhizobium sp. NZLR8. Next base: position 187,998 of record NZ_JABDVY010000004.1, on the reverse strand, counting down.
ATCGTGGGCTGAAGGTCTACGACGGGAGGCCCGCGAGCGTCAACAACACTTCGCTCAGAGGAAGGCAAAGGTCAGCGCATAGCTGCGACTCTCTCCGGGTGCCAGCATGTTGAACTCACCGGCCGCCTCGAGCTCGTCGCGGGAGACCCAGCGATGCGAGACCGGTTCGATGCCAATGATATGGGCCGGCGCTTTCTGGTTCCGCCACACCTGCAGATGGGGCAGCGTATCGGCGCGGAAGCGCACGCGGAGCGTCCTGCCGCCGATCGCGGCAATCGGTCCAAGCCGGATCTCCGCGAAGCCTTCCTCCGTCGCCGTCGCCGGAACGCAGAAGATGCCGCCCGGCTCCTCACCGAATGTCCATGGGAAACCGCCATTCTCAAGCATCCGGCCTTCAAGCCGCGTGCCCTCGTCCAGCCATTTGCCCCCGGTATTCATGTGATACATCAGGAAGGTCGGCACCGTGTGATCACTCGTATTGACGACCCGGTCCTCGAGCTGCACCTCGCCAGTCGCCCCGTCGATCCGCCACAGCCGCTCGATGCGCTGCGGCAGTCCCTCGACAGTGGTGATGTCGATATCGGCGCGGCATTCGGCATTGCCGTTCTCGTACTTCGTCCACAGCACCTTGGCCGCATGGCCGGAGGCCGATCCGTGCAGCGGATAGACCTTGCCGTCGGCCCGGCCGGCAATCGGCTGCCGGTGGCGGATATGGTCCGGGCCGCAAGTGAACAGGAAGCCTTCGAGCGAGTGATCGATTCGCGGATCGCCGTCGTCGGGAATGGCGCGCTTCGGCTCAATGTCGACGCCTTCGACGATGCATCCGCCGATATCCAGCACCGACGTTTCATCCAGCATCAGGCGCGGCCCGCTTGCGGCAGCAAATTCGATCATCGCAGTCTCCTCAGGAGGTTGTCGGCGGCCGTAGCGTTAGGTTTCGCGCCGTCATTCGTCAATCGGCGCAGTCCCCATCTTGTGTTTTTGCCGCAACCATGGATTTTGCGGAACTGACACAGAGACGCAAACGTTTATGAGTAAAAGGAAATCTTAGTGATTTTCATATTTTGTTCAGCACGGTTTCATAAATTCCACACTAGCGTCAAAATTCGCAGGTGTGTGTCTGCCAGTCACAGTTCCGAGGTATGAGACGTGAATCGCTTTTTGAAGTCGGCATTTTCGCTTGCGGCCGTGCTGGCAGCCATCGCGGCTGCAGCACCGGGGGCAGGCGCGCAGCAGTTCCGTGACCGCCGGCAGAGCGATGTCGTGCTGGTTACGCCGAACGGCGAAATTCTCGACTATGTCCCCCGCGGCTATATCTATGCCCGCGACCGCAGCGGCAATCGCGTGATGATCGATGCCTATGGCAATGTCGTCGCCACCGAGATGCGCGCCCGCGGCTACTATCCGCCACGGCCCGGTCCGCGCGAGGTCTATGCCGACCAGAACGGCAATGATCCCTATAACGCCGACGACAACGCCTCTGGCGATACGCGTTATTCTGAGCGCGGTGCGGTCACCGGCGGTATTCCGCGCGATGCGGCGATCGAACGCCAACCACTCGACCGTCAACCCTATCCCGATGACAACAGCATCGGCAATCCGCAGCCCGGCGACGATTATGCCTCGATCGATTCCGACCAGCAGCTCCCGCCCGCTGACGCGCCGAGCGCCGCACCGGATGAGCCCGTCATCACGCTGAAGAACAAGTCGAAGCCCGAGATCGTCGCGCTGCAGGTCTTCCTCGATCGCGCCGGCATCTCCCCCGGCGTCATTGACGGCCATATGGGCTCGAACGTCACCAAATCGGTCTATGCCTATGACCAGATGACCGGCTCCAGACTCGACCCGAACGACACCGACGCCATTCTCGAAGAGCTGCGCATGAACGGCGGCCTGCCGGTCGTCAGTTACACCATCACCCCGGCCGATGCCGCCGGCCCCTTCGTCGCCCAGATCCCGGAAGACTATTCGCAGAAGGCGATGCTGCCGTCGCTAGCTTTTACCTCGACCACCGAAATGTTGGCCGAGCGCTTCCACATGGATGAAGCCTTCCTCAAGGAAATGAACCCCGGCGCCGATTTCACCGTTGCCGGCACGATCATCAAGGTCGTCAATCCGGGCGAGCTGAAGAGCGGCGAGGTTGCCCGCATCATCGCCGACAAGGGCCGCAAGCAGGTCTTTGCCTATGACGGCGCCGGCAATCTCGTTGCCGCCTACCCGGCATCGATCGGCTCGACCGACACACCCTCCCCGTCAGGCACCGTGACGGTCGAGCGCGTCGCGTTCAATCCCGGCTATACCTATAATCCGAAGATCAATTTCCAGCAGGCCGGCAACGACAAGATCCTCAACATTCCGCCCGGCCCGAATGGCCCGGTCGGCACCGTCTGGATGGCGCTGTCGAAGCCGACCTACGGCATTCACGGCACACCCGAACCTTCCAAGATCGGCCGCACCCAGAGCCACGGCTGCATCCGCCTGACCAATTGGGATGCGACCGAGCTTGCCAAGATGGTCAAGCCGGGGGTGACGGTCGAATTCGTCGACTGAGGATATCTGGTGCACACGGAAAGGCCGCCGGATCACTCCGACGGCCTTTTCCGTTTCATAAGGAGGATGCTCAGGCAGCCGTCGCCATACGGGCAGACTCCGTCAGCCTGACCGGCAGCTTCCTCATCATTTCCTCGGCGAAACAGGTTGCGTTTTCACGCGCCTTGTCGAGATTGCTGACGCGTGTGGGATCGATCGTGTGCAGTGTGCCGCCACAGTCGAAGATGTCGCGGAAGGCCGAGCGTTCGATGATGGCGGTATCCAGCACCGGAACGTGCCGCTCGCTGAGCAGCGACTTGACGACCTGCAGCGCCCTTGTCGTCACCATCGAGTTGACGCGGGTCAGCACCACCGAATGGCCGATCTTGATGCCCGCCTTCTCGTCCAGATACTGGAGCAGTTCGAGCACCTGTGCGCCACCGCGCGCATCCATCGCACAGCCCTGGATCGGGATCAGCACGTGATCGGAAAGGCCGACGGCGGTGGCAAGCAGCGGATTGCGCGCGCCCGGCAGGTCGACGATGAAATAGTCGGTATTGTGCTTGTTCTCTCTGATATGCAGCGGCAGCGAAGCGGTTGTCACGAAGTCAATCACCGAAATATTGGGCACATGACCCGATATTTCGTGCCAACGCGAAATCCAGTGCTGCGGATCGGCATCGAGAATGGTGATGCGGTAACCCTTGCGGGCCAGCTCGGTGGCGAGCAGGAGAACAGCGGTCGTCTTGCCGGCCCCGCCCTTGGTATTTGCGAATGTGATGACAGGCATGTTCGGTCCTCGGAAGGAAATGGCGCGAGCCGGAATCGCTCTTTTACGCACCGTCGGAGCATCGTGCGGTTAATCCATTCTTTACAATCATGGTTAACAAATCCCCAACACGCCCGCCGAAATTGCAGTTGGTATTTTTCACATCCCTAAAATTCATGCATGTCGCCCAAAAGTGTTCAGCGGTGTTGGGACAACGATATGCATCGGGCCAAGATTTGAAGCACGGATGCCGCCAGTACAAAAAAGACAAAAAAGCACGGATGCCAATAGCTTCCGGGCCAGTCTGAAGGTCCGCTGTTATGGTCAGAAGCAATCCCTGAAAAGCGCCTTGGTATTTTCGAGCGTTAGTGCAATCGGGTTGCCGCCGGCACTTGGATCTTCGATCGCCATCGCCGACAATTCGTCGACCCGGTCAGCAGCGATTCCCATCGCCGACAGCGTCTCCGGCACGCCGAGCTCGGAGCGGAGTTTCAGCACATAATCGTAGAAGCCGTCGAAACCGCCCGAGATACCGAGATAGGCTGCGGCACGGCCGATCTTCTCCTCGATCGCCTTGCGATTGAAGCGCAGCACCGCCGGCATCACGACGGCATTGGTCATGCCGTGATGGGTGTTGTAGACGGCGCCGATCGGGTGCGACAGCGCATGGATGGCGCCGAGCCCCTTCTGGAAGGCGACCGCGCCCATGGCGGCGGCGGCCATCATGTTGGCGCGGGCTTCGAGATCGGTGCCCTCTCTATAGGCGCGCGGAAGGAATTCCTTGACAAGCCGCATGCCTTCAAGCGCGATACCGGCTGACATCGGGTGATAGAAGGGCGAGGAATAGGCCTCCAGGCAATGAGCGAAGGCATCCATGCCGGTGCCGGCGGTGATGATCTTCGGCATGCCGACCGTCAGTTCCGGATCGGAGATGACGACGCCAGGCAGGAACTTCGGATGGAAGATGATCTTCTTCACATGCGTTTGCGAATTGGTGATGACGCTGGCGCGCCCCACCTCCGAACCGGTACCGGCCGTTGTCGGCACGGCGACGATCGGGGCGATGCCCTCGAGGCTCGCGCGCGTCCACCAGTCGCCGATATCTTCGAAGTCCCAGACTGGCCGCGTCTGGCCGGCCATGAAGGCGACGCACTTGCCAAGGTCGAGGCCGGAGCCGCCGCCGAAGGCGACGACGCCGTCATGGCCGCCATCCTTGAAAGCCCTGACGCCGGCATCGAGGTTCTTCTCGTTCGGGTTCGGGTCGACATCGGCAAAGATCGCCCGGCCGAGGCCGGCATCCTCGAGAATATCGAGCGCAGTCTTGGTGATCGCCATCGAGGCGAGGCCGCGGTCGGTGACGAGCAGCGGCTTTTTGATGCCGAGGCTCTTGCAGGCGTCGGCCAGTTCCTTGATGCGGCCCCGGCCGAGCTTGACCGATGTCGGGTAGCTCCAGTTTGCGGTGATGTTGCTGCTCATGCTGTGACTTTCTTCAGATGGAAGGATTTCGGACGCGTGAGATTTTGGAAGCCGATGATCGACAGCGAGCCGCCGCGGCCGGTCTCCTTGACGCCGGTCCAGCAGAGCGCCGGATCGAGATAGTCCGCACGGTTCATGAAAACGGTGCCGGTTTCGATCTCGCGGCCGAGCCGCGCTGCCCGCTCGACATCGCCGGTCCAGAGCGAGGCCGTCAGTCCGTACTGGCTGTCGTTCATCAAAGCGAGTGCCTCCTCGTCGCTCTTCACCTTCATGATGCCGACCGCCGGACCGAAGGTCTCCTCGCGCATGAAGGCCATGGAATGGTCGACATCGACGAGAACCTGCGGTGCCAGATAAGCGCCACCGTCATCCTGCGGAAAAAGCTTAGGGTCGACAAGCGCCTTGGCACCCTTGGAAACCGCTTCGGCGATCTGTTCGCGCACCACTTTGGCGAAGCGCTTATGCGCCATCGGCCCGAGCGAGGTATCGGGATCGAGCGGATTGCCGAGCTTGTAATTCGACACCCAGGCGACCGACTTCTCGACGAAGGCGTCATAGAGCGATTCATGCACATAGATGCGCTCGATGCCGCAACAGCATTGGCCGGAATTATAGGTCGCGCCGTCCATTAGCGTATCGACGGCAGCCTCAAGATCGGCGTCCTCCATCACGTAACCCGGATCCTTGCCGCCGAGTTCGAGGCCGAGGCCGGTGAAGGTGCCGGCGGCTGCCCGCTCCATCGAGCGTCCGCCTTCGACCGATCCGGTGAAATTGACAAAATTGAAGCTGCCGGCGGCAATCAGCGCCGACGTCGTCTGATGGTCGAGGAAGACGTTCTGGAACACGTCATCGGGAACGCCGGCCTCGACGAAGGCCTGAACCAGCCGCTCGCCGACCAGCAGCGTCTGCGAGGCATGTTTCAGCACCACCGTATTGCCGGCCATCAGCGCCGGTGCGATCGTGTTGATCGCCGTCATATAGGGATAGTTCCACGGCGCCACGACGAAGACGACACCATGCGCTTCGCGTTCGATGCGGCGCTCGAAACGCTCGCTCTCCTCGACGACAACAGGCGCCAATGCATCCGCCGCAATCGAAGCGACATAATTCGAGCGCTCGTTGAAGCCCTTATATTCGCCGCCATACTTGACCGGCCGGCCCATCTGCCAGGCAAGCTCCGGCACGACGACATCTGACATCTCGTTCAGCCGCGCCGCACCCTTCAGCACCAGCTGCACGCGCTCTTCGAGCGGCCGTTTCGCCCAAGCCTTCTGCGCCTTGCGGCCCCGCGCCACCACGTCCTTGGCGGCATCGAGAGAAAGTGCGGCGCGCTCGGCGTAGACCGACCCGTCAACCGGTGAAATACATTGGATCATTGCCATGATCGATTTCCGTCCTCGTATGATCAAAAATTTCGTCGAGGGCCATAGCCCCTCATCCGCCTGCCGGCACCGTCTCTCCGCTCGCTTGGCGAAGGGGGCATGCCGATGCCTCTCCGTCCCCAGCCCACCCCTCGCATGGTACGTCCCCTCTCCCCGTCAGAACGGGAAGAGGGTTGGGGTGCAGGACAAGCAATCCGTAAATGCCTATTAGGCTCTTTCGAAACCGCGCGCCACTTCCCAGTCGGTGATGCGGCGGTCATATTCTTCCTGCTCCCATTCGGCGGCACGGGTATAATGGTCGATCACGTCGTCGCCGAAGGCTTTGCGCAGCATTGCCGATTCCGTCATTTCGATCGTAGCGGCACGCAGCGTGCGCGGGATTTCGCGAACGCCCTTGCCGCCATAGGCGTCGCCGACAAAGGGGGCTTCGAGTTCGAGCTTGTTCTCGATCCCGTCGATGCCGGCGGCAAGCAGTGCGGCGAAGGCGAGATAGGGATTGAGATCTGAGCCGCCGACGCGGCACTCGATACGGATTCCCTTGGTCTCCTCGCCGCAGAGCCGGTAGCCGGCGGTGCGATTGTCCTTGCTCCAGATCGCCTTGGTCGGCGCAAAGGTGCCGGCCATGAAGCGCTTGTAGGAGTTGATGTAGGGCGCCAGGAAATAGGTGATCTCGCTTGCATGGGCGAGAAGCCCGGCCACGTAGTTGTGCATCAGCGGCGACATGCCGTATTTGCCGGTATGGTCGAAGAACAGCGGCTTCTCCTCCAGGCTCCAGAGCGACTGATGGATATGCGAGGAACTCCCGGCGGCGTTGTAATTCCACTTGGCCAGGAAGGTGATTGCCTTGCCTTTTGACCAGGCGATCTCCTTGCAGCCGTTCTTGATGATCGCGTGCCGGTCGGCCATCGCCAGCGCATCGGCGTAACGCACGTTGATTTCCTCCTGGCCGGCGGAAGCCTCGCCCTTGGAATTCTCGACCGGAATGCCGGCGCCTTGCAGCCCGGTGCGGATCGCCCGCATCACCTCTTCCTCCTTGGTGGTCTGGAAGATGTGGTAATCCTCGTTATAGGCGCTGGCGAGCTTGAGGTTGCGGTAGCCGGACGCCTGCGCCGTCTCGTAGCTCTGGTCGAACAGGAAGAATTCGAGCTCGGAGGCCATGTAGGCCTTCATGCCCATATCCTCAAGGCGCTTCACCTGCTTCTTCAGGATCGCGCGCGGCGAATGGGCGACCTCTTCATGGGTATGATGGTCGAGCATGTCGCAGAGCACCAGCGCCGTGCCGTCGAGCCAGGGGATACGGCGCAGCGTCGCCAAATCCGGCTTCATCGTATAGTCGCCGTAGCCCTTTTCCCAGCTTGTCGCCTTGTAGCCGGAGACGGTCTCCATCTCCATGTCGGTGGCGATCAGGTAGTTGCAGCTATGCGTCTCCTTCCAGGCGCTCTCGAGGAAAAATTCCGCCTGGAAGCGCTTGCCCATCAGCCGGCCCTGCATATCCACCTGGCAAGCCAGAACCGTATCGATGCGCCCTTCGGCAACATCCTTCCTGAGATCGTCGATTGTGTAGCTGCTGCTCATGATTGATCCGCCTGACATTGGAATTGAGAAGATCGGGGCAACGAAATCGCATGCGCACGGCCGGATGTGGACCTGATGCCTTTTCGTTGAACCGGTGATGGGGCCGCAGGATGCGGCCCCGCCATTTGAGAGGGAAGCCTCGATGCCTAAAGCATGTCGCGTAAAAGTGTGCCGCGGTTTTGCGCTAACGACATGCGGAAAAACAAAGACCTAGAGTGCGAGGAGCGATCTGAAAGATCGCCCCGCGCTTTAGTGTTCGCCGCTTTCGCCGACGGCTGCTTCGGCCGCCGCGATCTCGGCCTGGCGCTTTGCCACTTCGGCGCCGATCGGCGGCCCCTTGAAGCGCCGGCTTTCGAAGCCGAACCAGACGATCGCAGTAACGAGGAGGAAGCCAACAGTGATGTAAAGCGCCCATTCGTTCGGCGGCTGGATGCCGAGAACGAAGATCAGGATCATCGCGATGACAGTCAGTACGGCAAAGAGCTTGAAGACGCCCTCACCGAGGTTCCACGGGCCCATCTTGTCCCACTTCGACGTGCCCCAAGCGAACAGGCCGAGGGTGATCGGGATCGCGAAGGAGAAGAACAGGAAGATGACCGTGCACGCGACGACGATTGTATAGACCGGCGTGTCGCCGATCGAAACGAGCGAAGAACCCCAGACGAAGAGAACAGACAGGATCGAGCCGGTCCAGATCGCAGCCACCGGCGTGCGGTACTGCGGGCTGACCTTCGACAGCGCCTTCGATGCCGGCAGACCGCCGTCACGCGAGAAGGCGAAGATCATGCGCGAGACCGAGGTGACCGTCGCAAGACCGCACAGCCACTGGCTCACCAGGATGGCGAAATAGAGAATATCCTTGACGATGGGATTCACTTGGCTGTCCATCGCCCAGAAGAACACATTCCAGCCCTGTTTTGCCGCATCGTCCATGTTCGGCAGCATCAGGACGAAGGCACACAGCATGATGTAGCCAAAAAGCGCCGACCAAAGCACCGAGGCGACCATGCCGCGCGGAACCGATTCGGCAGCCTTGACCGTCTCTTCCGAAGTGTGAGCCGAAGCGTCATAACCGGTGATGGTGTAGATCGGCAGCAGCAGGCCGAGAAGGAAGACCCATGTTCCTGACGTGGCCGGCCAAACGTTGCCGCCGGCTTCACCGGAATAGTTGGCGAAGGTGAAGAGGCGTCCGACCTCATAGGAGGGGGCGGCGGCGAGGCAGACAACCGCGAGCGCGATCGAGCTCGCGAAGATCAGATAACCGGAAAAGTCGGTCAGCTTCGCAGTCAATCCGATGCCCATGTGGTTCACGAGCGCCTGCGCGCCGGTGATGATCACGAGGAAGATGATGCGCACCGTCGTCGTGTCCGTCAGCCCGAGATAGGTGGTGCCGAACGAACCCATGAAGAAATAGTAGGTGCCGACATTGATAGCGCCGAGCACGGTGACGAGACCGAGCAGGTTGAACCAGGCAGTCAGCCAGCCGGTGAAACGATTGCCGAGGATCGAGCCCCAGTGATAGAGCCCGCCGGCTGTCGGATAGGCCGAGCTGATTTGCGCCATGGCGATGGCGAAGACGAGCGAGACGAAGCAGCCGAGCGGCCAGCCGATGCCGATCGCCGCTCCGCCGGCACCGGAGGTCGCCTGCGCCAGCGAATTGATGCCGCCGGAGAGGATGCAGATAATGGAGAATGAGACTGCAAAATTCGAGAATGAACTCATTCGCCGTTCGAGTTCCTGGGCATAACCCATGGAATGCAGGATGTGCACATCCTGTTTCTTGTCCAGTTCGGAATAATCCGACATGACTTCCCCCTGTTCACGATCGGCCGCGGGATTGCGGGCCGGTTCAGTGCCAAATTGTCCGCGGCCTTCTCGCCGTACGGACGTCCGCAGTTAGACTGCTCCCTCGGGTCTTCTTTTTATGTCAGGCGTCCAGGCTTTGCTGGAGCAGCCCTGTTAGATAGTCGGCCATGACCCCTTGGCCGACATCGTCTGCGATGAGGTCGTTGCGGACCTCGATCATCACATTGCGCAAGCCGTTCGAAAGCCCGTGCAGGATCAGCGTGTGGGTCACGCCGTCCTCGGGCCCGTAAGGCTGGTTGCGTTCTGTCCTGTAAAGCGGCGCCTCGGCCGCTGCCTTCAGCATAAGGTCGGCGAACCGGCTGTCCTCATCGTGCAATATGCCGAGTTCCACCGGTCGCTCGCGGCCGTGATAGACCGGCGTGAAACTGTGGATCGTCACGATGATGCTGTCTTGTCCCCTCGCCCGGCGATCGCGGATCAGCCCACGAATCGCGTCGTGGAAAGGCACGTAGAGCGCGTCGGTGCGCGCAAGGCGTTCTTCGGCGGTCAATTCCTTGTTGCCGGGAATGGCGTAAATCTCGCTCGTCTCCGGCATGGCGCCAGGTGAACTGGGCGGCCGGTTGCAGTCGTAGATAAGCCTGGAGAACCGCTGGTGAACGAGCGTCGCGTCGAGCCCTTCCGATATGCCGCGGGCAACCGCAAGGGCGCCCGGGTCCCAGGCAATATGGCTCGCGAGTGCTTCGCTGGGCAGGCCAAGATCGCCAAAATGCGCCGGAAGCGCATTCGAGGCATGCTCGCAGATTAGCAGCACCGGGCTCTGGCCACGGACGCGCTCGATCCCGACACAGTCGCCATCCGCTTCGCTGAGGATTTTCGGCCCGGCCAGCACCAAAGGCGCCACTCCTTATCCCTTAACAAATTCCTTATGAAGAAAAGAATTCTTCAGGTTTCGATCACTGTCAAGCGTCGACTGAAAATTTCTTTTCACGACAGTGGTTGACATGGATTATGACAGCGTTCTTAATTTGAGTGGGAAAGTGGCGCCAGACCATCCCGGGGAGCATAGTCACGTGACAGTTGCGTCGAAGACGGTTTCGGACGTCATACACTCGCATTTCGGGGTGTTGACGCGTGCCGAAAAGCAACTGGCCGAAAGCCTTCTCGACAATTATCCGGTGTCCGGTCTCGGCAGCATCACCACGATCGCCGAGAATGCCGGCGTTTCGACGCCGACCGTCGTGCGCATGGTTCAAAAGCTCGGCTTCAAAGGCTATCCGGACTTTCAGGCGCATCTGCATCTGGAGCTCGAGGCGACGATCTCCAACCCGATCACCAAGCATGATCGCTGGGCTCAAAATGCGCCGGGCACTCATATCCTCAATCGTTTCGCCGATGCCATCATGGGCAATCTGCGCCAAACGCTGAGTGATCTCGATACCGCGACCTTCGACAGTGTCGCTTCGCTACTCTCCGACCGCAAGCGCGGCCTTTATTTCGTCGGCGGCCGCATCACCGGCGCGCTTGCCGAGTATTTCTTCACCCACATGCAGGTGATCCGTCCTGCAACGACGCTGCTGTCGTCGAATTCCAGCAGCTGGCCGCAATATGTCCTCAACATGAACGCCGGCGACATCCTGATCATCTTCGACATCCGCCGCTATGAGCAGGAGATGGTGAGCCTCGCCACCGCCGCCCGCAAACGCGGCGCCGAAATCGTTGTCTTCACCGACCAGTGGGGCTCGCCGGCCGCCAAGCTGGCCCGGCATGCCTTCCGCGTCCGGATCGAGGCGCCGTCGGCCTGGGATTCCTCCGTCGTCACCCTGTTCATCGTCGAAGCATTGATCGAGGCCGTTCAGAATTCGACCTGGGACGAGACGAAGGAGCGCATGAAGACGCTTGAGGGCTTGTTCGAGCAAACCAAGCTTTTCCGCAAACCGGGTTAGGAGGACAAGACTAAAACAGAGAAAAAACAAGGACGGATTTTCGCGGAAACAAAGCAGTGCCGTCGCAAATAAAACACGTGTCGCAAACGCCTGCTATCCATAGAAAATTAACGTCATCCAGCCGTCACACAAGCTTCATGTAAGCTCATTAACAGCATCGCCAGACACTGAAAACCCGAAGGAGAACAACAGTGATCTCTAACATTTCTCGACTTCTGTCGCTCTCTACTGCGATGATCGTGGCTTCTACCGCGATTGCCGCCGCCGAGCCGAGCGCTGAATTGATCGCCGCCGCCAAGAAGGAAGGCACTCTGACGACGATTGCTCTTCCGCACGACTGGTGCGGCTACGGCGACGTCATTGCCGGCTTCAAGGCCAAGTATGGCCTCGAGGTCAACGAACTGAACCCGGACGCAGGGTCGGGCGACGAAGTCGAAGCCATCAAGGCGAACAAGGGCAACACCGGCCCGCAGGCTCCTGACGTCATCGACGTCGGTCTCTCCTTCGGTCCGTCTGCCAAGAAAGACGGCCTGATTCAGCCTTATAAGGTTTCCACCTGGGATTCGATCCCGGACTCGGCCAAGGATGCCGAAGGCTACTGGTACGGCGACTATTATGGCGTTCTCTCGTTCCTCGTGAACAAGGATCTCGTCAAGGAATCGCCGGCCGACTGGACCGACTTGAAAAAGAGCGATTACGCAAACAGCGTCGCGCTGGCCGGCGATCCGCGCAGCGCCAACCAGGCTGTCCAGGGCGTCTATGCCTCTGGTCTTTCCGCATCCGGCGGTGACGCGGCCAAGGCGGGCGAAGAAGGCCTGAAATTCTTCGCCGAACTGAACAAGAACGGCAATTTCGTGCCTGTTGTCGGCAAGGCGGCTCCGTTCGCACAGGGCTCAACGCCGATCATCGTCGCTTGGGACTACAACGCGCTCTCCTGGGGCCAGAGCCTCAAGGGCAACCCTCCGTTCGAGGTTGTCGTTCCGAAAACGGGCGTCGTTGCCGGTGTCTACGTCCAGGCGATTTCTGCCTTCGCTCCGCATCCGAACGCTGCCAAGCTCTGGATGGAATACCTTTATTCCGACGAGGGTCAGCTCGGCTGGCTGAAGGGCTATTGCCACCCGATCCGCTTCAACGATCTTGCAAAGAACAACAAGATCCCGAAGGACCTGCTCGACAAGCTGCCGCCGGCAGCAGCCTACGAAAAGGCCGTCTTCCCGACGCTCGAAGAGCAGGCCGCCGGCAAGGAAACCATCACCAAGAACTGGGATTCCGTGGTCGGCGCCAGCGTCAAGTAACCTCTGATCCTGCCTCCCCGCCGCATAGGCGGGGAGGTTTTCTCACTCCGACGCCCCAGGATGAGCTTTTTCCATGAGCACGGTTTCAACGCCTATGGTGAGCAGTGCCCCCTTGATCAACAGAGATCGCGTGATCGACTGGCTGGGCATTGCACCCTTCATTATCTTCTCCCTGCTGTTCCTGATCATCCCCACGCTTTATCTTGTGGCGGGCGCGTTCCTGACCCCTGAGGGCAACCTCACGCTGAAGAATATCGGCGATCTCTTTACCCCCTCGATCATGAGCGCTTACTGGATCAGTATCCGTGTCTCGGTGGCGTCGGCTCTCGGCGGTGCGTTGATCGGCTTTTTCCTCGCCTGGGCCGTCGTGCTTGGTGGCCTGCCCGCCTCCGTCCGCTCGACCCTTTTGACCTTCTCCGGCGTCGCCTCGAATTTCGCCGGCGTGCCGCTTGCCTTCGCCTTTCTGGCAACGCTCGGCCGCACCGGCCTTGTAACGATCTTCCTGCGGGAATGGTTTGGCTTCAATCTGTACGGCACCGGCTTCAACCTGCTGTCCTTCGTCGGCCTCACTATCACCTATATGTATTTCCAGATCCCGCTGATGGTGCTGATCCTGACGCCTGCCCTCGACGGTATGAAGAAGGAATGGCGCGAAGCCTCGCAAATCCTCGGCGCCACCAACCGCCAGTACTGGACGATGGTGGCGCTCCCGATCCTCTGGCCAAGCCTGCTTGGCACGACGCTGCTGCTCTTCGCCAACGCCTTCGGCGCCATTGCCACCGCTTTCGCGCTGACCGGCAGCTCGCTGAACATCGTACCGATCCTTCTTTATGCACAGATCCGCGGCGACGTTCTGCACAATGCCAACCTCGGCTACGCCATCGCCCTCGGAATGATCGTCATCACCGGCGTCTCCAACGTCCTGTACCTCATGCTGCGCATGCGCGCCGAACGGTGGCAGAAATGAAAGCGCAACGTCTCGGAGCCTGGATCGCCATTATTTTGGGCGCGTCCTATTTCATCATTCCGTTGATCGGCACCATTGAGTTTTCGCTGCGCATGCGCCGCGGCGAATACAGCCTCGACGCCTATCAGTCGGTCTTCTCGGACGCCCAGTTCCGCGAGACCTTCGGCTATTCCATGATGATGGCACTTTTGACCATCGTCTTCGGCATGCTGCTCGTCGTTCCAACGGCCTATTGGGTGCGGCTGCGCCTGCCGCAGATGCGCCCGGTCGTCGAATTCATCACGCTGCTGCCGCTGGTCATTCCGGCGATCGTCATCGTCTTCGGTTACCTCAGGATGTACAACTCATCGTCCTACCTACCGCTGACGGGTTCGACGACCGGCACCAACATCCTGCTGGTCTTCTCCTACATCACACTGTCGCTGCCCTACATGTACCGCGCCGTCGATACCGCCATGCGCGCCATCGACGTCCGCACCCTCACGGAAGCCGCTGAGAGCCTCGGCGCCCGCTGGACGACCATCATGTTCAAGTGCATTTTCCCGAACGTCATGAGCGGCGTGCTGTCTGGCGCCTTCATCACGCTTGCGATCGTCATGGGCGAGTTCACATTCGCTGCCTTGCTCAACCGTCCGGCCTTCGGCCCCTACCTGCAGCTCGTCGGCGCCAACAAGGCCTATGAGCCTTCGGCGCTCGCCGTCATCGCCTTCTCGATCACCTGGCTCAGCATGGGCCTGCTCAACCTCGTTTCCCGCTTCGGCAAAGCCCGCCCGGCAAAGGCTTAAGGTAATTGGCTCATGTCTTTTCTCACGCTGACCAACATTCAAAAATCCTTCGGCCCGGTTCAGGTCGTCAAAAACTTCAACATGAACATCGAGAAAGGTGAATTCGTCTCCTTCCTCGGACCGTCCGGCTGTGGCAAGACGACCGTCCTGCGCATGATCGCCGGCTTCGAAACGCCGACCGGCGGTACGCTGACCATCAACGGCAAGGATCAGAGCGCGCTGAAGCCGAACCAGCGTAATATCGGCATGGTGTTCCAGGCCTACGCGCTTTTTCCCAACATGACGGTGCACGACAATGTCGCCTTCGGCCTCAAGGTCGCCGGCGCCCCGAAGCCTGAGATCGATGCCCGCGTCAAGGAAATGCTCGGCCTGATTAAGCTCGATCACCTGGCCGACCGCTTTCCCTATCAGCTGTCGGGCGGCCAGCAGCAGCGTGTCGCCCTTGCCCGCGCGCTTGCCGTCAAGCCACAGGTACTGTTGCTCGACGAGCCGCTCTCCGCACTCGACGCCAAGATCCGCGTGTCGCTGCGCGAGGAAATCCGCCAGATCCAGCAGCAGCTCGGCATCACCACTGTTTTCGTTACCCATGACCAGGAAGAGGCCCTGTCGATCTCCGACCGCATCGTCGTCATGAATGCCGGCAAAGCCGACCAGATCGGTTCGCCGTTCGAGATCTACAATGCGCCGGCAACGCGCTTCGTCGCCTCTTTCGTCGGCACGCTGAACCTCATCGAGGCCAAGGTCGTCGACCCCGATGCCAACCGCATCCAGATCGGTGATCAGAACATCACGCTGAAACAGTCGGTCGCAGCCCACAAGGCCGGCGAAACCATCTCGCTGGCGCTGCGCCCGGAGGCCGGCTCGCTCTCCGACAGCGTCAGAAGCGATACTGCGCTGACCGGTCACGTCGTCTCGGCCCACTTCCTGGGGTCGGTCATCCGCACCCGCATGAATGTCGGCGGCAACGTCATCTCCTTCGACATGTTCAACAGCCCGGGCACCACCCCGCCGCAGGCCGGCGAAACCGTGACACTGCGCTTCATGGCAGCCGACCTGCTGATCATCCGCGACTGAGTTCGCCAAACAGCTCAAGCAAAAGGCGCCGCGAAACGGCGCCTTTTTCATTTCAGTCCTGCCGAATTGTCAACAAACGTGATGCAGCCATCACCACAAAGCACTTGAACTCTTTAAGCTCGCTGCCAGAAGTTGAGCAAATCAAATGAACCGCGCGGCACTCCGCACTGCATTTTACGCGATGGGATATGTCAATGATTACCTGCCACCTGCGTTATGTGATCGATCCGTACAAGCTTGCCGAATTCGAGGAATATGCCCGGCTCTGGATTCCGATCGTCAACAGGATGGGCGGCACCCATCACGGTTATTTCCTGCCATCCGAAGGCGCCAACAACATTGCCGTTGCATTGTTTTCCTTCCCGAGCCTGGCCGCCTACGAGGACTACCGTACGCGCATGGCAAGCGATCCAGAATGTCAGGCCGCTTTCGAGCTCGACAAACGCAACCGCAGTATCGTCAGCTATGAACGTAGCTTCATGCGGCCCCTGCTCGGCTGACCGAACCGGCACACGGCCACTGGAAATGAAAAGCCCGCACGCTGGCAGGGCTTTCATTCTGTCATGCGCTCAGCGGATCGCCTGGTCGTCCACATCGAAGCGGTGCACATGCGCCTGGTCCGGCGTCGCATAGACGATCTCGTCCGGCTCGTACTGGTGCTCGCCGAAGAGACGGGCCGTCAGCAGGCCGCACTGGTCGGATTCCAGATAGATGATCGTGTCGGCGCCGAGATGCTCGACATGCACGACCTTCGCAGCCCAAGTCCCCTGCTCGCGCGACAGCGTCATGTGTTCGGGACGCACGCCGATCGTCTTGGCGCTGTGATCGCCAACCTTCTCCGCCGCAATAAAATTCATCTGCGGCGAGCCGATGAAGCCGGCGACGAAAACATTGGCCGGTCGTTTGTAGAGTTCCATCGGCGAACCGATCTGCTCGATCGCGCCCGCGTTCAAGACGACGATCTTGTCGGCAAGCGTCATCGCCTCGACCTGATCGTGGGTGACGTAGATCATCGTCGCCTTCAGGCTGCGGTGCAGCCGGGCGATTTCGAGCCGGGTCTGGACGCGTAGCGCCGCATCGAGGTTCGATAGCGGCTCGTCGAACAGGAAAAGTTCCGGTTCGCGCACGATGGCGCGGCCGATCGCGACGCGCTGGCGCTGGCCGCCGGAAAGCTCCGCCGGCCGGCGCGCCAGATAGGGCTCCAGCGACAACATGCCCGACGCCTTGCCGACGCGCCTTTCGATCTCGTCCTTGGCGGTGCCGGCCTGTTTGAGGCCGAGCCCCATATTGTCCTTGACCGTCAGATGTGGATAGAGCGCATAGGATTGGAATACCATGGCGATGCCGCGCTTGGCCGGCGGCGTCAGCGTCTCATCTCGGCCGTTGATGACGACAGCGCCCGAGGTGACGTCTTCGAGGCCAGCGATGCTACGCAACAGCGTCGATTTCCCGCAGCCCGACGGCCCGACGAAGATGACGAATTCGCCGTCCTTGACCTCGAGGTCGATGCCTTTCAGCACCTCATGCGTGCCATAGGTCTTGCGGATGGATTTGAGTTGAAGCGATCCCACTGATTTTCCCTTACAATCTGACCGGCTGGCCGGTACGCACGCTCTCGTCGGCGGCAAGGCAGATGCGCAGCGACGCCACCGCATCCGCCATATGGCGATCGAGGTTCAGATCCTCACGGATCGCCCTCAGCACGAAGGCCTGTTCCAGGTCGCAGAGCGCCTGATGACCGGGCTCGCCCGTCATCCTCATGTCCTGGTCGGGCCGGATGAATTTGCCGTCCGGGCCGGTTTCGGCGGTATGCAGACGGATCACCGAGGTCTTAGTATGGGTGTCGATATCGTCGGACTTGGCGTTCGGATCCATGACGATCGACACTGCGCCCTTCGGCGACATCACATCCTTCACGAAGAAGGCGGTCTCCGAGATCATCGGGCCCCAGCCTGCCTCGTACCAGCCGACCGAACCGTCCTCGAACAGCACCTGCAGCTGACCGTAATTATACATATCGGCGGCGATTTCCTCGGATAGCCGCAGCCCCATACCGCGCACTTCGACGGCCATGGCATCAGTGATCTGGCACATCACGTCGACATAATGCACGCCGCAATCAACGATCGGCGAGGTCGTGCGCATCAGCGACTTGTGGGTCGCCCAGGTCGGGCCGCTGGACTGCTGGTTGAGGTTCATGCGGAAGACATAAGGCGGGCCGAGCTTGCGCGCTTCTTCGATCAGCCTCGTCCAGGAAGGGTGATGGCGAAGGATATAACCGATCACCAGCTTACGGCCTGCCTTCCTGGCGGCCGCCACGACGCGCTCGGCATCGGTGACGGTGGTCGCCAGCGGCTTCTCGACGAAGACGTCGCAGCCAGCCTCGAAGGCGGCGACGGCATAATCGGCATGGCTGTCGGAATAGGTGTTGATCGAGCAGAGGTCCGGCTTCAGCTCGGCGAGCGCCGTCGTAAAATCGGGATGGATCGTATAGGCCTGCAGCTCGGGTTCCAACTTCGGCGTCGAGCGGTTGACCATACCGACGATCTCAAAGCCTGGATTGTTGTGATAGGCGAGCGCATGACTGCGGCCCATATTGCCGAGGCCGGCAACGAGGACCCGGATCGGTTTATCGGATTGGCTCACTTGACGGCTCCTGACGTGATGCCGCGGATCAGCTGCCGCGAGAAGATGACGTAAAGGACGAGGATCGGCAGGATCGCCAGCGATAGTGCGGCCAGCACCGCATTCCAGTTGGTGACGAACTGGCCGATGAAGATCTGCGAGCCAAGCGTGACCGTTTTAGTGGCCTCGGAGGGCGCTAGAATCAGCGGGAACCAGAGATCATTCCAGATGGGGATCATCGTGAAGACCGCGACCGTCGCCATCGCAGGGCGAACCAGTGGCAGCACCAGCCGGAAGAAGATCGCATATTCGGAAAGCCCGTCGATGCGCCCGGCATTCTTCAGATCGTCCGAAACCGTGCGCATGAATTCCGACAGAATGAAGATCGCCAGCGGAATGCCCTGCGCGGTATAGACGAGGATCAGCGCCGTCAGCGTATTGACGAGACCCGCCGCCACCATGCCCTGCAGGATCGCCACCGTGCCGAGACGGATCGGGATCATGATGCCGATCGCCATGTAGAGACCGAGCAGCATATTGCCGCGGAAGCGATATTCCGAGAGCGCGAAAGCCGCCATCGCACCGAAGAGCAGCACCAGCAGGATCGAGACTATCGTCACGATGAAACTGTTCTGGAAATAATTGGCGAAATCGCCCTGGCCGAGCACCGTCTGATAGCCGACGAGGCTGAAGGTTGACGGCGTCGGCACCATCAGCGGCTCGCGGAAGATCGAGGCGCGATCCTTGAACGAGTTGACGATGGTCAGGAAAACAGGAAACAGCGCGACCAGCGTATAGGCGCCAAGCGCCAGATGCATGAGGCCGGTGCGAATGGGAGATGTGCGTGCCTTGGACATGCCCGCTCCTCAGAATTGGTAGCGACGCATGCGCCGCTGGATAACGAAAAGATAAAGCGAGACGCCGGCGAGGATGATGAGGAACATGACCGTGGCGATCGTCGCGCCCATCGAGCGGTCGCCGAGCTGAAGCTGGAAACCGAAGAAGGTGCGGTAAAGCAGCGTGCCGAGAATGTCGGTCGACATGTCAGGCCCGGCGAGAGCGCCCTGCACGGTGTAGATCAGGTCGAAAGCGTTGAAATTGCCGACGAAAGTCAGGATCGAGATGATGCCGATCGCCGGCAGGATGAGCGGCAGCTTGATCTTCCAGAATTGCGCCCAGCCGGTGATGCCGTCGCATTCGGCCGCCTCTATCACCTCTTCGGGGATGCTGAGCAAGGCCGCATAGATCAGCATCATTGGAATGCCGATATATTGCCAATTCGAGATAAGCGACACGGCAATCAGCGCCGAACCGGGCTTTCCGAGCCAGGGCGCGAACAGGAATTTCAGCCCGATAAGATCGAGCATCCAAGGCGCCACGCCCCAGATCGGCGAAAGGATCAGCTTCCAGATGAAGCCGACGATCACGAAGGAGAGCAGCGTCGGAAGGAATATCGCCGTGCGGTAAAAGGCGACGCCGCGTAGCTTCGGCACCGAAAGCAGGGCGGCAAGCGCCACGCCGATCGGGTTCTGCACACACATGTGGATGACGAAGAAGACAAGGTTGTTGACCAGCGCGTTCCAGAAATCATGCGCCCAGCGCGGATCGCCGAACAGAACCTCGAAATTCGCAAGGCCGACGAAGGCCGGCTGCCCGTCGATCGTATTGTAGAGTGAAAGCCGGAGCGTTTCGATGAGCGGCAGGACCATGATGGCGGAATAGACGATGATCGCCGGCAGCATAAAGACGAAAATATGCCAGCGCACCGGGCGCTTGATCGGAACGATATCGACCGCGTTGTGGTTTTCGCTCATGGCTTTTGCCTGTTCTTGTCGACTGGCTGCAAAGGCAGCACAGATGGAAAACGTTTCGCCTTCTCCACCCTCTCCGCCTATGGGCGAGAGGGAACGCGCCCCGCTTGGATGCCAAGTCGGGCTGGAAGGTCGCTTGCGAGTCTCCTTCTCCCCTGAACTGTGGAGAAAGGGGCCGGCAGGCCGGATGGGAGGGGCGGTAAACGCCGCCCCTCCGCACCATTCACTTGGCCGGCTTGTACCAGCTGTCGAGGCCCTTCTGGAGCTTCTCGGCAGCGACCTGCGGCGTATCAGTGCCGTTGATCACATTGGCCGATTCAACCCAGGTCTCGTTTTCGAGGTTCGGCTTGCCGCGCGACAGGATCTGGTAGGTCGAGCGCACGGTCGACTTGTACGGGCCGCGCCAGGAAACGAATTCCTGAGCAAGCGGATCGGACATCTTCACCGGGTTGGAGTTCAGGCTGAAGAAGCCCGGCAGCGAATTCGCATAGATATCGGCGAATTCAGGCGAAGCGACCCAGCTCAAGAACTTCTTGGCTTCCTCTGCATGGGTGCTCTTCGCGTTTAGCGCGACGCCGATATCGGGGTGGTCGGAGATGTAGCCCGTGTCGCCGGCCTTCGGAATCGGCGGCGGGAAGGCGCCCATCTTGAACTGGGCCTGGCTGTTGAACAACGAGATTTCCCACGAACCGGCCGGATAGATCGCCGCACGGCCGAGCGTGAAGAGGTTCTGGCTGTCGGAGTAGGTCTGCGCTTCGAAACCGTCGCCGAGATAAGGCTTCCACTTGGCAAGCTCTTCATAGGGCTTGACCCAGTCGGCGTCGGTCAACTTTTCCTTGCCGGAGATCAGGGCGGCGCGGCCGTCCTCGCCCTTCCAGTAGTTCGGGCCGATATTCTGGTAGCCCATGGTGGCGGCTTCCCAGAGGTCCTTCGTGCCCATGGCAAGCGGAATGTAGGTGCCATCGGCCTTGATCTTGTCGAGCGCCGCGTAGAACTCGTCCTGCGTCTTCGGCACGGAGATGCCGAGCTTGTCGAAGGCATCCTTGTTGTAGATGAAGCCGTGGATGACCGAAGCCATCGGCACGCAGAAGGTCGACTTGCCGTCGTCGGTGCTCCAGGCGGCCTTGGCGACCGGCGAGAAGTTTTCCATGCCCGGCAGGCTGGTGATGTCGGCGAGCTGCTTCTTGTTGAAGAGTTCAAGCGAGGCATCGAACGGGCGGCAGGTGATGATATCGCCTGCGGAGCCGGCATCGAGCTTGGCGTTCAGCGACGCATTGTATTCGGTCGGCGCGGTCGGCGAGAAGACGATCTTGATGCCCGGGTTCTTCGCTTCGAAGGCCGGGATGATCTTCTCCTGCCAGATCTGCAGGTCGTCGTTACGCCAGCTTTCGACCGTCAGCGTGACGTCGGCGGCATGGACGAGGCCCGCTGAACTCAGCAGGCTGGAGGCAAGCAGCAAGCTTTTCAGAGCAGTGTTTTTCATTTCCCTCTCCTGTGTTTTAAGCGCCGGAAGGCGCTGTTTTCGATCTGAAACAAGCAGTTGATGTGCCCGAGGAAACACCCAATGCCCCTTGGAGGACCGCCAGCGACTGCCGGCCCCGAAAGCTCGATGACCGCGAAGGCGATTGCCTACGGCCTGGCCGCCTCCCGGCGACTTGCATCGGGCGCGGCAAATTGATGGGAAAGCCGATGGATGTCTGAGTTTCGCCACCAGCCTGTCGGCCGACGGGTTGTTCTCTCGATCATCCTCGAAGCGGTTCCGGCTTGGTTTCGCTGCCGGTTTTCGTGGGCTTCGATGTGCTGTTCCCTTTTGACGAATTAAGGCCAAAAAAATACCAATTGTCCAGCCGAATTTAACTTTTCGGCTGGATTAAAATCATTAAAAAATTTTATTCAACAATATCAATAACATAAAAAGGCATATTTTTTCTACCATTCCCACTTGGTAAATGGTATTTTTTTGGTATTGTAGAAAAAACATAGGGAACGGCGTATTTCGGAGGCCCGATGACAGAGCTTGCAATCGGCATAGACGGCGGCGGAACAAGCTGCCGGGCGGCTGTCGCGGACAGAGATGGCAATATCATCGGCCGTGGCAAATCAGGCCCTGCCAACATCCTGTCCAATCTGGAAAACTCTCTTCTCAATATCGTCGAATCCGCCCGGCAGGCGCTGCGCGACGCGGGCCTGGCCGCTGAAACCATCTCCTCCGTTGCATCGGTCGTCGGCGTCGCCGGCGCCAATGTCGGCGATTACGGCAGGCGGATCGAAGAAGCCCTGCCCTTTGCCGAAGGCCTAGTTGTCACCGATGCGCTGATTGCCCTGCAGGGGGCACTCGGCGATGCCGACGGCATCGTCGGCGCCTTTGGCACAGGTACGGTCTATAATGCCCGCAGGAACGGCCGGCTGAACGGCATCGGCGGCTGGGGCTTTATTGTCGGCGACCAGGCAAGCGGCGCCCGTCTCGGCCGCGATCTCATGGAACGATCGCTACTTGCCCATGACAGCGTGCGCCCGGCGTCGCCGCTCACCGAAGCGGTCATGGCCGAATACGGCAACGATCCCGAACGCATCGTCGAATTCGCACATTCCGCAAGACCGACGGATTTTGCCCGTTACGCGCCCATCGTTTTCGACCATGCGGCCAAGGGCGATGCCGTCGCGATCGGCATCGTCACGGATGCGGCAACGGCAATCGGCGAAAGCCTGGACGCGTTGCTCTGGCCGGATTGCCCGTCGATCTGCCTGCTTGGCGGGCTTGCGGAAGCTTATGAACCGTGGCTTTCCGAACGCTATAGGTCACGGCTTGCCAGGCCGAAGGGCGATGCCCTGCAGGGTGCGGTGGAACTTGCGGTGAAGCTCCTCAACGACAGGCAGAGAGGTGCGGCATGACCGACGACCTCGCCACCCTCCTGTCCCTGGAGCGCCTGCAGGCAGCAGGCACGGGCCCGCTCTACGTCAAGCTGCGCCGCAGGCTCGAAGAAGCCGTGCGCACCGGAACGCTCGGTCACGGCGATGCGCTGCCGCCGGAACGCGATATCGCCGAATTCGCCGCCGTCAGCCGCGTTACCGTGCGCAAGGCGATCGACGAGCTCGTCGCCGACGGCCTGCTGGTGCGCCGCCACGGTTCGGGCACCTTCGTCGCCAAGCCGGTCTCCAGGGTCGAGCAGCGCCTGTCGCAGCTCACCTCCTTCACCGAGGACATGGCGAGGCGCGGCATGTCCTCCCGCTCCGAATGGCTGCACAAGGGCGTTCACACCCCCTCGCCGGACGAGATGATGATCCTTGGCCTCGGCACGGACGTGAAGGTTTCGCGCCTCTCTCGCCTGCGAATCGCCGACGAGCAGCCGCTGGCGATCGAAAATGCCAGCGTCTCTGGGGAATTCCTGCCCGATCCGTCCGCCGTCACCAATTCGCTCTACGCCGAGCTCGAACGCCTGCAGGTCCGGCCTGTGCGCGCCGTGCAGCGCATTTCGGCGACCAACATGAAGGAAGCCGACGCCCAGCTTCTTGGCGTCTCCGTCGGCGCCGCCGGCCTGTCGATCGAACGTATCTCCTATCTCGGCTCCGGCCGCGCCGTAGAATTCACCCGCTCGCTTTATCGCGGCGACGCCTATGATTTCGTCGCCGAGCTGACGATCGGGGTGACCTGACGGCTTGAACTTATCCAAATTATACGTATAATTCGGAGATCAACGTTGGGAGACTTCTCATGGCTCGGACCACGGCTCTGGAATTTCAGCGAAAATTCGGCGAGTTTCAGCATCAAGCGCAACGCGAACCCGTCGAGATCACGCGTCATGGCCGCCGTGAATTTGTGCTGATGTCAGCCGAGCAGTATGATTGGCTGAAGGCCGCTGCGCAACGGACTCATAGGACAGCCGATGCCTTGTCCGTTGTCATCGATGCCGTCGAAAGAGCGGAGATGGATGCTGCCCACACACCCCTCGATGAACTACTGAAATAACGCATCATGGGGTCAATTCCCGAAGCGAAGCCCGCCCTCGTCGTGCGCTATGATTACCTGTGGTCGCGCGAAGCATCGGCGGGTCGCGATCAAGGCAAGGACAGGCCCGCCTGCCTCGTCGCGGCAAGCGATAGTCTAGCCAATCCCCGCTACGTCATTCTGCTGCCGATCACGCACACGCCGCCGTCCGGCGAAACGGTTGGAATAGAAATCCCGCCAAAGGTGAAGCACGCAATCGGTCTGGACGACGCTCCGAGTTGGGTCATCGTCTCCGAACATAACATCGACGAATGGCCGAATGGCGGGCTTTCGCCCGTGCCAGGCAGCGAGGGGATATTCGCCTACGGCTTCATCCCGCCCGGGCTTTTCGCAACGATCAAGGCGAAATTTCTTGATCTTGCCAAATCCAGGAGGAGCGATTCCGTCCACCGCTGATTACACGTTCATTTTCAAACGCATGAAGCCGGAAAGTGAATCACTGTCCGGCTTCATTGTTTCCCAAAGCAAAGTGTTACAACGCAGGCAGCTTCTCACGCCGCGTCTTCGATCTCTTCGCCCGTCTTGCGCGGCACGTAGTTGAGCACCGGTCCGAGCCAGCGCTCGATTTCGGAAACCGCCATACCCTTGCGCTTGGCATAGTCTTCCACCTGATCGCGCTCCACCTTGGCGACGCCGAAATAATAGGAGTCGGGGTGGCCGATATAGAGGCCGGAGACCGAGGAACCGGGCCACATCGCATAGCTCTCCGTCAACTTCACACCGGCCGCCGTCTCCGCATCGAGCAGCGTGAAGAGCGTTGCCTTTTCGGTGTGATCCGGCTGGGCGGGATAACCGGGCGCCGGGCGGATACCGGCATAGGCTTCGGTGATCAGATCCTCTTTGCTAAGCGTCTCGTCCTTCGCATAACCCCAGTATTCGCGCCGCACCTGCTCATGCATGCGCTCGGCAAACGCTTCGGCGAAGCGGTCGGCCAGCGCCTTGACGAGGATCGAGGAATAATCATCATTCGCCCGCGCGAAGCGTTCGGCGATGGCGATCTCCTCGATCCCGGCCGTCACCACGAAGCCGCCGACATAATCCTGCACGCCGCTCGAAACCGGCGCGACGAAATCGGAGAGCGCCACGTTCGGCCGCCCGTCCCGCTTCGAAAGCTGCTGGCGCAGCGTGTAGAAGGTGGCGAGCTCCTGGCTGCGGCTCTCGTCCGTGAACAGGCGGATGTCGTCGCCGACAGCACCGGCTGGCCAGAAACCGATGACGGCGCGCGGGCGGAACCACTTCTCGTCGATGATCTTCTTGAGCATCGCCTGCGCATCGGCCCAGAGCGCGCGGGCTGCCTCGCCCTGCTTCTCGTCCTCGAGAATGGCGGGGTAGCGGCCGCGCAGTTCCCAGGTCTGGAAGAACGGCGTCCAGTCGATATATCTGGCAAGCTCGCCCAGATCGTAATCCTCGAACACCTGCGTGCCGAAGAATTGCGGCTTCGTCGGCTGGTAGCCGGACCAATCGACCTTATGCGCATTCTCGCGGGCCCGCGGCAATGGCAGGCGCACCTTCTCGGCTTCGCTGCGCGCGTGGGCGGCCGCCACCTTGGCATATTCGGCTCTCATATCGTCGACATAGCCTTGGCGTGCCTCCGGCGACAGCAGCGCCGAGACGACGCCGACGGCGCGGCTCGCATCGGTGACGTAGACCGCCTGCCCCTTGTTGTAGCCCGGATGGATCTTCACGGCCGTATGTACGCGGCTGGTCGTCGCCCCGCCGATCAAAAGCGGGATCTCGAAACCCTGCCGCTCCATTTCGGCCGCGACGTGTACCATCTCGTCGAGCGACGGGGTGATCAGGCCTGAAAGTCCGATGATGTCGACCTTTTCGGCAATCGCCGTTTCGAGAATCTTCGTCGCCGGCACCATGACACCGAGGTCGACGATCTCGTAATTGTTGCAGGCAAGCACGACGCCGACGATGTTCTTGCCGATATCGTGCACGTCGCCCTTGACGGTCGCCATCAGGATCTTGCCGGCCGAGCGACGTTCCTCGCCGCCGTTGAGGCGCTTTTCCTCTTCCATGTAGGGCAGCAGCACGGCGACCGCCTGCTTCATGACGCGCGCCGACTTGACCACCTGCGGCAGGAACATCTTGCCCGAGCCGAACAGATCGCCGACGACGTTCATGCCGGCCATCAGCGGTCCCTCGATGACATGCAGCGGCCGGGCAGCCTGCAGGCGCGCCTCCTCGGTATCGGCTTCGATATATTCGGTGATGCCGTTGACCAGCGCATGTTCGAGGCGCTTTTCGACGCTCCATTCGCGCCAGGAGAGGTCCTGGACCCGGCCCTCCCTGGCGCCGGCGCCACGGAAGCGCTCGGCCACTTCGAGCAGTCGCTCGGTGCCATCGGGACGGCGGTTCAGCACCACGTCTTCGCAGGCCTCGCGCAGTTCCGGATCGATATTGTCGTAGACGGCAAGCTGGCCGGCATTGACGATGCCCATGTCCATACCCGCCTGGATGGCGTGGTAGAGGAACACGGCGTGCATCGCCTCGCGCACCGGCTCATTGCCACGGAACGAGAAGGACAGGTTGGAGACGCCGCCCGAGATATGCACCAGCGGCATGCGCTCGCGGATCGTCCGCGTCGCCTCGATGAAGTCGACGCCGTAATTATTGTGCTCTTCAATGCCGGTCGCGACCGCGAAAATGTTCGGGTCGAAGATGATGTCCTCGGGCGGGAAACCGATCTTTGCAGTCAAAAGCTTATAGGCGCGTGTGCATATCTCCACCTTGCGCTCGTAGCTGTCCGCCTGCCCCGTCTCGTCGAAGGCCATGACGACGACGGCCGCACCGTAATTGTGCAACAGCCGCGCCTGGGCGAGGAAATTCTCCTCGCCTTCCTTCAGCGAGATCGAATTGACGATCGGCTTGCCCTGAACGCGCTTCAAGCCGGATTCGATGATCGAGAACTTCGACGAGTCGATCATCACGGGCACGCGGGCGATATCGGGCTCGGCGGCGATCAGGTTGAGGAACTCGACCATCGCCTTCTCGGAATCGATCAGCCCCTCGTCCATGTTGATGTCGATCACCTGCGCGCCGTTCTCGACCTGGTCGCGCGCCACATCGAGCGCTGCGGTGTAATCGGCATTGGTGATCAGCTTGCGGAAGCGGGCCGAGCCGGTGACGTTGGTGCGCTCGCCGACATTGACGAAGGGAATGTCCTTGGTCAGCTCGAAAGGTTCGAGACCCGACAGCGACATGAAGGGGCGATGCTCGGGAATCGCACGTGGCTTGTACTTGGCGACGGTCTCGGCGATTGCCCTGATATGTTCAGGCGTCGAGCCGCAGCAGCCGCCGACGATATTGACCAGGCCTTCGCGGGCGAAGCTGTCGATCTGCGCCGCCATCAGCTCCGGCGTTTCGTCGTACTGGCCGAATTCGTTCGGCAGGCCGGCATTCGGATAGGCGCAGATGAAGGTGTCGGCGACGCCGGAAAGCTCCTGCAGATGCGGGCGCATCGCGTTGGCGCCGAGCGCGCAGTTGAGGCCGATCGTGAAGGGATTGGCGTGGCGCACCGAGTTCCAGAAGGCCGATGGCGTCTGGCCGGACAGGGTGCGGCCGGAAAGGTCGGTGATCGTGCCGGAGATCATCACCGGCAGGCGCACGCCCTTGACCTCGAAGCGCTCCTCGCAGGCAAAGATCGCCGCCTTGGCGTTCAGCGTGTCGAAGATCGTTTCGATCAGGATGATGTCGGCGCCGCCGTCGATCAGCCCGTCGATCTGCTCGCCATAGGCAATGCGCAGATCGTCGAAGCTCACGGCGCGAAAACCGGGATTGTTGACGTCGGGTGAGATCGAGGCGGTGCGGTTGGTCGGTCCGATGGCGCCGGCGACGAAACGGCGGCGGCCATCCTCGCGCTCGGCGCGCTGTGCTGCCCGGCGCACGATCTCGGCGCCTTCCTTGTTGAGGTCGTAGACCGCGCCTTCCATCGCGTAATCGGCCTGCGCGATGCGGGTCGAGGAGAAGGTGTTGGTCTCGAGAATATCGGCGCCGGCCTTGGCGTATCGGTAATGGATCTCTTCGATCGCATCTGGCTGGGTCAGGATCAGAAGGTCGTTATTGCCCTTCTGGTGGCAGGCGCAGCCGATGAAGCGCGTTCCGCGGAACTGGTCTTCGTCATAGCCGAGCCCCTGGATCTGAGTGCCCATGGCGCCGTCGAGAACAAGGATGCGCTCGCTCGCAGCCTGTCTCAAAGCTGCAAAAACTTCATTGCCGTCACGTTTGCCCGTTTCCGGACCAAAGAGGTTGTCAAACACGGGAGGGCTCCTTGACGTCGTAAGACCAGACAGTCCACATCACATAAAGATATCTTTATGTCAATATATGCCTATCGATTTCGTGCTTTGCAAGCCTGGCCCCATGACAGACTCGAATGGCCTCTATATAGGCATTTCAAAAGCATCGCGCACGAAATCGGAGGAAATGTCATGGCACCCGTGCTTGGAAACTGGACGAGCCGCGCCTATCATCGCGGCTGGCTGCTGAACCAGGCAAATGGCCTCTTCGATTTCTTCCAGCACAATTCGCGCAACCCCAAGGGCGGCTTCTACGATCTCGACGATACCGGCAGACCTCTCGACGCCGAAGGCCAGGTTCGCGGCGTCCATATCGCGGCGCGCGCCGTGCATTGTTTCTCGATCGGCACGCTGCTCGGCCGCCCGGGTGCCAGCGACCTCGTCGATCACGGCATGAACTATCTCTGGAACCAGCATCGCGACCGGAAGAATGGCGGCTATTTCTGGTCACTGAACAATGACGGTCGAGTCGACACCAACAAGCAGGGTTATGGCCACGCTTTCGTGCTGCTGGCCGCCTCCTCCGCCAAGACCATCGGCCATCCGCTTGCCGACGGCATGCTTGACGACATCACCGAGATCCTCAACACCAAGTTCTGGGAAGCAAAGCACGGCGCCATCGCCGAGGAATTCACCGCCGACTGGCAGCCGCTCGATGGCGGCACCTATCGCGGCCAGAACTCCAACATGCACCTGACCGAAGCGCTGATGGCCGCCTTCGAAGCCACCGGCGACAGAGAGTACCTGACCAAGGCCGAAAGCATCGCCGATCTGGTCATCCGCCGGCAGGCCGGTTCGGTCGACTGGCGCGTCGCCGAGCATTTCGACGCCGAATGGAACCTCAACAAGCAATACTATCATCCGAACGAAATGTTCCGCCCGGCCGGCACGACGCCCGGTCACTGGCTGGAATGGGCCCGCCTGATCCTGCAGCTCTGGACGCTCGGCGGCAAACGCATCGAATGGCTGCCGGATGCGGCCAAGGCGCTTTTCGCGCAATCCATGGCGCTCGGCTGGGACAATGACAAGGGCGGCTTTTTCTATACACTCGACTGGGACGACAAGCCCGCCAAGCGCAACAAGCTCTGGTGGCCGGCCTGCGAGGGTGCCGCCGCCGCCCACTTCCTCAACGAACACCTTCCGAGCGATTTCCACGAAGACAGCTACCGCAAGATCTGGAACGTCATCGAGCGCGCCTTCATCGACCACCACAACGGCGGCTGGCACGAGGAGCTGACGGAAGACCTCATTCCCTCGCACTCGCTCTTCCCCGGCAAGGGCGATATCTACCACGCCCTGCAGGCCTGCCTCATCCCACTTTTCCCGGCAACCGGCAGCCTGACGAAAGGCATCGCCGAGGCTGGCGGCAAGCTCTGAGCTTCAGTAACCCGGCGCCCTCAATTCGGCGTTTGGGTTGCGCTGGAACCATTCGACATCCTCGTTGACGCGGTCGAGTTCGTCCTGCACGTCGCGCTGGTCGCGGCGGATGTCGTGCATGTCGTCTTCCAGATCGTCGATCCGCCGGCGCAGCTCCGACCTGTCGCCGTCCTTCGCATCCTTAAGCTTGTCGGAGAGTTCGTCGATATTAGCCTCCTTGGAGCTGTAGTCGTTCTGCATCGCGTTGAAGCGCTCCTGCAGCCCGTGCTGCTTGCCGCCGAGGTTGAAGCCACGCAGGAAGCCCGACGCGGTTTCCGGCGGGCAGACATTGGCGTAGCCGCTGCCCGCCTGGCCGCGCGCCAGCCCGCTGAGCGGCGTGCAGTAGCGCACCAGGCCCGCCTGGTAGCCCTGGAACCAGATCGTCTGATCCGGCACGATCTTGACCCGCTCGCAGGATTTTGCATGCGCGGCGAAGCGCTGCTGCGGCTCGTAGCCCGCAGCACCGTCGCTGTCGCCGATCACCCGCCAGTCGGCGGCCAAACATTCCTCCTTGGAAAGCGTGTTGCAGGAGGCCAGGAGAGGGCCGAGACCGATGGCGGCGGCAAGCGCGAAGAACAAGCGGATCATGGCATCCCGGGAAGGTTAAGGAGGGCGATGCCGCACCTTAACCGCAGGACAAGGCAACGTCACCGCAGCGGCGACGAAATTTTGCAGTTTTCATGGCTTTTTTCTGTCGAAATTACGGCAGTCTACCCTTCAGAGCGGAGCGAGCCGCAGCGTATCCAGATCTTTCGCGAGCATCAGCGCCAGGGCCTCGACCGCGAGATTGTGGTCGTCGCGTTGCGGCAGGCCGGAGACGGTGACCGCGCCGATGCAGCCGGTGCCCTTGACGTTGATCGGGAAACTGCCGCCATGCGGCGCATAATCGGCGTCGGGAAGCCCGTTATCCTCAACCGTCTTGCCATCCTTCCTCAGCTTCAGGCCGGAGGCATAACTGCTGCGGAAATAGCGCAGCACCATGTTGCGCTTGCGCCGGACCCAGTTGACGTTATCGGGCGTCACACCCGGCAATGCCGCATAGAAGACCGGCATTGCGTGCAGGGTCACGTCGATCGCGATGCCGAGGCCGCGCTCGGTGGCGAGTTCCTGCAGGAGCTTGCCGAGCTGCCATGCCGTCGTCAGGTCGAAGGCGTCGAAGCTCAGAGCCTTCTCCTGCTCCGCAATCCGGCTGAGATCGTCCTCGATTGTCATGGGCAAGCGCTCCTCTGCCGCGATAATCCGCTGCAGACAATTCTCGCCAACAGCGAAAATGTAAAGCAAAAACTTGGGCCTACCTCACCTGTTAGAGCTTCGGCGTCAGCATCTCGAAACGATCGCGGATGGTGGCGCAAGTATCGCCGCCGAGCCTCGCAATGGCATCGAGCGCGGCCGGATCGACATGCAGCCGTTCCGGATCGACGACCCCGTCGCGGTAATGCGCATAGACGATCTCGCCCATGACGATCTGCCGCGAGCGGCCGAGCTCCAGGGTCACATGCCGCCGGCATTCGAAGGCGGCCGGCGCCTCGGCGATAAAGGGTGAGGCTACTTTCTCGCCTGATATCGCCGTCAATCCCGCTTCCTTCAGTTCGTCGACGCCGCGGGGATATTTGGCGCCGCAGACATGCATGGCCTCGGCGATGGCGAAGGAGACGATGTTGACCGTGAAGACCTCGGTCATGCGGATATTGTGGCCGGTGTCCTTGAACGACATGTCGGCATTGTTTTCGACCCCGATCGCTAGGATCGGCGGATCAGCCGAAAGGCAGTTGAAGAAACTGAAAGGCGCCGCGTTGACCCGGCCGTGCTCGTCGACCGTCGTCACCAGCGCGATCGGCCGCGGGATGATCGTACCGATCATCAGCTTGTAACGCTCGCGCTCCGAGAGCTGCTGGAAGTCGAAGGACACCGCCATGGGATCAGCCGACCCTCTGGGCCGGCGAGAACCCGCTCATCGCCCCTGTGAAGGATTTCGGCAATGGTGAGGCATAGGAGCCGCGCTTGCTGGTGGAAAGCTTAAGCGACACCAGGGCCTCGGCCTGCTTGACGGCGGCCGCCACACCATCGACGACCGGCACGCCGTAGATCGCCTGCAACTCGCGCGCCAGATCGGTCATGCCGGCGCAGCCGAGCACGATCGCCTCGGCGCCGTCTTCGGCAAGCGCCCGCGCGATCTCGGCCCGGAGCTTGCCGACCGCGCCCGAGGCCGCATCTTCCAGCTCCAGCACCGGGATATCGCAAGCGCGCACCCTGGCGCGGTCGCCCATGCCATAGCGGCGCACCAGATTGTCGATCAGCACCCGCGACCGCTCGAGCGTCGTCACCACGGTGAAGCGCTGCGCCAGGAAGCCGGCCGTCACGACTGCGGATTCGCAAAGCCCGAGGATCGGCACATCGGCAAAGCTCCGTGCCGCTTCGAGCCCCGTATCGTCGAAGCAGGCGATGACAGCCGCGTCGTATCCGGCCGCCTGCCGCTCCTTGAGTTCGCTAAGCAGACCGGGGATCGCCAGCGCGCCGTCATAGTGGCCCTCGATGGAGACGGGCCCCATGCGCGAGGTGGCGACGATAATCTCCGTGCCGGAAGCAGCCACCGCACGCGCGGCGGTCGCAGCCTTCTCGGTCATGGAGGCCGTGGTGTTCGGATTGACGATGAGGATGCGCATGTCAGTCTATCTTTGCCTGCCGCCGGCCGAGCATGGTCATGATGCCGAGCGCGATGAGAATGATGGTGAAGGAAAACAGTGTCGTCACCGTCCCGAGCGCATAGAGCACCGGCGTCGTGACATTGGTGGTCATGCCATAGATTTCGAGCGGCAGCGTGTTGTAACTGCCCGAGGTCATCAGCGTGCGGGCGAATTCGTCATAGGAGAGCGTGAAGCCGAACAGACCGACGCCGATCAGGCTCGGCGCGATCATCGGCAGCACCACATGGCAAAAGGTCTGCCAGGAGCTGGCACCGAGATCGCGCGCCGCCTCTTCATAGGCCGGCGAGAAGCGGTTGAAGACGGCAAACATGATCAGCACGCCGAAGGGCAGCGTCCAGGTGAGATGCGCGCCGAAGGCCGATGAATACCAGGCGGGCCTCAGCCCTCCCTCCTGGAAGACGACGCCGATACCGAGCGAAATGATGATCGACGGCACCACGAGACTTGCGACGGTGGCGTAAAACAGCGCGGTCGAACCTGGAAAACGGCGGCGGAAGGCAAGGCCGGCGAGCAGCGACACGGTGACGGTCACCACCATCACCATCAGCCCGAGAGTGAAGGAGCGCCGGAAGGAGGCGCCGAAATCGCCGACCGCCTGCTTCTCGAACAGGTTGAAGAACCAGTGGATGGAAACGCCGTTCATCGGGAAGGTCAGACCGCCGTCCGGCCCCTGGAAGGAGAGGATCAGGATCGCCGAAAGCGGGCCGTAGAGGAACAGCACGAAGATGACGAAGAAGATCGCCAGCAGATAGAATCCGAGGCCGCGTTTTTCGTGGTTCATCTCAAAGCTCCTTGCGGATGTCGACGACACGCAGGATGGCCGCGACCATCAAAAGCACCACGGCAAGCAGCACCACGGCATTGGCGGCCGCCGCCGGATATTGCAGCAGCGACATCTGGTTCTTCATCATCAATGCCACCGAGGCGCTCTGGCCGCCGGACATCACCTGCACCGTCGAAAAGTCGGCCATGACGAGGGTGACAACGAAGATCGTGCCGATCGCCATGCCGGGTTTGGCCAGCGGAATGACGACGTTCCACAGCACCTGCCAGCCCGACGCGCCCGCATCGCGTGCCGCCTCGAACAGCGACCGATCGATGCGCATCAGCGTGTTGAAGATCGGCGTCACCATGAACAGCGTATAGAGATGCACCATGGCGAGCACGACAGCGAAATCGGAATAGAGCAGCCATTCGATCGGCTGCGGGATGATGCCCATCTTGATCAGCGCCGAATTGATAAGACCGTTGCGCCCGAGCACCGGGATCCACGAAATCATCCGGATGATGTTCGAGGTCATGAACGGCACGGTACAGACGAGAAAGAGGATCATCTGGGTCGAGGTCTTGCGGATGTGGAAGGCCAGGAAATAGGCGACCCAGAAACCGATAAGAAGCGTCAGCGCCCAGACGATCGCCGTGAATTTCAACGTGTTGAGATAGGTCTTCCACGTCACCCACGAACCGAGCGTGTCGGTGTAGTTCATCGTCAGGAAATCGGGATAGAGGCCGGCGAAGTCGTAATCCCAGAAGCTGACGACGGATATCATAGCGATCGGCAGCAGGAAGAAGAAGCCGAGAATGCCGATCAGCGGCATCGCCTGGAGATAGGAGATCGCTGACGGGGAAAGGCGAAAGGAGCTTTTGCCGCGGGCGCCGTGACTGCCCTCTTCCGTTTCTGCTGCGATGGTCGCCATTATCCGGTTCTCCGTTCTGATTACGGCAGGTTGAACGAAGGTGCATGCCGCCCCCTTATCCGCCTGCCGGCACCTTTACCCGGGTCGAGCCACTGGTCTCGACCCGTCCCTTCGGACCCCCTAGGGGAGAAGAGAAACGCGGCAGCGCCTGGGCCACCGCGAACCTTGCTTTGGTTTCGCAGCATCGCTGCGAACTCCCTCTTCTCCCCGGCGGGGAGAAGATGCCCGAAGGGCAGATGAGGAGGCGGAGCGGAGCGACGTCTTCAGCATCAGCGAAAGACGACGCTGCCCCGCCCGAAACATCAGGCAGCGATGAACTCGTTCCAGCGGCGGACCATGTAGCGGTCTTCGTCCATCACGGAGTTCCAGCAGGCGACGGCGCCCATGCGGGTTTCGAACGAGCCGCCGTCACGCACGGCGCCGGCCTTTTCCATGACCTTGCCCTCGGGAGACAGGATGTCGCCCTGGGCCGGCTTGCCCTCGATCCAGTAGCCCCATTCGTCGGCCGACATGAATTCCTTGGCGGTGTCCATGGCAGCGGAATAGTAGCCCTGGCGGTTGAGGTAGCCGCCGACCCAGCCGGACGTGTACCAGTTGATGTATTCGTAAGCCGCATCGAGCTGGGCGCCCTTGAGATGCGAGGCAAGGCCGAGACCGCCGCCCCAGGCGCGATAGCCTTCCTTGAGCGGCTGGAAGGTGCAGGCGATGCCCTTGGAGCGGACGGCGGCGACGGCCGGCGACCACATCGACTGGATGACGACTTCGCCCGAGGCCATCAGGTTGACCGACTCGTCGAACGACTTCCAGAAGGCGCGGAACTGGCCGTCGGCCTTGGTCTTGATCAGGAATTCGATCGTCTTGTCGATCTCTTCCTTGGTCATGTTGCCCTTGTCGGCATATTTGATCTTGCCGGAGGCTTCCATGATCATCGCCGCATCCATGATGCCGATCGACGGAATGTTGAGGATCGCGGTCTTGCCCTTGAAAGCCGGGTCGAGAATATCGGCCCAGCTGGTGATCGGACGGCCGGTGAGGTCGGGGCGGATGCCGAGCGTGTCGGCATTGTAGATGGTTGGAACCATCGTCATCCACTGCGTCGGCTCCTTGGCGAATTTCTTGGAACCCTGCGCTTCGACGAAGCCGACCGTGTGCGGCGCCGTGCCCTGGGCGATGACGCTGTCTGCCTTCAGCTTGCCGTTGATGAACAGCGGCACGATCTTGTCGTAATATTTCAGCTTCTTGACGTCCATCGGCTGCATCACGCCTGTTGGAAACACCTTCTTGGCGATCCAGTATTCGATGTCGGCGATGTCGTAGCTGTCAGGCTGGGTGACGGCGCGCTGGGCGGCGGCATCGGAATCGGTCGCCGTCATCTCCAGCGTGATGCCGAGGTCGGCCTTGCACTTCTCGGCGATGGCATTGATGTTCGAAACACCGGTGCCGAACTGGCGAAGCGTGATGTTCGTCTTCGCCCAGATTGTCGGGAAGCCGGTGATGGCGCCGGAGCCGGCAATGGCGCCGACGGCGGCAGCACCCGTCTTCAGCAGGGTGCGGCGGGAAAGACCCTTTTCCGCCTTGGTCGATGTGGTTTCAGTCGTCATGCCAGTTCCCCTTTTTGTTGGATGGGCAAGGTTGGTTGTCGATGGTGGTTCAAGCGGAAGCGCGGCCGAGCAGCACGGCATCCTCGAGCGCCCAGCTGAGTGAGACGGCGTCGCCGACGGCGACCGGACGGGCGAAATAGTCGCTATCGTCGGCAATGACGGTGAAATCGTCGCTGCCGGCGCCGATAACGGTGATCTTCACCGAAGAGCCGCGATATTCGATGTTGGAGACGATCCCGTCGAAGCCGAGCGTCCATTCGGTCGCCACCTGCAAGCGGACACGGTCGGTGCGGATGCCGATATCGACGGGCTCTCCGATCTCCCTGCCCGTTCCACGCACCGAAAAGCTCTGCCCCTCCGGCACGCTCATGACGAGTACGCCGTTCTCGCTCGACGTTACCCGGCCGGTGAGCACGTTGTGATCGCCCATGAACCGGGCGACGAAGGCGGTCGCCGGCTTTTCGAAAATTTCGCGCGGTGCCGCGGCCTGCTCGATCCTTCCGTCATTCATGATGACGATGACATCGGCGAGCGCCATCGCCTCTTCCTGGCTGTGGGTGACGTGCACGAAGGTAATGCCGAGCGACTTCTGCAGTTTCTTGAGCTCGGCGCGCATGCGGATCTTCAAAAACGGATCGAGCGCCGACAGCGGCTCGTCGAGCAGCAGCGCTTCCGGGTCAGTGATCAGCGCGCGCGCCAGCGCCACGCGCTGTTGCTGGCCGCCGGAAAGCTGGGCCGGGCGCCTAACGGCATAGGACTCCATCTGCATCAGCTTCAGCATCTCGAGCGCCTTGGCCCGCCGTTCCGCCTTGTCGACGCCCTTCATCTTCAAGCTGAAGGCGACGTTGTCGATCAGGTCGAGATGCGGGAACAGCGCGTAGGACTGGAACATCATCGCCGTGCCGCGCCTGGCCGGCGGAAAATCGGTGACGACTGTATGGCCGAGCCGGATATCGCCCGACGAGATGCTCTCGTGGCCGGCGATCATCCGCAGCGTCGAGGTCTTGCCGCAACCCGACGGGCCGAGGAAGCAGCAATAGGAGCCGGCCGGAATCTTCAGGCTGATCTCATCGACCGCCGTCGTCGCGCCGTAGACCTTCGAAACGGATACTAAATCGATCTCTGCCGCTTTCGACATCATGCTTCCCCTGTTCGGAAAAGACGATGCATCCGCCGTGCCAGATTCCCTCACGCCGCGCCAAGCTCTTGTGAAACAAAGATTTTGCCGACGACAGATCCATGAGGAGAATTTTGAGCACGACAGTGTCTGCACATGATTTAGGCTATCGTGCTCAATTTTTGCAAAAAATCGTATACAATTTAACCGGCATTTCGGGCACAAAATCATTTAACTTTTGCCGCGAAGCCGGATATGGTTTGCCCGCCATCAGGGAATGATTTCATGAAATCCGCCGCCACGGCTCAGCAGGCCGAAGAACCCGCCGAAACCGGCGCGCAACAGATCCGCGACGCCATTCGCGAGGCAATCGTCGAACGCAGGCTTTCGCCCGGCACCAAGCTTTCCGAAAGCGATGTCGGCAATCTTTTCAATGTCAGCCGTACGCTCGCCCGCGCCGCTTTGCAGGCGCTCTCCTATGAGGGCCTCGTCAACGTCGAAAAGAACCGCGGCGCCTTCGTTGCCTATCCCTCGCCTGAAGAAGCCCGCCAGATTTTCTCAGCCCGCCGCCTGGTCGAGCCCGGCCTGTTGCGTGAGGCAGCGGCGCGGATCACCCCGGATGACGTCAGAGATCTGAGAGAGCTGTTGCTGGAAGAGGGCCGGCTGATGGGCGAGCGTGGCCAGACGGCGCGCCGCGCCGAGATCAAGGCATCCGGCGATTTCCACTTGATGCTGGCGGTCATATCCGGCAATGCGATCATGCAGCGCTTCATGGAGGAGCTCGTTGCCCGCTCGTCCCTGGTGATCGCGCTTTACGGCCAGTCGACCGCCTCGAGCTGCGGCCATTCCGAACACGGCGAGATCATCTCGGCAATCGAAAGCAACGAACTGGACCGCGCCTGCGAGCTGATGCTGCATCACATCGCCCATATCGAGGGCGATCTCGACCTGCGCGAACGCAAGAGCCTCGGCCTCAAGGAAGCCTTCGAACTTTAAGAGTGACCGTCGAGCGATACCCAGGCAAGACGTCGGACGCGCGGCTTTCGCCACACTCCGTGTCGCGTCAAGCGGAGTGTCGAAACACTACCAAGGCGTCTGCTTCGGCAGCATTTCGAAGGCCGCGAAGATATCCTCGGCGGTCCGCGGCTCGCTCGAGCGCAGCTTCACGGCGCCGTCGCGGCCGACCAGGATCAGCCCGAACGCGCCGGATGGCGGCCCCTGCAGCCGCTCTCTGACATCGTCGGCATCGAGTTCGGAGCCGTCGTCGAACAGCGAGAAAGCACCGCCGCCGGCAATGATGAAAACCTCGACATCTTCCTCGATGAGACGCATATGCGCGTTCCGCAGCCAATCGTCCTGGATGACGGCGCGGTCGTCCTGCGCATCGGCGAAGATGATCAGCACGCGCTTTCTGTCGCGAAACTGCTCGAGCGATTGCGGAAGCTCCGGCGCGCGCCGCGGAGCGCCGATGATTTCATGAACGATGGATTTCAGCATGATGCTCATTCCTCACCCGCACTGGCGGCGGGCCTGCCGGTAAAACGGCTGGCAATGGGCGAGGTTCCGCCAGGAAGCGGAAAAGGATCGCGGCCATGGCCGCGATCCTCATCCAGTCAGTCGCGGTTCTGTTCTTCGGCGGTGCGAGCCGAAACGGCGACGAGATCAACCGTGCCATTGGCAAGAAGGCGCTTGCGCACCAGCACGCGCATGACACGCGCCGCCGTCGAGAAAGTCATCTGGTCGAGCGGGCCTTCGCCCTCCCACGGCTTGGTCAGCCGTTCGGTAACTGCGCCGACGATATTCATCGGCACGATATCTGTGCATTCGCGCATCGCTTCGAAAACGAAGCCGATGGGGATGACCCGTCCTTCGTAAGTCACGATCGGTTCGGTCAGTTCGCTGTCCCATTCCTCGAAGGCATAGAGCGCTTCGCGAAACAGCTGCTGGAGGGTAAACGGCGCATGGCCGTCATGAAGTGGCGGCAGGGCATTCATCATGTCTGTCTCCTCTTGATGGGTTGAAGCCAAAGTCCTCCGGTATCGGTCGCGCCAACGCGGGGAACGGAACGTTTTTGCTGCCCCTGCGAACCGATTAACACGATTGATTCTATAGACTAACGCGCCGGGGTAAAGCCCATTTATCGGCGATCCCGGAAGCGAATTCCATAACGCGCTGATATTCTTGCATTTTTTAGTTGAAATTTTCCCCGCGCCGACCGTTCTTGAAAATCTATGTCGCAGCTCCAGATTGCCCCGCAATGGCACGACCGCGCCAAAAAACGCTGAAAATTCACGGAACTTTTGTCGCTGTAATCTGTTTTGTTCTCACATTTGAAAAACAGTCTGGGGTAATCACCAATGACGCAAATCCGTGAACCGGAGCGCCGAAGCAGGATCCTGCGCGGCCGGCCCTACAGCCTTGATGAATTCGCTTCCAAATATGGCCTGCTGAGCGATCAGGCCGAAAGCCTGTTCACCCGCTTTGGCCCCTCCTCGATCGAACTCGACCTGCTGATGGCCGCCAAGCGCCGCCTGCCGGTTCGCCACGACAGACCAATTACTCATGACAGAATTGCGGAATAAACACCTTTAACGAATGGAATGAATAGATGAGCAACAGACGCCACGAATGGATCAGCAAAAGAGCTTACGCGATCTGGGAAGAACAGGGCCGCCCGCAAGGGCGTGATGACGATCACTGGCGCCAGGCGGTTGCCGAACGCAATGCGCTGGAACGCACCCAGGCCTCCGTTGATGGCCGCGAGGTGCTGGTGAAGTTTCGCCCGAAGCCGCAGCGGCCGGAAATGCCATGCCAGGACTGGGCCAATCCATCGACAAAGGTCGGCTGATCTTTTCTGCGGAGCGCATCCCTTGCCAAGAAGCCCCCTGTGGCCGGCCTCGTCCTTCGAGGCCTCTGCGGGGCACCTCAGGATGAGGTCGGAGAGAGGCGCGCTTGCCTCATCGGAGAACGCGGCGCTTGCCGCCGATAGTCTAACAGCAGGCACAACAGCTAGCCCTCATGGTGAGGAGGCCCGCAGCCTCATCCACATCGCCACATTAATCGCCAGTGGCCGGCCTCGTCCTTCGAGGCCCCGGGCGGGGTACCTCAGGAGGAGGGCGGAGAGATGTGCGGCTTGCCTCACCGGAGGCCGCCGTGCCTCCGATAGTCTGGCAGCAGGGCGCAACAACTAGCCCTCATGGTGAGGAGGCCCGCAGGGCCGTCTCGAACCACGAGGGCGGGTGGCGGGGCACTCACGGCGCCGCACGATTGCTGCCCACTCGCTCCCCATGCTAGCCTTCCACCATGGAAGTCACCGTTTATATCCTCCGCTGCAGCGACGGCTCGTATTACACCGGCCTCACCAAGCAGGAGATCGAGGCGCGTGTCTGGGAGCACAATGCCGGGACCTATGACGGCTACACTGCCAAGCGCCTCCCGGTCGAACTCGTCTTCACCGAAACCTATGACCGCATCATCGACGCCATCGCCCGCGAGCGGCAGATCAAGGGCTGGTCCCGCCGTAAGAAGGAGGCGTTGATTGCCATGGATTACGAGGCCTTGCCGGAATTCCAAACGCGGGCCAGTCGAGGCCAAGTGAGCGCGCGTGGCCGGTGGCCGACCTCGTCCTTCGAGGCCCCTGCGGGGCGCCTCAGGATGAGGGCGGAGAGAGGGCGCGGCCAGCCTCACCGGAGGGCGGAGCGAAGCTGAGATCCGTCGACCAAGCCAAAAGCACTCCGATCACCCACTAGCCACACGGCACCACGACCAGCCCTCATCCTGAGGTGCGCGGGCCAGAGGCCGGAGCCTCGAAGGGCGGGGGCGGGTGATAGCCGCAGCTCCCATTACCGGAGGAGATAGCGGTGGCCGGCCTCGTCCTTCGAGGCCCCTGCGGGACACCTCAGGATGAGGGCGGAGAGATGCCGCGGCTTGCCTGAGCGGAACGAGGGTGTAGCGCGTCTGTCGCGCGGGAGGGTCCGCAATGGCACAGTGCAACCGCTTCCCCGGACACTGGAAACGCTTCATCAAGCATATTGACACAAATCCATGGAATACGGGCTTTCCGCTTACCCGCCTGCGACATTGCCGCTCGACACTTTCTTCGCAAAATCGGAAACGGATAAGAATGAAACGTGGTCACTCGCGGGACACGGATTTTATCTCGCCGCGGCACCAATTCCGGTGCCCGGCCGATCCTGTAATATCGGGAAAAGCCTGAAACGCCCGCCAGGGCAGGCCATGTCAGAAAGCGTTGTTTTCCACGCAAAGCGCCCGGTGGACCTCGGTCCAGAACAGCGCCAGCGGCGTGTCGCCATTGCGTTCGGCAACGAGCGCGCGGATCAGCGCTTCGGAGCCTGCCATGTCCTGCCAGCTGGATTTCAGGCCCTTGGCGGCCTGTTGGCATTCGGCAATCTCGAATGGTCTTCTGCTGTCCATATGAGGTCTCCTCGTGGAAAGGCGCTAGCAGACGGAGCCTGGATTGTCATTCCCCGCATATGTGGGGATGCCTTGTATTTATGACGGTCCTCGCGGTAGGATTGAGGGAATTGGGGCAGTGGAAATGACTGAGAATACCTATAGCGAAAAGTTCGAGTCGGCTTTCGAACAGATCAAGGCTGCGGCCAATGTAGATGGCGCCATCCGCGTTCTGCAGGCGGAATATGGCCTCGATTTCGTCACCTACCACCTCGCCCAGACGATCGCCAGCAAGATCGATTCGCCCTTCGTGCGCACCACCTATCCGGATGCCTGGGTCTCGCGTTATCTCCTGAACAGCTATGTGAGGGTCGATCCGATCGTCAAGCAGGGCTTCGAACGCCAGCTGCCGTTCGACTGGAGCGAGGTCGAGCCGACGCCGGAGGCCTATGCCATGCTTGTCGACGCCCAGAAGCACGGCATTGGCGGCAACGGCTACTCCATTCCCGTCGCCGACAAGGCGCAGCGCCGCGCGCTTCTGTCGGTGAATGCCCGCATACCGGTCGACGAATGGACCGAGCTGGTCCGCCGCTGCCGCACCGAATGGATCGAGATCGCCCATCTGATCCATCGCAAGGCGGTCTACGAGCTGCACGGTGAGAACGATCCGGTGCCGGCATTGTCGCCGCGCGAAATCGAGTGCCTGCATTGGACGGCGCTGGGCAAGGATTACAAGGATATCTCGGTCATCCTGGGCATTTCCGAGCACACGACGCGCGACTATCTGAAGACCGCCCGCTTCAAGCTCGGCTGCGCCACGATCTCGGCCGCCGCCTCGCGGGCCGTGCAATTGCGCATCATCAATCCCTGAAGCGCGTCGCGCGTCTTTTGAGACGGGCAAAGGATGCTGTAACTTCGAATCCTCGCATCGTGCTTTCCGAAAATCGTTTCCGATTTTCGGGCCGGTGCGCCAGGTCGT
The DNA here is from genome assembly GCF_019685025.1 of Rhizobium sp. NZLR8. Lineage (NCBI taxonomy): Bacteria > Pseudomonadati > Pseudomonadota > Alphaproteobacteria > Hyphomicrobiales > Rhizobiaceae > Rhizobium > Rhizobium sp. NZLR8. Next base: position 145,723 of record NZ_JABDVY010000004.1, on the reverse strand, counting down.
CGTTTGGCGCATGTCGTTGTCGCAAAACCGCGGCACAGTTTTGCGCGACATGCTCTGCCCCCCTCATCTGAGGGGGCCCATCTGAGGGAATTTCCGATCCGGCCCGTCTGAACCATTCTGCTCTCCACGAACTTGCAAACGCTGGAGGGCAAGATGTTTGTAATCATTCAGGCTCACGAATATCAGAAATACGCTGCCGTACTTGATCAGATGTTTCGCCTGCGCAAGCAGGTTTTCGCCGATACGCTCGGCTGGGACGTTCCCGTCGTCGGCCCTTACGAGCGCGACAGCTACGATGCGCTCGCTCCCGCCTATCTCGTCTGGTGCAACGACAGCCGCACCCGTCTTTATGGCGGCATGCGCCTGATGCCGACGACCGGCCCGACCCTTCTCTACGATGTCTTCCGCGAGACTTTTCCGGATGCCGCCAATCTCATTGCGCCGGGCATCTGGGAGGGCACGCGCATGTGCATCGATGAGGAGGCGATCGCCAGGGATTTCCCGAATATCGACGCCGGCCGCGCCTTCTCGATGATGCTGCTGGCGCTTTGCGAATGCGCGCTCGATCACGGCATCCACACGATGATTTCCAACTACGAGCCCTATCTCAAGCGCGTCTACAAACGTGCCGGCGCCGAAGTGGAAGAACTCGGCCGCGCAGACGGTTACGGCAAGTATCCCGTCTGCTGCGGCGCCTTCGAGGTGTCGGACCGCGTGCTGTGCAAGATGCGCGCCGCCCTCGGCCTGACCCTACCCCTTTATATCAGACACGTGCCGGCCCGCTCGGTCGTGACCCAATTCCTGGAGATGGCAGCATGAACCGCCTCGCTGAAACCGCAATACAGAAAGATATCGGCGCCTTGGAGCGCCACGTGCTCGCCTCCCGCGACATTGCCACGCAGTTAGGGGATCCCTTCCTCTCCTATCTCCTCTCGATGGCGCTGTTCACGATCTACGAAAAGAAGGCTCACCACGAGAACGAGGCGCTGAAGAGCAGCTTCAGCTGAGGGCGCGACCCCCTCCGCACGCCCGAAGACCAGCATGTCTCCCGGCGCCTCGCGCGCAGCCGCAAAACCGTCCCCGTTTTGCGGCTGCGCGCCCAGTCATGTCATGGGGAAGTCCTATCACCAAGCAATCCAGTCACGTCATCAGCGAAGCGATCGTCGAGATCAGCGCGTCGTGCATGTAGGGCTTCGGCAGGAAGGCGGTGTTGGCCGGCAGCGCCATGGGGTCCAGCCGCACCATGCCCGAGGTGATGATGATGCCGATATTCGGCCGCATCGCCCTCACCCGCTTGGCAAGCTGGATCCCGTCCATCGAACCTGCCATGTTGACGTCGGTGAACAGGATATCGACATCCTGCCTGCCCTTCAGCACCACCAACGCCTCATCGGCATTTGCCGCCTCCAGCGCCACATGGCCGACATCTTCAAGCACATCGAGGACAGTGAACCGGATCAGCGGCTCGTCCTCGACGATAAGCACCACGGCACTGTTCAACGCCACCATCTGCGACCGCCCTCTTCATCGAATCCAATCTCTGTAATTGCCGCCCGCGCGAGAAGGTTCCAGTACCGGCGCCCACGAAATATGCACCGTCCACAGATGCTTGCGCTCTGCGCTTGTGGCTCCCTGCAATTTGCGTTAGAGCGAACCGATGCCGTGGGAACCATTGCCCCGGCATCCAGGCGCCGGCCTCCGGCGCCAAGGCGCCCACCACCGGCGTCAAGGGCCTGTAGCTCAATGGTTAGAGCCGGCGGCTCATAACCGCTTGGTTGGGGGTTCGAGTCCCTCCGGGCCCACCATCTTTTCCAGGGTTTTCGCACCCGACGGCCCGTTTCGTCGGTATTGCCTGGGCAGCAGAACGAAACCTGCCAACGCTCGTCCCGCCATCGGCATATTAGCAAGTTTTTCGTTTTAAATCAAACTATTATAAGCCAGAAATCTGGGCATCATCGTTGCTGCGCGGCTAAAAAAATAGGTTCTGCGCTTCCTAAACCCCATGTCGCAGGTTCGATGCACATCCCCAACGATTGGACCGGCAAGCCATAAGCGCCCGGTTATCAATTCGGTCTCTTCATTTTGGGCAACGATTTGGGCAACAACCAGCCGATGATTCGGAGGATTGCCAAGTCAAACCGATCCAACGATACACCGACACCGCAGGACCTCCAAGGCCAAATGGGGCGCTCGCCCAAACGCTTGGAGAGCTTGCCGCTTCACCAATGGCAACATCAGGCCCGTACCCACCATAAGCCCCATTGTGATTCACAAATGGAAGTGGTTTTGGTGGTGAAGCCAATCATATCACTGAGGTTAGCCCAAGTGCGCTAGAACGGCCTCAGCTTCTTGTCGTGAATCTTCGCGCAACCAGATGTAGCAAACCGCCCGGGAATCGCTACTAATCAATCCCACTATAGCGGCGTGGGGGGAGCATGGCGGGCAACGGAAATGATCTCTTTGCGGGAGCGATCCCTGTTGAGGACGTGGAAGATGTGGCAGGAGACGTTGGCACCATTCCTGCCGAGTTGGAAGTAAAACGGCGCGTCAGACGGAGAGGCGGCAATACGCTCGATCGATGGGAGGTGCCGCTAGTCAAGGCAATGCTTCTTAGAAAGGAGTACAATGACCAAGACATCCTCGCGTACTTCACGCGACCGACGAGGACGGTAAACCATCGTCTGATCGGTGAGATTCGGGCCGGTAGTAAGCACGACGCCGTCAAAGCGGCCGATAACGAGGACTTGAACCTGTTCCTCGCCACATGGCCCGATGTCGATCACGAGACCGGGCTTAGCGTTCGGGGCGACGAATTGCTGATCAAGGCACGCGAGGCAATGATCGCAGCAGTGCACATCTTCAACAGTGCCGGTCTGACGTTCCGGGCGGAACTGTTCATCGTTACCGCCATCATCTCGTGGACCTATCTGCTCCATAGCTACTACAAACGGCATGGCATCCTTTACGCCTACAAAGATAAACGGACCGCTCATGGGCAGGATCGCTACTGGGACCTAACCCAGTGTATCGACACCGGGAAATGCCCCCTGCCCGAAGGTATGAAGACCAACCTGCGTTTCCTGATTGGCCTGAGGAACGAGATTGAACACCAGTCGACCAGTAGGATCGACGATGCAGTTGGGGCAGAACTTCAGTCCTGTTGCCTTAACTTCAACGAAGCCCTGAAGGAACATTTTGGGCATCAGTTCGGGTTGGAAAAGCGCCTACCTATTGCCCTTCAATTTGTATCATTCGGGGTGGACCAGCGGTCCGCGCTGAAAAAGGCATCGAGCCTGCCGACCCATGTCTCCTCGTTCATCTCCGCCTTCGAACATGACCTGAGCGATGAGCAGGTGAAAGACCCAAGCTTCCGCTTGAAAGTGGCGTTCGTTCCGATTGCCGCCAAAAAGGCGGCTGGAGCGGATCAAGCCGTAGTGACAGTTCCGCCTGGATCGGACCTCGCAGATAAGATCGAGGTCGTCTTCAAGGAGGTCAACCGATCCCGTTACATCCGAAAGGAAATTTTGGACAAGGTCCAAGCGGCCGGCTATCCGAAGTTTGGACCCGGCGCTCACACCAACCTCATGACCGATCTCGACGCCAAGAACCCTGCCAAGGGATTCGGCTGCGTCGGCGACTACAAAGCCCACTGGGTCTGGTACGACAGGTGGCTGGAAACCGTCTTAGAGCATTGCAAGGCTCACTCCGAGCAATATCAGTAATCCGACGCGCTCGTCCTTGGCAACTAGCCGTTCGCCGCAACTGGTATGCGGCGTCGCACCAGTGATTGCTCCACGTCTCCAAGCCATCGATCAGGATTCGGCGCTTCCAGAATTGTCCGAAATCTTCGACCGCAACCCGCTATAGCCCAGTTCCTCGAGGCGCAACATAAGCAGGCAAGCGTCTAGGTGGACCATGAAACGCATCCAACGGGAAGGCTTGTGCGTTTGGACGGCCTACCCTTTGCCATCGAGCCAGAAGTTCGCGGATGGCGTCGACGACAAACCTGGCGGACACCACCGCTCCATATTGATGCACTTCGTCTCCTTTCGAATCCGCGAGATCAACGACGGTTTTGGCCCCTAAACATCTCGGTTTTAACGCAGAAAGTTCGCGGGCGCGGTACATTCCGAATATCTCCATATTGAGGCCGGCCAGCTTTCGATGCTGTACCTTGATCTCGCCGATCCGGTCTTCCGACGCGATCACGGCCGATCCGGTGACGGTCGGCTTGAGCAGGATCGACTGCCGGAGACATCGTCCCCGGGAAAAAGATTTTCTTGGTCACTCTGATGTAATGGCCGTCAGGATCGACAAGCCGAAAGTCACGCATCCCCCAAGGCTGCAGAGTAAGATCGGCACCAGCCAGTCGGTGTCTTTCGCCGCGGTGGTGAAACCCTAGCTGATCGCATGCTGGCCGCCAACCTTTCCAGGTCATCCACATCAGAAAGCAGGCTCACTCCCTCCCGCCGGAGGCAACCCTCCTTCCGCAACTTCTGCGAATGTTTTTGTCAACAGAATGCTTGCATTAGCGCACCCTGTTGGTAGCATCTGCGATCTGTAGGGGGACTCATGACAATCGAAGAACTGATTGATCTCCAGGCAGCGGAGCGAGGGCGCGGGTGCTCGGCTTGGCCGGCCACGAGAACCCGTATCTTATCCACTATATCGTCCCCAAGGCGACAGCGAGGCTAGCGGCCTATTCATGCAGTGCCTCACCAAACTCAGCTTAATCGCGTTCTTCGCCGTTACAACTCCATCGGTTTCAGGCGCTCAGTCCATTGAGGGCTTTCGGCTTGGCGACGACAAGATCGCCCTTCAGCGGCTGGGTGTACCATCGGAAACAAAAGTGGACGGAGCGTTCACGACGCTAGCTTATCATGGCCCCGACGGAATTGACATCAACGCTACCTATCAGAAGCCTTCGAACCGCCTCGTCGCGCTACAGGCAACCTGGCCGAAAGACGCCGTTGGCCCCTCGACGGGCTATGGTGACTTGACCTTCGGCAAGACCACGTTGAGCGAAATCCGATCGCAGATGGGCTCAAAGGGAATCCTCTACGGCTCTCAGTCCCCCGTTGTCACATCCGCAGAGGGAGCTATCAACATCCTCAGCTACTTTGACGTCAGCGGGACCGACACCGTCGCGACCTTTGTGACCTCGATAGATAGTGATGAGGCCGCAACGCTCAAGGCAACCTTCGGAGCCGACGCTTACAAGAACGCGCCGGCGGCAGCCAAGCTTAGGACCATCAGCCTTTCCAGACGCGAGTACCTTGAAAACAGCCACGGTTCGAAGCGAACATTGGACGTCGGCTACAGGGCGATTTCCTGGACGTCCAAGGACACGACATCCAAACACCCGGCCATCTCGCTGGCGCGCATCAAGCCCGCGCAGCTGCCGGTTTTCCGCACATACTCGGGTCCGAACAACTTCCCAGACTTCACCGGGCGGGACAAAGAGTTCAGCAATTTTCGAACGCGGATAACCGACGGGATGAGTGGCGGCCCATCATTTGCCGGAGAGTATTCCGTCATCCAAATCGGGTGCGGCACGGGATGCTCTTTTGCCTACGTCGGCAACAACCGCACGGGCCAAGTATTCAACGTTCCCGTCGGTGGTGAGGACAACATGTACCTGAGCTTGAGGTACCAGCTCGACAGTCGCCTCCTTGTGGCGCAATGGGCCGACTACGACGCCAGCAAATGCTACGTTCAGTTTTTTGGCTTTGACGACGGCGAATGGTCCGATCTGCTGAAACGTGAAGTCGGCTCGATGGATGATTGCTTCAAGACCATCGCGCAGAACGTTCGTTGATCCTCGTAACCATCCGAAGATTTAGCGATTGCTCACGATTCCTCGGGCCGATACTTTCAACCACTAAATGCAAATGCGCCGAGCGTGTGCCATGCCACTGAATTTCGAGATTGCCCATGAACTCATGCCGTATGTCGCCGACGCGACTGTACGATTTCGCTACCTTAATCCGGGCATCGACGTGACGATTGGCGGGACCACCGTGGTTGTCGGCGGAAATGAGCTCGTAAACGTCAAGGACCTCGAACAGCAGTTTATGTTCTGCCTGTATCGCCAGAAGATTTACAGCGAGACCCTACCGCTGAGGCACGCGCTACTCGCCGGCGTGACCGGGCGATGACTGTCTTTCCGCTGCGCTTCCGTCCCGCGCCCTCTGGTGATCTGCTGTTTGCCGACGAGGCCGGCTCGTACTTCAAATCCGATCATGATTTTCTGAGCCGCTATGCCCTGGACCGGTTGACCGATCGGGACCAGGACTATCTGCTTCGAAATGGGCACGCGTTCGAAGAAGTCGGTGACCTAGCCTACGCAGGCTTCGAGCATCGTTTCGCAAGCCGTCTATATAGCCCCGGCGATCTCGATTACGTCATCCTGGTTCCAACACTCCGCTGCAACCTTGCCTGCGGTTACTGCCAAGTCTCACGGGTCAACGAAAACACACCGGGTTTCGACTGGGACGACCGCACTCTCGATGCGGTCCTGCGGTTCCTGGACGGGCTGACGGCCCGCGAAATCAAAGTCGAATTTCAAGGCGGAGAACCCAGCCTACGCTTGGATGTCCTCGCCAAAGTCCGAGAGTTCTGTCTCACGAAATTCGAGAGCTGCGAGTTCGTCGTTTGTACCAACCTGCAGGAAATCTCCGAAGAAGCTTGGCGGTTCTTCCAGCTTCCGGACGTGTTTGTCAGCACGTCACTCGATGGTGACGCCCTCACCCACGAGAGGCAGCGCACGCTCTCCGGCGACAAGACGCATTCCTTCCTCTCCAACCTAAATCGGGCCCTCGAACAGTTGGGACCGGACAAGGTTTCCGCCCTTCCGACAATAAACCCGCACCGTCCGCCCGCGACACGGTCTGTAATCGAAACCTATGCGTCCCTCGGGATGCGGTCTATCTATCTGAGGCCAATCAACTTCCAGGGATTTGCGCGGAAGAAGTACGACGCAGCAGCCTCCGCCGCCACCTGGAACGCATACCATTCCGACTTCATCGACGACCTCGTCGAGTACAACTGTACGGCCGAATATGCGGTCGAGGAGTTTTATTTCGTCCATTGTCTGCGGCGGGTTTTGCGATCGGGGCATAATGGCCATGTCGATCTCAGAAACCCCAATATCGTCGGCCACGGCTACGTGGTTATCGATTACGACGGTAAGGTCTACCCAACGGACGAAGCCCGGATGGTAACCCGCCTCGGTCAGTTCGATCTCTCGATGGGTACCGTGTTCGATGGGATAGATCGCTCGGCCATCGACACTTTGAATTCCGAAGCACTGAACAACTACCATCCGGACTGCGTGCACTGTCCATACCAGGCATTCTGCGGCGTCGACCTGGTCGATGACCTTTCCCGCTATGGCCGTATCGACATCCCTAAGCACCTTACGGACTTCTGCCAGCGACATACCCACATCTTCGATAAAATCTTCTCGATGATCTATTCGGATGATCAGAAGGTCCAGAAATCCATGGCGATATGGGCGGGTGTGCCGCAATTCGATCGCGCATTGGCAAGGTGGCATCGATGATAGACCTCAGGGTCGGGATTGATCCGCTACCCTTGGCGGAACCGCTCGTGGTCAGGCTTTGCAACTCGGCTACAACCGCGACAACCGAGAACGATGCGGTCCTGATCGATCGATCAAACGATCGCCTCGAGTACGACCTCAATGGATTCTCGCTCGTGCTTCACTCCCAGGGCGGCGAGGACTATGACGGAGATGTCATCCTCGCCCTACCCGGCCAGGCAAGCGCCCACAGGCTCATACGGGCCTCCTCGCAGCACAACACCTTCCTTGTTACCGAGCAGTGCGACCAGCTCTGCGTCATGTGCTCGCAGCCGCCCAAGAGGCAGCATACCGATCTGTTTAGCCAGTTTGCGGAGGCTGCACTCCTGTCGCCCAAGGGAATGGTAATCGGGATATCCGGCGGCGAGCCCCTCCTCCACAAGTCGAGACTGTTTGACATGCTGCGGGTCGTGAGCCGGGCACGTCCCGACGTGACCTTCCACATCCTGACGAACGGCCAGCATTTTGAGCCGTCAGATGTCGAGGCGATGTTGAAGATCGGTACGGAACGCGTCCTTTGGGGAGTGCCTCTATATTCGGCCGACCCGAGAACGCATGACGAGATCGTCGGGAAATCTGGTGCGTTTCGTCAGCTTGCAAAAGGCCTGCGGGTTCTCATGACCGCCGGCGCATCGGTCGAACTACGCACCGTTGTGATGCGCCAGAACATCGCCGGGCTCGCTGACCTGGCGGACTTTGTATTCACGAGACTAAGCTTCGTTCATGTCTGGGCCCTGATGCAGATGGAGCGCATCGGTTACGGGCGCATGAATTGGCAGAAGTCGTTCTACGACTCGTCCGCTGACTTTGCGCCTATCGGCTCCGCGATAGACCTGAGCGTTGCCAGAGGAATAGATGTTTCGCTCTACAATTTTCCGCTCTGTTCGGTGCCGGCAGCATATCGTTCCTATGCCCCGTCAACCATATCTGACTGGAAGCGCAAATATCTCGATTTTTGCACTCAGTGTGACCGCCGCGCAGCTTGTGGTGGATTTTTCGAATGGTATAGTTACAACGAGGGGTTCTCTGCGCTGGGTCCAATATGAAGAAAAGGCTTTTTCTGATCCCGTCGTTTTTCGCGGCGGGCTTTCTGCCGTCCAAAGTTGACGCAATGGTCCCCCACGTGGTTTACAAACCAAACCTCGTGCCGTCGGTGCTCGAGCGCCTCAAGCTCAAACACATCTACACGCTGGCGGGCCATAGGTCACATAGCTCCCATAGCTCGCATTCGAGCCACCGTTCCAGCAGTGGCGGCGGTTACAGCTATCGATCCTACAGTTCTCCGAGCTACAGCGCGCCCGCACCGGTTTACACCGCTCCGACCTATACCGCTCCACAGCCTGTCTACACGCCGCCACCTGCTCCGGCACCGATCCCGGCCGCACCCGCGCCTGCCTACGCGATCGCTCCTGCCGCCCCTGCGGTGGCCGCCCCGCTCAAGACGCTCCCCGGCAATAGCGAGAAGTTCACCCGTATCGTGATGCAGGTTCAAACGGCCCTAACCGCTTATGGCTACTACTCGGGTCTGATCGATGGAAAAGTCGGACCTACCTGCAAGACCGCGCTTGTGGCCATGCAGACGGACTACAGGCTGAGGGCGACAGGAACCATTACGCCAGAGGTGCTGGACGCCTTTGGTATCCCAGCGAACTAAATTAAACAGAGAGACATCCGATGAGCAATCCGTTCGAGCAACAGCCATTCGAAGGTGCCGAGTTCGTAGACAACCCGGAACCTCGCTGCCCCTGCCTTTTGCTTCTTGATGTTTCCGGCTCGATGAGCGGCAAGCCGATCAATGAACTGAACGAAGGTCTGGTCCAGTTTAAGGACGAACTCTTTGCTGACGCATTGGCCGCCAAGCGCGTCGAGATCGGTCTGGTCACTTTCGGTCCCGTAACGATCGTCAACGACTTCCAGAGCGTACAGAACTGGTATGCGCCGAGTCTGTCATCGCAGGGCGACACGCCGATGGGTGCTGCTATCGAACAGGGCCTGCAGATGCTGCGCGAGCGCAAGGACCAGTATCGTCAAAACGGCATTTCCTACTACCGCCCCTGGGTGTTCCTCATCACCGATGGCGGCCCGACGGACGCCTGGAAAAATGCCGCAAGCCTCGTGAAGGCCGGCGAGCAGGAGAAAGCCTTCTCCTTCTTTGCAGTTGGTGTTGAAGGTGCGAACATGGAGACGCTGGCGCAGATCAGCGCGCGTGACCCGTTGGCACTCAAGGCGCTGCGCTTCCGCGACCTATTCTCATGGCTTTCCAGCTCGCTCAGTTCGGTCTCCCAGTCCAATCCCGGTGACGCGGTTCCCCTCTCGAACCCGGCCACTCCCGATGGATGGGCTTCCATTTCATGAATGGAGCATGGCGCTGGGCGGGTGCCCGAGCGATCGGCACCTCCCATTTGAAATCGGATACGCCGTGCCAGGACTACGCCTGCGCCAAGATGTTTCTTACACAAGACGGTCCGGTGATGGCCGCGGTCGTATCCGACGGCGCTGGAAGCGCGTCATTGGCGGAACTTGGATCACGGACTGTCTGCATCAGCTTCCTCAAGGCTTGCCGCGATTTTCTCAGCCGCTCTACCCTCGACAACCTCGACGAGGAGGTCGTCGAGGATTGGGTCGATGCGATCCGCGAAGCGATCAATCAAAAAGCTAAGGCGGCAGAGGCGCGACCGAGGGATTTCGCCGCGACCCTGGTTGCGCTGTTAGTGGCAGGAGAGCGATCCGTTGTCATTCACGTCGGTGACGGTGCGGCGGTGATCCGGCGTGAAGGTTGCGACGATTGGGAAGTGCCCTCCTGGCCCTACCAGGGAGAATACGCATCGACGACCTCTTTCGTAACGGACGACCCGCAACCACGGCTGGAGGTCATCTCGATCGAAGGCCGTGTCGCAGAGTTCGCGGTCTTCTCCGACGGCATTGAGCGAATGGTACTCGATCATGTTTCGAAGACCCCTCATGGTCCCTTTTTCGATCGGATGCTTGCTCCATTGAAGTCTTCGGTTGCCGAGACAGTCGACAAGGCTCTGTCGCTCGCGCTCAGAGACTATCTCGACAGCGCAAACGTCTGCGAGCGCACCGATGACGACAAGTCCCTCATCCTCGGGCTGCGCACGTGACCACAGTGATCTGTTCGGATGGCCGGCGGCTGACACTAGGGGCGACCCTCGGCAAGGGCGGTGAAGGCACGGTCCATCACGTCATCGAATCCGCCGATATCGCCGCCAAGATTTACAATCCCGGCAAGGCGAAGGACCGCCGCGACAAGGTCAACGCCATGGTGGCCGATCGGCTTCACACCCGCTCGGACTACGTTGCTTTCCCAATCGAAACCCTCAAGTCACCGTCCGGTGAGTTCCTGGGCTTCACGATGAACAAGGTCGCGGGCTTCAAGAGCGTCCATGATCTCTACGGCCCGGGCAGCCGGAAAACGGAGTTCCCCACTGCGGATTCCCAATTCCTGTTGAGGTCGGCGATCAATCTAGCGAACGCCGTCGCGAGCATCCACGCGACCGGATGCGTGATCGGTGACATCAACCACTCGGGAATTCTCGTTTCCAACAAAGCACTGGTGACGCTGATCGACAGCGATTCATTCCAATACCGATCGGGATCGAACACCTATCGCTCCTTGGTTGGGGTCGCCGAATACACTCCCCCCGAACTCCAGGGAGCGACCTTCGACAAGGTCGACCGGACTCCCAATCACGATAATTTCGGCCTCGCCGTCCTGATCTTTCAGCTGCTGTTTCTGGGTCGACATCCGTTTGCCGGCCGTTACCTTGGCAAGGGCGACTTGGACATCAAGACTGCCATAGGGGCCGGTCGCTTTGCCTACAGCGCTCGCAAAGCCGAAACGATGATGGAGCCGCCACCCTTCGTGCCGGGTCTTGGCGACTACGGCGAGGATGTGCGCAAAGCATTAGAGGCAGCGTTCACGCCTCCGGCGCGGCAGCCGGGAGGTCGCCCGACGGCCGCGTCCTGGTCAGCGATCCTGAAAGGCGTCGAAGCCACCTTGGCCGTTTGCACCGTCGACAAGTCCCATGCCTACAAGCGTGAACTTGGCTCCTGCCCGTGGTGCAAGCTGGAAAAAACGATGGGACGGTCGCTGTTCCCTGCCCACTTCTCGCCCGCCGCACCCGTAATGGATATCGGGCAGTTGCTGAACGCCATCAAGACAATGCCCGCTCCGCCCTCCCCCCCGAGTGCCGAATCGGTGATCGGGCCGCTACCCGGTCTGACCATGTCCCAGACCGGGAAGTCGGCAAGAAATGAACGGAACGCCACCGTCGCAGCGGGCGTGATCGCCGTAGGCGTCGGCCTTTACCTGATGGCACAAGTCAGCGGGTTCTGGGGCCTCGCTCTGGCGCTCGGCGCAATCGTGATCGCAGGTAGGTCGCTCGATCTCAAGACGAAGTTCGCTTCGGAACTTAAAGGGGCAAGGGCCGGCTGGGAGGAACAGCAGAAAAGCTGGGTTAAAAAGGCCGGGCCGGAGGCGTTTGAGGCCCGTCGAAGCCACTATATGGCGCTGGGAGCGACGCACTCCAGCCTGCCCGCAAAGGAACGAGAAAAGCTGGCTGCGCTTGAGCAAAAGAAGCGGCAGCTGCAGCTAGACAAGCACATGGACTTGCATCTCATCGACCGCGCGAAAATCCCGCGTGTCGGCCCGGGTCGGAAGGCAACGCTCGCTTCCTACGGCTTCGAAAGCGCGCTTGATGTGCGGCAACGATCCGTAACGGGTGTTCCGGGGTTTGGCCCCTCGTTGGCCAGCGATATCGAAGGCTGGGCAAGATCGGTGGAGCGCAAGTTCGTATTCAACGCATCGATCCCGACCGACCCTGCAGCTGTCCAAGCCGTCAAAAATGAGATTGCCAAGCAGCGTGCGGAAATCGAGCGTGATCTGCTCAAGGCGACCGCGGACCTGAAAAACCTTGTCGACACCGCGCAGGCACTGCGGGCCAAGCCGCCACAGCAGCTGATTGACGCGTACACCAGACTAAAGCAGGTTGAACTGGACATCGGATAGGATCGTCATGTCCGCATCGTACAAGGGATTTTGGATCATTGTAGGGATGACGGTCGGTGCAGTCGTCATCGCGAATTCGACCGCCAAGACTAAACGCTCTTCGACGCACTCGGGCTCGACCTACACGGACGCGACGAATTCGAAGCGTGTTTTTCCGTCGTCATCGCCGACACCATCAGAACCGACTTCGGCAGAAGCTTCGCCTCCACTTCAGTCTTCCACCCCGACTATCGCTTCTGTTCCGGCCACTCCGTCACCGACATCGACTGCTGAAAGTCCGTCGGACAGCAACAGCACGTCGGAAACTCGCTCCATCGATGCGGACTTTCAGGTGGCCTTCGATCGCGCGATGGAAGTCGCACTGGCAACACCCAAGGCTGCCTCGACTACGGAACCAATAGCTACCCCCTCGAGCGACGCATTCCCTCCGCCACTTGAGACCAGAGAGATTGTTGCGCAGCCTAAAATTTTCGATCAGTCGATCACAATGCAGGTGGGCGACGAAACCGATCAACCCGATATGAAAGATCGCGCGCTTACGACTACCGACCTAAATCTGCGCGAGGGTCCGGGGCCCGACTATTTGAAAGTCGAGACGATGGCCAAGGGGACCGAGTTGGTCGTGCTCGAGCGGTCGGGTAAATGGTGGCGCGTTAGGTCGATGGCCTCGAGCACCGAGGGGTGGATCAACGGAACGTTTGTGACAGCGAAGAACTGACAAGCTACAGGAGTTAGTCGCGCGTTAGGACCGACACGTTTCTTTTTAAGGCACTGACAGCAACTGAACTCTACGTGGCCTGCGCAATACTCCCGACGCACAGCAGCGCATGCCTCAGCCCGGTGAAGCCACACAGCGCATACTTGCAAACGATTTCTTTATGTTCGGTAATGAGCAACGACCGTTCGATTCGCGGTGCCAGATGAGGGCTATCGCCCACCAGATCGTGGACAACAAAAGGCAACCTCTCAATCGGTAGCGTTCCGACCGATCGTCACATAGAGAAATGGCGATGATAAAAATCACATTTTTGACAGCCGTCACCATCCTGCAGGCTGTGGCGGCTCATGCGATGACCGCCGATCAATGCTCGATCGTTCCGGACAATAACGCTCGTCTGCTTTGCTATGACGCGATTTTCAAAAACCAGGAACCGAGTAAACCTTCGGAACCTGTGAAGCCGTTGTCGAAATGGACCGCAGAAAACGCCACATCAAAGATGGACGACTCCCATACCGTCAATCTTTCCCTTTTTGCTGAGGGATCGTCGACCTCGATCAATATCCGCTGCGAGGAAAAGGTCACGTCCTTCTATTTCACGATGGGCGGCAAATTTCTGGCCGACATCCAAGGGTATGGCGTGATCAGGTACCGGTTCGATGCGGACAAGTCCCAAAAAAAGGACTTCACGGTTTCTACGGATAACGAAGCTCTCGGGCTCTGGTCAGGCGGCAGTGCAATCCCTTTCATCAAACAGATGATCGGTCACCAAAAACTGATAGTTCAAATCACTCCGTACAACGAATCCCAGGACACGGTTGAGTTCGACATCACGGGCATTGATGAGGCGATCAGCCCTCTTCGCATGCAATGCAAATGGTGAGCTGGTCTGCCGCCGAGGGTGCCGATGCTCCCTCGCGGACGTCCATGAGGTGCACCCAATTCAAATGGCCTTTTGCAGGTAATTATTGCCCGATGGGGATTTCGTATATCCGAGGATTGAGCGGGACGTCGCCGTCGTCGAACACCAGGCATCGGACGATATTGTTCGATGTCGAAAGAACCATCAACGTCTCTGGCTGTCGAGCGGGAGAACCAGCGGGATTAAGGTCTGCCAACTTTGATGGACCACCGTTCGGATTCCATTGATAGACCGCAGCCTTACCGCCTTGCCGATCTTGCGGACCAGACAAGATGAGCAGACGGTCTTCGTATGCGACGAGGTCGCGGATTGATTGACCCTCGCCAAGATCAACCGGGTGAAGCTCGATATCGCCTTGGGCTTCGTCAAAGGCGCGCCGCACCGAAGTCTCGCCGATGAGAGCCTGACTATCGGGCAATGGACCTCTGAACCCAACGAAGAGCTTGTCGTGCTGAACGGCGATACCTTCTATGTTCGTACCGCCGTGTTCAGGAGCCAATTGGTTTGGATCCTTTAAAACCTCCTTGTGATCGAGGAGATCCTCAAGCTTGCTGCTCACCTCCACTGCATCCGAGACTTCATCCTCCGTTCCCAAGTCACCATCTTTTAGCGCTTGAGCTCGAATGCGATACACAAAATATCGTGAATCCTGCTTCTTCCCTTCTTTGTTACGACCATGAGAGCCGACAAGATAGAAGAAGTCGTCGCTGAACGAGATTCCCTCGGCATCTGCCTCTTTGAACTTCTGACCGTCGCTCGCTTTTTTTGGTAGAAGATAGACGCGGTCCTTGAGGACAATCCTGTTGTCGTCCAACTCGAACGTCAGTGCATAGCGATATTCGTCGCCGACGAGCATGCATTTCTTTCCGTCGCCCGAGCACGCCGCACCACTGACTTTCGTTGGCTCGTCAAACGCGGTTGATGGAGAGGGCTGCGTAGTCAGTTGCTTTACCGGGTCAAGAACGACGTCAGAGGCAAACGACGTACCTCCAGCGTTTAATAGGAACGGCAGAACCGCGATGCGGTATAGTAACCTCGGCATTTCGCTCCTCGACAGTTGTGCACTGGAGCTGGGATGGCAATCCCCACCCTTCAGTTCTTTTGTATCTCACACCGCACCCAGCAACTTACGCGGCGCTTCGACATCCTAGCCGTCGGATGGATGAGCGATTTCGTTCATGATCTCATCAATGAAGACGGATTTGACGAAACTCTGGTTTTCGTAATGAGAACGGAGGATTTCCCGGTCAACCCGGCCCGCATTGGTATTCCCTCCCCCGGCGAGCCAGGCCTGCTCCCACAATGTGGCCAATAGCTTTACTCCCTCTGCCATAACCAACCCGGTTTTCAGCCCGATAGCCTCCCAGAGAGCCTTGCTGTGTGGAGGGGCACCTGGATGAAAGGTGTCTTCGTATGCGTCGATAATAACAGTCGGCGAAAGATCCGTTCTGACCTTCTCCATCAATCGCATAGTGGCTTCAGCCGCATGCTTTCCGGTGGCAATAGCTGGCCAATTTACTGTGGAACCAAGCATCTCACGGATCGCATCGAACAGAAATCCGCGGTTTATCGCCCAGGAGATCATGTCGGTCTCAAACGCGGAATGCACTCCTTCGCCCCGGTGAGCGGGTGGATGGTTTCCATCTCGGCCCTTGTGATCGCTAAGACGCGGGATATCGGGCTCTTTCGTCTTGTCGCCGTCGCTCAGATGCGAACCGTGCAATGGTTGCGATGCGTCGCCGACAAAATGGGCAAAGGTGCCCGCGGCTGCAAGGAACTTCGCTGGGTCCGTTGCGGCGAACGTTTTCATTCGTTCGAAGAACTGCCAGACACGAAATGGCAGGAGTCCCATTTCCAGGACGGACTTCTTACCGTTGTCTAGGAAATATTCCTTCACGTTTTCAGCCGTTAACAGCGAATTGTCGGCCCGCCAGGCCTCGATAAAGGTGTCATGCCCCCTCCAAGGCATGTCGGCATCAAAATGATGATTGGGATGCTCCGGCCCGGTTGAGCGCCCGCCAGCGCCCGCACGGTCGTCACGTCCTCCCTTCACTCCGATATCCTTGCCTTTCGCGGTCAAATGGGGCGAAGCGTACTTCTTCCACACAATGTCCGGAACGTCGGCAAGTTGCACGAATCCACTGGCGATCATCTCGGCTTGCGTCTGCTCGTCCGACAGGCGATCTAGCGGAATGCTAATGAGGTCGGCGTTTTCGAGAAGGAATGCCTTGAGGATCGGATCTTGGACCTGCCCTATGGCAAGCGAGCCGATCGAGTAGTGTCCCTCCGCGCCCCAAGTACCCGATACGCCTTCGTTGGCTTCGACCAGTAATTCCACATCAAGTAGCTTGCAGACATTGCTAAGGCTCGTCGCGACCGAAAAAGTGGAGCGAGTTCCAGAACCTGCGAAGACCTGCGCACCCCATTCGACGGCTATCGGGCGTAGATCCTGCTCCATGAGTGGCAACTGTTTATCGCCGTTCTTACCTGACATTTGGAGATGCCAAACCGCGCCTGAATCGCCATGATGAGCCATGCTTCCTTTGTGAGGGGCAATTAGAAAATCGGAGACAAAATCAAAACCGCCAACCGATTTATAGCGGTAGAACATCGCTTTGATTTTACCTTTGAGCAGTCCGGAGGCTCCGCCAACAGCCACTACGCCTTGATCGATTAATTTCCTGAGCGAAAGGTTCTGCTCGTAGATATCGAAGATCGGCTTGATCTTTGGCAGGAAGTAGATGTTCGACGTCCACAGCCGGGTATCGTCGAGACGCACCAAGCCGACGTCGACCCCAAGCCAAGTCTGCCGCATGGGCAGTGCGGGGTAGATCTCAGAAAACGGCTCGCGCGTAATCTGGCGATTTGAGCTCACACCGATCTTCACGTCAGTGGTTCGAAGACTCGCGTAGACGGGAGTTCCTGGCTCTCCGCAAGCGTGCCGGGCGGTAAGTGCGTAAGTTGTGCTTCCGTCAGACACCAGGCATCCTATCGTAGCGAAGTGGTCTTCGTTTTGCGTGGTGACCCGGAGTGGCAAGCCACCACCTAGACCCGAATTTGGCCAGCGGACCGCTTTCGTGGGCATATCGTTGGATTGGGGTACGGGAGGCGCGACAACGACGCAGATCGGGACGATCCGACCATCAGGAAGGTAGACTCTTTTTGGCAAAATAGCCGTTGCGGCAGGGCGATTTTCTTGGCCGAAGTCGCCAGGTTCGAGCCATTCCCTCACCAGCACTATGATGCAGGGCCAGGAATAGTCTCGCACTTCGGAATTCTCGAAGGTCCTCGGATATGTCTTCTTATTCTTGGGTGATGTGCCTTCACCTCGCTTTTTCGGCCAGTCTTCCTCGCCGCGGATCAGATAAAGTCCGATTGCGGTTCCCACGACATTAGCCTTGCTCATCAGGTGGAAATGAAAGAGGTCCCGCGCCTCGATCAGGTCTTTCACGGACAGGGATGCGAAATCAAGGTCGTTGTCTTCATGGTTCGTCATGGGAAGTCTCCGACGGCTGAGGCAAACGGCGCAGCTATTTCAATTGCTTGATCCTGACCCAGTCGAGATCCATCACGTCGGTCGACGGAATGTAGTCCCGGTAATGGCCAATCTTGAATTTGGTCTTCTGTTTCGACTTCCCCGGGGGAGCATCATAGCCCACATGTCCGGTGGCCCTGACAATGAAGCGCCCGTCCTGATAAACCTCGATGACCGAGTCGTTGCCGGGACCTGCCTGGACGCGATACGCCATCTCCGTCCACTTGCCGGCCGGCGACGTAAGGACGGGATTCCTCCCGTACTCCAAGATCAAGCTCGAGTTACACAGCTCTGCTTTACCGGGGACGCTATCGGTCCGTTGGCAGTATTGTGCCTTTCCATCGTTCCACGGGTAGTTGAGCTTCGAGCGCGATGCAGACGCGATGAGGCATCTGCACGACCGGTCCTGCACCGTCACGTTCAAGATGCCATCGTCGTAGCGTTGAGCGAGGAAAGGGCTGGCGTCCTCGCCCTTTTCCGTAATCGCAGGTTCGGCCTTCCATTGAGCCATCACCCACCTGATGGAATCCGTCGTATTCTCGAGTTTGCCAGGCATTCTGAACCTGAGCGAATACAGTTGAGGCTTCCTTGAATCCTGAGCGAAGGATTCGTCTGCGCGCAATTCCTGACGCTGGATGCACAAGCCCTCTTGGATTCCCTTCACCTTCTTCACGACGTCCGGTGTGCAATAGGGATCCGGCTTGGGAGGCTGAGGTGACCACTTCAAACCCGTCGGAGAAACAAGCATCGGGCCAAGTGTCGCTTCAGAACCCACTTCGGGGCCGAGTGAAAAAAGTGTCACGCCGCAGGCCGGTTTGCAGCGATGGCCGCCGAGATTTCCCGGGTCAACGCTAATGTGCGCAAGTCGGTTCGACTTATTTTCGGGGTCCTCTGAGAAGGTCACGGGTAATCTATCATTGTCAATCTGGCATGGGCACCACAGGCTCTTATCAAGCGAATTGCTGAAATCATCGCTGAAGTCAGCTCCCCTTGCCCCGGAATATGCGAGAAGTAAAACGCAGAAAATTATAAATCGTCGAAGCTCCATCGCACCCTCCATTAACAGCGGACAAGCAACAACGTTCGGCCACGCTGAAAGCGCCCGTTATAATTTCGATCCGCGAATATTAATTCGCATATCAGAATATTTATGCTTGCTTCGCAAAGAACCCTCGGGAATTATATTATCAAATGGCTAACGTTTGGCAACAACTTTTAGTGTCATGCTGCTGTTATGCGCGCGTCTGGGCATCGCGCTTTAAACGTCGGGGCGACCTAAACTGAATTAAAGACCAGACGCCATTCGGGTTGTCTGGGCGGTCGCCAGAACGCGGCCTTGAGAATTTGCTTGCGAAGACTGAGAATAATTCCAACCCCACCGATCCGGACGAGACAAGGCTCATCTTCGACGGCGTGACCGGGATCCTCCGTCCAAGTCCGTCGTCGGTCGGGTGTTCGAAGACTAGGCTCTTCCTCGGCGAGGTCATCCATGCGCGGGCAATTTGGTGCGGGCGGCCGGATACCCCCGAGGGCGCGCTGCCAACACAAGGACCGCTCAGTTGAAAAAGGCCCTTTCGTCGAAAAATTGGGGCTGCGCGGCCGCCCCTAGCATTCTAGGACCTAAGTCCCTATAGCGAACAAACTCGTCTTTCCGCTGTTTCCTCCGCATCACGAAGGAGGACTGCCATGCCCTTTGAACCGGAAAACCTCGCCCACGACCAGCTTGCGAGCGTGCAGGCCGCGGTGTCCGCGGAACCAGAACTGGAAAGCTCGTCCATCTCGGTGAGCATGGTGGGCAGAAGCGTCCTGCTCCAGGGCTTTGCCGTCGGCTATGGTGATCGGGAGAAAGCGACGGCGATCGCCGCTTTGATCGCGGCCCGGAGAATGTGCACGACAGGATGCAGGACCGCGAATAGCTAGCTCGTTCAGGAGGAATCTTTCCTATCCGTTTCAGATTTCGTCGGATTTCAGGTTGTCGGAATCAACGGACTCGCGGGACGTTCCCCCACTCCGTCTATCCTCGCCACTCCGCACCGATCCGTCCTTTCGGGTTCAAGATCAGCGGATAGGGCCGCTTCGACTTGGTAACGACAAACTGCGGCTGTGGCTGGATCGCGGACCAGCGGCCCCTTTAGCTCCTCTCAATCACTTCGGTCAGGAAGGATGCGATCGCGGTCTTCGCTCGCCTCGCTGAAGTCGGTGAATACACGAGTCGCGGATTGGGATCGGTGCCGGCCTCCGGATTATCGAATGCATGGTGCGTCTGGGTATAGAGTTCGAAGCGCACATCATTGCCGGCACGATCCATTTCTGCGATGATCTCGGCGATCGTTTCCATCGACGATACTTGATCCTGAGTGCCCTGTAGGATCAAAACTGGTGGGCTGACACGAGTGTCCATCCCCTCCGCGGCGGTCTTCAGCAGGGCCGAGCACAGGACGATTCCGGCGACATCCGCGCCACAGCGCCCATAGTCCAACGCCACCATTCCGCCGGCACTGTAGCCCAAGCACAGTATGGGTGTGCCAGCAGGAACCTCTTGCCGCAACCGCTCCACACATGCGGCAAGTGCAGCTACTCCTTGATCCCGGTGATCAATCAGGTTTTTCACCATCGGTGCAACCTGATCCGGACTGTCGGGGCTGAAGCCGTCTCCATACAAGTCCGCGATCACCGCTGCGCAGCCCAATGTAACGAGATGCGCCGCGTGATCGCGAGCCAGAGGACTCTGCCCGCGCCAGTCCGGCAGCAGTGCGATAGCGGCCTTCGGTTCCAGAGTTGCAGATTTCAGAAGCAGACCCTTATAATGCTTGCCGCTGGCCTCGTAGTCGAAATCAAACTCGGTCATGCTGCTCATAGGCTGCTTCCTTCACAACAACAGGCAAGTGTTAGATGGTGCCGGCTCGTAGCAGATCAATTCGTAATGGGGTCGCGGCCAATCCTACGCCTTGGGTACCAAGAGTCAGATTTTCACCACTAGCGCATCACGCTATCGAAGGCGGCGTTGCCAAGGCACTGTAGTTCGAGCCGACGATCAACGCCACCTTATCGGCGTGGCTGGCTGGAACTCGCAATCCAGCTGCCGTTATTTTAGTGACGACCGATTTCGGCCTCGACCTTCTTTCGGGAGTTACCGGCGCTCTTGACGGCCTTCTCGACGGTCTGCTTGGAGACGCCTTCCTTTTTTGCTTCGTAGTTCACCTCGTGATCCTGACCGCCAGCGACGCGAGCGCGATCCTGTGCCCGACCTCGGGATGTCTGTGTCTTTGCCATAGGGTTTCTCCTGGTTAGTGAGTCGGAGGAGAAGCTCGCCACGATTTCAGTGGTTCCTCGGAAAAAGCGCGGGGCTTTCGTGCTGCGTCTTGAAGACGTCTAACCGGTGCTGCCTCGCAACCGACCCAACTCCTTCGCGACCAGCGACATTGGCAACTCGAAAAAATCGAAAAGGCCGTACAAGGGTGTAAGTAAGGGGTGAACCACTTCCGGCAACGTCGCATCGATGGCGGACGTCTCGATATTCGTTTCCAAGCGTATGCTATCCTGGCGAGCCACTCTGTTCTCCGAAAGATAGCGGGTTCCATCTATGCTCGACAACGCCCGGCCGGCCAACCCCTCGAACTGTGCAACGAACCTCACAGTGGTTGGGCCGTCAAACAGATTGTCCGACAAGCGTTTTGCGTGAAGTAGCGCCTCGCCTATCCTCCAGATAGGCAACACCAAGTCGAAAACCGTACCTGGAGCGATAGCCTGTCTATGCGGCCGTTGCGCATCCTCGCCGTCTTCCTGATAGCCGCGGATCAAGAACGCTAGGCCGTTTGGATCGATGCGCCAAAAATCGGAATAAGCCGGGTCCCGCAGTTCGTCGGGAGTTTGCGTGTCAGCGCCTAGCCAGCATTCGACGGTGCCCTCGTATGGATACGGAGCGATCTCAGCTCTGGAGGGATACCAAAATGGCGGCCAACCTGTATGCCGCACTACGCTCGAGCTCAATAGGTGGCGAAGTTGCGCTCCGCTGATAGCCTTACGGTCCCCTGTAATTTGATACGCAACCAGGAAACGACCATGGCGCATGCGCGGACCATCGTCCTCCCCAAGGTGACGAGTGAGAGCCGTCCATCGTTCTCGGCTTTTCGTGATCCACTGGTCTAACTCGTCGGTCGCAACAGACGCGGCCTGCGGAACCGCACCAGTTATCAAATCTCTGATCTGACTAAACATTTCGTCGCGCCTGTTGCGCAGGCAGCGAGCAAGGAGTTCATCCCAGTCTTGAGCGCTCTGAGGCATTTCGCTTCTGGGGCCTGCTTTTCGAATATAGATCGCATTATTAGTTACGGTGTTGCCGTTTGGACCCCCACGTTTTGCGCGAACCGGGACTCGATGCCCGCCCGGGACCACTACGATTGGAAATAGCGCACCTGCGGGATTTCTCACAAGGTGAACGTTGCAGTGAAACGGCGGGTCGCAGTAATTCTGGACTATGCCATTGATAAGGTCCTGGTGGTATCCATCGAGCGTCTGAGGTCGGTTGTCGGATTCAACATAGCCTTGGTCTGTTCCGGTCAGCCCGAGGGCGACAAACCCACCACCATGGTTAGCCAAGGCAATCACTGATTTCGCCAGGATTGCTTTGTCATCGTTGGAATCGGCGAGATTCAACCAGTTCTTGATCTCGAATTCCAAGTCTTCCTGCGGGTCTACAAGCAGGTCCGCCAGACGTTCGCGTGACACTTCAACCATTCAATCCTCCGCCTGACGGTGCCTCGGTATCCACACGACCCTCGCTATCCGCTTCGCGATCGACAAATGGCCGCCTCGATGAAACCGACAAGCTCGTCGCCATCAAAGGGCTTCTGCAGAAGCGCCACCGCTCCCGCGGCCCTGGCGCTCGACTGCATCCGTTCGTCGCAAAAGGCGGAAATCAAGATCACCGGAACTCCCAACTGGCTGCGGTAGCGCTCTTGCACCATCCAACACAATTCTACGCCGGTGATCTCCCGCATCTGAACGTCAGCGATGATACATGCGCTTTCTTGGATAGCGTCAGCTTCGAGGAAGTCTTCCGCGCAGGCAAAACACACGGCACGGTAGCCAAGACTGCGTATGAGACCGTCCAGAGACGTCCGCATTCCGGCGTCGTCGTCTATGATACTGACGAGCGGCGATGCCACTTCACAGCCCTCCCAAGGCGGATATGCCCTCACAGGCGACACTCGTCGACCAATACGGTCGAAACACGAAATAGTGAATTATACGTGAGGATGATTACCGCCGGTTGACGAGGTCTCCGCCACCGACTCGACCAATCTGACAAGTTGTGGGATGGAGGTAGCTCCCATCTTCCTGATTGCGTTGCTGCGATGTATTTTCACGGTAATCTCGCTTACACCCAGCTCGAAGGCAATCTGCTTGTTCATCTTGCCGTCGACGACGAGCAGTAGAACCTCCTGTTCGCGCAGCGTTAGGGTTTCGTACCGATGGCGTGCGTCGGCTACCTGGTCACACTCGGCACGTATCTTTCGATCTTTCTTCAGCGCCGCTTCCACCGCGTCGAGCATATCCTGTTCGCGGAAGGGCTTTGTCAGGAAATCGACGGCACCTGCTTTCATGGTTCGCACTGACATCGGGATGTCTCCGTGCCCGGTCATGAAAACGATTGGCATTCTAACGTGCCGTTCGGCGAGGACGTCCTGAAACTCGAGACCGTTCATACCTGGCAAGCGGACATCGAGCAAAAGGCAACCTGGCTCGGTGTACTGCCCGGAGCCGAGGAATGCTGTGGCGCTAGCGAAATGTTTTGTACGATAGCCAACAGATCGCACGAGACTATCGATGCCCTCCCTCATTGCGACATCATCGTCGACGACAAAGACAGTCTCAGTTGGTTCGGGGGTATTGGGTTGCATGCCGAACATTCTTAGATATAGCCTGCATTTCAGTCAATAAATGTTACTTATCATGAACCATCACGATCCCGCTATTTCAGATCGAGTTCCAGCACTCATCTCCTTCTTCGACAATGACTTTGTCTGCCGCTATGCCAATGGATTCCATAGAGCATGGTACGGCTGCGACCCCTCCTGTCAGATCGGGAAAACAGCGGCGGAACTCTTTGGTCCCGACGTCGCTGCCAAAAGCGCTGAGCACCTGACCCGGTTGGCTGTTGGAGAACAAGTTACCTTCCTCGCCGATATTCAACACTTCGACGGCACAGCTCACTCAGCGTCGGTGCGCTATGTGCCACACGTCCAAAACGGCAAGATGACGGGGTTTTATGCGTTCGTGTTCGACATGGACGACCAGCAGTACATGTTCGAGAGCATGTTTGGAGCATCCGCGGTCGGATATTGGGAACTTGACTTCCGTGGCGTGAAGAAGTCTCTGGAGACGATCGCTGCGAGCGGGTGGCATGATCCCATTCAACACCTCTACGACAATCCGAGGTTTATGCGGCAGGCGGTAGACAATGTGCCCGTCCTCAACATGAATAAAAAGGCACGGCAGCTGTTCGGAGTAGCCGAAGGGGATATGCAAGGGCTGATGCTCGGACGGTTTGTTCCTTCGGGCGCGGAATCGGTCGTAGCCGCCAACCTCATCGCCTACCTCCGTGGCGAGACCAACTTCGAGAACGAGACAGTTCTCAACACGCTCCAGGGGCAGCCGATCGAAGTGCTGATATCGGCCAGCTTCCCGAAAAAAGATGGCTTCTGTAATACCCTCACACTGGGCACGGTCGACATTTCTTATAGGAATGCCCAGGACCGCCGTCTCTCCCAACTTGAGGCTGAGTTGGCGCACTCTTCACGCGTTTCCACGCTTGGACAGCTAACGGCCTCTATCGCCCACGAGGTCAACCAGCCTCTCGGCGCGGTGATGACGAACGGTAACGCCGCCCTGAGATGGCTAAACCGAGATGTTCCCGATCTCGAAGAAGCGCAGGCTGCCTTGCGGCGAGTGATCAGCGAGGCAGAGCGAGCCGCGGAGATCATCCAACGGACCCGGTCGTTGGCAAAGAAAGGCGAACCCATCCGAACGGAGTGCGACCTGGGTGACCTTTTGGCCGACGTGGAAAAGCTTGTTCATCGAGAGACGACAAGCATGGGCTGCGAGCTGAAGGTGGAGGCGCTTCCTTCCGCCGTCTGGCTAACCGTCGATCCTATCCAAATCCAACAGGTCCTTATAAATCTCATCGTCAATGCGGCCCAGGCGATGCGCGGGCAGCCGGGCCGTCGGCTTATTCGTTTGAGTACCTCCATCAGCGGCGAAAGTGTTAGATTGCAGGTTAGCGACAACGGACCTGGATTCAATACTTCATCCGCCGATTGCCTCTTCGATCCGTTCTATACGACCAAGGGCGACGGCATGGGAATCGGGCTTTCGGTCGCCAAGACTATCGTAGAGGCCCATGGCGGCTCCATCACCGCTCGCATCGACGGGAGTAGCGGATCGATCTTCGAGTTTACCATTCCGCGGCTCGAACGATAGCGTCGACGCATCCAGATGAGATCGCGCTTATGCTTTTGCGATGGCAATATAAGCCGGCAGTCATTGGAGTCTCGACTGGCTGGTTACCCAAACGCAGTTATCCGCCACACTCCGATTCCGTGCTGTTGGACGCCGCTGGGTTTGACCTAAAACATGCCGGTATGACCTAAATCACCCAATCTCGCGGGGCGAAATGAGTGGCCACCGCGCGTTCGCGTCGGCCGTTCCGGAGGCCCAAAGGCCGGCAGGCAGGCTTCCGGAAGGCCGTCAGGCCTGCGCGAGATTTGGCCGATTGATCGCTTCGTTTACTTGAACATCGGCCCGTTTGCTGCCGTTGATGGCAGAGCGGCAAGCGGCGCTATGCCTTCACTACGAAGGGATTGACGCCGCCATATTTCCGGTGTGCCATTGTTAGATCAGCCGGAACACGGCAAAATCGGAAGTCAACACCTGCCGATTCAGGCGGCTGTTAGAGATGAGCCGTCCCGCTCTGCGGCTCAATTCGCAGTTTATAATGAACACCATTTCCGTAGGCTTTTCTCCCGGCCATCTGCCTTCACGGCACCTTGGCCGGCGCTATGAGCCGTTCAATGGTTTGTCACTTGCAGAGCTCCGAGCTGCCATGGACACAGCAAAGGAGCTCGAAATGCCGCCCATCCCCCACCCCGATCTCATCTGCCAACTGTCTGCGCGGCGCGGTCTCGCGTCTCCCACCCAAGACATCGCCAGCAGCAAAGAACAAACATGGTGTGCCGTTCGAGCCGCCGCCGATGCATACCGCAGTCCGAACGTCTGGAGCGCCTGCGCCGACTGCGCTCCCTTATAGTCGATGCCCATGACGTCCGTGATAGCGGCCATGTGTATGATCTCGGAGATCGACTGAACGAGCTGGAGCTCGGCCACAACTTCAAAGCGGATAGCCGATATGTGTCTCAGCTTCCCATGGAGGTCGCCTACATCCATTTTGGGTACTCTCCTCACATGGAGTTCGGCAACGGCAGATGGTTATGGCGTTTACATCCGGAAGATCGCCGATGACCGAGGCGACGGTATGCTCTTTACCTTCGTCGGAAACAACCTGGCGACAAATTCCATAAACTCTGCCCCGACATCAGATCAGCTCTGCGAGGCCAGCAACTGTGTATCCGCCTTCGTGCCGGCGGAGGACGACCCGAGACGTGTACTCCATAGAGCCGCAAGCTATCGAGGCGAACCAATGCTCGCGAAAACGCTGAGGAATATTAGCGCGGCCGAAGTTGCCATTTATGGCCTTTCCATGCTTTCACCTTTGAGACCAATCGCGAAAAGCTGGACCCCTTGAAGTGTATAGCGTGAACAGACGCAGGCCCCGCGTTGCAAGTCGTTGCATCTGCCCGGGCCTCGGAAGCGACCGTCACCGTCACTCGCATTAAAGAAGTCCCGGGCGTCGAGAAATCGAAGCTCGGCGTAATCTCGATTAAATTGAGCAAGCTCGACGCGCTCCTCAATCACTCCCTTGCCGCTATCCTCGGCATTGCGATCACCGCGTTCTTTTTGCTTGTCGAGCTGCGGAGTGTCCTTAGGGAATAGGCACTCCTACGCCGAACGGACCGCCAGCATAGGAGAAAACGTGGCTGTTCGGATTTCCGTGTGGAATAGGCCGAGTTCGATCATCCGCTCTTGATTGGGTGGATGTGCTTTCTGGTTGTGATCGATTTTCACCGGCGTTTGACGGCGACACTGTTCTCGCAGTCTCACGGGGATATTGGCTCGATCATGTTTCCTTGCAGACATTTCCATTCCATATCGTTGCTGCGGACAAAGCGCTGCCTTCCTCCGTGAATTCCGTCGCGTGTTCTCGGCCGCATTGCGTACGGCCTCTGCAAACGCAGTTTCGAATGGCGTCACGCTGAAGCACAAAGACCTGCGCAATCTCGTCAAGCAGCGCTCCGCCGGTGGTGCGGCCGATGCCTGGATTCTTCACTGCGCAACGCTGGAAGGGATGGACCTGAGAAAGGCACGTTCCAAAGGCGGCATGATCTTCGGCACACGTGCAGGGCTAGAGCGGGGTCGAAAGGGGCTGATCACTTCTGACGAGTGGCGCAACATGCGGTTACGCCCCCTTTGCTCGCGTGGGGACAAGACCTACGCAGGCAATCGTCACTTCCGTCTCTCGCTGGACGGGCGCACCTGCAGCGTCCGTATGCAAGTGCTGGTCGGTCGGACCAGCAGTTGCAAGAAACGGAATACTGAAGGCACTTCATTGGCAAGGTGGCAAAGGGCGGTAAGTAGCTTATCACATGCCGTCGGTTCGCGCGCAGCAGGACAAAGCCGCGAGCGCTATCGGACCAGCGCCGATAGCGTCTATCAAATGAGGCGTCGGTTTCAGGAAAGTGACTTGATAAAGTTGTCCCAATCCGGCCCCTTCTCTTTTGCAGGAAGCTGAATCGGTTTGACGAATTTCTGATATGCATCGAGGATGCGTTGGTTCGTAAAAGTAGCCTCATCGATGTTCCCGTCCTTGAGCATTGGGCCCAGCAATCCGGCACGGCCGAGTTCGACTATTTCCTTATTGAGGCTATCGCAGGTGTTGTAACAGGCAGCGTTGTCGTTGATGAGCTTTGCGCCGCTGTCGTATATCGACCGCATCAGCACGTAAAAAGTGACGTACTTGACGCTGTCTTTGGAGCTCGACGTTTTCAGCGCTCCGACGGTCTTCAGCCCCATATCAACGCCTTTGTCGATTATGTCCGCAGCGAGCGTGGCGCTGCACGAGGTTGTGCAAGCGGTGTATGATTCAAGCGCTGACCGAAGCTCCTTCTTATACGCAGAAGCGTCCTGTGCAAAGCTGCTGCTTGCTAAGAGCATCGCAGCTAGTCCAGCGGCCAAAACGAGCCTTTGAACTGGAGCGGAAATCAGAATTGTCGATTTGCTGCGCATTTTCACCTCCACAGCCGACTTTCACATACCGTGCAATCAAGGCTATCACCGCTGGCCACCGAGGAGCAACTAGCTCAAAGGTTGTAGCCACCGAGCGGTCGAGCTCTTGGGTCGCCGCGAAAATGGAGGGCGCTGTCCAACCCTTGCTTGGACGATGTCGGCGATCCCATACCAGCGCGTCAAGTGCGCATACGTCGCTCGCTGACCTAGCCGCTGTTTAAGCGTCCATGGTAATCGGCGAGGCAGAGTCCCGGTGCTCACGCCGCTTCGCTTCCGCCCAGAATGAGGTTCCGCCTATGAGTACACACTTCACGAATTGACGTCAGACTACAGTATCTATTGGTCAAATGAAGTCGC
This sequence comes from Rhizobium sp. NZLR8, assembly GCF_019685025.1. Lineage (NCBI taxonomy): Bacteria > Pseudomonadati > Pseudomonadota > Alphaproteobacteria > Hyphomicrobiales > Rhizobiaceae > Rhizobium > Rhizobium sp. NZLR8. The sequence continues at coordinate 117,158 of NZ_JABDVY010000004.1, read as the reverse complement.
GATCGAAGATCGTATGCCTAACTGCCTACACCGCGCCGATCGCCAGGTTGCTTGACCCCCATTGCGATCTTCTCCTGGTCCGCGATTCGCTTGGTATGGTCGTGTATAGCTTAGAGACCACGGTTGGCGTTACTCTGGAGATGATGATCGCTCACGGCAAGGCGGCCTGACGTGCTGTCCAGCATGCCTGCGTCGTCGTCGACCTGCCTTTCGGAACCTATCAAGAATCGAAGGAACAGGCCTTTCGAAATTCCATGCGGGTAATGAAAGAGACCGGGTGCGACGCCGCGAAACTTGGAGGCGGCGCAGAGATGGCAGACACGATATCCTTCCTTGTTTCGAGAGGTGTCCCGGTTCTCGGCCACGTTGGGCTGATGCCCCAACTCGTTAATGTCGCCGGCGGCTTCCGATCCGTCGGCCATACGGAGAGTGAAGCTGAAAAAGTGCGCCGAGGTGCGTTTGCAGTCGCGCAACCTGGAGCATTCGCTGTTGTGGTAGAGGGCACGGTCGAAACGTCGCACGAGAAATAACCCAGGCTATCTCTGCGCTAAAAAAATCGGTATCGGCGCATCCGTCGCATGCGACGGCCAAATTCTAGTCTCGGATGACATACTCGGGCTTTTCAACCAACTCACGCTAAGTTTGTTAAACGCTACGCGCACCTCGGCCCAATCATTGCCGCGGCGGTCGAACAGTATTCCGCCGAGGTGCGAGGCGGGCTTTTCCCAACCGAGCAGCCCGTTTTCACACCCCGAAGAAAGTGAGGTCGTCGGCCAGATGGTGCCAAGGAGGGGATCACCGCGCACCAGTATGCTTGTAGAATGCAGCATCTGATTTCACTGATGCTTAAAATAAATTCATGACCTCTTCGAAGTCCATAACAAACTATCGTGGAATCTACGTATATCCAGTTATTGACGCCGCACCACTCCGCATGCAACGTATTGGCGAGATTGCCGCATAGTATTATCGTCTACTTCGACGGAGGATTGTATGCTGCGCTTTTGTTTTCCTGCCTTTATACTATTGTTCTCTTTCGCCCAACCTTCTGACGCCAGGGCAGCGCCTCGGGATTGCGGAAATCTCGGAGAGGTGTCCGCCATTTGCCAAATGCTTGCCTCTGAGCCGGAAGAAGAAATTCTTCCGGTGAGGGCGATCGGAGCGCTGAGCGCTCTCGTCGCGGCGCGATTCGAAGGTGGCGAGGGACTAGAGCTAGCCGTCGATACGGCTTTGCTCAAAGCGCTTCCCGCGGACGTACAGACAAAGTGTGAAGCTGCCGCGAACGAGGCTGAGGCAATCGGTGCGCACGACGCCAAAATCCTTTGTTTCCGCCCCTCGTGCATAGCCAAAGATGCCGAGCGGCCTGCCCTGTGCAAGCCTTTCGTTGGTCTTTCCCAAGACACCGTTTCCAAGGTGCGGAAGATATTCTCCCGGGACGTCACCTGTGGTGCCGGGACAGACTGCGTTTCCGTAGCGCCTGAGGCGTTAGAAGCAATATTGGCCGTTGACATGCTTCGAGACTTTCAAGCCGCAGTCATGGCCGGAACTGAGGGAGGCGTGTGCAAAGGCTTCAAAGAGGATGCCTGTGTGCAAATCCTGTGGAACCTCGTAAACATAACGATCAAGGCCTATCAGGACGGCGCGCGACTTCACTACATCGCCCAATCCATCGGAAACTCCCAACTCGCAAACGCACCTGGGCTCCGCTCGGCGATCAATAGTTTCGAGACCCTGTGGTCCACGGTTGAGAAAAGAGCTGCCGATCAAAAGACCAAAGAGAATGTCACTCTTTTTGTTTTGGCTCCTGGAGTGCGGGAAGCCTTGAGTAAAGCGGATTCCGCAGCCGTCAACCTTCGTGCCCAGTTGACGAAGATAGTTGAGGATCGAAGGCTGGTCGCGGCAAAAAAGATACTTGAGGCAGGCAGTGCGCTCTACACCCAAGCCAGCTCGGAACCAATTCTGGCGATATTCAAAGACGACTGGAAAGCGCGTGGATTCGTTGACATCGGTTCGGATTTGACGCCGCGGCAGGCTGCGGAACTCATTCGCGATTTCGGGACAACGGTCGACAAAGTAGCTTGGATCCTCAGAGCAACACCCGGATTGCCCGCCGATCCGTCGACCGGCGTCGAAGCTATGGCTTGCACAGACGGAAAGACCTCTTTCGATCTCCAGAAGGGCCAATTCGACATGTGCTACCAAAAGGTGGACGCCAATCTGCCGCCGGGTAGACTAGTCGGCCTAAGGTATTCATTTGTGCCGTGTGCGCCGAACTCGGATCAAGACGATTGCCAGTACATAGGAAGCCTGTCGCTCTTGGTGAGCGTTCCTACTCCGGACGCCCAAAAAAGCGCGGTGGCAGCGCTTGGCCTTGGGGCGAACAAGATCCGTGCGCGCTTGGATGCCGGTCAAGTCCTACGCATCAGCAGCCTCGTGCCCAAGGTGAGCTATGACCAGGCGTCGGCTGATTTGCAGGCGCTCGTCGACCGTCTCCTTCCAAGCCCCCTCGCTGCTCAAGTAAGTGAGATACGCCTAGACGACGGCCCTACCATAAGCTTCAGGCTGGCCGCGGGAACGGCCTTGGCGGAAAAGACAGTCTTCAAGATCACTGTAACGCCGAAGGGAATCCTACTTGATGACAAGGCGCTTAAAGACGAATTGGTCAAGGTCGTCGCGGATCGGGTCGGCGCGAGCCTCAAAGGCAAGACGTTAAGGTACGGGGACGACCTTACTCTTTCAGTCGACGATGCCACAGTCGTTACCAGCGATCCCGCATGCTTGCAGCGCAACACTCCTGAGCTGAGCATACTGGTACGCGCCGATACGAAAATTGCCGGCGCTCCCGTGTTCGGCCAGCTGTATTCGTGTGGGACCGACTTCAGGCTGAAGCTGAATCTTAAACAAGACCTTCTTCTTACAGCCTTGGTACGCAAGTTCGACGTGGCTCCCGGCAACGTCAAAATCTACTTCGTAGGAGATCGACCGCACGCGCTGATCACGTTGGAAAAGACCGGATGCACCCACGAGGTCGATGTCGACATTCTGGCGTCAAGCTCCCAAAACATAAATGATCTCGTCAAGAAGTTCGCTGCCGAGGAAGTGAAATGCCATGCCGGGGACTTTGCCTCTCAAGCGGATTCTTTGTTGAAGCAGTTAGGGTTCTACCAAACGAAGGACAGCGGCGTTTACTGCACGGCCTCGATCGCGGAAATCGGGTCAATCTGCGTGCGCGACGTCACAAACCCCAGTCAGGATATGTTCACAGTCGTTGAGGATGAAAACCTCAAGAATAGGCTGAGTGCGAAACTCCAGTCCGTCTTCGGTGCCAAGTCACAGGTTTCCGCGCTCAGTGTCACGAAAAGCGGCATTGGCATCACGGCGAACATCGACGTGCCTATGCTCGGCTTGGTGAAAGATGTGAGTGCCAAGGTCAACGCCACGGGCGGGTCGGTCGGGGTCGACCTGAATATCTATCCGGCGTTGAGAGCTGCGATCAACGACAAGGCGGCAGTCTATCTCCAAGGAGTGACATTGAAGGCGGCAGGCGTCGAAGTCTCGAATCTCGCGTTGGCTGGCGAAGATGCCTCTAGATTGGCCGTCACCGGGAAGATATCCTACGGCGGCATCCCAGCGGACATCGAAATTCAGCTGATGCCGAACCTCAAGTTCAAGCCTTCCGTACCCAATGTCGGCCTTGAAATCCTGAAACAGCTGCTGGGACCCATAGGGAAGCCCGGCACCTTCGATGTTGCCATCGGGCCGGACGGTATCCCGATTCTCACCGGGAAAGTCGAAGTCTCTCTCCCCATCGAGGGAGTGCCGTTGACGGCGTCCACGACGATCACTGCCCGGGCTGGCGGGCCCTTGCGCTTCAACGGTCCCGTCTCGTTTGTCTTACCAGGGTGGTACACGGTCAGCTACGTAGACATCGGCCGAATTCGCGCCAGTCTCGATCTGAACAAACCTCTCGAGAATATCACGGTGGGCGCTTCGATCGCGCTTCCAACAGGCGAGGCCACCTATGACATCGCGGCGGTCGATGCCGACCTGACGATCGGTTCGGAAGAGTTGACGTTAAAGGGCACTCTAAGCCTGCTGAAAATGCCGCTAGGCCAAACTGTCGGCATTTGGAAATTCAAGCAGGGGATACTCGACATCGACGTTAGCGGCGGGGCGGCTTCGGACATTCTCCCACTACCATCGGGGCATCTGACCGTAGACGGTCCCGCTTGCGCGGTTGTCGGCACAGCCAGTGCCAAGGTACTGGGAACGAAACTCGTAAACGTGGACGCGGGCGTTTTCCTCGGTAAGCCGTGCAACGCCAGCGCGGCAAAGACGGCGTTGGTCACCTCTCTTATAGAAAAATGCGGCGGGCGCGGGCCCGCGGGAGAGGTGTGTCTCGGCGGCAAGGCAAGCTTCGGTGATATCTTGAACGCGGAGGGATTGCTCGTCGCCCGCCTCGATCAACTCATTCCCCGTATCACGGGAAAAATCGACCTGCGAAACGTCGCCAACTTCGATGTATCGGTGAACGCGGCACAGGCGGCCTTCCGCACGAAAGTTCTCGGCTTCAGAGTGAGCCTCATCCTACCTTCGGTAGATGGTCTAAACGAGGATTTCCTCAGGCGGTTGATCGAAAACCTGCTGAAACCCTCAATCGATCTATCGGCTTTGGCAAAAGGCAACATCACAATCGCTCCCGCTTCCAAGGCGGGGTCCGGGGATGACTCGACAACATCGTCCGGGCAGTCTTCGGGCGAAGAGAATGGCCAAGACGGCAAGACTACGCCATCAGCCAACAAGGGTACAACGCCCACGTCGTCCACTCCGCAGCAGCAAGGTGGCAATTATAAATGGCAGCCGGGTAAAGCTCTACCAAGCATAAAAGAAATCCCGGGAACCGGTCTCTTCAGGGTGATGGTCACGATAGGGGGCTCGACGTTCCCAGAATATCGTTATGCCTTTCAACAGAAGGACGCTGAGGATCTAGTTTCCGGCAGCATCGGCCTGCCAAGCGTCCCGACGGTGTTCAAGGACGACAAGGCGTATGTCGTGGCCTGTACCTCGTGGCCGTGTCGCCTCGACGCATTGCAGGCCGTAAGGGCGTACGACACCTCCGCAAAAGCAGATGCGCCTCCCGCGGAGCGTATCGACCTCAAATTGATTGACGCCGAGAAACCCCTCCTCGTAGATGGCACAGGCGTTCTTGCCGCCGCGGGTCAGTCTTATTTCAATCTACCCTCGCTGGTCTCGTTCCTCGCCGACAGACAACTGAACGAGCGCCCAGCTGTCGCGAAGATATACTGCGTACGTCGCGAAGCCGCGTGCAAGCTGGCTCTAATCCAAGATCAGGATCGCTACTTCCTTTCGGACACCAGCCCATGGGAAATCACCGAGCTGGAAAAGGGCTCGATCGCGCAGAAAGTATACGCCAAGGCATGTCCCTCCGCTCCCTGCAGCATCCAGCCGCTTATCGATAATCTGGATGCTTTGATGTCCCGGTCGCACCTGATTGTACAAGGTAGTTCACCGGATGATGGATTGCCGACGGCTGTGGTGATGAGCTCTTGGAAGGACGGCAAGGATAGCCGAACAATCATGAAGCTAGGTCCAAATCTGGAAGTTCTCGGGACCGCGCCCTTCAACTTGTCTCCTTCGTCATGGGAGGCTGCGGAAAAAGCCCCCGCGATCCATCCGGCCTTAAGCGCGGTCGTGGATGCCGCAGCGGCCGACATCCAGCAGTCAAGTGACTTCCAAGCGGAAACCAACCTGCCAACCTACGCGGCCCTCTTGGATACCGGGGCAGGAACGATCTGGTCGTCGCTTCAGATGGGCGACAAAGCCTGCATCCGGAAGAGCAAAACATCGGATATGGCCGCGAAGATCGCCGAATGGAAAGACAACGATTTCATCAACGCGCAGCACGCGGACGTTCTTACCGCGGCCACTGGAATGCGCACTCTGGTCAGCGACTTCGTCCATCCCTTTAGAAGCGTGGCTGCATTTCGAACAAACCCTCTTCTCCTCCAAGGAGATCCGACGAAGGATTGCCCCAAATGAATGTTGCCAGCTCCGTTCAGGCCAAACCCAAGAAACCTTTCAGCGTCAAAGACTGGGCGGCCAAAAAGCCGCTCGAAATCGAGGGAAGGGTCTGGGCCGCCATATGGGTAATCTCGTTCTTGTTGGCGATGATCGTCTACTCTTCGATCGTGTTCTACACATTCCGGAGTGTGAACTCCTCACTCTTGACGGTGCCCCCTCAGGCGGTGGAATTTCTCAATCGAGACACAAGCTGCGGCGATCCGAGCGGAACGTCGCAGGCTGCCGACGATTATGCGCACATCTTCGGGGTCCAGGACGAAAACGCCATCAAAGCCCTGAACCAAGCTCTCTGCCTTGAGACCATGGGAACGAGCCTCGAGCCAAAGATGGTTCCCGCGCTGAGTCTAGCGATCCGCCTCGTCTACGGCGAAGGGCAATGCAAGGCTTGCGAAGACGAATGTTCTGCCTACTGGAGGGACGACGTTGCGAGACGTCTCGCGGGAACGTTTCTGAGAAGTTCCAAACCACTTCCCAGCGACGAGAAGGCTTGCGCCAAGCTCAAAGCGTCAAAATTCGTGGATTTTCTGCGGAGTTGGCTGTTCCCGAATAAGCCGGAGCCGAGCGGCGCGCCTGAAACCGCCCGCCGGCTCATGGGCGTCGACGGATGCTTGGGCGATCAGACGCGCGAAATCTGCACAATGGTCACCCGCCTCTTCCAGGCCGCAGTCGATCATCCGTCCGTGCGGGCGGCGAGAACCGGAATGAACATGTTTTGGGGGTGGGAACGACTGGGAGTCTATTGGCTGGCTTTCGTGGTGTTCTTCGCGCTGCTTTATCACTCCCTTGCGCGACAAAATCTGGAGCGCCAAAAGGAATGGCTGTCGAAAGAGCTGGACGTCAAAAAAGCAATCAATCTTTCTTCCATCCAAAAGAGTCTCATCAAAAGCTTCCCTGAAGAGGAAGCTCATCAGGCAACTCCAGATCCGAATTCTCCCCAAGTCGGCAATCTTCCCAAGGCGATCACCCCTGTCTTGGATCTCGTGAACGCCGCCGTCAATGATCACACCAATAAGGTGGGCCACAACGATTTGGATGCCCGGGTCAGCGCAAATACTCATCAGATCACGCATGGCCGCGTTGCAATCGACCTTCTTATCACTGTCTTCCCGGTTATCGGTTTCATCGCAACGCTCTGGGGATTGATAACCGCACTCTCCTCCGCCAACTTGATCGCATCGTCCCAAGGCGACGAGAAGAACGCGGCCGTTCTTCACGTTACCGCGGAACTCAGCTCCTGCTTTTCGACAACTCTCCTCGCGCTAACACTGATGACGATATTCGCGATCATCAACGTCTTGCAGGCTAAGAAGGAAGTGCAGCTGGTTACTGAACCTCACTATCATTTGCTTCGTGCCCTCAAGTCCGCCAAATCTGAACAGCAAGGATAGGTGCGATGTCCGTAGGATCTACCGGCGGGAGCGGAACGTCCATGCTCCTCATCCTATCCGCTATCGACCTTTTGTCTTCCGCGTTGATATGTGGATTTCTTCTGTTCGTGACGCTGGTAGGTGCGGATACCAGCAACGCCGACACGATCTCCGACACCGATGGATCGGGTGACGGAATTGCGGTGCTCGAGCTGCTGAGCGTCTCGGGTAATGCGAAACTGAAAGATCATCGCACCGACAACGCTAACGTTGCGCCAGTCGAGAGCGACATCGAAAGACGATTTTTCAATGCGGAACACGTCTCAAACAAAGGTTTTCTAATTCCGAACAGCGTCAAGTCGGTGACACTTGCCGACATTGACCAGAATGTAGTCCTTCGGATCTATCTTCCCGGGAAGGAACCAGTCGAACTGTTCCTCCGCTGTGATCCGGCCGGGGAGCCCGTACTGCTGATCCTCCAACCGCTTACGCTTCCGTCGTCTTGTCGACCGGGGGCCGACAGCCCACAGTTCAGTCTGGTCGCCGGAAGCACAGTACTTCTCCCCAAGGACAAGGTGTTATCCGGATTTCCAATCGCGACGCCGACTCCGTTTGGGGCGGCTAACCGTTTTGTGCTAGACAAGCCGGAGATGCTTCCCGCGGATGTGACGGTATGGGCGGTGGCGCTATGAACGGAGGTTTCGTTCTCGCCCTGGGTCTTGCAGCCATAGACGGTCTCACGTCGGCCTTCGTCGCAATGCTCATAATGGCTCTTGTCGTTGCGGGCGGCAATGGCGGTGCTTCCGGAAAAGAAACCGACAAGGCACTTATAGTGACCATCGCCAAGCATGCTCCCGTCAAACTCATGGTTCGGCTGGCAGCGGGCGATGGCAAGCCTGTTCCCGTGTATGCGCTTGATCAAAACACCTTCCAGACGATCGACTTATCGGCCAGTACGGAAGGCGGCAGGATTCTGTGGAGAGACTGCTCGGTCTCACCGGGCGGCGGTTGCACTGCCCAACTGATTATCGAGCGGCCGCAAGACGGGCAAAAGTGGACGTTGCAATTCGCGATAGCCACGACGGATGCCGAACTGACCGAGACGTTATCTCGACCTGTAAAGCTCGATCTCAAAATGGCCGGCGGCGGTGCGGTGGGCAAGGCAGCTCTGTGTTGGGACAGCCTTGCCGCCGGTTGGCAAAAGGTGGTGTTTTTTACCGCCAGAGACGGAATCTCGGGTGGGACGTGCCAAGGGTAGGATACGAGACCGAGTCAAGCAAACTATGATTGAACGGCGACCGGACGAGACCGGCCTGCACATCTGTTTTCAGAGCCTCTAGTCTCCCTTCTTAGGCTTGAATCCAGATAGAGTTTTGCCAGCAATTGACGCCATTATCAGATTACGAGCCATCTCCGCCGTCCTGGCTTCGGTAACCGCCTCAAGGTTGTCTTCGGATAGGCCGACCAAGTCGGTGGCAGACAAATCCCCAACGTCGTAACGCGTTTCTGCAGCCGCATGAAGATGCGGCGCACCAATGCCTTCCTAACCGCATAATCCTCCGCGCGATCAATGACATCGCGGATGATCGGGATCTCATCAAGTTTGATTTGCAACATCTCAATCAACTCCTTGGTCTTGCTCGGGCCACGAAGGACGAGCGCGATGACGAAATAGGCGACAGCAAATCGAGCTTCCGTACGCCTTGTTTTTAGTGCCGAGTTTATCTTCGCCGCGACTTCCTGCCAGACGTTATGATGCACTTCCTCGAAGCAAAGAACACGCAGGATCCAGTCGAAGGGCTGCGGGCTATCTATAAGCTCGGCGCGGTGAGCGGCCGTCCCGACACGCTTCAGATCCTTATACCTGTATGATAGCTGCAATCCGTTCCAAATTAGCGGAGGCTCCATAGCCTTGGAAGTGCCATTACCCACGTAAATCAGTATCTATTCCAGCGGCACTGGCGTTTTGAAGTCCTTGGAGAGCCGCTCTTGCAATCGGTAAAAATACCCAAACATCCGCCAAGGCATTTCGCGCTGTGCTTCGGTTTGGACTGCCTTCAAGAATAACGCAGTCAGCTTTTCGGGTTTTCCAGTCGTCTAGTTCGACCGAATGAGCTTGACCCTCCGGAAGACCCAACATCTCTCGAAACCGAGACTTATGCGGGAAGGTCGTATTTCGGTACCTGCGTTTCGGATAGCTCATCGAAAAGCGCTTGATAGTCTGTCATTTTTGCCTTCGAGAATTTTGTTCTGAGCAGAGGAGACGTGCAAAGGAAACGGGTTGATCGTGGGCCATTGTCACCTGAATTCGGTCGGTTTCTCCGATAGCCCTGCCGCCGAACGTGCGTTCGATAGTGATCGGACCAAGTCCCTGAAACTTTCTCCGATCGCCGCCGCATCCATTTCTTAGCCTTTCAAAATCCCGCCGGCGGCGATGACAGCGTCCGGGGTGTCCACATCGAGAGTAAGCGCCGCCTCGATCACGAGCAATAATCTGGAGTGGGGATTTTCCCGCAACCAGGCCTCCGCCATCGCTGGCTCACGGTCCGGGGACGCATCGGTCGCCGACGCTCCAGGTCACATACGATCGTGCCATAGCGATGATTGCGCCGCCAGGCCCAGTCGTCGATGCCGATCCCGGGGGTGGTATCGATGGCGGTAGCCCTTGCCTGCGGATAACTCGTAGCAAGGTGTCGTTACTGACGGGAAGCATCAGCCGCTATAGGGACATCATACCCGCGTATGATCCGATCGGTGACGGAACAAAAGCGTAGTTTCGCCATGGAGACCAATTGAAAATTACGGAATTGTAGCAAATGCCACAATCCACCGCGAAGGCTTGCGACGAGCGGCGGCATGTTCAGCAGGCCAAAATGTCAATGGGCTGGCTTCCAGACGGAGCCAACCAACGGCTGGAGATGAAGGTACTTTCATCTCCAGCGTCGCCATGATTCAGGTGTGGCCTATCGCCTTCTCGGTGCTCCCGCCATCGCGCCGCCGGTACCATCGCCGCCGTCATTGTCGTCGTCATCCACGAAGTCCACGGTTCGTGGCAGCCTAAGGCGATACCCTTCCCTGTCGCTCACTTCTGGAAGAACGAAGGCATTGGTTTTGCGGAGTACAGAGATTGCCCGTGGAAGCGACGACCACTCGATGGCCTGCGCGTAGCGCTGCGCGAAGTCGTGAGTCCTGATCAGGGCGTCTGGTACGCCGTGGTTGCTCATCAGACGAAGGCTCTCGAGGTAGTTCGATCTGAAGACCGTGGGGATGATGATCCTCGTTTCGCCCCCCCGAGAGAGTTCTGCGTTCATCATGATACGGGCTGAGCGTCCATTCCCGTCCGCGAACGGATGCACCTCGGCGACGAGGAACATCATGAAGATCGCCCGGTCGAGAGGCGTGTCCAACCGTTGATAGATTTGAAACCCCCGCTGGAGGGTGCCGACCACCTCCTCTGGACGGACAAACGTCGTCGAGCCGGCTTTGTTGTCTGCGGTTTTGAATTCGCCTGGACGCTTTTCCGGTCTGCCCTCCATGATTTTGGCATGCCGACGCTTCAACAACTTCGTGAACTCTTCGAAGTCCGTCGGGACTCGTCCCATGTCCTCGGGATCAGAGAGAACGGCGAATGTGCCGAGAATGTCATGAGCGTCGGCGGGACGGTCATCGGGGATTGCACCATTGAAAATGATGTCCTCCGCCTCGTCGACCTCGAATTCGGTTCCCTCGATGAAGTTCGAGAAATAGGCCTCGAAAAATGCGAAGTTGACGACCTCGGATGCCGCGATCCGCGATGTTCGAGGAAGTTGTGGCCCCATGCCGCGAAGGCCATCATGCAGGGCCTCGAATAGTTTGACGCGGTTCGTGTCGAACGGCGTGCCTGAGGCGAACGCGATAGCAGAGGGGGCTGTCAGAACAACATCACGGGTGCCGAGGAGAGTGCCGATCATGCCGTCGAGTTCTGCAGCTTCATCCGACAAGCCGAGCGATTTCCCAGCGTCCTTGATCCGATCTCGAAGGTGGTTCAGGCCATCCTCGCCGTTGCTTCGAAGGTACTTTGTGAGTTGCTTCTCGATCTCGAGACGGGACGCGGTCCGCGCGACGCCAGAGCGGGCACGAGACGGACGCATGTTTTCGACGAACGCTCTTGCGCGTGACGAGCAGTACAGGCCGTCCCTCATCAGAAAATCTCCTTTGACTCTTCCGGTTCCGGTCCTCGCGTGGAGGCTTATCCCTGGCAGCTCGACACTGCGCTTGGTGTCGGCAACGAGAAACACCCTGCCGTCTCGTGCCGGCTTCATCTCAAAAGCTGTGCGATCAGCGACCAAGCTTCCAGGGAAATAAAGCGCCGCGATCGTCCACACGTTCTGCCGGATCAAATCGGACGGATCACCCTGGAGGTGCGTCGTATGGAGTCGATTGCCTAGTGGCCGTAGCTTGTTGGCGGCAACCGCGCGCGACACCCGTAGGGAATTTTCCGTTGTCGATAGTACGAAGTCAGGGAACTCTGCCAACTCCTCCTCCTCAGGCACTCGTACTGACCGATTTTGAAAACTTTCACGTTTTTTGGCCGATCATTGAAAACTTTCGCAGCTTAACGAAGTTGATGGGATAAGACGTTTTCCCGACTTTAACAACGGGCAAAATTAAGAGACCGAAAACTTTTCAAAATTAACGAGGCGGTTATGATAACTTTTAAAACTTAGAGGCGCGGTACCATTTGGGACGGGGGCGGCAGAAGAGTTCCGTGCTCGAAGTTTCTCGACACGCAGCTTCCCGTCATGCGTCAAGGGTATTCCAAATCACGAGGTGGGGCGCGAAGGAAGGGTATCTCGTCCCTCTCCCTAGCGGATGCCACACATGAGCAAGATGCAAAATGTCATAAAAACGGTAAATAGGTTTGTGTAAGGAACCCAAGGGAATATGCGCTTTGGCTCATGATATTTAGGAATTCGCAATTTGGGCGGAGGCGGACCATAAGGCCCTTCGCCTTTCGCCGAGAAGTATAACTTACCAACGCCTATATGGATGAGAAGCGCGAGCGCTGGGGCCCCGACCACTATGAACAGCCATTTGACGATCGGAGCTGCTTCGACGGGCCGAGTCAAAACAGCGACCGCTGCGGTTAAGTCCACCTGTCGGGCCTTTACTACAACAAAGACAGTCATGACGAGGAACAGGATGGCGAACATGCCATGGCGCAGATGAGACCGATGAGTGCCTTGGTTCCCGATCCTTCAAAGAAACTATCTCATTCCGCGACTTACACTAATCCTTAAAGTTGTGAAGGCAATATTCCCGGGCTGATTGATTTTATTTGACGACGGCACTCGGAGAAGAAATTGAGATATTACCTTTACGGCGGATTTGAACTGCCAAGGGATTCCGGTCGCGTTATCCTTGGTGACAGTGATCAACGACGGGCATTCTGGGACGAAGTTGAATACAGCCAGCCCGGACTGGGTGACGCGTGTGGTTGCTACGTTTTCGGCATTCGCGTGGGTGGCGGTATTAAGCCTTGGTATGTTGGCAAGGCAGAAAGGCAATCCTTCAGGCGCGAATGCTTAACGATCGACAAGCTATCAAAATACGAATCCGCGATAAAGTACGTCGGCAAAGGAACTCCGCTCGTCTATTTCTACGCTCGGACCACGAATGCAAAACATCTGTTTTCGTCTCCGTCAACTTCAAAGCACCGTGATGTCGCATACCTCGAAAAACTCCTGATTTCCTATGCGTTACAGAGAAACAAGAACCTCATAAATAAAATGGAGACTAAGCTTCTCAAAGAAATGATTGTGCCAGGAATGATCAACTCCCCTCCCGGATCGCTGTCGAACGCAGCAAAAGAAATGCGGACTTTGATGGGCTACTGAGAGATCAGGCTCGAAGCCATGCGTTCTCTGTGCGGCAATCTCTTAGCAGCCAAACCGGTTGGAGTTCTTGATGTGCGTCGACAAGACGGTTTTGACGATCCTCGCCGCGATTGAAAATCGGCCACGATTCGATATTGCGGTACCGATGAGGAGCGATCCCACTGGACTAATTGCGACTTTTCAACAACGTGGCGTCGCGGAGCGAGGTTTCTTGTTTCCAGAGGAACTTGAAGACATTGCTCTCGTGAAAAATGGCGGCAAGCTTTCGACGAAAACGCGCAACGCACTGCGGTCCAACTCGGCGGAGACTATCAAGCATTTGACTGCAATGGCCTTGAAGACGGACGAACCGGAGATGGCTGTTCGTCTATTAATAGGGCTCGATGGTGTCAGGTTGCCCACGGCCTCGTGCATTCTCGCATGGACGCTCCCCCACAAATGGCCTGTGATCGACGTGCGGGCATGGCGAACGCTGGCGAGATTGAGTCAAGCTGGGCTGGAGCTTGAACCCGTGGGCGGTCTGAAAGTCCGACACTGGACGCACTATTTCATGGTCGTAAAAGGCGTTGCCGTTGCAGCCGCGATGACTCCGCAAGCAGTCGATGTCTGGCTTTACCAGCACGACAAGTCGCAGGATGCGATTGCGGAGACCGCGACCATACCCCTTGACTAATTTGTCTCTGATATGATGTCGAGGGACTTCCGGCTGCGGCACGATCGCGAGGATGTGCCTTCCCGAGCCCCTTAACCTCTACCTGCAAACGTGTGACCGCCATCGGCAGATGCCAGATGACGTCCCCCGCTCTAATGGCCGCCCTGTCGAGCAGGACCGTGTGGATTTCACATGTGTTCCGTTAACGGAAACCGTCAGTTGCTCGCGATCTCGCGGTCCCGAAGAAATTTCGAAAGGAACACGAAGCTAAGTATCTTGCGTTGTCGACGCGACCATCTAAGTTACAACCATGACAAGCACCATATTGTTGACCGCTGCAATCATGACGTTTGGCGCGATTATGTGGATTATGCTGACCGAGATCGGCAAACGAACCGATATCATGAGAGCGCCTCCGTCATTCCACGCTAGGCAGGCCAAGCTGATCCTTCCGCTCGCAGCACTTTTCGTCGTGCTGGTTTTGCTCGCCAGCCAAGCCAAGTCGTGGGGATGGCCTTAGTTGGGGTGACGTCATGTTCGTTCCGGCCAAGACAGTCGTCGCCACGCGCGAGGCGCTGGTCTGAATTTCCCAACAGGTCTTATCCCCTCCCAGTTACGATCCAAACTGCGGTGACCAATTCAACTCTGGTAAGATCGCCAAGGCTAGTCAGTGCCTCTTGCAAATTGGGTTCGACCGCCGCCTTGATCGATAGGATTTCGCGAGCGATTTTAGCTGGCCGTTGCGGGAGGCAACGGGAGAAGTTTCTGGCCGTTATTTCGACGGTTTGGAGAAACCGCGGTAGAAGCGTGTCGGCTGCAGCAGCGAACTGGCGATGTTGGCGACGGTCGGCCCATCCGCCTCGCTATTCGCCTTGGCTTCCTGCCACTCGCGATCGGCTATGAGCTCGGCCCATTTCTGCTCGCGCCCCCCAGCGACTGCCATTCGAGCAGGTAGGCAGATCGTTCATGTCGATTCGACGGGCTTGCCCTTTTGGCGCAACTTCTCTGTCCGGGCCTCGACCGCCTGTTTGATTGCCAAAAATGGCGAAGGGAGACCTCATCTCGCATGAACAAGCTGCTTTCGGCCATCGGCCGTGTTGCGAACGATTGGCCCCGCCTGGTCCGGGTTCATCTGATAGGCGGGCCGGACATCGGGCTTTGCTGCCGGGCCAAACACCGCCGAGATCGGCGCTTCACGCCCACGGCGGCAGCGACGAGGCCGATGCAAGGCTCGGCGAGGCTGCATGGGCGGTGATCATACAGATACTGCGCGCGTGAATGCGCGCCTCTGGCCTCGACACCCGGAACACCAAGCGTCCAGCCGGTCGTTGCCGCCCATCGATCCGCGCGACGGATGACCTGCCAAAGGTGGTCCTCCGCACCTTTTCAGGCCCCTGTCAAAGCCCCATGGACGAGTGCGCGCAGCTCTTTGCGCACCGGAATGGCGCTTGAGGGCAAAAGTTGCGTGAAGAGAATGACAACCATGTCGTCGACCGGGCTTACCCAGAAGAAGGTTCCTGCCGCCCCGCCCCAGCCATAGTCTCCAACCTGCGCTGAAATTTGTGCCTTGGCCGGATCAAGCACGACAGAGCCCAACAGACCGAACCCGACGCCATCAAACTGGGTTTCGGCCCAAACTTCGGCTGCCAGCGAGGCAAGATCGCCCGGCAGGTGATTGCACGCCGCCAATCTCAAAGTGCGGGGACTGAGGATGCGTTCGCCGTTGAGTTCGCCTCCAGCCCGCAGCATTTCGGCGAACCGCCAATAGTCGTCGATGGTTCCGACGAGCCCGCCTCCGCCACAGAACGTATCAACCCTGTCCTGCCGCCACTCCGAAACCTCCGGCGCTTCGTGCAAAGCCATTCCGCCAGCCATAGCCTCATAGAGCGGGGGAAAACGGCTGATCTCAGACCCCGGCACAGAGAAGCCGGTATCGGTCATGCCGAGGGGCTCGAAGATGCGAGTCGTGAAGTACTTGTCGAGCGTCATTCCGGAAACGACTTCCACGATGCGGCCGATGATATCTAACCCGGTGCTGTATTGCCATTTCGTGCCCGGCTCCCATTCCAATGGCAGCTCGGCGATCCTGCGCACCATCTTGTCGAGCCCACCGTAGGCAAGGGCGAGGCCGAGTTTTTCTTTGGCATAAGCTTCGCCGAGTATTCCGGGGTTGGTAAACAGGCTGAGGCCGGATGTGTGGGTCAGCAGATGGTGGATCGTCATCTTCGTTTTGACGGGTACCGTTTGGTCGAGCGACGTTGCGTCCGGTATCAGAAGTTGCCTATTTTTGAATTCCGGCAGGTAAGTTTCGACCGGATCGTCGAGATGCACGCGGGCCTCCTCGTACAGCATCATCAGCGCTACGGCGGTGACAGGCTTGGTCATCGAGTAGATGCGGGCGATGAGGTCGCGGTGCCAAGGCCGCTTGGCTTCGACGTCGGCGTGCCCGGCGCAGTCGAAAAAGGCGAGTTCTCCATGACGCGCGATGAGCACCGCACCACCCGGCCAGCGCCCGGTGTCGGCATATCGCTGCATCCACCGCTTCAGTCGCGCGAGCCGCGCCTTGTCGAAGCCGAGGTCCTCCGGATCACGAACTGGTTCGCTACCAAATTGATTCATCGCGCAATGTCCTGTCGCAGGCGAAGGCCCTTCAATCCTGCGCTTTCCCCGCATTATTGCAATAGTTGCCTTGCCCGCATCTGTGTTTTCGGCCCGGCTGCGGCAAGCCTCCGCGCGATGCCGTCGTTCGATCAGTGCCCGTCGCGCCGTCGGCTCCCTCTTGGAGGCAGGCCTGTGCAAGAACGTCGATGACGACATGGTGGTTCCGGCGCACCCGTCCTGACGAGCCCGTAGCCTGCACCCCACCTGGTAGGAAAGACCGTGGCGTCGACGACACCGAGAAACGCTGCGAACTTCCCCTCGAGTTCGAGGGGAAGTTCAGTAAGTCCCATAAGGGCCGACGATCCCGCCCTGTGGACCCCGTATAGCTCGGCGGCCTCCGTCGCCGCGTTGTCGATCCGGGAGGCGTCCCACCAGTTCGTCATGGGCTGCGACGCCCACTCCTTTCCAGCGGCATCCCTTCACACCCGGTCACGCTGGTTAACCAATCGTCAACTACGAATTTGGAATACAAGCGTATATTATGCCTCGGGGATTGCGATCCCTGCCCTGAGGTCGACGATAATGGACTCGGACGCAACATCTGTATTCACACCCGTCGGGCTGGCTCTGCGCGGTCAGCCAACTCACAGGATCGTCCGCACCCTCGGCGACGCGGCATACATACTGCTCAAGGACTGGCCCTTCGATGACGGCGAAGAATACGTCACTGCGGTGAAGGCTTGCGTCGATGCAATCAGCGGGAAGATCGCTGCCGAGGAATTTTGGGGCGCATTCCTACGTGCCGCCGATGAAGCCGGCATCGTTGCGCTGACTGTGGTTCAGCGATCACAATAAATCCATGCATCTAAGAACACTCGGATTTGGCTTCTCGATTGGCTTTGCGACGCGCCGGTTCCGAGCTTCGCCTCAACGATGAAGTCGATCCGGATCGTTTGATCACCGACTTCAAAACGAAGGATGACGTCGGGCTCCACGGTGTAGCCGCTATCATCCGCTTCGGCGAAGCGTGGCCAGAAGCCCGCGCAATGAGATCGACCACCTTGCACAGCGGAGTATCTGCCAAAGAACGGGACCCTCAAGATATGTCAGTCGACCAAAGGCAGATGCGGTCAGAATGTGCGGAACCCAAGGCTCATCAGCCTCGCAGAGTTCGAAAGATGTATAGTCAACGAACCGCCTGCAGCCGGCGGTCATCCAGCAGAATGTTCAGCCATGCCCGCGATACCTTGTCTGCTCCTGAGCCACCGATATGGCAGTCGTCATAGCGGTCGTCATCAGAAAGAAGGGCGTCTGTATTGACCCCCTCGCGAATCCCACCGCCGCCCTTGGACAGGTTCTGTTGCGCCTGAACTATCGGGTTGTCCGGCGTGTGCACCTTGAACCCGCCATTGCTCGGCTCCAAGCATTTTGAAGCGATCGCAATATACACGGGAGCGTTGACGCCTTGTCCTCTCAGCGTAGCGACCATTGAAAGAAATCGTTCCTCGTAGGCTGGCGCGCTTGTACCCTTGACGAAATCGGCCTCTCCCTGCACCCAGAGAACCTTTGTGGGCCGATATCCGGCACTGCGCAGTTGCTTCACGGTGTCGATCAATTCGCCGTTCACGTCGCCCCCTTTCGCCCATCGTGCGACCTCGGAGCCAGAATATGCCAGGGGGGCGATAACGACGTTGTCGTATTGACCTGAGGCAATCAGGGAATTTCCAAGCGACGTCCAGTATTCACCTTTGGTATCGGTGGCTCCAAGCAATGGTGATGCCGCTATAAAACAATGGCTGTTAAAGGCGTTGATGACTCTCTCGCCGTATGCCGATCTATGCCGTTGCCCCCCGTCGTTCGCGGCGTTGGATTGTCCGAGAACCAGCAAGACAGCTGTTCGATCGGTCTGTATCGGGCATGGAAAGGCGGTCTTCGTCTCATCCCCGATCAGCCGCCGATTGTCGTCGAAGCTGTAGCGACTGGGTGGTGTAGCCTCTGCTCCGACGACGCGGTGTTTCACTGTTGAAAGCTGCGGCCATGGAACGATGTCGTGCCTCGCACTCATGCCGCCGAGTACATATACGGCGACACCGGCCATCAGGGCCAAGACGAAACGCTTACCCATAGCATTACCCTTTAGTCAGCACCTACGAGCCCTTTACTCCCCAAAAGCGATCGCCCGCATGGATCGAAAACGCGTCACCAGAGAGGTTCTGACTGGAGTACAGCAACATCGCTAAAACCTCCCTGGTGTCCTTTCAACAAGGAAGAGGAAAATCTACGTCACATAGCGCCGAGGGGAAGACGGACTTAAGTCGGGCTGGCGATCTTAAGACACGCTCTCATATTGTGCTTGAGTAACTTGAATGTCCGTGGAGGGACGGACAGGAGGAGAAGATGAAGTTCGGCCCCAATAACTACAACCACGAAGAGCGCTGCTCGCAAGGCCACAGTTCAGCGTCGACGATAGCAACAATCGAAGCAGCCCTTTCCGCCGATCCTGATCTCGACAGCAGTGCCATCGAAATCAGGATGCTCGGCCCTGTCGTCCTGCTCGAAGGCTATATAACAAAGGCCGCCGACCGCGACAGAGCCATCTCGCTTGCGGCTATGATCGTCGGCGAGGAGAACGTCCAGGACCGGATGCTGAGCCACTTTCCTACGCAGTAGCAGCGGCATCCGTAGGGATTAGGACTAAAGTCTGGTTTGAGCCCCGGCATGAAGTCCCAGCTCTGGAACACTTCCTCCGTTTGACAGTTTAGTTTCCTCCATCGGAATCAACCGCCTCAAGGAGGAAAAGACATGAATATCAAAGCAGTAGGAATTGCGACGAGTATTCTCCTGGCGTCGGCATCTGCCTTTGCCCAATCCTCAACGGTCAATGGTGCGGCGGGTGGCGCGGTTACTGGAGCCATTGTCGGCGGCCCCGCTGGCGCAGCTATTGGCGGCGTTGCCGGAGCAGTCATCGGCACCGCCATCGATCCGCCGCCGCAGAAAGTGGTGACCTATGTTCAGCAGGCTCCCGCCCCGACCAAGCGTGTCGTGGTGAAGGAGAAGGTCGTCGTCGGACAGCCCCTGCCGGAGACGGTGGTCGTGACGCCGATTCCCGATGACCCGAAATATTCATACGCGATCGTCAACGATGAGCGTGTGATCGTCGAACCTTCCTCGCGGAAGGTCATTCAGATCATCCAGTGACGATGGGCGGCTTCTGCCGCCCTTTCCCAACACACGAGGCACCCATGCACCGCATGAGAATGCGGGCCGGCGTCGTGTGCCGAACATCGGAGGTCAATCATGAAAAGCAATCATCTCACCATGCTCGTAGCAGCGTTGTCACTTAGCGTGTCACCACTTGCAACCTTGCCGGCGGCTGCCCAGCAGGACACGAAGAGCAGCGGCCAGGCCCAATCTCAGACCGGCACGGACGCCGGCTCGCAGTCCGGGGCAAGCAAGAGCGGCACCGACTGCACTCCCGACGCTTCAGGAGCCTGCCCGCAAGGCAAGACCCAGTCAACGCAGCAGAAGTCCGATCAGGGTTCGGACATGAAAAAGAGCACCGAGCAGCCCTCGAACGATAATTCGTCGACAAGCGGAAGCGCGTCGGGCAAGTCTTCGACGGAAACGAAGCCCGGATCGCAGGACGCTGGCGGTGCCACCACAACCGAACAGAAGCCAGCCACCAAGTCCGGGACTACGGAGAGCAGCGGTTCGAAGACCACCACACAAAGCGGTGACAAGTCGAAGCAGTCGACCGATCAGAACGCGACGACGACAAACAAGAGCTCTTCCGAAACCAACGTTAACAACAACACCACGACAAACAACCAGACCACTAACACCAAGACCAACGTCAACATCTCCGTCGAGCAGCAGACGGAAATTCGAACCGTGGTGAAAGAGGTCCATGTTGCGCCAGTGAAGGAAGTTGACTTCGCGGTCTCCGTCGGGGTGAAAATCCCGAAGAAGGTGCGGCTTGAACCGCTGCCGCCGCGCATCATCAAGCTCGTTCCCCAGTATGAAGGATACCGCTTCTTCATACTGGCGGACGGCCGGATCGTAATTGTCGATCCCGATGCTCTGACGATTGTCTACATCATCGAAGCCTAACAGTCGTTACCGGCGGCGTTTTGCGCCGCCGGGCCGCGGGAGCCATCCATGATCTACAATGAAGACAAGCCGTCCGGCGCTGCCTTTCCCGTCATCGTCATCCTGCTCGCCATGATCGCCATTGTTGGCTGCTTGGCCCTGTCATCCGGCCATCAAGCGTCGGCTCGGGTGTGGGTTCCTGTAAGTTCAGCAGCTCTTGGCCCTATCTCATAACGGCCAATGCTGCTGATGAGCCGCCTCAAGGAGCCACGGGCCTGAAACGATGCGGGTCTTTCGTCCATAGCCATCTGGTCTCACCGCTCTACCTCAATCGAGGAGACAGTGGAGGAAGTCGCAGTGCGTAAGCCGATCATATTATTTGCTTTTGGCGCGTTCGCCTTGCCCGCAAATGCGATGGCGCAGTCGCCTGAGCTCGAGGATACCTGCAAATCCGTGGCAAAGAGCTTCTTCATGACCGATCAGCTCGCTATCGGTACCGTGCAATCCTTTCCTGAGCTGAAGCCGCCGGGTGTCCGCATGTCGTATTCTACGCGGCAGGGAACGGCGCCGGCCGAAATGACCGACATATTCGGATGCGAGTTCGACAAGGCGGACAAGCCGCACAACCTTGTGCGCTTCTGCGTATCCAGCACGTGCTATTCACCGAACATCGATGACGGTGACCGCAAGCGCCGCTTCGACGAAATGCGTATTCTTCTCAACCGCGCGGAAAAATAGGATTGCGCCGTGTTCGGCCCGGCCGCCCTCCGGATTTCTGGTCGTTGCCGCCGTGGCCATCGGTCAGCAAGCGTTCGAATGCGGGCGAGGACATCCGACGACGGAACCCTTCGCAGACGGCCGTGCCGTGCGGTCAGAACCGCTCACCTGAGAAATCGCTATCGTCGAAAAATTGGGGCAGCTCGGCCGCCCCTAGCATTCTAGGACCTAAGTCCCTATCGCGAACAAACTCGTCTTTCCGCTGTTTCCTTTACATAATGAAGGAGGACTCCCATGGCCTTTGAACCGGAAAACCTCGCCCACGACCAGCTTGCGAGCGTGCAGTCCGCTGTGTCCGCGGAACCAGAACTGGAAAGCTCGTCAATCTCGGTGAGCATGGTGGGCAGAAGCGTCCTGCTCGAAGGCTATGTGGCCGGTTATGGTGATCGGGAGAAAGCGACGGCGATCGCCGCTTTGATCGCGGGACCGGAGAACGTGCACGACAGGATGCAGGACCGCGGAGAGATGAAAGATAGCTAGCCCGTTCAGGAGGAAGCTTTCCTATCCTGCGTCCAAATCCTCTCCCCGCCAGCAAAGCTCGGAGACCAATGCTGGGCTTGAAAGTTGGTCGCCCTATCAGGAACAATTGCAAGGCCCACGAGTTAATGGCCCAGTCGGGCGTAAGCGTAATCGGAGCGCGGCGCTCTCCACATCCCTCGGGTATCCGAGGTTGCTTCCAGCCTTCGAGCTGTGACGCGGGGTT
Organism: Rhizobium sp. NZLR8; assembly: GCF_019685025.1. Lineage (NCBI taxonomy): Bacteria > Pseudomonadati > Pseudomonadota > Alphaproteobacteria > Hyphomicrobiales > Rhizobiaceae > Rhizobium > Rhizobium sp. NZLR8. Next base: position 94,991 of record NZ_JABDVY010000004.1, on the reverse strand, counting down.
CGAATCCCTGCCCCGACAACAAAATTCAATAGATCGAACAGAGCCGGGCGAATTCTCGTGGCCTCGTTCCCTGTAAGTCGCGACGATCTTCAGTCAATTATGTAAGGGGTATTGTCCTGTCGCTAGCGCAAGCCTTTGTACGCGGCGTGTCGCGGCTTTCCATCGTGTGTCCGGGCGCGGTACTCAATCTCGGCTATGAGCGTCGGCTGCACCCAAACCAAGTTCTTCCGCCGACCCTGATCGAGAGTGGTTTTCCCCGGGGAACAAGGATTTCTTAAACGGGTTTTCTCAGCACTGACTCGGTCAGTTCGAGGTGAAATGACCGAGTTTCCGTTAGAGGCTCGCTCATGGTCGAGGACAGAATTATCATCCGAAAGCGCAAATGGCTTGCCACGGTGCGGGGTATTGTCACGCACAGCGTCGGCGGCCCTGAATTAGAGCATGCTCCATGTGATATGCTGCTTGGCAACGCCATTCTTCGTGTCGCCAGGTTGGATCAGTCTGTCTGCAGCACGGCGGCTGCGACAGTCACATTGGAGGGCATTGAGCTTGATTGCGAAGATTGCAGGCGGCTCGCCCTGAAATACGGAGATAGTCTCAAAGTTCGCGAGTAACGATATCCTACTGCGCTACCATCGCCAAACAACGGACCGCTTGTGGTCTGGTAGGGTCTGATTAGCGCTGCGGCCTGCTCCACGAGGTCCTCGTTATTCATGCGAGTAGGATAGCGTCGAGACCCACGTGGCCACTGTCCTCAGGGTTGAAAGGGTATGTTTCTGCCTATCGCCATGGGGACTCGCGAACTCCACCCTAAGACTTCGGAGGATTTCCTCCCGGGAGTGGCCCTGGGAGTGCAAGTCTACGACCCGAGCGACGAAACCCTGATGATCTGGAGAAATCTTCAGCTCATGGCATGCGTCGACGATGGTCGCCAGGAGGAATTCGAGATCGTCAAGATCAATAGCCAAATCCGAAAGCAGGCCCAATTCATACCCTCGCAGACAAAGGTAGAGAGCGTCATTCGGCGTCAGTGCGAGGTGATCGCACGACCGCTGGACGCGAGATGCTCTGTAATGGCGCGCCGGATTTCGGTAACCGTGTCGAAGAGCCTGTTGTCCAAGTCGATGACATTGAAGCGGACAGCGATGAATTTGAGGCGGTTCTCGACAGGGATCGCGATCCCGACTTCCTGACCATTGAATACGACAGCTTGCTTTTGCATAACAAACCTTCGGCGCGCTACAGCAGCACGATCTTAGAAAAGTGGAACAAAGGGTTTATCAGGCGTCAGATTGCCGTCGTAGGTCGGTATCGGATCGAGACGAGATCACGCACTCGCTGCACCGTTGCAAATAAACGAAGTCGGACAAACAACGTCATCATCCTCCCTCAAGCAAGGTCAAACGACCGCTGAGTATCGTCGGCGTGAGCCGGTTATTTCGGAAATCCCCTGTGAAAAACGTAGTCGAGAAACCCCAAGCAAACAACTGATTTTTTTTGTTATTTAGCAGTTTGAATCGTATGATAATTACCGCAGGTGCGAAGTAACAAATGATGTACGTTCGTCCGGCCCATTGTCGAAGGCCCGCCGGCGGGGTCGAAGCATCGGAGACGGGGCCGTAATTGGGCCAGGAAGGTATTGTTGAACGGCCTGTACGAACGATAGTGCGCATGGCACCAACGCTCGTGGGCGCTAATCCCTGAATACTAGGAGCGATGGTCCGCTCCCAGGTAACCCTTCCAGACAGTAGCGACAGTCCTGACGGCTTCAGAAGTACCCGATTACGGTATAACCAGCGATATATCCGAGAGGGAACATTGTCGCCACAATGTAGCCAGTCCGATAGTTCGACGTCATGGCAATGACGCTGGTTATTAGCCCGGCTGCCATTCCAACCCCGAGGATAGCTGGAAGGGCATCCGCCGCAAACGCGCCGGGGCCATCCCCTGATCCCCTGGAAAACAAATAGACAACAACCATTGCGACAGTTGCCGTCATAAGCGTCCACCCCTGCCGCCAGAACGCCAGCGCGACGAAACCGACGATGTACGGCAAAATAAAAAGGATAAAGAACAACATCAGCATACCAAGGCGAACCCTTTAACAGCTGCTAAACGGTAGTGGGCAAGAGAGGCGGACAGACGCCGCAGATGTCGGCACAGGAGAAATAGTAGGATGGCGGAATGGACCGTGAAGAGATAAACGGATGACACGGCAACGGGGGCGAGCTTTACCCTCCCGTTATGAAGTCTTCACGGGTAATTCTGAATGCGAAGGGGCGCTTACTGAAGGCACCAGCGCTCTTAAAGTTTGCCTCGAACTGCACGGCCCATAATTTGAAGAAGTCAGGTCCAAGCACTTTCATTATATTTCCGGACGTTCGCGGCTCTGGTGTAATGGTCAGTTGAATGGATATGAGTCGGTAGCCCTTCCCAAATGTGCCTTCAAGGTCGAGCGCAGGAACCTCTTGGGCGGTGGATGGATTGGACGGGTCCGTGAAAGTTACCAATTTTGGAAACGAGCCCCTCGGAATCCGCCTCGTTTCATTCGATGATTCGATAGCGTCATTTTCCGCTCGTATCTCGCTTCGGTGGTCTACGGTTGATCGCGACTTGCCTCTCTCTGGGCGGAAAACCGCATTGGCGGCCGGGTCATCATAGGTCTTCATCAGTGCGAAAAGGTATTTGTTCGGAGCTAACTCAACGACTGCGGCTTCGCCCTGCAACTCGTGGCTGAACCAACCGCCACTGTCACCGATCTTTGCCCAAGTTGGGCTCTCGTACCATGCCACGTTTTGCACAGACGAGCCCGTACGAACGCCCTCCGGCGTTTCTACCGTGAGCGTGATCTTTTGATTCCAGTGCCACTCCCGGAATCCGAGTTGGTCACAGCCGAGGAGCCCAGCGGCTAAAAATGCCATAACAAGATACTTCAACGTCTCACCCAGATATCCGTCTGAGCGAGAGATTTAACAGGGCCAAGTCAACAATAATTTTCATATTTGGATAGAATGCAGATGACTGCTTAGGGCCCACGCTCAAGCATCCGCGCGAGTGGCCATTCGCCCAACGCATCGATCAGAGAAAGGGCTCACCGAAATGCCTTCCTCCATCCAGCCTCGCGCGCCGCCGCCTCAGTGCAGAACCATCGCTCCCCGCGAAACGGATTTACAACCGTCTCACGGTAATATTCTTGGCCAGGGACGTGAAAAATTCGCTCGCCGGTGTTGCTGACATTACCTTTGATGCCGCAGCCGACGCCGGACGCCATGGGCGATGTAAATATAGCGCCGGCGAGTATCGCGATTCCCGTCGCTAGCGCTGCGCCAGGTAGCCAGTTGGGAAGCTGACTTTTGATCGGATTCTTGCGGGCATAGCGCCTCCCCGTTCCGTGCGACGGTGTGCCTTTCGCCTTCCACTTCCGATGCATTCGCGGATCGAAGTCGATAACCTTGCCCATATGTGCCCCCTGGGGCAGCACGATGACCTACATCAGCGGGCAAGTCCATTAGTCCCATCTGATGAATTGACGAGGAGTCGAACCTCTTGGGCCTTGCGCTCAGTGGACAGGTCCGCACCCCGATGATCGACTTTATCCAGTTTTGAGTTCGCACCAGCGATCATGTCACGGGTTGATTGCCTAAAGGAACTCCGCAGGTGTCATCCAGCCCAGACAATTCTGACCGCCATCATTTACGACGAAGCGCGCGCGTTGGCGACCATGCGCCGCCCTTGCGGTAGATGACGTTGTCGCGCCGCGTCACCGTCATTCGCCCGCCACCTGACAAAGGAATTGCATCGTTCATGGCACGCGCCAAGTTCCAGCATTAATGCAACCGAGGAGAAGATCGCTAACATGCCACCCTAAAGCTTTGGAGGGTTTTCGACATGCCATGCGATTCCAGGAACAGGAGGAAGCCAGGGTTCTCGGTGGACCGTCCAGCCCTCAAGCAACGGTTTGATGTCGTAGAGAGCCTCGTCCAGGGTGCCGAGGAATATCTCAACGCCGCCGTCGAACAAATAGAAGAGGCGCGAACCGCATACAGAGCAAAATTGACGACGCTCATACGTCTGCACCTCCCCGGTCACCCGAACTTGGGGCTGGTACCAGTTCGCAGTCGCTTAGTACGGGGACCCCATCAGCTTTCGGCAAATGTCGCAATGACATAGGCCCGATACATAAGGTTCGCCCCGAACCTCATACCTGATCCTGCCACAGAGCATCCACCCGCACGCATAAGCCGTTTTTGGTGGTATTTGCTACCTAATGCCGCAAATCCGCAGGGGACGCCCGATACTAGGAATGGGCGCTAGGCACCATCGACGGCCGGTCAAAGAACTGGCAGCGGAGATCGCGTCACTTAATCAATTCCCCGGCCTATGGAAGTTCGATCTCACCCTCCACCACGTGGTTGAGGCCGCCGCCTTCGGCCGTTAGCGTCATGCGGACTCTCAGCTTTTTGCCGTCTGTTTGCCCGTTACGCACCGTCTCCTCGATCTTACGCTGCGAGGTCACGCCGACTTCCTTTAGGAACTTGCGGATCGACATGTTGAAGGCGTCTTCGCTCATGGCGGAACTCCTCTACATCCGAAAGAGATTGTAACGGAAGGAAAGTGGTCGGGGAAGCTATCGAGTTGGTGAAGTACATCAGGGTGCTCTGACCTTTTGGGGGCTGAGGGCAACGACGGGGTGACAAGCCGTCCATACCGGCCTACCGACAGGTGCTGGATAAGGATCAATCCGTTTCAAATGCCTTTCGCTCGCATGCACGCCGATATCCGGTGGCAGAGTTGACAACCGAACCAGTTTTGCTAGCTTGAGTTCGGACGGAGGCAAGACAATTGCTTGCTTGAGGTCGGTCGAAGACCCGTCAGCGGAGCGCGGATTTAGACGCGTCGTACCGTTCAAAGACTGCGGAGTGACGCTTTTAGGCGTCGTCTTGTGCGAGGAATATCCTCCCAACTGAGGGGCGGCCCTTTGGTCCGTTGCACGTCCGCTTCAGCAATGAAGCAAAGGACGTGGACTCGTGAACTTAAAGAAGCGAATACAATATCTGAGAAGTCAGGCCGCCGAGAGCCAAGGATGGCTATGCTACTACTGCCAGCAACCCATGTGGGAGACTGATCCGAAAAGCTTCAGCTCACGGTTTGCGCTCACGGGCCGCGCAACGTTGGAGTTCCAGTGCACGGCAGAGCATTTGGAGGCTCGATGCGATGGAGGCCGCGATACAAACGAGAATGTCGTCGCTGCCTGTCGTTATTGCAACGGGAACCGCCACAAGAGAAAGCGGCCGAAAGACGCGGTCTCCTATATGGGCCTTGTTCGATCACGGATGGAGCAAGGTCGATGGCATCGCGTCACGTTGGTGGATACCCCCCGCCCCTGCATGCCGGTAACGCGTTGTGGTGAACGCTACCCCAACCGGTCCCCTAAATGTGAAGCTTTCTCTTTTTCAATAGCTTAATTCACTCGCGTTATGTTTGCGTGGAACAGGAGAGCGCCCCCATGCCGCGCAGACAGTTTGCCACCTACACCAGCGTACTCACAGTGGCGATGATCGCATTTATCCTTGGCTTCCCATTTCTTCTGTCTGCTCTCGCACGCGCGATCCGCTGTGCGCCGGATACCTGTGGAGCGGTTGGGCTCGTATTCGGATTGTATGGTCGGATGCTTGGGGTCCTCATATACGGTACCGCAATGTTGACCGTCATATTTGCTCGCTGCAGACGCGCCGGATTGAGTTCCTGGTGGGTTGTTGCGTCGCTTTTCTGGCTGCTTGCCGCTCGTGACGTTCTGATGGCAGGTTTGAATTTTTGGGCCGTGGGCTTTTCCTTGGGAATCCTGTCGATCCGGTGGCCGATAACCCTAATCTTCTTCTTCGTCTTTGTTACGTTCCTCTCGCTGTGGAAAGGCTCGGACGAGGACGGAAGTGAAGCACAGCCAGGGAGCTGGAAGATTGCTCAAGTGAGCATGGCATTGTCTGCGATCATCAGTGCCGTCATGTCCATACCGCTATTCGTGACACTGGCATGGATTGCCGGACTGAGGTTGATCAACCCGCAAAGCGCAATCATGACCATCCAATACTCGCTCTATGTTCGCATCGGGACACAATTCATCACCCTCACTACAGTGCTTTGGTTGCTCCTGTTCGTCTTTGCGGGCGCGTTGATCCGCACGCTTGTTTCGCAACGTCGGTCAGACCTTCAGGTGCCTCCTACGCGATTTTCCCGCCCGGCTTCGTAGGAGGGCGGACGACGCCTCTGTGACGCTCCCCTGACGGTTCCTTGCTTCAGCTCGCTGCTCTCCCGATGCAGTAGGAAATGACAAATTTTTGAGGTTCATGAATGCAACGTCTCTCTTTGCTAATCCTTTTCCGCGACGGCCTTCACGATTTGAACGATCTGGAGGCGGCGCTGACCCGGTACCGCGAGCCTCTTCAACAGGTCGCTCCCGATCACTTGAAATTCGGGGCACCGCTCGAATTGGATATTAAATTAAGCAGCGAGAGCCATGTCCTGATTGAATCCCAGGAGATTGCGGAATTTTTTCCTCATAAAGACAGCAGTGCAATTGCTCTCTGCAATCAGCGTCTCGAACTGTCATGGGCCATGAAAGATGATCCGGGCTTGATTACAAATCTCATCGGTCTTTTGGAGCCCGAGGTAAATCGTCTGGTCGGCAAATGTTGGACCTTCGACCCCCACGCTGGCTTGTGGTTTTCGTAGGTTGCAAATGCAACTAGACCCACGCAGGACGCTTATGAAGGCGAGCCCGAGCAGCTGGAGGAAGCCGAGGACAACGGCCTAGCGACCTTCTATTCGCCGAGCTTCAGGCAGTTCCTCGTCGATCTTCCGGATCGAGGAGGACTGAAAACGCCGAGGCGGTGCAATTTGTCTTAAAACAGAGTCGGCTGCGACACCGGCTCCCCGGTCGTGGTCACGATGGTCGAACCGTAGGGCTCTCGTGACGACACCATGATCTGGTCGTTCGGGAGCGGCCGAGCTAATGCCTTCGCCTCCTCCCATGGTGCCCTCATCCAGATGTCCGTTTCTTCTTCTGTCAACAGCAAGACTGGCATCGCCTTTCCGTGGATCGGTTTGACGACGTCGTTGGGATCGGTCGTCAGGATGGCGTAAAGGTCGTCTGTGGTCAGGCCGTCCTTGACCTTCCGAACGCTTTGCCACTGGGGGACATGCACCCCCGCGAAGAACATCAGTGGCTTGCTTTCGTCGCGAGCAAACCAAGCATTTGGCGTGCTTCCACCGTCCTGTTTGCTGGCAGGATCGGGTTCGGCAAAGCTGGTCACCGGCACGATGCAACGGCTTTGGACACCGAACCATTTCTTCCAATGCGGAAGATTGAGATTTCGAATGTTTGTGACACCCTTGTCCGGCTCCACCCGGATGAGCACGTCCATTTCGACGGGCTTGCCCTTCTGGCGCAACTTCTCTGCCCGGGCCTCGGCCGCCTGTTTGATTGCAAAAAATGGCGAAGGGAGACCCCATCTCGCATGAACAAGCTGCTTTCGGCCATCGGCCGTGTTGCGAACGATTGGCCCCGCCTGGTCGGGGTTCATCTGATAGGCGGGCATCAAGTTGATCAGGCTCTCAACGTCCTGTGCCCATTTGCTGACCCAGTCCTTGTCCTCCATGCGGTAGAGATTGCACATTGATCGCAACGACCTCCCTTTCGCGTTGCGGACAGCCTATCCCTTTGGGAGACGACGTCAAATGCTGGTCCAGACTTGCGATATCAGTGGATCACGATGCTCTGACCCCGGCCGGGAGGATTGATTGACACCGTCACCTTGGAGTGTTGTCACCCGATAGCGGCGACGTTAGCGAGCATAATGTGAGTCACGAGCACCACGTTCGTCTGACGTTATCACCTGTGCCTTCTGCTCGGCCGGAAACTTCGATTGCTTGGGAAGGACACGACTTCAAAGCCGCCCTCTCTGCAGCATCTCGTGACGGGCTAGTTCAGCTCGTTTGAAATGCTCATCATTTGGGTCGAAGAAGTAGCTGAGTATGCTCTCAAGAACCTCGTCCAGCGACATATGTCTCTTCGTGAAGTCACCAGGGCCCGGCCCAGGCACCCATTGCCAGACACAAATGTTCCAGTTGCCTGTTTCTCCCCAAAGCTGCAGGCTGGGCATACGCGTTAATTGGTCGTGCCCCCTCATCATCGCGGGTATAAGCCTCAAGGTCGCAGAGCGTGTTGCCACCGCTAGATTCCGGCAATGCTATCGAATAGCCGGACGGATAGCTGGCGTGGGTACTGACGAGGAGTGGAAGCGCACCACCTACCAGGCCATTTTTTCGAAGCTTTTCACGAAACTCTGCGGGCAGAAGACGCTCCTCCGGGTGCACCATATTTTCAGGTCGGCTCGCCTTAAGGCTTTCCTGAAGCATTCGTTTCCGATTTCGCGTTGAATTCGCACCCATACCGGTTCGCCCTTTCTTTGATCAGCTCGACGTCCGCCAACGGGATAGAAGGGTACGAAGTCCATCGACAATGACTTGGTGCTGAGGGATTGCATCCTTATCGAAGATCAGCCGCGCGTACATTCGCAAATCCTTCAAGTCGACATTCCCCTCACATCTCTGAAATGGGGCATAACATTCAATCACGACATCCTCGCCGGGACCGAATTTATACCAATAGGTCATCTCCAAGCTGCCTGTTGTCGGAACCACAGTATGCCAAAGCCCGTGCTCCTCGACGCTCCCGGGGGATCGACCATCGAGCTGCCTGGCCTCCTTCAGCCATTCAATCGATCTTCGCCCGTGCGAACGATCATCATCGTACCCAACGATCCAAAAAACTTGCACAATCGACTCGTCGGGCTTCGGGTTTGGCCTGGCACGCTCCTTTGGTCGGTTTGTCGTTCCGCTATAGATGATCTCTGCTTCAGGCATGTCGAGGCTGGGTATCCAATATTGTAGGTCGGCCTGTTTCCGTGGAGGGCAGTTGAAGCTCGTCGGATTCGGGCGACTAGCATAGTAGCCCCATGGGATATCATAGGGCTGCGAGGCAAGGACGACTCGGATTGGATGGTTCAGTTCAACGAGCGAACGTCGCCGCCGTATCAACTCGCCTTCAGCAAGCGATCCGCCGGAAAGTCCCTTGCTACATGCCAGATGGTAGATTTCTTCTCTGGTCTCGTTGCTCGGCAATACCACGGCCGTTGGAGTCCTGGTCGAAATCAGCAACATAGGCACGAGGATGATGGCGGCGAGAAAGAGAAGGATCGCCCAGAGGACAACACTTAATATAAGACGGCTTATCGAATAGAGACGTGTGAAGAACATGGATTAGCGCTGCGCAGCGGGGGATGAGATCACGAGGCTCAGGACATACGACGCGGCTTGCTCTACCGACATGACAGAAGTGTCTACGATCTCACATCCACGCGCTCGCGCCTCCAGTCTGAGATAGTTGGCCCAGTTCATCATCTCTTGGCTGGCGAGTTCGGGCTGCTGCCGGTCGACGGTCAGCCGAGCGGTTCTAGTGGCGTCATCGCAGTCGACGAGGACCGGGATGTAGTCGTGCCAAGCGGCCGCTGCCGCCCCTTCAGCCAGGAAAGCAAGCCGGGTCTGGCCTTCAAAGACGACCCTCCGTCCTGTCTTGGCAATTTCCGCAATCCGTTGCATCCATTCGACCGTCTTTGCCAATTGCCAGCCTTCCCCTGATCCGTATTCGCGCATCATCTCCTCAGCACTCGGCACCCCTATCGCGTCAAAGAAGACGACCTCGACGTTGTCGAGGGACTGCTCAGCTATAGCCCGAGCAATGGTCGTTTTGCCGGAGCCCGACGCTCCGATCAAAATAGGTACAGGCATCTTCGGTCCTCGATCAGCTCAATGAGACGGGGTTGCACGGGCAGAATACAATGCAAATCCTGATTGCTTCAATGATTGATGTTTCGTCCGATTTCGCGCGGTCTATGCTTTACGCCATGGTCTCGGCGTCGGCTGGCAGCTCGTGCTGCCGCTAGCGGCCAGTTCCCGAAGTCGTGACGATACCCGCTCACCCAATTGGTGCTCATGTTCGCATTGAGGCGAGAAAACTTCGGGCGTGTGACGAGGCGCTTCTTTAAAATGACCCGTGTGCGTCTGTTGCTCCGATTCTGCTGGCAGCACGGCTAAAGCCTTTGGCCCCTCTCGAAGCCTAACGAAGCCCACGGTCGGTGCTGACATTGACCGTGCGCAAGATATTGATCGCCCTCAACTGAGTGGCGTATCCGACATCAAGACCCTACATGTTCTGACAGCAAGCGTGCCCCTAGCGACGTTTTCAAGCTGCATCAGCTTGGGCACCACGACACCAGTGAAGAAATGAGTAGCGCCACATGATTTTGCTGATACTCGGGATGGTGTTTGTTGTCGTCTTTTTCTTTTTTTTCCCAAAGCCGACATTGTTTGCCCTCGCTGCTCTCATAGTCGCGGGCATCGGTGTTGCGATTTTCCTCTACTTCCAACAAGCAAGCCATGATGGTTCGATTACCTCGATCAAGGGCACGAGTAAGGGGACCGAGGGATGCGCGGAGCCCGCTAGACCCGTTTTCGTCCGGCTTTTCAACGGCTCCGGCCAGCAGGTGGATGTTATCCGCTTCCGGCTCGTCGCAAAACGTCCCGGATTTAGCGTTGAATATTATTCGGATTACCTCACTAGCTATAAAATTATCGAACCTGGCGGCACCTATGACAACTGCTGGTCTCTGAACCAATACAGGGGCTTGCAAACTTTGCCGGAAAAATTAACCCCGGGCCAACTAGACTGGTCGGTCGAAATATCTTCCGTTGAATTTGCGGATGGCCGCTAGCTGCGACGGGGCGGCACCGTATCGAGCCCACTTGATCATCACGAAGAGCCAGCGTTTGTGGTACGGTGGTCATAGTGCCACCAGGTCCATCGACAATGGCTCGTGCTGAAAAACAGCATCCTGCTCAGCCACGCGTACATTTCGCAGTCGATAATCCCATTCGGATTGCGAAAGGTCCGCGCGAATTCACTGCACTATCCCTTGCACCATGGTCTGGGCGTCGGCGGACAGCTTGTTCTGCCGCAGACGAATGGTACTGCAAGGCCCTCTCCGATCAGGATGGTCCCGACGTCCTTGCCGTCGACCAGCAGCGTCCCGCAGGAGCGGCCGTGATTGCACTTCTTCGTACCCTCAGTGCCTGGCCTACACGCGCACGCGACCTTCGTCAGCCGGGCACGGCCGTCAGCCACCAGTTCCCGAAGTCGTGCGGAGGCCAGCTCGCCCTGTTGGCGCTCATAGTCGCATTGAGGCGAGAAAACCTCCGGCGTGTTGAAGCCGACCAAGCGCGTTCCGGCGGCATCACCGACGACGCGGACAGTGTCCCCGTCGGTCACGGTGAACTGCTGGGCCAGCGAAACCGTCGCTGTCGCCGGAGTTGACGGAAGTTGCCCGCGTCCGAATTCGAAAACCTGCTGGGCGATGGCCACAGCAGCAACGATCAAGAATCCAATGGCCAGCTTTTCAAAACGCCATCTCAATCGTCTGCCCGCCCGGCCAAAACTAGGCACGAATATTTTCTTGTGTTGACGGCGAGATCGGGAAAAGGGAACGACTGTGGATTGCGATGGCACGGTCTTGTCAGGCTGCCCCAGAATTTCGAAAATCTTCCCCCACTGTTTGTCAGAAAGGCGAGCCTGGCCGCCAGAACGCTCAAGGCGGGCGTGGATGTCGGTCAGGAAGCTTCGCTGCCAAGCCGTCAAATTTTGGCGAAGCAGCGCTGCTTCGATGTCTTTTCGAAGGTTTTCGGCCCGGTCCATGACTCTGTCGCTTCGTGCGGATAGCCACACCTAAGCAGGAAGACCGGAAGAAATTGTAAACCGACGCCTCAATTGGCAACCATAGGACGATGGATTTCGGCCCGGAGCGGCCTTCTCCTTCTCTCGTTCGTGTTGTAATGTTGGCGAAGATAATACCTGCAGGTGCATGATATGGTCGGAAAATTTTTAACACGCGGTGCTATCGTAGATACGATCAAAAGCGAGGAGCGAACGAACGCACAACAGAAGCGAGCGGGTAAAATCCGCTATCATGTTGATGCTGTTTCGTGTGGATGTCCCGATGAAAATTGCGGTGCGTTTCATGTTCTTCGCACCGAGCGGCCCCTTCCCACAATAGCGGAAGCCGAAGCTACGCTACATGCGCACCGACGTTCCCGCAAACATCGCCACTATGTGGACGCCGTCTAGCGCGACGATCAACATTCAGGTCAATGCGGTCGTTTGGCGCGTCTCGAAACTCGGTCACGAACCTTTGGATTTTGCGAGGGATTTTTGCGATCAGGTTATGTCAGACTTTGGTGGAGTGCTGAACGTGCAAGATGGCTTTAACTTTGTTCGCTAAGGGGCAAGCATGGGTTTAATGTGGACCGTATGGCCCTCCCCGCCGGAAGGTATACCAGCAGTTCATGGCTTTAGAGAATTGAAGATCGCTCGGGCATTGGCCGCGACTGCCGCCGACTGCGTTATGAAAAGCTCCGCCGTACTCCTGAAATTATACGAGATGGCGAGCCGGTCTGATAATTCCTCTGTGGCCGTGCACCGGAGCCAAGGTTGGATTTTGGAGTGATAGTCATCGCACTGGGCGAAATATCCATCCGGCCGCTGCAGGTAGAGGTCATTCTTAGAGCGATAGGTTCTGAGGCCGTCGGACGCCACAACGGCTTGGTTCTTCAACATAGCCTCACGGTCGCGGGCCGAAGGATCAAAGCCCGAGGCCTTTATCGAAACCGTGATTTCTACAGGTTTATCGGGAATGACTTCCACGCGGATTAGGTGGCAGGCCAACTCGGCCCACGGATATTCAGGGTGCGGGCGCGAGCAGAACGGTCGGTTAGTCTCCATCTCTCTCCGCGACGGGCTGCCATCCAGCATGAAGACCACTGACTTCAAAGTCGCGTTGCCTTGGTCGGCCTCCCTGCAGAAGGCGCGTGCATCCGGATTATTCCAAAGAATGTAATGGGCGTCGTTCATTCCCTCGCCCCAAAGGAAAATACCGGGCGCTACTGGAATCTCGATGTCGACATCGGCGAGCCGGGCCGGGTGCAGGTTGTCGAGGCATGCAGCATCGGGCGGCGCATAGCGAGCTTCTCTGATTTTCTGCTGCGTCCAGTTGACCACGAAATAGCTGCCGAAGCCCAAGATGAAGACGACGGGAAGCACGTATATGGCCCGCAGCGCCCGCGACCGGGTGGCGCGGCCGATCAACACAAGCCCACTTGCAACGAAGCCGCTTGCCGCACCAATCATCGCGAAGACCACGAGGATGATCCCGAATGCCACACCAGCCCCGTCCGAGGAATTGACACTCGCGTATTCGATTTTGGCCAGAACTGCCGCCACGATCCCAGCGGGTACGAGCAACCACCACCGCCACCAAAAGCACAAGGCGAGGAAGCCAATGGCGTAGGGCAGGCCCACTAAACTGAGAAAATGCCCGACGTAGTGCATTAAATCGTCGCTCCGCGCTGATTGATGTTTCTATCGCATCGACCTGAAGACGAACCGTGAAAAACTTCGGTTAAATTGCACGCAAAGCACGGCTGCACATCCAGGATAGGCGAAATAGGCCTTGCCCCGCCCAGCCGATTACAACTGATCATATGGGTGAAGAGGGCTCTAAATCCATTTTACATTATGGAGTGGCAAGCAGCACGAACGTGCGCGGTCACTCGCGACACGTCGTTTTCAATAGCTTTGCCATTGCCCGTCTTCAATGCCTGAGCCAACGAACATCGCGCATCACTTTGTCCCCCCGTGCATTCAAGAATACGGAGCCGCGCTCGGTCACCCAAGCAAGGTCCAATTCGAGCAAGCGTTGTTCGAGCTTCGCCTTTTGCTCGGGACTATTTTCACCGAACAGGTATGGGAACATGACTGCCAATTCGGCCTCTGACGAGTTCGGATCACCGATCAGCATTGCTCTGATCTTCATTCCGCGCTCGTTAAAAGTTAGACGCGAAGCATCCCAAAGACCGAGCCTCGCCAAATTGGCCCAGCGTTCTTCGTGTCCTGAGAGATGTTGGCGATCTGCGTGTTCTCGGACGGCGGCAATTTCTTCTTCCGAAAAGTCATTTGTGTCCGACAAATTTAGCCTCCATCGGCAGCCACGTTTAAGAGCGGTGCTCCTGCGAATACGAGATGGCGATTAAAATATCGCTCGGAGCAAGTGCCAGCTAGATGATCGCGAAAGAAACAGAAACCCGCACCTGCTTTCGCGATGGGCTGATACAACGTCTACTTCTGGCGGATGTTGCCTTTCAACAGCCGTGTTCGGTGGCGCGGTAGGCCGCAAGTGCTCATTTTAATGGAAGTTCCGGCTCTTAACCTTTAGCTGATCAATGTGAAGGTCCGGGATTTATCCCGAGCCCGATACTATGCCGAGCCCGTTCGCTAAAGCCCGAGATTTCCGGTAATCCAGGATCGAAAGCTCGGCATAGTTTGAACGCGTTGGACGACCGGGTTCGAGCCCATTCCGGTCATGCCTGACGAAGCAAGTCTACGATCCCGTCAGGGAATACGGTGTCGCTGGTTTCTCGAAGCTCTTGCTCGGACCACCAACGGTGGTCAGCCATTACGTCTCGCTCGTTCTCTGTCCACCCGGTGTCTGAGATGGAATTCCGGTGGGCTCGAACCCCAAAGAAGCGCTCCTCAGCCCATACGACCTCTCCGCTCGTCAGTTGGAGTTCGAAGGACCGACGGCCAACCTCGCCAGTTAAATCATGCCCAGAGAAACCAGTTTCTTCTTCCAACTCGCGCAACGCTGCCTCCTCGAAAGTTTCGCCTTTTTCGACGGCTCCGCCAGGAGTTGCCCAATACGTTCTGCCCGTCAATGGACCCGAGCTATGGGAAAACTTGAAAAGCAGAACGCATCCGAATTGGTCGATAACCAGTAGTCGGGCAGAGGGTCGTGTCCGCATAGGGCGTCTCCCATTATGAAGGCGCAGCGTAGCATCAAGATGGCCTCGCATGAACGCATGTGGCGCGAACCTACTAAGGCGGCGATCAGCCGAAGCGGTCATTGCCGCTGAGTGAAGAGCCGAAGTATTTCATCCATCTCACGATGAGAGCGGAGCACGGCTATCCGCCAAGAACTGCCATTGAGAAGTTACAGGTGCGGCCTAAGTTGCCGCTAGCGAGCCAATTTCGGAGGAACTGTGATGAGAAAGCCAGAAATCCCTACAGAAATCCGAGCCCATATCGATAAGGTGCTGGAGCAGTCGGGTCAGCAATTTTCTTCGGGTGATTTGCAGGCCTCGCTACGCACAGCCCTTCAGGCTTGGGAACTTATCCCCGAACCTAAGGAGAAATGGGACTATTATCCTCAGAGCCTGTCATCCGGCTTTGTCATCGATTTCGCCGATCTTGGCGATAAGGAGAGTTGTCTCCAATGGATCGAAACAATGGCTGTCATGTATGACGATCCGAACCGCGAAGATCATCAAGTGCTTATGCAAGAAGGCGAAGCGATGTTCAAACTGGGCGATACCGAAAAGGCATTTCGGGCTTTTAGTCGGATCGAAGAAATCTATGGCAGAAAGGGCTTCGCTGGCGACCAAAAGGCCTACCTAAAGTATCTCGATGAACAACGCACCCGACAAACCAGTGGCGGCACCTGACGACTGCAATGGGCCGAATCCGCCTCTTAGTGCTGGATATTATGCCGAGCTTGCCAGGCGGCTTTACCTGAAATCTCGGGCTTTAGGAAACGGGGTCGGCATATTCTCCGGCTCGGTATAAGTACCGTTATGCCCAGTTCGGCATAATGGGACAAAGATGTCCCGTGACTTCATTCCTTGGCCTGACGGGTCGCGCGAATCCGGTCTCCCAGGCGTGCCATGAGCGAACTCATCTCCCCTCCCTGTCGGCAATCGGAATTCGTGATCGCGATCTGCGAGGCCCGTCAGAGTTCCTGAAAGATCGAACAGCTGCTGGGCGACCAAGTGGACGACATCGCCTTCCCTCTGAATGCGACCGTTGATCGCCAGCATCGAGGCTCCCAATGCAACTCGCCGCGACCGCTCAAACAGCTTGGGCCAAATGACGACGTTGGCGACGCCTGTCTCGTCTTCAATGGTCATAAAGATCACCCCCTTCGCGGAGCCAGGCCGCTGACGCACGAGAACCAGCCCGGCCGCCATCAGCCACCGGCCGTCTCGGGCCGACATCGCTTCCGTGCAGGTGACGATCCGACGTTCCGCAAGTTCTTGGCGCATGAAGCTGACAGGATGTTCGCGCAACGTCAGACCAGTATGCCCGTAGTCGAGAACGACGTTATGGCCCTGCGTCATCTGCCGGAGTTCGACTGTCGGTTCCTGTTGCTCGGTAATCGTTCTGGCCTCCCTCTCCGCAGCCGCCGCAAAGAGCGGCAACGGCTCGTCTCGCAGTGCCTTGATGGCCCAGAGCGCATCGCGACGCTCCAATCCCAGGGAAGGTCGAAAGGCGTCCGCTTCCGCCAGCTCCACCAGCGATGTAGCCGGGACGCCCGAGCGTCGCCACATATCGTCTACACTGTCGAACGGCTGGTCGGCGCGGGCGGCAACAATCCGGGCAACGTCCGCCGTTGCGAGGCCCCTGACCATGCGCATGCCGAGCCGGACCGCATGTCGGTCCGAGCCGTCGATGGGTTCCAGGGTGCAATCCCACCGTGACTGGTTGACGCAAACCGGCCGAACCTCAACACCATGTTCACGACCATCCCGCACGATTTGGGCTGGCGCGTAAAATCCCATAGGCTGCGAATTCAATAGCGCCGCGCAAAAGACATCGGGGAAATGGCGCTTTATGTAGCTCGACGCGTACGCAATCAGGGCGAAACTCGCCGCATGGCTCTCCGGAAAGCCATAGGACCCGAAGCCTTCGAGCTGGCCGAATGTGCGCTTCGCAAACTCCGGTGAATACCCGTTACGGATCATGCCGGAAACAAGCTTGTCCTCAAAACGGGAGACGCCGCCGCTGAACTTGAAGGTGGCCATAGATTTGCGGAGTTGGTCGGCCTCTCCGCCCGTGAACCCGGCGCAGACCATAGCGACGCGCATTGCGCTTTCCTGAAACAGCGGCACGCCGAGAGTTTTGTGAAGGACGGCTTCCAGTTCGGGCGTCGGGTATTCGACCTTTTCCTTGCCCTCTCGACGGCGAAGATAGGGATGCACCATATCACCCTGGATCGGGCCCGGCCGCACGATAGCCACCTGGATGACGAGATCGTAAAACGTCCGAGGTTTCAGCCTTGGCAGCATCGACATCTGCGCCCGGCTCTCGATCTGGAAGGTGCCGAGCGTATCGGCCCGGCGGATCATCGCATAGGTCGCCGCGTCCTCCTGCGGGATCGTTGCGAGATCGAGATTGATGGCCTTCTTCTCGGCAAGGAATGCGAAGCTCTTGGCCATGCAGGTCAGCATGCCAAGCGCCAGCACATCGACCTTCATCATCTTCAGCGCCTCGACATCGTCCTTGTCCCATTCGATCACCTGGCGATCCACCATGGACGCAGGCTCGATTGGCACGAGGTCATCCAGCCGGTCATGGGTCAACACGAACCCGCCAGGGTGCTGCCCCAGATGGCGAGGAGCACCCATCAGCTGTTGCGCCAGCTGGAGCGTCAGGGCGAGCCGCCGGTCGGCAGGGTTGAGATTGAGGTCCCTGACCTGCTTTTCGCCGACGGCCTCCGACCATGCCCAGACGCCAGACGACAACGCCTTGATCAGGTCCTCCGGCAGACCGAGCGCCTTTCCGACGTCCCGGATCGCACCCTTGGTGCGATAACGCGTGACCGTGGCGCAGAGCGCCGCCTTGTGGTGGCCGTAGGTTCGGTAAATCCATTGGATGACCTCCTCTCGCCGCTCGTGTTCGAAATCTACATCGATGTCCGGCGGCTCATCACGTTCCTGGCTGACAAAGCGCTCGAACAGGAGGTCATTGGTTTCCGGATCGATGGACGTAATGCCGAGCACGAAGCAGACAGCAGAGTTCGCAGCGGAACCCCGCCCCTGACAAAGGATGCCTTGGGATCGAGCAAAGCGGACGATGGAAAAAACCGTCAAAAAATAGGGGGCGTATCGCATCGTCTCGATGAGTGCGAGTTCGTGGTGGATCGTTTTCTCGACATGCGGTGGCAAGCCATCCGGATAGCGATTGGGAATGCATTCGCGGACATAGTGCTCCAGCGACTGCTGGGCATCCATTCCGGGTACGGAGCTTTCTTCAGGGTATTGGTAGGTCAACTCTTCCAAGCTAAAGCGACAGCGATTGACGATCTCCATCGTCCTGGCGAGCGCTTCGGGATAACGCCCGAAAAGACGCTCCATCTCTTCCGGCGATTTAAGGTTCCGGTCGGCATGGCGCTCGCGCTCGAAGCCGACATCATCGATGATCGTTTTCGTCCTGATACAGGTGACGACGTCTTGGAGCTGACGGCGGCCGGGCTCATGGAACAGGACATCATTGGTGACGACGGTCTTTACGCTGTGCCGAGCCGCCATGTTCGAAATTTCATGCAGCCGCACTTGGTCATTAGGGCGTCGGCGCAGGCTGAGCGACACATAGGCGCGGTCATCGAACACCTCGGCCATCTTGCGGAGCTGGATCGCGCAGGTCTCGTCCGGCAGGTCCGGCACGAGGATTCCAATCAGTCCTTCGGAATAGAGCGCGACGTCATCAAAGGTCAGGATGCATTTGGCTTTGCCACCCCTGCTTTTTCCGAGCGTCAGCAGTCCGGTTAGCCGCGAATAGGCCGCCCGATCCGTCGGATAGACCAGGATCGACATACCGTCCTGCAGATCAATTCGACAGCCGACGACCAGCCGCAGCCCCGTCGCACGCGATGCCTCCAGCGCCCTCACAATGCCTGCCAAGGAGTTTCGGTCGACGACACCGAGGGCCGCGATGCCCAGGTCTTTCGCCGTCGTGAACAGCTCGTCTGCAGATGAGGCTCCGCGAAGGAAAGAGAAATGCGTCGTTACCTGGAGTTCAGCGTAGCGCATCAGGCAAAGACCCCGTGCAGGAACCACCGATGTGAGCCGGTTTCTAAATCGACACCGTCGCCGGAGCGGAAAATCCAGTAGCGCTCGCCGGTCTCGTCCTCGACGGTGAAATAGTCACGGACGGCGGTCCACTCGGACGTGCGTTGCCACCATTCTCCGAATATGCGCTCGGGGCCGTCGGCTCGCTTCACCCGCCGCCGCTTACCGCGCCAGGTAAACCAGACGGGAGGATGGTCGGGTAGAAGAGCCATGACCTCGATCAGTTCCGGTCGGTCCATCAGCCGCACCGGACGAGGCCAGATCATCGGCCAGGTTTGCCCAACGTCTTCCGCGATTGCCGATATGCGTTGGACTGATCTCTCCGGAACATCGCTCGCAACAGGGGCGAGGCGATAGATGCGATAGGTCCCCCGGTTGCCCAACACATCGACGAATGCGCCAACATCAACAGTGGCATCTTCTATCAGGCTGGATGCGATTTGCTTGTCATCGAGGGGTTCGACCATCGTGGCGGCGAGACTGAGTTTCTCGATGCCATAGCCTGGATCGATCTTCTCGATCCGGTCGTGCAGCAGCTTCGTCAGCCAGGCGACATCTCGCACGGGCTTTGCTGTCCCCGCCCTCAACGCCTGAATCGAGTTGTCGACACGGTGGACGATCAGGTCCGTGCGACGGACGCCCAACCCTTTCGCCTGGAGTTCTCGACAGAGCTTCGCCACGAGGCGCGAGATGTATTTTGCGATGGTTTCTGCAGCACCAATTGGCTCCGCGAATGCCCGACAGACTTCGATGATCTCGGGACAGCGGATGGGATCAATGGGCTCGGCTATCCGCCCGAACATCTGGTCGAGACGGCGACCGATCTCCGGGCCGAACCGCAGAGTAAGCGGCGCACGAGGTGTCGCAGCCAGGTCGCCGACCGCTTTGAAACCGAGCGTGCGCAGGCTCGCTATCGTCTCGGCGCTCAACCGCAGCGACGAGATGGGAAGGTTGGCAACAGCATCAGCCGTTTTTCCTATCGGAATGATCCTGGTCTCGGCCGTCATGGATCGCGCCAGGCCGAATGCTGCTCCCCACGTATCAGCAATGACGGCGCGGGCTGGCAGACCGCGTGCGCGAAACCGGTTCACAAGACCGGACAGCATCAGCTCCTCGCCGCCCTGAAGATGATCAGCCCCTTCGGTGTCCATAACAATGCCATCCGGCGGATCGGCTGCTACGACCGGCGAATATTGAGACAGCGCCCAGAGAGTCAGCCGTTCGAGCGCCGCACGATCAGCGGCGGGATCGGCATCGACCATGTGGAGCCCCTGGACCAATGCCTGCGCTTTTGCTGCCGCCATGCCAACGTGCAGACCGAGCTTGGCGGCGTTCTCATCGATGGCAGACAGCCAGCGTTTCGAACCGCTGCGTGCGACAACGACGAGCGGCATCTCAGCCGGTATGGACGGGTCGGCGCGTCTGATCCGATCCGTTGCCAGCGTCGGAAAAATGACTGATACGACCCTGGGCATCGCATGCACCTATTTCAAAATCCGCACTCTCACCTGCTTTGACTCTGATCAACTCCGCCAACCATCGCGCCCGCCCGACACCAGGAACCGGCAGTGGCTCGGACGGCAGAACGGATATTCGCCATCGTGTTGCCGCCGCCGTCGGATGCCCAAAATCTCCGGCCTCGGTCTGCCGCCGCCACCGTCGGATCACGAGACCGATGGTGCCCGAGCCCTCGGCGGCCAGCTGCAGGCGACGCGAAACGACCATTGGCAAGCGGACCGTTTCGGCGACGACAGCGCCAAGCCCTCCGAACCGCAACGCCTCCTCGCAGGCCTCAAGGACGTATTCCTCGCGGATCGCTTCAACGTAGATGACACGATCAGGATGAAGGCCGACCTGGGCCAAGGCGGGGGCGAACAGGTCGGGACGAGCCAGGCACCAGACGACCTTCCCCTTTGTCCGAGCAGCGATCCCTCCTGCAAACATGGCTGCAGCAGCGCCATCGACAGCTCCGGCTCCGCCTCCTGCAAATTCGTGGATCGCTCCATATGTCAGGCCGCCGCCAGGAAGTCGTTCGTCGATCTCACCAACGCCAAATGGCAGGACGGTTTTCGGACGGACCAACCCGCCTTCGAGATGCTGAATGCGGTCTCGAAGATCGGAAATGATCGCGTTCGCGGCTGTCTGCGCCATTCGGAGCCTTCGTCAAAATCGGGTTTTCAACTCGCACAGAAGCGAGTATGTTCCGTATTTGTTCCCAATCTGCATATGAGTCAATGTGCATGCGCTGGCGAGTGACGGAGAACTTGCAACCTGACGACATGCTCTTGGAACCGAAGTGCGAATGGATTCAATCGCCTGACGAGAGGTCGTCCACAAGGCATCGAAATGTCATCGATAAGAAAAAATACCTATGACCCCGTTCATCGATGCCATGTTGGAAGAAGGAGAAATCCGATGACCGAGAATACGGCTCCTTTCGACGAAGACCTGCACGCCGCATCGCCTTTTGGAACCACTGCAGGGGAGCTGCGCATCGCTGCGATTGGTTCGAAAATCGAGTTCGCCAAAAGTGAACTTCAGACGGTCCAAGCCTACATCGACGTCGTCTATGCAGGAAGGATCACGGTGACGTCTGATGACGGAAGCGGGCTGCCTGACTCTCTCGCCCATCTCGGGAGCGTCCTTTCAAACTACGAGCAGTCGCTATTCGATCAGATCGCGGAGCTTGAATATCGGCACGAGATGCTGCTCTTCCCGCCCGATGAGGCTGATGACTGCGATGATGATGAAATCTCGGATAATCAGGACGCCTGACTGGAACCATGGACATCGTGAAACCCGACCACGGCAATCGGCAACGCAAGGTCGTTCATATCGACATGGACGCCTTTTACGCCTCCGTCGAGCAGCGAGATAATCCCGATCTTCGCGGTAAGCCGGTCGCCGTCGGCGGCTCGGAGGCTCGTGGCGTCGTCGCGGCCGCAAGCTACGAGGCCCGAAAGTTTGGCGTCCATTCGGCGATGCCGTCGGTTACCGCCAAGCGGAAATGCCCTGACCTGATTTTCGTGAAGCCGCGTTTTGACGTTTACAAGGCCGTTTCCCTGCAAATCAGGGAGATATTTGCCGAGT
Source organism: Rhizobium sp. NZLR8 (assembly GCF_019685025.1). NCBI lineage: Bacteria > Pseudomonadati > Pseudomonadota > Alphaproteobacteria > Hyphomicrobiales > Rhizobiaceae > Rhizobium > Rhizobium sp. NZLR8. The sequence continues at coordinate 72,836 of NZ_JABDVY010000004.1, read as the reverse complement.
ACACACCGATGATCGAGCCGCTATCGCTCGATGAAGCCTATCTCGACGTGACCGAAAATCTCAAGGGAATGGACATCGCGACGGAAATTGCTGCCGAGATACGCGCGAAGATCAAAGAGGCGACAGGACTGAACGCGTCAGCCGGAATTTCCTACAATAAGTTTCTGGCGAAAATGGCGAGTGATCTCAACAAACCGAATGGACAGGCGGTGATCACACCGAAGAATGGCCCGGCGTTCGTGGATGGTCTCCCCGTCAAGAAATTCCATGGTGTCGGCCCAGCCACTGCCGAAAAGATGCACCGCCTTGGCATCGAGACCGGAGCTGACCTCAAAGCCCGCAGCCTCGACTTCCTGATCGACCACTTCGGTAAGTCCGGACCCTATTTCTACGGGATCGCACGCGGCATCGACGACCGGCAGGTCAAGCCAGATCGCGTCCGGAAATCGGTTGGCGCGGAAGATACGTTTATGGTGGACATTCATTCCTTCGATCCGGCTCGGGAAGGAATCCGGCCGTTGATCGAGAAGGTCTGGGCTTATTGCGATGCCAACGAAATCAGCGCGAAAACCGTCACGCTGAAGGTGAAGTACGCCAATTTCACCCAGATCACGCGTAGCAAGACGACGGCGATGGCTTTCGGATCACTTGCCGATTTGGAGGAAGCCGTGACTCTGCTTCTGCAAGCGATCTTTCCGGTGAACCAAGGGATAAGACTTCTGGGAGTGACATTGTCGTCTCTGGAACGCCGGGAAGTCGAACGCGAGCAGCCCCAATTGCGCCTATTCATATAGGGTGCCGCTCGGCCTGGCCTCTATCATCCCGCCTTCCGACCTTTGAGGTCCGCCTGGATGCTCTTTTTCAATGCGTCCATGATATTGACGACGTTCGATGCGGGCGCTGTCGCTGTTTTACCCTTTGCAGTCTTCTTGGGTTTAAGCAGCTTCTTCTTTTCCTCGATCAGTTTCAGAAGGCTGGCCTGGATCGGGTCGCTGACCATATTCGTCGACCAGCGGGCTGACTTCTGCTTGATGAGTTTCTGGACAAGGGGAATGAGATCGGGATCGGCTTCGGCCTCGATGTCCTCGAAATAACCCTCCTCCGGACGTACTTCGTCGCCGAACCGCAGCGACCACAGAACAATGCCTTCGTCGCGGGGTTCGAGAATTACTGCACGCTCGCGGCGGCCCATGACAAGCTTCGAAACACCGACGACCTTGTCGGCCTTCATTGCATCCCTGATGACGGCGAAAGCCTCATTCCCGACCGCGTCGTCGGGCATCAGATAGTGAGGCTTCTCCAAGTAGACCCACTCGATGCTGTCGGCCGGGACAAACTTTTCGATGTCGATGGTTTTAACGGTGTCGAGTGCCACCCTATCCAGGTCGTCGTCGGTGAGGATCACGTAGTCGTTCTCACCGCGTGCGTAGCCCTTTGCCTCGTTCTCGTCTTTCACAGGTTTGCCCGTGACAGAATCGACGTACTGCGAGACGACCCGGTTTCCTGTATCGCGATTGAGGGTGTGGAAGCGAACCTTCTCGCTCTCGCTGGTCGCTGGGGTCATCGCAACGGGGCACGTGACCAACGAGAGTTTCAGGTAGCCTTTCCAATAATAGCGCGGTGCCATATCAATCTCCTCAACTTGCCTTGCGACGCGGCGCGGTTCCAGCAGAAGGGGTCTTCGAAGCTGCTCCGCGCGTGGCGCGCTGCCGGCCAGTGCCATGATTGGCATTGGCGGCAGTGCGTTTCGGCTTGTCCGCGGTGGCCTTCACCATCCCTGCGCTTTCGCGGAGGGCGGCGAGAAGATCGTTCGGCTTCGACACTTCGACCTTCTTCGGCTTCGGCAACGCCTTGCCCTCGATCTTCGCCTTGACCAGGTCGGCGAGAGCGGCTTCATAGCGATCATCGAAGGTCGCAGGGTCGAAGGTTCCCTTCTTGGTGCCGATGATGTGCTTGGCGAGATCGAGCATCTCACCCTCGATCTTCAGCTTGGGAATTTCCTCGAAGGCCTTCTTCGAATCCCGTACCTCGTAGTCATAGTTCATGGTCGTCGCGATAAGGCCTTTGCCATGCGGCCGTATGAGCACGGTCCGCATTCGCCGGAAGAGAACCGCCCGCGCTATTGCGACGACATTCGACTTCTTCATGCCGTCGCGCAGAGCTGCGAAGGCGTCGCTGCCCACCTTGTCAGGGGTCAGGTAGTAGGGCTTGTCGAAGTAGACGTCGTCGACATCTGAGTAGGGAATGAAGGCTTCAATCTCGAGGGTCTTGTTGCTTTCCGGGATCGTCGCGGCAACTTCCTCGGGATCGATGATGATGTACTGGCCAGTTTCGATCTCGAAGCCTTTTGTCTGTTGTTCCTTCGGAACTGGGTCCTCTGTCTCGCTGTCAATGAAAATGCGGTTCACCCTGTTCCCGGATGCCTTGTTGATCGTGTTGAATGTAATGCGCTCTGACGTGCTTGCCGCCGTGTAAAGCGCTACTCCGAAGGCGACCTCACCGAATTTTATGAAGCCCTTCCACTGCGCGCGATGCCCTGTTGCCATGACGTTTCTCCGAATCACTTCGTCGCGACTCAAAGACGTCTCAGGATGATTCGTTCCGACTCGAAACGAATCATTTTTCAATAACTTACGGAATTGCGTTCACAGATCGATTCCGGATCGCAAGCGCGTCTGATGGTTGAGCAGAAATTACGCCATGCGCTTCGCGCAGAGCGTCCAACCGAGGGGCGAGGAATGAACGGCAACACCGTCATCACCTTCATCCATCTGAAGTGTCGTCACGATCCAATCCGGCGGCATGATCCCTGGCAGTTCTTCGGTGCCGAGGAGGTCGGTCAAGGCATCGACAGTATCGAGACCACCGCGTGATTGCCGCCCGCCACGCTCCAGTCTCGATAGGTGCCGCATCGTCATCCTAATTGCCATCGTCCGACAAGGCATAGCGGGTTTGGCCGTCCCTTTCAGCGCAGCACGACGGACATTCGTTGTGTCGAGGAACCACTGGAATCGTAGCGAGTTTCTCTTTGCGAACCTTCATCAAGGGAGAAACCCGATGGCAAAGACATAGACGTCCCGAGGCCGCGCACAAGATCGCGCCCGCGTCGCCGGCGGCCAGGATCATGAGGTGAAATACGAAGCGGAGAAGCAAAGCGTCTCCAAGGATACCGTCAAAAAAGCGGTCAAAAGCGCCGGAAACTCCCGTAAGAAGGTCGAAGCCGAAATCGGCCGGCGCTGATCCTGGGCCAATTCAGGCTCTCGAGGTCTCTCAACCCGGCGAGCGGCCTCTTGCCTCGCCACGTCGAAGCAGGAGCCTTTCTGAGGTCTTAAATGACAAGGGACACTCCAAACGACTATCGCATCATCTCGAAAGCTGTTCGGGAATGGTATCGGTACTATGAGGTCGAATGGGACGATCAGGCGTCGTCGTTTCTCTGCGATGCGGCGATCGAGCTCTACGACCAAGGCTGCCGATCGGTGGAGGAGATGGCGACGATCCTTATCGGGACCTACGTGGGGCTGGCCGCCACTCGCATCAACGCGCCATCTTCCGACTCCGTGCACTGATGCCGCCGTATGATCCGGGGCAACCCGATGGCCTGTTTCGCACGCGCGCCTCGTTCCTTTAGTTACCAGTCGGTGCAATCGTCAGATTGGCGCTAGGATATGCGGATCAATTTCTGCTGTGGCTTTCCACCTCGGCGATAGAGGGTTGACCTTGCCTTGAGCGAGAGCGTCATTGTTTGGACATGGGCGCTCATTCAGCTACGCCGTAGGTAGCTACGATTGTGCCACCGACGACGAAAGCGAATTTGCTGTCCTGCGAGAATGACAGGCCTATCGGCCCCCAACCCGGCCGCCGAAACTTCTGGATTACTCTGCCAGTGCCCATCGAAATCAGTGCGATCGCGTCGCCTTGCCCGTCCGGCAGCGATATCAAGCCATAGCGACCATCTGGGCTGACCGCCGGAGCCGCACTATTGGAAAAATACGACGCTGTGCCAGAAATCGCCCATTTCAAGCGGCCAGTCGAAACGTCCCTGAGCTCGGCGATCGTTCCGGATTGCGGTTTGGGTGGGGGACAGGGGTTTCCAAATTCGCATATCGAACCCGTTGCGCTTAAATTGCCCATGATCAAAACGCTCGAGGCATCGCTCGAAAGCACGAACTGCGTCCGCCAAGTGGTCGATGAGATGGGAACAACGCGCGGCTGCTGTCCCTGAACCCACAGCAGCCACTTGCCGGGTGCCCAACCGATCAACACGTGTGCTTTTCCGGATGCGTCGATCCTGGATGTGACTGCTTCCAAGCTTTTCTGATCGGCGAGTTCCGACACGCTTGCCTTTTCGACCGCTTGCAAAATGGTTCCTACATGGGCATCGACCAAGGCCAGTGTCGGCGTGCGATCCTCATGCTCCGGCTTGTAGTAATTTCCTTTCGTGCCGAATGCAGCAAGGGCCAGCCCCGAACCGCCAATCCAGTAAATCTCGTCGAGTGGGCCGTTTGGGTGAACGAGCTCAGGCAGCTTTGTCTGCGAGCCGTCCGAGCTGAAGAGATATGGCCGCAGAGAGCCGAGCGCGAAGCCGCTGGGCACCGCCATCTCGCGTTTAACGCCGATAATAGCGGATGAGTCATCGAGCCAGGCGAAGGGTGCTGCCCGTAAAAGAGGGCCCCCGGGGAGGCTTTCTTTAATGGTATAAGCGCGACCGCCTCGCGTCACATCACCGAGCCACAAGCCTTTCGTAAAGCCAAACGCGGAAATAGACTCGCCATTTGGCGAAAGGTCGGGCGGGAGTATTCTCGGCCAACCCTCGGGGATCGGCGTGCAGCGCAGGGTCTTGAACGTCATCTGACCGGCGGGCGTCGGTTCAAGCATGGCGAGGGTGGGGACCCAATTGTCGCCGTAACAGCCAATCCTCACAGGAGCCGCGATGGCCTCGTCGCTAGCCCCAAATGCCGCGATCACAGCTCCGATCGCAAGAGCAATCACTGACGATGCTTTCCAACTCATCGGCTCACCGCGATTCATCATTGGCCCCCACGTCCATAATGGCCGGACAGGAAGACAGTCTCTGTCGACCTGTCGGCGAATACCTCAAGCCAAATCCCGACCTGTAGGCCGAACTACGGCAGCACCGTTTCACGACCGTCGGCGACCTCGCGGCAGTGACACCTGAAGATGGTTGGCATGACCGGATATGAGTGGCGAAAGCTTGCGGCGGCTCTGGAGCAATATAGTTCGTCAGATTAAGCTTGATTGCAAGATATGGTTGAAAAGCACCTGCCCGAGGTTCTACTCTCTGGGCATCCGGGGATTCCAATATGCCATCCGTGTCTCGCGTCATCCTAACCACTGTCTTTTCAGCTGTTATCGCTTCCACATGTCTTGCTGCAAGTCCGACGTCCTCGGGCACTGGGTTCGCTGTGACGGCCGATGGTTGGCTGCTGACGAACGCGCATGTCGTCCAGGAATGCAAACGCATCGAGGTAAAGGGTAAGGGTGACGCGTCCGATCCGAGGATCGACGCCACGAATGACTTGGCATTGGTGAAGGTCAATGCCCCGGACCCGCTTAAACCTCTCGTCTTTCGCCACGCGCCCACACGGCTCGGCGAGGACATCGTGGCTATCGGGTTCCCGCTGGCGACGTTGCTCGCTGATTCCGTCAAGGTTACGACTGGCAACGTCAATGCCCTCGCTGGGCTACGGAACGACACGCGGTACATCCAGATTTCGACGCCGATCCAGCCAGGAAATTCCGGCGGCCCCGTCGTTGATCGCGACGGGTTTCTCATGGGCATCACCAGCGCCACGCTTTCGAAGGGCGTTGCGGATGAAATCGGCATCACCGCCCAGAACGTGAATTTTGCCATCCGCGCGTCGGTTGCCGACCTCTTCCTCCAGTCACAGAGCATCACGGGACAATCGGGAGACCGGGCAGCCGACCAGCAGCCGATCTCGACGGCCGACCTCGCGGATAAAATCACGCCGTCGGTATTCCAGATTCTCTGCTATGGCGAGCCAGCGGAACCAGAGTCCGCAAGCTCGCCGAGCGCGGCAACCAATCTACCCACACAGACGACGTCCACGCTCATCGACGCCCGCGGCTACGACGCGATCGGTTTCGACTACCGGGCCGTCAAGAACGTGACGTATTCCGGGTGTCACGAGATTTGTGAAGGCGATAGCAACTGCAAGGCAATCACCTACAACACGAAGCATTCCGTGTGCTTCCTCAAGGACAACGTTGTTGCCCTGATCCGCAATTCGGATGCCGTTGCTGCCTATGCTTCCACGAAGGCAGCCGACGTGATCGTCTCAGATTTCTCGAGCTATTCGGGTGTAGATATTCCTGGGGGCGACTACAAACGCTTCAAGGGAACCAATTATCTGGGGTGTTTCACTGCCTGCATCAGTGATAATGCCTGCAAGGCGTTTTCCTACGTGCCGAAGAAATCGGAGTGCTGGCTGAAGGATACGATTGGTCGGCCGAAGGCGACGAAGGGCGTGGAATTGGGAATCAAATAGATTGGCAGCCAGCCCCGAAGCGGTCATCGGTTAAAGAGACTGCTGCTTCCGCTCGATCATTGCGTCTCCCTGGCTGCCGGAGCAGCTTTTCGACAGCGATCCCTTGGCGATGCTGACAATGCGGCCGCCGCTTTATCCGAGCACGCTGTGGTGCTGGCCGACGACATCGCTGATAGGGAATGCGACGATTGATGAATGGGGGAGTATGCCCAGGGGTTCTAGTCCGACTTAGGTCCGTCTTTCCCTCGATAGCATGCGGTGTAGATTCTCCTCATCCTTGTTGAAAGGACACCAGGGAGGTTCGTTGTAGCCCTGACTCCAGTTAGAACCTCCCTGGTGAAGTATTATCGATCCATATCGGGCGTTTTGTTCAGACAATGGAAATTCGGCTAGGTTATTCGCGTCTACAATGGGTCGGCGGGTTCGTGGAGCCAACGAGGGAAATACTCACTCTCGGCTTCTGTTTACGGAGGAGTGAATTTGGCCTGCTGTCGGATATCGCGATTGATGTTGATGACCTCGAACGACTACAGGCCATCGTCACTGACGCGTGCAATGAGCTAAAGGTTTCTCCAGACCACCACGATCTCGTCGCGCGGATCGTAGACATGCATTCGCAGGGTCGTTCTCCGACGGCGATCCTGGAAAATCTTCGAGTGGAGTTCGGGGACTGCAATGGCGATCGGCACAATTGCGCACCCGTTCATCATTGAGGGCTACGCGCAGAAGCACATCCCGGAATTGTTCCCGAACAATTTTCCGCATATCGGGGCACGCTCCTCCGCCGATGTAGACTCGTAGCTACTCAGCTGCGATCCCATCAAGCGTGGCAGTTGACTGGATCGATTCCAAGTCATGCAGTCGAACTCCAGGACATACCTTTCTTGCGATTTCGGTCAGGTGCTGATGATGGGTCAGGTAGATCACCTGCCCGTGTCCGGCCATCTCCGCGAATAATCGGAATGCCTCCTCGGCGCGGAAGTCATCGAACGTTTCCATGATATCGTCGGCGATGAAAGGAATGGGAGCGCGATTGGCGACGAACTCGTGGTACCCCGCCACCCGCAGCGCGAGATAGAGTTGAAAGCGCGCGCCCTTGGATAGTTCGTCGGCGGCCTTCGAACCTCCGTTCGCCGACACAGCGATCAGTACTTCGCCGTCCTTACCGGGTTGGGCGGCGACACCCGTATAGGCTCCCCGGCTGATGGTCTTGAACGCGTCCGAGGCCCTCGTCATCATCCCGCTTCGATGGCGATCTCTATAGAGCCTCAATGCCTGTTCGGCGGCAGTAATGCCCGCGCGAAGCTCGAGGTACCGTCCGGCTCGCTCCTCGATCTCCAGCAAAATTGTGCGTCGTTGCTCTTCGATTTCCGCGACAACGGAATCGCCGCCGATAGCGTCGATTGCCTTCTGTACGGTGGAGCGCTCATGAAAGACGTCATGGCATTTCCTGTCTTGGTCTTCCAGGATCGGTGTCAACAAAGCGAGCTGGCCTTCCAACTCCTCTCTATTCACGGAAGCGAGCTTCTCCTCGACGTCGCCGATATGGTTCGCACCGGTGATCTCGACCAGTTCCTGTTCCAGCTCAGTGATGGAACTCCGCAACGCCTGACGCTTCGAAGACAGATCAATGAAGGCCTCGACTTCGTCCAGCGTGGCGCAGCAGAAATACCCCGTCATTTTGGCTATCTGGACGTCGAGTATTTCCTTGGTGACGAGGAGCTCGCGCTCGTCTTCCCGCCTTCTAGCAAGGTCACGGCTGAGATTTTCTTGCTGCTCCAGGCCACGTTCCGCTGCCTTGATCCGATCTCCGATCGTTCGCGTGAGTTCGGTGAGAGAGGCGGTCTTCCGGATCTCGAGGCTGTCGCACAATTCGAAGACCGAAGCTTCGAACAGAGCGTTGTCCTTCTCCATTTTCTCGATTCGATCGATCAGCCCGTCTCTGGTCTCGATCGCGGACGCCAGCTTTTCAAGGACATGGAGGATTCCGCTGACTGCATCGACGTCCGGGAGCACTGGGGCCTCCCCTAGCCAGCAGGCGCTACAGAGGTCGGACCATTTTGCGTCCCATTCGTCCGCGGCTTTCTGCGCATCAGTCATCGCACGGGTACGCTCGCTCAGTTGACTGCTGCGTCCGCGAGTTTTGTAGAAGCCGTCCGCGTTGACGCGGTTCGCCAGGAGCTGCCGGCTGAGATCGGAAAGGCCGGCGCTAGCGGAGAAAAGCAGTTGGCCGAGATCGCCCTTGCTGGCAAGGATGTTCTCGCCGCCCTTTTCAAGCGTGATGTCGTCCAGCGAAAACATCGTTGAAAAGGCTTCTCGTTCGATCCCACCCAGGTCAGCCCTTATCTCCGTGTCGGCCAGACTTCGTTCTTCGCCATCAAGCAAGCTGTTCTGCGGCCGCTTGATACGGACGAAATTCCTGTTCTGACCCGCCACGTGAACGTTCGCCCCTAAACGCATGGTGTTATAGGGGTGTAGGTGTAACAAGTCGCGCCTCCTCCCACGTATCTATAGCCATGGAAATCGTCACCACTTCGCAGACACCTCGATTGGGCATCTTCTGGTTCGTTAAAACCGGGGGAAAGCATCGGCTAGTGAGCCTCGCTCACGATGTAGGTAAAGTAGCGTCGATCGGCGGCTTCAAGACGATTGAGGAGGGTCATGTAGACGTCTGGTCGGAGGCCGCTGTTGCCGACCGTAGCCTCGCGCAGTACGGCTATGAGTATTTTCCAAGGGGCCGCGTGAACTGGCGGGAAGAAGACAATGCGTTCCTTCTTTTGGCCGATGTCCGAATTTTCGCCCTCAACCTCCACACTGTCGTCATCGACCGTTGGCACCTTGGCGACAACGTCATGCTGCTTGAAGACCCCCATCACAAAACCAATCGCCTGCCAACTTCTTCAGAAAAGGGAATGCATGACTGGAAAGCTGCAGATTTGCATTCATCGGGGCACGCGGGAGATCGGCGGCAGCTGCGTTGAACTTGAATACGACGGGAAACGGATCGTCGTCGACCTGGGGTTGCCGTTAAATGCGGAGCTGGAAGCAACTGAGCTTCCCCACATTCCGGCCATCCATTCCGCCGATGGTTCACTGCTTGGGGTTCTGTTGAGCCACGGGCATCGTGATCACTGGGGTTTACTTCCCAAACTGCCCGCCGGGATCAATGTTCATCTGGGACGCAAGACGTTGGCGATTATGGCAGCAGCTGCTCCCTTTATACCAGGCGGCTATGCGCCGGACTATGCCGTGGTCTACGAGGACCAGGAGGCCTTCGAGCTTGGCCCATTCAGGATAACGCCGCATCTTATGGACCACTCGGGATTCGATGCCTATGGATTCCTAATCGAGGCGGGCGGCAGGCGCATTTATTACTCGGGCGACATCCGCGGTCATGGTCGGAAGGCAGCTCTGTTCGAGCGGTTCCTCGTCTCACCGCCCGCGGATATAGACGTCCTATTGATGGAAGGGTCGAGCCTTGGCCGCCTGTCCACGGCCCAGCGCTTCCAGACCGAAAGCGAGATCGAGGAACGATTGATCGAGACGATAAGGCGGACTGCGGGGATCGTTCTCGTTGCCTGCTCTGCCCAGAATATCGACCGCGTCGTCAGCGTCTACCGCGCAGCTAAGCGTTCGGGACGCCAGATGTTGGTCGATGCCTACGCTGCGGAAGTTCTCAAGGCCACTGACACGAAATCAATTCCGAAGCCAACGGACGAGTGGCCGGACGTGAAGGTGTACATTCCGCAGGCCCAGCGCCGATTCCTGAAGGAGAAGAATATCGCTGCTCTCGTGGATGCGTACAAAGGTCGCCGGGTGTTCCCGGAAGCACTGTCTGAAGAGGCAGCCAAAAGCGTAATGCTGATGAGACCGTGGATGCTTCGGGACCTAGCCCAAGCCAGAGCGCTGATGGGTGCCTCGGCAATCTGGTCTCAATGGGACGGCTATCTCAAGGAAGGAGGCGGGATCAAATTTCAGGATGCCTGCAGAGCTGCTTCGGTTGGCTTCGAGATAATTCACACTTCAGGCCACGCTGACCCTCACGACCTTCAACGGTTCGCCGAGGCAATGCGGGCGAAAAAGCTGGTGCCGATACACACCTTTCAACCGGATCAATTTGAAGGGCTTTTTGCGAACGTGGCCCGCGTCATCGATGGAGAATGGTTCTATGCATGAGGTTTCAGTGCAGGCAGGGCAATTCAGGCGCTATATCAGCCCCGCAAACATGTGGCTTTTTGAGGAAACGGCACGAAGTCCAGAAGGGGCTTGGCTTTGGGACGCGCTCATGGACAAGGAGATGATCTTTGCTCTCCGGGACGAAGCCATCGACGTATATTACTTTGGCCGCGCTCTTTATCGTATCGGCTTCGCAAACGGGAAGGTGGTCCCGAAGACACACGTTAAGTACCTGATCGTAAACGCTGACTATATCAAGCTGCGGGATGGCGCTTTTCAATACAACAAGACCCATCTCCAAGCTGACTACGTAAGGCAGGCGTCGCTGAAAGACATGAAATCTGCCGCACAGGCGCACATCGGCGATGAAGGGCGGGGCGTTTACAACGCGATCTATGGGGACCCCTGGATTGTAGACGTGGAGGTAGCATTCCATAGCATGCCGGGTGACGGTGCTCCCGAACATGCGGAAATGCAAATCGGAAGCAGGAGGCAGGACCGCATCGACGTCGTAAGACTGCTGCCTGCAGGGGATGGTTTCGCACTCGAATTCTGGGAAGCAAAGCACTTCAGCAATCCTGACCTTTTCAGCGCCAATATATTGGGCCAATTGAAAGGCTACCGCAGACAACTTCAGACTAGAGAGGGTAGCCTGATCGAACCCTATCGCAATGTCTGCCAGTTCAACTCATATCTTTTACGCCTCAAGAGAGAATTGGGAGCTGAGAATGTTTCGGCCGATGTGGAAGAAACCTTTCGTAGCCTTGGTGAGGGCAAGACGGCTCTTAGCCTCATAACGAACCCCGCCCTTTTTGTTTTTGGCTTTGATGACGATCAGAAAGAAGGCCGCTGGAAAAAGCGACGCGAAGAAATCATTGCAGAACTTGGAACCCTGAACCTGAGAGATATCGGAAACTCTCGGACGGGCTTCTTGCGTGGCTTTAAGAAAATTAAAGGTCGCTGATGGGGATCGCATCGGCTGTTCAAAAACGTAATTACGTCGATGTATACGATGAGCGTGGCCGCAATGTCTGCCAGATCCCGGCTGGGACCGGGCCGAAGGATGGCCTGGTTGGCTTCACGGGATCGACCGTCAGTATAAGGCGCGGCAACAACATTTATACCTACGAAAACGGTCGCAACCTGTTCGAGAAACACGCGTACTGACGGACAACGAGAAAGAGGCAGTATGGCGAGATCGAGAAAAAAGTTGCCCTTTGCAGGAGTGTGCGCAGAAAGCGATAAGCCAAGCAAAAAACTGGCTCACCATCAAGAGCGCCGTGCAGTCAGGAAAGCATTGAAGCGGGAAGATGACATTCCCGCTTCAAAAGCGTTCGGTGATCCATGGAATGGCGATAAGGACGGGAAAATCTGGATGGGCTGGAACAATGAGAAAAACCTGAGGAAGTGAGAGCGAGGTCGTATACGTTGTTCCGGTCTGACGTTGTCCTTGCCGCACTAATCTGTGATCGGCTTGGCGGCACTGGTAACCAACGAGCTGCCCGAACCTGTTACACGAGACCCGCGCCTCGCTCCGCACGTGCAAAGTCATCTGGAGGGTCTTGGATGTGAGCATACGGAAGCCCGGTGTCGGCGAGGAACTTCGCAGTTATCTTCGCAGCAGACAGATCTCCGGCCTCCGCATCGAGGGGGACCTCACCTGAAGCTGGCGCTTGTTGTCGACAAATGCGCTTCCCATGACAGGTTCGCTGTAGGCGACCTATCGATCACACTTGACCAAAAAGTACGGTGCTCGCCTGTAAGATCAGTGGTGTTAAGCGCCGCGCGGACTGAGGGGTCGCCGCAGTCAATCTGCAATTCATATACTGTCGATAAAAGGACGTTGGATTCGAACCCACTCGTCAGGATATGGCTCGTGATCCTGTCGGTGCCCCGTCTGGTACTCGCCCCAGCCCTGAAGCTTCCAGTATTTCGTCATGACATCGAAATGGCTGTGCCCAGTTATTTCGCCTGCCTTCACGGCCCCCTCATTAAGAAGCGCTCTAAAATTGTCTCCCATGGGACCAGCCAGACAAAGACCGGGGGGCAGTTGACCATCTGGCTCGGGATCGAGCCAGATTTCATGAACCAGTTCGTTTTTCATCGACGTGTTTTACTTCGGGAACTACCCTCTAGGAAGAGGCGCGTCGACGATCTCCGCGCGGGAGGCGGCTTTGACCGTCGGTGGCTCCGGCGCATGAGTCTCGAAGACCACTGCGGCGAAACTCGGGCGCATCTTCCGGCTCGGGCAGAACCAGCTTGCCCTGTCGCGCCAGTGTTCTCCAGGACGACAGATGTTGGCCTTCGACCTGTTGCGTTCCGCCACTTCGTTCACCGTCACGCCCGGCCGCAAACTCTCCGAAACAATCCGTGCCTTCACGGTAAGCGCCGTCCCTCTCGCACTTTGGCCATCAAGTTTATGCCGTTTCGAATAGCGTCGCGATATTGGAGACGGAAGCTTCGCGCCAATTGCAGTCATGTTGCCCGCTGACCACTGAATGGCCGAGATCGAAACCATTAGTTGGTCCCGGCTCATCTGCTACCAGCTCCGAAGAAATCATCTTTAGTTAGCACAAAGCCAATCGGCCTTTCGCCGATCGCCTTGGGGCCAACTGCAACCCTGCGCAAACTTACTCGGCTCTCACAATTCCACGGCGGCAATCTATCGATCCGGCTCTGAGCCTAGTTCATAGGTCCTCCCTCTCAAGCGAGCAGACTTCGAGATCGTCTTCGTCGAAAACCATTTCGGCCACTCTATACGGGGGGCCATCAAACCAGCCCATCGCATTTGCCTGCTCATAAGTAAGCGTATCGTGCTCTTTCATATCATCAGCCTGGACGGTCGTCATCTCAACCGGGTGGACGCGAATCGCGACAACTGTGCGCGTGCCTACGTCGGTACACCTCCACCGCCTCTTCCCGCACCAGAACTCCAGACCGATCTGAAACTCCGAGTGTTCCATACATGATCTCCCTGATACGTATGTGATAATTGCATTGCCGAGTCTGAAGTCGAGTCGGGAGGATCACAAACCTGAGTCGCGCCGAACAAGGCGCTCTCTCCAATCCAGCCACGCACGGTTTATGATAGTTGTTTCCTTAACCGGAGCGCCCATGGTCCAATACTGTTGGCCGTCGATGTCAAGGTAGACAGAGCTTCTACCAGTTGGTTCAAACCACCTTCGTTTGCCCTGGGTGCGGATGAATGAGACGGCTTCCTCAAACAGGGCCTGGTCTTCCGGCGGATCGTCGAATTGACGTACCGAGTATTCGTGCGGCCACTGCGGCATGGTTTTCGCGTAGCGCCAGTGGCGCATGCCGATGAACTTCTTGAAGTCATCAATGCTATCCATTAGCTCTCGTCTTTGGTCCTGAAGTTCAAGAGGCTAATCATGCGACTACTCATGAGCCACCTCGCCCAATTCAGCTCCCTCTCCAAACAGGGAGAGTTGCTGTGCACGCAGGGGCTTGCCTACCTTCTTCAGAATCCGGATGCACGCAAGAGCTTTGGGGACCATATCTCCAAGATGGTGGGCAGAACTGTCAACTCCGACTTGACTTGGCGAGCCGAGGCTAGACAGACAGACGGTGCCCGCCCCGACTTGGAGGGCCGCACGGCTGACGGAAAGCTCGTGGTCAAGATAGAGGCGAAATTAGGCGCGGCGTTTGGCGAGGGCCAACTCAGTTCATACCTTGGCGACCTTCAAAAAAGCTCTCATAGTGGAATGTTGCTGGTGCTGGTACCTCAATACCGCGTTGCTGCGATGAAAGCATCGGTGCCGAGTGCGTCCCCTCTCACCGAGGATGGTCCTTGGCAGCACGGTGCAACGCCCGACTTTCCCGTTGCGGTGATCGATTGGGAGGGGGTTTTGGTCGCTCTGAGAGATGTTCGCTCGGAACCGTTCCGTGGTGACCTCGCCCAATTTGAGGCCATGTACAGGGTCCTTGAGGGCCACGACATCGAGCCACTGAGGAGTGTCTCTGACCTGCTCGCTTGGCGCGAGCGGAAACAGGTATTCGTCAATCTCGTGGATCGCGTTTCCCGCCACTTGGCGCAGCAGAGCCGAGTCCTCCCGATGGGCAAGGATCGCGACGACTACCAGCGTCGATATGTCTGCCTACCGCTTGGCACCGAGCAGCCCTGCTTCAGCGTTGGGGTCCGCGATCCTTTTGCGGGGTACACGACCCCTATTTGGCTGCGGTTCCACCGTCATACGCCCAAGTTCTCGGTTATCCGCGAGCGTCTTGTCGCGTCTGGCTTGTCGCAGCGATTAACTGAGTGCGATGGCCACGTCTGGATACATCTCGATGTTCCGCTCAATGCCGACGGCGAAAGTCTGGTTGATTCCTTGGTTGAGCAAGCACAACGGGTTATCGAGGTCGCGTACCAGCCGCTGTGAAACACAGACGTGTGTCCCGCAAAATCTCTGAGAAGCGGCAGTTATGCTTGACCCGGCGACGACGCCTTATCGTTGTTTCCTTCCCCTCGAATGCTTGGTTTAGCTAAACTGTCTCTGCATGAAGCCGCTTGATCGGTCATCGGAGCCTGGCAGGAGTATGGTCTCTTCGACGTCGGCACCTGTGCGTTTGGAGATCTGTGGCCAGGGGATGTATTCGCGAAAACAACTGGAGCGGATGTCGGTGAGCCGTTTAAGGTTGGGCCCAAGGCTCACATTCGTTGTTGGGTGCGATCTTATATGTGTGCCGATTCAAATGCAGAGAAGCCGCCTGCAGTCGGAACGGTGTTCGGTGAGGCCATGCCGGAAATCCCAGCTTCAATGGTCACATCGCCAACGGTTCACGGATCTCTGGGCTGGAGGTGGATTCTCTTTGTTTTCTTAGCACTTGCTGCCGTAGCCGGGTGGTATGTGCACGGTAAAGAAGCGCTGTCCATCACAAGATTTGTCGTCGGGAAAACCGATGTTGGAATCTTTGTGGACAAAGCGAAAAATTAACGGCTCGGCAACAGCTTAGACGAAAATCTTGAGGATTCCATGGTTAATGAATTCTCTGCCGGTTGTCTCGTTCACATACCGGGCCTATTGCAGGAATCAAACGTTTCTGCTTAATGCGTAGCAGTAGCAGGCGGTTTTTCTTTTTCTTTAAGGAGAGATGCGCCTATGCAAGACCCCAACGACTCCCTCAACTTCGAGATATTCGGCTTCAAGGCATCCGCTGTCGGACGCTTCACGGTCGTCGCAGTTCTGGTGTTCCTGTTGGGACTGCTCATGTTCATCTGGGCTTTTGGTCCCGGCCAGATCGGACAGATGTATAGTCACCCACAGCTGGAAACATCGGCAAAATAAACCCCACCAGAAGCGGGGATTGTGATGGCGCGGCGGCCGAAGGAAACGGCCGAAGTGATACCAGGCGCTCCATCATCATCCCCCGTTGTTGGACACGGTGGGTTTATCTATAAGCCTTGACCGTACATCAATGGCTTGGCCGTTCTCGATCTTGGGCGTTTCCGATACGTGTGCAGTCGTCTGTTTAAGGCGGAATCGAAGCTGTGTATGAGAAGAATGAGCGATATCCTTCAGTTGCTACTGCAATCAGTCAATCTCGCGGGATATGGAGCATCAGCTCGCTTCCTCGGTTTTTTCGAAAAAGACACCCGATATACGCCGGGCATGGAAGAGTCTGCCGTCGACTTCTTCCTACGATATTTCAGAAACGATCTGGAATATTTTGTGCTTGCATCCTCGGTGCACGCAAACTCTGACGAAGTTGGGCATTACGGCGATGCTGCGGACGACCAGCGAGACGGCAATCTAATAAAGGGCCTTGTGGGGGCTGGGCTGATCAAAGAATTTGGTTACAAAGAACGATTTGGGCGTGATCCTAGTTCACAGGAATATGCTGAATCACTCGAAAGGGAATGGGGGAATATTGCCCTCATGAAAGTGGATGATTTCCCTATCGAAAGTGTGAGATCTTTACTTGTCGCAAAGATGGTTGTGTATGGACTGTACGGTCATTGCTTCATAATCTCGCTTGATTGGAATCTGGCTTTTTATCCGCACGATGATATTGGTTTTGGCGTGATAGGTTTAGGCGACAACGCAAATGTACAAGTCGGCGGGGATTTTTTGGCGCAGGCAGATCAATTGCCAGGCATGAATTCCATCATCAAGACGCCCCCCACGAATTGAGCCGAGCGCCAAAGGACGTGCACCGACCACGCATCGGGAAACAATCCGTGCCTTCACCTCATCAGGCCATTGGCGATACCCTCACGTCGGCCCCGCCGCGTGGTGAACCTCCAACGTAGTCTCCATGGGGAATATCCTCTTTGCTCATCCATGAAAACTGGATCACAGATCAGGCGACAGCGGACAACGTGGGGCCAGAACACAGGTTACGCTTAATCCAAGGATGAGCGGAACATTCTTCGCCCCACGGCTCCGATCGAAGCTGACCGGCAATGAAGATCGTCTGCTGGTCCTCACAAGTGAGCGGGTAAACGCGTCCTGCTCCTCGGTTAGCGGTAAGCGCTGTTACGCTCGCACCTTGACCTTATGCTGTCCATCTTTTTGAGGAATGCCG
Source organism: Rhizobium sp. NZLR8 (assembly GCF_019685025.1). Classification (NCBI taxonomy): domain Bacteria; kingdom Pseudomonadati; phylum Pseudomonadota; class Alphaproteobacteria; order Hyphomicrobiales; family Rhizobiaceae; genus Rhizobium; species Rhizobium sp. NZLR8. Next base: position 55,584 of record NZ_JABDVY010000004.1, on the reverse strand, counting down.
CCCTACGGGATGGCAGGAGTGATCTCCAATTGCGGCCACTGGCAGTACAGCGTAAAGTAGTAGCTTGATGGCCAGCACGAGTGGGTGCGTTGTGGATGGATTGATCAATCTTCAGGGTTTATATTGGAACCCTCTGGGTCCTGCTTTCCAACGGGCAAGCTTATGCAATCGAGCCGCCTTGGCAACATGTCAAGGCTATGCCCTTCATTGTGCGAAATGGCTTAGAAATAGCGCGACAGGCTCAAGGAAAGGCACCGGTGTCTTTGTACCTCGTTTGCTCGCAGAACATTGAATTGCATCTGATTTTGTCGACGAGATTGCCAGGCCCGCGATGGACCACTGGAAAAGGCCGCGACGACAACGTCTCGCTTTTTGTCGGTGGCATTGATCACGACTTCAAAGTGGTCATGGATTTGGCCAGCAATCACCTAATTTAGCGCCTCGTGTGAGTCCAGCGGGAATTGGCTATTCATTATTCCACAACATCAACGACTTGATGTGACGTGATTTCCGGCCGCCCCAAATCAAATGGTGGGCTCCTATTCAACCTTAACAAAGACTTGTCCGAAGTACCTGTCGAACTTGACCTCTTTGGATGACGGGGCGAATCGGAAGAGATCGGCCCGAAAAGGTTCGGTAGTTGGCAGTTTCTCCAAAGTCATTTTTCTGTTTGAAAATAAACAGCAAAACTCCTGTTTTCCGGAGACCTGCACGGAAACATAGAAGTTTTGTCCTAAGAGAATATTGGCAGATATGTTACCGAACTCGAACTTGCAGGGTTGGCCAGCCTGGCAATTTTGAGATTGCGATAACAGCGCGTAGCCTTTCCTCACGATCATAACATCGACTTTTTTCGGAGTTCCCGACGCAAGGACTTCGGTAGGGACGAAACCATCAAGGACCATCTGCCCGACGCTCATGGCCGCCAAAGCGCAAGCGAGTAAGCGTTTGACGGAGTAATAGGGGCTGCGAGGCATACGAGGTGGCAACTTCCATGAGGATCATTGAGGGGTCGTACCACTTAGATGATTTCTCTAAGTTGGCAAAGGAGTAAGCGCTATCTCGCTCACACCTTGACCACGATGTTTTGCCGTTTCGAAGACTGCCGCCATGAGGCGGTCGGCGCTTCGCGCCAACACCGGGCGTTCCGACAAGTAGATCATCGCTATTTTCGGGGCCGCATTGATGCCCACCACTTGTTCGAGATGCCGTTCAGATGATCACGAAGCCTGTCTTCGACATGCTCGGGACTCCAAACAGCAGCGCATTCTAGGCGGTCTGTTTCTTCAAAGCTAAGCGGAGACTCGGCATTCGCGATGGCATCATACGCTGATATTTTGCCTGAAATCCGGTCTTGCTTGAAAAACACCGCGCCGTCCAACGCGGACACCGTGGGTGGATCAACCTTTCCAACGATGGGCCATCGCCCGGACTTCGCGGCGCTGTCCATCACCCATAGCTTGAAGAGAACCGCTCGATCTCGCACGTCTTGAACCGGTTCTTCACGTTCGAAAACACCGTCGAGAAAAGCGAACAGCGGATGTGTTAGGGCGACGGCGTGAAATTGCTTTCCGTTTCCAATGTCGATCCTAACGATATCGCCTCGTTTCTGCTTTCTGCCTCTGACCATCGCGCCCTCGCTGTTCCAGCGGCACGTTTAGCGGGTCCCGATAAGTCCGCAAAGGGCCGACGGAAGCCTTGGCACATATTACCCAGCCGGGTGATTCCACGGTAGGATACCCTCGATCTGGCTCTGCTTATGGCCGTTGACAATGGCGGTGAGCGTGGTGGTCAAATATGCAAACGGATCGACGGCGTTGAGCTTGCACGTCTCGATGAGCGAGGCGATGGTTGCCCAGTTCTCCGCTCCGGCATCATGCCCGGCAAAAAGCGCGTTCTTGCGGTTAAGGGCAATCGGCCGAATTGTTCTCTCGACGCTGTTGTTGTCGATCTCGATGCGACCATCGGTCAGGAAGATGCAGAGGCCTTCCCAATATTTGGCGATATAGGCGAGAGCCTCGCCAAGCGGCGATTTGCCAGCGACGCGGGCACGATGCTGAGTGAGCCAGGTTCGCATGTCCGCAATCAACGGAGCTGATCGTTCCTGCCGCCCGGCGAAGCGAGTTTCAGCGGAAAGACCACGTAGCTCAGCCTCGATGCGATAGAGTTCGCCGATCTGCTTCACGCCTTCCTCTGCAATCGGCGCTATGCCGATACGAGTGATCTCGACCAGCTTGCGCCGCGCATGCGCCCAACAATAGGCTAGCCGGATGTCGGGACCGACACGATCCGCTGCGATCAGTCGATTATATCCGGCATAGCCGTCCACCTGAAGGATGCCCGTAAACCCTTGTAATATCCGCTCGGCATGGTGCCCGCCACGGCCAGGAGCATAGGTAAAAACGACACCGGGTGGGGCACCTCCGCCCCATGGTCGGTCATCGCGGGCCAGCGCCCAGAAGTATCCGGTTTTGGTTTTGCGGGAGCCGGGATCGAGTACCGGCGCACGGGTCTCGTCCATGAACAGCTTGGTCGAGCGCTTCAGATCGGCAATCAAGGCTTTGAACACCGGACGCAGTTCGAAAGCTGCCCGACCGACCCAGTCAGCAAGTGTGGAGCGGTCAATATCGATACCCTGTCGGCTCATGATCTGGGCCTGCCGGTAAAGCGGCAGATGATCGGCGTATTTGGACACCAGCACATGCGCGATGGTTGCCTCGGTGGGCAATCCGGCGTGGATCAGTCGAGAGGGTGCTGGAGCCTGAGCGACGCCGTCGGTGCAAGCACGGCAGGCATATTTGGGACGCCGGGTGACAATGACACGGAACTGTGCCGGGACGACATCCAGCCGCTCGGACACATCTTCGCCGATGCAATGCAGACCTCCACCGCATGCGCAGATCAGGCTTTCCGGCTCGATGATCTCTTCGATACGAGGAAGATGGGCGGGAAGAGAGCCGCGATTGGCGGCGCGTGGTTTGGCCTGCTGCTTACCCGAGGGGCCATCCGCCTCGTCTTCGGCATGGACGGCAGCGATGGCTGTCTCAAGGTCCTCCAGTGCGAGATCGAACTGCTCGGGATCAGCCTTCTCGGATTTGCGGCCGAAGGCGGCTTGCTTGAAAGCGGCAACAAGCTTCTCCAGCCGCTCGATCCGCTCATCCTTGCGGACTTCACGCGCTTGCGCCGCGATCAACATCGCCTTCAGGGCAGTGATATCGTCCGGCAGATCGCCCGCGTCCAACATGGTCGGAGTCTATCAAATTGCGTGTCGTCCCACCGCCGGAATTTGCGAACCGAGTCATCGTGTCGCACCTATTCGATTGCAGTTGGCGCTCTTGCTTCAACAGCGCGAACCTTACGCCAGTCGAGCCCTGCAAACAGCGCCTCGAACTGAGCATGGCCCAAGGCCATCAAACCGTCCCTGACGCCGGGCCAGGTGAACGTGTGCTCCTCCAACCGCATGTAGGCCATCACCAGACCGCTCCCATCCCAGTAGATCAGCTTTAACCGGTCGGCTTTGCGTGACCTGAATACGAAGACCGTCCCCGTGAACGGGTCCTTGTGCAGCTCGTTCTTGACCAGCGCCGCCAATCCATCATGGCCTTTGCGGAAGTCGACTGGTTTGGTCGCCACCATGATCCGGACGCGGTTCGACGGAAAGATCATGCCGGAACCGCACAGGCACGCGCGACAGCGGCGATCCGGGCGGCAGATGCGCCTTCTTCCAGACGGATCGTGACAGCACCGACCATGATCTCGGGGCGACTGGCTTTCTTGATTGGCGGCTCCGAAACGGGCGGATCAACGATCACCGCTGCGAATTCCAGCGCATCCTCAGGCGCAGGCAGAACCAGCTTGCCCTGCCGCGCCATAGTCCGCCAGGTGGAGAGGTGGTTGGGCTTCACCCCATACCGCTCGGCGACCTCATTCACCATCGCGCCCGGCCGCAGGCTCTCCGAAACGATCTGCGCCTTGAACTCGTCCGGCCAGTGCCGGTGAACCTCACGTCCAGACTTCCTGGTCGTGAGAACCTCCAATGTAGTCTCCATGGAGAAACTCCCGTTGCTCATCCACGGAATCCGATCACAGATTATGACGGCCGGGACAATGTGGGAGCGGGACACCGGTTACGGTTAGCGAGGTCCACAATCTGACACTCATCGGCTTGGTCTCCATCTAAACGAGTTACCTACGCGGACTGGCTAATGCCATTAACGAGCCCGGCGATGACATACCTGCGGTCCTGCGCTCGCGGGCCGGACCTTCTCACTCAGCCAAATGCGGCCAATGTGGATAGAGTCGAGCGGCAACAGCCTTCCTCACCGCAATGGCAAGGGGGTCATTGAAAATCTCCAGAGCCCGATGTGCTTCGTCGGGGGACAGCCAGCCATCGCCAATCCGCCAGAACTTGTAGAACAGCTCGTCGAAATCATGCCTTCTCATCCAACGGATAGTATCTTTCACCTGTTCCGGTGTTTTCGGCGACATTCTCATCAAGGGTTTGGACCCGTCCTCATCTTGGTCAAGACTTCCCGCGCTGTGCGCTGCAATGGCTTCATCGGTAATTTGGGCAATGCGCTCTATTTCGGCCCGGATACTGCTGGGCATGTGCTTGCACGCGTCCTCCAACGCCCGAATGAAACGGGGATCATTCCTGAAATCGATGCGCCATTCCACTGGGCTGTCTCGCCATAGGATGGTTTCGGACGCCGCGGTCCACTTGTTCCTCCCGTCGAGCAAACCCAGCGAACGGAGAACCGACGTACACTCCGGAGTGGAGCGCGCGGCCCACATTCCGCGATTGGAGTGATGCAGGCTTTCGTTTCCTGCCCCAAGCTCTTCCAATGGGCGGTCGGCACCGTCCGAAAGAAAGGTGATCAATCCGTTCTGTGCCGCGAGAAGGATCACCGCGGTCGCCAGGTCATCCCATCGGGGAAGAATCGCGGGTAGCGCCGGATTTTCGCGCGGGACAGGTCCGTGGGCGGTCTCGTCTGCTTGGCCCAAAGCGACGAGCGCCTCGCAACCGATTTGATAGGCGGTTATGAAAGCATGATCCCAACCAGATTTGCGGCTGCCGGGGAGATTGTCTGACAGGAACTCGATTACCGGCCCGAGCCATAGAGCGGACGGCGGCTCCTCCATCTCCCCTAACCGCTCGCCTGGGCATTGCGCAAACTCCGGCGTGAGAACTCTTGTACCTAATTCCCCTCCCATCAGGAGGCCGATCTGGTGATCGACGTCCAGACGTTTCCAACGCAGACCCGCCTCGCCCATCAGTTCGACCTCGGCAATCTCGTTTTCGGAAGCGCCGGCTAGTCCGAGAAGCGAGCGCGCAGGCACCATGAACACGGAGCCGTTGCTGAATTCGACAACGACCATGCCGTTGCGTCTGTCGTAGCGGGCATTGCTCGGTATTTGATGGGACATTGGAACTCCTACGCCGGAGGCGGTTTTTGGGCGGATCACAATTCTTTCGATCGATTTAAACGGGACTTCTGACGTCCAAGGGGACTAGGTTCCAAGATCGGTGCGACTCGGCTCGGAACATGGCCCTCTTGTTGCTGTATTGTATCCTCAGCCCGCCCATCGCCACGTCATGGTTTTCTGGAGCCAAGTTGATCCGGAAGTTCGTCGCCTGTTTCGGGTTCGGCGTTGGGTGCGCGGTCGAGTATGGCCAACGCCGACTTGGCCAAGTCACTGTTCGATCCGGAAAGGGGACTGATCTCAACGATGAAGGCCGGATCGAAGCCGGTCCTCTCGGACGGATATCCACGAGGATTGGAGACAACCCGGGTGTCGCCGACCTTGTAGTCGTTTCGATGATGGACGTGACCGTGTACCCACAAGTCTGGTCCGGCCTCCCACATCAAGTCTTCCAGGTCGGAAGCATAACAAGCGGAAAGTGGATCGTGCCTGAAACCGGGGTCGATCGAACGTGGAGACGGGGCGTGATGCGTGATGACGACCGTCGGCATTGGTGTACGTTTGCATAGTTCTGCCGCAATGAAATCCCGACTTTCGACATGCTTCCGGTAGGCATCAATCGGCTTGAACTTGCGGAACGGTGCCTTTGAGAAATTGATCTTCTTGAAGTCGTTCATTCCACTTTGGGCATAGGACATGCTGACTTCAGGTTTTCGACCGAACAGGCGGAAATCGGTCCACAGGGTTCCGCCGATAAACTTGACCCCGCCGATCTCGACCGCGTCGTTTTCGAGAAAGTGGATATTCGAAAAGCCAGCGGCGAATTCACGGGCATCGCGAATGCTCTCCTCAATGGCCGCAAAATAGAACTCGTGATTGCCAGGCACAAAGATGACCGGGAGGGTATTGGCATAGGTGTCGGCGAGCCATTGAAGGCTCGGGACAACGCCTTTGGTGCCGAGATCGCCCGCGCAAATCAGGACATCAGCGTCAATAGGCGGGGTCTGCAAAAAGGGTTGTCCGAACTCGAGGTGAATGTCGGAGATAATCCAAAGTTTCATGACTGCTGTCCTACTGCGGCAGGGCAAAAAAAGGTCGCCGGTTCCCGCGCCTCATCAAAGAGTCAGCAGCGGCAGACTTGGTTAGAGCCAAGACATCACGGCCTTTCTCATGGAATTCGCCAACTCCGCGTTCCAAAAATTCCGCGCATTAGGGGGCCAATCTCATGAACGAGATCGAGACGCTCCCAATGAAGGCCTGCCCCGCCAACTATTTTGACTTCGGCAATGTCACTCTCGGATGCGTCAGCCAGTGTCTCAAGAGACCGGACTGGTACCGTAAAGGTCGAGCCGTTGTCGAACTCGACGACAATATGGCCTGACAAGCTGTCGTAATAGGCACCGCTCGGAGTTGCGTGCTGCAATGGCCATTGTGCATTGCGACCGCTCTCAACCACAATGCGGCGTCCAAGCGGATCGAAGCCGACTTCGTCCAGACCTGACCCGAAAGACTTTTCTTGGTCCGGTACCGTCATGTCGCGACGATAGGACCGACCGCCTCGACGCTTTTTCACCATCTACGCCCCCGCACTTCGACGTGGCAGCTTCGCCAAACTGACCGTCGGCGTCCGGTGCCGTCGTACGATCTCGGCGACTTCCTCGCCCGGCATCTCTTTCGTTTGCACTAGACGTTCGATGATGGCATCGAGAGCCGTTCGACGGGTTTGAATGATGGACTTCACACGGCCGAACTCGTTCTCCAAGATGTCGTGAACACGCCTCCGGAACTCCGGGTTATAGGCTCGCAACCGCTCGAGCTGGTCGATGGGGCCTTCAACAATGAGCGTGTGGCCCATCCCAAGAGCGCCCTCAAGCATGGTGGCAAGCTCCGTCGCCCTGTTGAGGTCTGCGGTTTCAGAGCCCGAAGCGCCGTCGGCAAACCAACCGAAGACTTCCATTTCAGCGGCGATCCCAGCGAGGCAAACCGCGATTGCGTTCAAATAATCGGTTCGCGTCTTTGGTCGAGCACCCATTTGGCCGTACCGTACGTAGCCCAATTGGCTGGATTTGCCTTCGATCCGGTATTGGGAAATCTTGACCTCCCTAACCTCTCCGTGACCGATTTCAATAGATACCAGGGCATGACCAGCTTCATGGACAGCGAGAGCGCGAACGAAATCACCTGAAAGCTCTGTCAACGTTATCAGTTGGTCAATGATGTGGGTTGCCGAGAGGTCCTCCAGACGACGTCGCGCGGCCCGTCTAGCATCACGAGCGAGTTGCTCGATATCGGCACCCGAGAAACCCTCGGTTGCCATGCCGAACATCGCGGCTTGGGAGTTATCAAGTTCGATACCGCTGTGAAATTTCAAGATCGATAATCGGGATTGCGCGTCGGGAAGTGTGATTTGGTAGTGGCTGCCCAGCCGTCCCGCACGCCTTATCGCCGTGTCGAGGCTGTCCGGATGGTTACACGCCGCGACGACCACCACGCCCTCGCGACCGTGGAAACCGTCGAGGAGCTCGAGAAAACCGGCGATCGCGGCCGTCCAGTAAGACCTGTTGTCATCACGGATGTTCCGGCTGCCAAACGCGTCCACCTCGTCCACAAACAGGATGGACGGCGCTTTCGCTTTGGCTTCCTCGAAGGTCTTCCGCATGGCTTTTAAAAAGTCGTCCAGCGAACCCGCGCTTTGCCAAATCGAAAAAGAACCGGCGATGACAGATACGCCACAGCTGTTGGCCAGGGCACGGATAAACGTGGTCTTTCCCGTTCCCGTCGGACCAGAAAGCAAGACCCCATCGTCCACGTCCTCCCACGGGATGCGGCCCGATTTGTAATTATCGATGTCGCGGGCGAGCTCATGCCCCCAGTCCACCACCTTTCCGTATCCGTGCATGTCCGCGAGGGTTGGATCGGTCACTTTTACGGGCGCAACGGTAGGCGTGGCGAGCCGGGGATATTGCCTCAACCTCTGCAATGCGAGCGTAGGCGGCCGACCTTCCGGGAAGGCCTTGTCCAAGCGAGACCACGGTTCCGAGAGCAGTAATTCGACGTCCCTGTCGACGATTGGCAACTCGAAACGTTTCATGGCGGCCTCGACGTGGCTCCTGGTCCGCGCCGGGATATCCACAACCGCGTCCGCAAAGAGTATTGCTTCGTCATCCAAGTCCTTCTTGGGCTCTTTGAGGAAGATTGCCCGGTCCATTCTCTGGACCTCAAATTGATCCCTGTTGGAATAACGACCGCCCCAATCACTGACGAACGGCCGGGTGCGACCCAATTTGTAATCTGCGACCCCATTTAGGAAGACTCTTGCGGCCGCTGTGTAAACCGGGAGGCAGGCTTCCACCTGAAGGCAGAGGATAACCTTGAACCTGGCGTTCCTTCGGTTCCACGGCCGGAGTGCCGCTGCGATGGCGCAATAGGCGACGAAGACTGGAAGAGTGATGAATGGATCGTCGTCCGGTTGACACGGCTTCCACGGGACTCGCGGCTTTGCGGCGGACCGCAGCGGGGCCTCGTTTACGACCTCGAGAAATTCCACGATATCCATCAATGCGAATCCCCCGACGGCCCGCGTTTCTTCAGCAACCTCTCATCCCAGTAAGCTGGGGCGACGCGAGTCCCCAGCTGGTACCAACGGGACATCGTGCGCGCGATGCCCCGTTCCTTGTTCAGGTAAAAGAGTTCACTCGAGTACGCTGGTTTGCCATCGGCTATGCTCGGGTGCCCGATCGGACTACCGATCAGGCAGGGCACCATCCGTTTCCCCAACGTCCAACTATTCATGGCGACTTTCGGAACTACCCGGTCGGGCTGCCGATCAATGTTTTCGAGGTCATCGGCAAGACGCCGTACCTTCTCAACGAGCGTTGCTCGTGACGTTCCAAACCACTCGCACTGAGCCGAATCATCGTGTCGCATCATGAACCCTCGAATCGTTGCCTCCGCTTTATGGGGCGTAAGGAGTCTTGTAGACTCCATATGTCACAATAAAAGACCCCATGAGGTATTAATTGACTTTTTTTTGAGGGGCCGGCTTCTCGAGTGAATGAGGATACCTGCCCCACCCGACGCCCTCCGGGTCGCTCGCGCGCTTATGAACCTCTCGCAGCGCGCCGCTGCAGAGGCCGCCGGCGTGCCACACCGGTACCTCACCATCGTCGAAACCTCGGACGGGCGGATAGGCACTAACCTGGATTTGGTCGATTTCTATTCGTCCGCGGGCATCGAGATTCTCGGCGAGGCGACCATCGGAAAAGAGATCGCCCGCGCCGGGGCACGGTGGTCGGGCCCGAGTTCGCAAGATGTCGGCAAGGCGGAGAAGGCGAAGTTTCATGCCGAGGACACGCGGGTGTCCTTCCGGGCCGCGCGTGCGCTGCTGAACAGAGGACAGGAAGAGGTCGCCGCATTGACCGGGTTGAGCCGCGCCACCGTCAAGAGTCTGGAACTTGGAAAGGCTTGGGAGGAGTCGCACCGCACGCTTCTGGCGTTCTACGAAAGCGTCGGTGTCGAGTTCGTCGGTTGGGGCGATCCTGTCGCAAACAGATATTTCGGAATAGGCGTTCGCTGGCTTCCAAACTTCCCGTGCCAAAATCCAACCTCGGATTCCGGTGGGCGATGATTGCTCGCCCGAGGAGCCCGCGCGAAGAGGAGGCCCGATCTGAGCACGTCAACTCGGACGAGCGACCTTTTACCTATGCACCGCCGGATACCCTGCGAGCGGCGCGAGCACTCTTGGGCCTCACCATGGACGAAGTGGCTGAATATATACAAATGTCACGGAAGTCGCTCGCGGGTTGCGAAAATGGATCGGATGCGACGCTCACGTCCATCGCCGCGTTGCGGAACTTCTACGACAAGGCTGGAATAGAATTTCTCGGAGTGTACGATCTGACCACCAGAGAGTTTTACGGCTCGGGTGTCTGTTGGAAACCAAGGACACTGCTGGGCAGGGCCGCTCTCCGGCCGCTGCCTGTAGATGACGCGAACTTTTTTGCAGCTAGGGCGCTCTTGGGACTCTCAGAGGAGCAGGTGGCCCGCGAATCGAAGTTGGCGGAGAGGCAGATAGAAAACCTCGAGAACGGACGGCGCTTCACGGCGAAGGGCTATAAGCAGCTCCGGGAATATTTCGAGGATGAAAAGCACATGGAGTTTTTGTGCGCTACGATGACAGACGCACGCAACTATCTAGCCGCAGGAGTTCGAATAGCTTCCAAGCGAGCGCCTTTGCCGTCTCGACTTTGGGTGAAACCCCGTGCTGGGTGATCGGCGAATTGTGCAGTTGGCGGGTCGTTTCCGCCCCCGCAACCACCGAATTTGATCCCATTTTCTAGCCGTGCTTTCCTTCTCCCGGAACCACCGACCTTCAGGGTTCATACCCTGAAGAGATCGACCCTTGGCCAAATTATCGTCGGTTCGGCCGAGGCATGGAAAGGCAAGTGAAATGCGCGGACCGAAAGCCTTGTTGACTCTGAAGCAGGTCATGAAGCTGACCGGGTTGTCGGAATCCAGTATCCGGCGGCGTTGGGAAGCGAACAGATTTCCACCCAAGCTAAAGCTTCCACCACACCGAATCGCAATGGCCGAAGCAGAGGTGCTCCGCTATCTCGCCGACCCTGAAGGTTACTTGCCACCCGATTTAAGAGACAGCAAGTAGGCGGTCAGCTCTCGCGCTCGAAATACCATCCCGCCGCCTCCAGTTTCGGCAACAGGTCGAGGGCCGCGATCTCGACCGCGGCGAGAATCGCCGGCAACTGAGCTGCGAGCGGCTTTCCTCCCGTTTGGATCCACCGACGCGACCATGGAAACGGATGGAATGGGCTGTAGGCGGTCAGCGTCAGGCGGCCCGAAGATTTCTCGAGCTCCGTTTCCCGTGTCGGTCCGAAATGCTCCGCGGCCTTGAATTCGTTCTCGCGGATGTACCGCCCGCCCCCCACATACCGCATTTCAACGGGCTCGCTTGCCTCGACCACGGCGAGCCCGATGGGCACGCCGTACACGTAAGCGACCGTCGGCCGGACGGGTGCCCAGCGCAAGAGATCGCGCTTCCCCCTGTCGTCCCCCCCGCTCCCGATCCCAATCCGTAGTAGCTCTTCGGTGTCAAGGGCCAGCATGACCCTGCAGCCGTTTCCCTCGAAGCTCTGATACAGCGCGTTGGCGAAGTTCAGCGACCTGAACAGGGTTTCACAGGTGACGGACAGGTCCGCCAGGCGCTTGCGCCGCGGTTTGAGATACTCGCCGTGTTTCCCCGTCCCGATCATGACGAAATGAACCGCGGCCTCGCACACCAGCGGGTGTAGTCCGGGGCGTGGTTTTCCGCGGCGGGGCTGTTGCACCGGCTTCGTTCGCGGACGCAGCGGTTGCCTCGGCCGATCGCCCTTCCGCCAGAGCTGTTCGCTCCCGGGCATCCGCTCCGGAAGCGGCGGCGCGGGCGGAGCGCGCCCCACGGCGCGCTTCGCCCAGTAACCGGGCGGCGGAACGGGAACACCGAGCCTCGGACACACCTTCTGGTTCAGGTAGCGGTCCGAGACGCCGAGACGCGCGGCCAACTTCGTCGCCGGTTCCGCCCACAGCATCCGGTAGAGTTCCTCTCGGGTGACGACCAATCCTGTAGCATCGTCCGGGGATGTCATTCGTCGTCCCCGAATCTGCCGGCGACGAAACCGGCGGCCCGGTTCTCGACCACGTCGAGAAGCCGCCGGTTGAACAGCGCGAGCGCGCTCATCGTCTGGGGGATATATTCCCATTGATTGTACACTGCCTCTATGCCCTCCGGCCCATGGCCGATCACCCGCTCGGCGACCTCCCCGGGGACGCCGAGGGCGGCCAGCGCCGTGCGGACCACCCGACGGGTGTCATGGAGAATGAACCCCGTGACCGCCGCCTGGGGATCGATTTCGCGCAGCTCCGCGGCGAACAACGTCCGTAGCGCGTTCATCGCCCTGCCGAAGCCGTTGATCGGTTTCTGGCCGTTTGTGTTGCTGAATATGAATTCGCCGTGGTTCGGCGGCTGGTTGGAGCGGATTTCCTCCAGCAGGACGATGACCTCCTTCGCGAGGGGAACGATGATCGCCATCCCGGTCTTGGAGTCGACAATCGTCCAGATGCGCGTTTCGACATCCATGTCGCGCCAGCGGGCCCCGGCCGCCTCGGACTTGCGGCGACCGCCGGTCATCAGCACGAACCGAAAATAGGGGCCCATGGGATAGGGCATGGCGAGGGTGGCCCGCCAGTAGGCGCGCAGCTCGTCGCCGTCCAGCGTGCGTTTGCGTATGCGCCTTTTCAGCTTGAGCTGTTTGAGGGTGACGTTTGCGAACGGATTGCCCTGCAGCCCGTATGCCTGCCGGCGTCGCGGGGTCAGTGCCCACTCCCAGAAGGTCCTGACGAGCGAAAACGCCTTGACGGCCTGGGTCGGAGCCGGCCGGTCGCGAATCGCTTCGAGGACGTCGCTGAGATCCACGTCCGTGACCTCCGAGATCGGCCGACCGAGGAAGCGGTTGGTCGCCGGATCGAGGAGGTTGTGTCTGATCAGCTTGATGTCGCTGTCGACGTGCCTGTTCCGATCCCGGTTCGGAAGGTCGTCGAGGAAGTCCTCCATCACCGACAGGAACGTCCGCCGCCTTCGCAGGTCTTCTTCCCGCGCGACCCGGATTTCCTCCTCCAGGGGGTCGATCCCGTGCCTGAGCTTGCGGTTCCAGTCTTCCGCCTTCGCACGGGCCGTTTCGATGTCCATCGCCGGGAACTCTCCGAGAATCTCGCGCCTGGAATGCTTCGCTCCGCCGAACCGAGCCGCCAGGACGAAGTTCTTCTTGCGCCGCCCGACGCGGACGTAGAGGTTGGGGGTGACGGGGTCGGGCTCGTCGTACCGCTCCGCCCCCTTTTCCGGTGGAGGCAACGCCTCGATTATCTCGTAGGTCAGTCCGTGGTTCGATCTCATGGCGGCGCTCCTTTCCGGGCAACGGATTGGGCAGCAAATGACGGCCGAGGGACTTCGGCGACGAACTAAAGGAGGACACTGATTTCCTGATAAATCAATGACTTGGAATGGTTCGACAGCTCCTGAACGTTTGTGACCGCCCCTGACGGTTCTCGGCCATAGGCCTCATAACCGCTTGGTTGGGGGTTCGAGTCCCTCCGGGCCCACCACCATCCTAAGGTTTTGAATTTTCATAAATTTTAGGTGTAGCCGGACGCGAAATTCCGGAATTTTGACACGAGGTTCCGGAATTTTTGGACATCTGTTGAAGCCCTCTTAAAGCTCGTTTGAAGCTGCCTCAAACCATCCTCAATGTCATTCCGCCCCGAAAAATTGCGATGGTCGTTTGACCATGTAGTGATCGTCACAGACAGCAATTTCCAATATAGATCGCCACTCGAAACGGAATGGCCAGAGAGGCAATCCGCAATATCACTGGGGGTGTATGAACGATGACGTTGATCGCGAGCTTCAAGTGGAGGCAGACCTACTTTGCGTTTGGAGACACGTTGGTCACCACCCCGAAGAAAACATACGAAGACACGCCCATACCCACACGAGACCTCCCCAATGAAACCGAGTAGCTGGATGGAAGTGGTCACTGGGTTGCTGGCCTAGCAAGGAAGGTTTTCACGATCGGCCCTCATATCGTCTTCGGGTGGAGCGGGCCGATGGCAAATTTTGAGAAAGCTCTTCGATATCTTTACGCGGCGCCGCTCGATAAACCTTTATCGCTGGAGGATCTAAAAACTATCTTGAATAAAGCGGGACTTCCGACTGATCGAGCATCAGCCTGGTTCGTCAACGCATTTATATGTGATGGAGGTTTGGCAGGATTCAGCCACAACATGCAGAAAATCGCCCAGGAGAAGGACGGCGTAATTTCGGTTGCGGGTTCCGGGGCGCAGACATTCCGAGAGATCCTGGATTTGGACAGCGCCGCCGAGACGGACGGTCTAACCGTCTTTAAACGCACATTAGCCACTCAAGCGCGTTTGCTCCTTGGACAACAACGCCAAGGCCGCCATCTCGACCATGCGTTTGGAGGCGCATTTGAATTCATAGGAAGTGCGAATCATTCATTCGTCAATTTGGATCGTGTGCTAATCGTATTTCGCGACTATTGGGATGTCGGCGAGCAAAATGACGTTCGTAAGGATGTGGACAATGTTTCGCGTGTCGGCAACACTTTCAGCAAAATTGACGCTGCCTACTACATGAGCCACATCGACGATACGCTGGTCGTTGGTCGCTGGTTTCCCGGATCACACAAAATGTTTGCCGCGCCTCGGCCATTTGACGATCAGTTGCCTTCACTGGGTGAAACCTCCTGGTGCGGGGTAGATCAGGTATTGGAGGTTTTAACGCACTATACTGGCAATAGGTCTTCGGTGTTCGATCGGATCCCGGATGAATACGATTTCGAGGTGATAGGGGAAGCAACCCGCGGCACCCTTCCAATGTCGCTCCCGGTGGACTTGGAGAGCGCACTTCGCGAACATATTGGTCAAGAAGCTTAAATGGCCGGACCGCCGTCTCGGGCATAGTTACTGTCCTCCGTAGCCGATTACTTGGCGAGAGATTTGTCTCGTCGGAGGCAGCGTCTAGACCGCCTATCACTTACGGTTTGCCAACTATCGGCTGGTGGAGACTTACCGAGAATGATCGGAAACCTCGCGTTCGGCAGCGCTTTGCGGATTGATACGCGCATGATCAGCCTGATCGCCGAGCCACCTGCCTTTCGATAGAAGTTGTGGTACTTATTAATGGATGTCGTTGTTCTCGGGAGGGGTAGCAATTCATGGTCGTGCACAGGGATATGACTAGCGACGAATGGAAGTGGCTTGTGCGCCTCTGCCAACACGAAGCGGATAGCATTCCGAAGGAAATCGAAGCGCGGTTTACCGAACTTGGTCTGTTCGGGCCGAATGGTCTTTCGGACAATGCCAGGAATCTGGTTCAAAATGAACTGCTGGCAGAGCGGCGGAACAGACTGCAAGGGCTTCACTGAGTGATAATTTTGGACGCCAAGCAGGCGTCCAAGGCGGTGATGTTCATTGCGGCACGGCCCAAGCCGGAAAACCGACTATCTCGGCGGCGGCGTTTCCTAGAGTGGCTATTTGGAGAGCCAATGGCCTCCCCAACAGGTTTTCCGGGTTAGGCTTAGCCCTCGGGTGAAGCTGGCGAAGGTTTGTCAACAAATAACGAAATCTTGATCGACAAGCACAGTTATCGGAATGCCACATCGACCCTAGTTGTCAGGAATACAAGGACACTCTGTGGGCAATGCTGGATGGTCACATGCTACAAACTCGCAAACTATTGGCAGCCATGACAACCGTCTTCGTCATCTCCATGTCGGCATCGTCCTGCACCACGAGCTCACATGACTCGGTGCAAACGGGCTCGGTCGGGTATACCTCTCACAGCGCTGACTTTGCTCTCCGGCCCGCCTGCCGCAATGGATTCGGCAACGATCGTCCGTGCAGCTATTAGCGCTGGAAATGCGGACGCCAGCGCCGTGATAGCTCCATTGGTCGGTGCCGCATCTTTCGGCACGGCACGCTTGTCAGACGGAAAAGTGGAGCCGCCGGCTACAGGCAGTTGGCTGTAATTGCCCAACAATCTCCGCTTGCTCGTGGATTGGGCCATAGGGGAGATGTGGGGCGAAACATTGGCTACCGCCATGACAGCATCAGACTGACTTCGTCCTACGACATAGTGCCAAGGACTCTTTTCTAATAACTGCAAGAACGCCCGTCGCTAGGTCTGAACCCACCCCCGCAGGCTGGGTTAAGCGGGCGACTCTCATGATAGTAACCGTCGCCGATCGACGAAGTCTGGTCGAGGCTTCCGGACGACGTGCAGGCCGAAGTGATCGTGGCAAGGCTGATCAGCGTTCCGGTCGCGATAAAGGCGAAAAATCGGTTCATCTGAGCGTCTCCTTCGAAGGGGCATGGTTTCAGCCCAAGAGGGCAATCTACCACGCGATGACGGGTGTTTGTGAGGATTTAGAGCGGTTGGCCGCCTCGGCGCCCCGCCTAACGCCAATGTGATCGCCTTTCACCTGCCTCCGAGCCATGCACTGTCGCATAACTGTCATGTAAAATTGCCCATTGCGATGGCAGCTTGGGCAAAATATATGCTGCCGGCTAACAAAAAAAAGAATGAGTGAACTGCCATGAGTGCCCTGCATAAACTTTTCAACCGCAATCTCCTGACCCGTTTCGTGGCCGGTCTCGGTGCGGTTCCCCAGCGTTTTCGCGACGCGCGCGAAGAGCGCAAGCCTGCGATCCATCCGTCGTTTATGGATGATTTCGGCGCATAAAGCGCGCCGCGAAGCCGTCTGCGGCTTCTGATCAAGAAATAGGCAAATCCTTCCGGAACTAGGATCAGTCGACAGGCCGGCCTTCGGCGCCTGCGAAACCGTGGAACTGCAGACCAAGCCGGTGAAAACCGTGCCCAGGATGGAGAGGGTATGCCGTGGTCGCCCCCCTCTGCCCTGCCGGGCATCTCCCCCACAGGTGGGGAGATCGGCAAGTGGCTAGGCCTTCCTACCTCTCTTCCGTTGCGTCGTTCTGCGACGCCAATTGTCTGGGGAAACCAGTGCGTCTAGGCGATCTTCCCACCCGTGGGGGTCCGAAGGACGGGTCGAAACCCGCGGCTCGACCCCGGGCCCGACAGGGCAGAGGGGCTGACACGGCACACTCTCCGTTACTCGCCAGCGCAGGACGCGTTCTCTTTCACTCCCTGTTGAGCCGAATGTTGCAGCCGACCGCTGAACGGGTTTTGAGTTCCACCCACGCATCCCGCACATTTTTCTCCCGATGCGCCTCCGCCCTTCCTTTCCGCCGCAATAGCTTCACAATCAACCGACAGAAAGTGGTTCCGGGAAACGACAACTAGGGAATGAAACATGGCGCCGATTCTCTCCAAAACTATTCTGATGACTGCCCTTCTGGCTCTGCCGCTTGGCAGCGCAGCGCCCGCATTGGCGCAGGAAGCAAAGCCGCGCGAGGCGGTGATTTCGGTGACCGGTGATGGCGAATCGGCCATCGCTCCCGATATGGCCGTCGTCAATCTCGCTGTCGTCAAGCAGGCGAAAACCGCCCGCGAAGCGCTCGACGAGAACAACAAGGCGATGAACGAGGTGCTTAAGGCGCTGAAGGACGGCGGCATCGCCGAGCGCGATCTGCAAACCTCAGGCTTTTCCATCCAGCCGCAATACAACTATCCGCAGCCGGTCGATGGCCAGCAACAGCAGCCGCAGCTGATCGGCTACCAGACCATCAATTCGGTCACCGTCAGGCTGCGCGATCTCGCCAAACTCGGCCAGGTGATCGACCAGTCCGTCACCCTCGGTATCAACCAGGGCGGCGACATCCAGTTCACCAACGACAAGCCGGAAGCAGCCCTCGAACAGGCGCGCAAGAATGCCGTCGCCGAGGCCGTCAAGAAGGCGAAGACGTTGAGCGAAGCCGCTGGCGTCAAGCTCGGCCGGATCATCGAGATCAACGAGAACGTCCCTCGCCCGATGCCGCAGCCCGCCTATCGCGCCACGATGATGAAGGAAGCTTCCGACGCTGCCGTTCCCGTCCAGGGCGGCGAGAACAGTTACAATGTCAGCGTCACCGTGACCTTCGCCATCGATCAGTAAGCATGACAGCGCCGCGCGTCCTTCAGACGCGCGGCGCTGTCAAAGAATTACACAAAAAGAAAACCGCCCTTGCCGATCCGGGAGACTGGCAAAGGCGGTCGGTATTCTAGTTGATATCAGCGACGCAGAGCGGGGCAGCCGCGGACGTTGCCGAAGCTTATCTGGTCGGGGCCGCGACGTGTCCAGCCCTGGACGATGACGCGGCGCGGCGTGACGTCGACGACGCGGGCGCGGCGGAAGCCGAAATCGCGGGCCATATCTTCAGCGAGACGCGGATCGCAACCGCGCGGCCGGCGATCGTAGCCCAGAGGCGGACGGTCGTAGCCGGGCGGCGGACGGCGGTAATCCCGCGGCTGATCACGATCCTGATCGCCGATAATGATATTCAACTGCGCGGCGGCAGGCGCCACCGTGCCGGCAAGGGTGCCGGCTGTCAGCATGGCGGCAAGACCCGCCTTTGCCAAAAACTGCATCATCTAAAAACCTTTCGTTTGAAAGTCGGTGCGGCCGAGCCGCCCGCCTATTACTCCGCATTCCGCCGAAGCGTCATTTGGGAATCACCCATACGGGCTAGAGAAGAGACAAGCGAAAGTGTCGCCGTCAAGGCAAAAGCGGCCGGCAAGCGCCGCTTGGACGCTTGCCGCAGGGTGCTTAACGCCGGATCAGCGGGCAGCCGCGGACATTCGCGAAGGTGATCCTGTCCCAGCCGCGACGCTCACGCCCCGCAACGACGACGACGCGCGGCGACATGCGGGTGATGCGGGCATCGCGCAGGCCGAAGTCGCGCGCCTTGCGCACCGCATGCATCGGCGAGCAACCGCGGATCGGACGATGGTATTGCGCTTCGGCGACGAGGTTCGTCTGCGGCCCTGCGGCTGCCGCGGTGGAAGCCGTGACCGGAATGGAGCAGAGGGCGAGCAATGCGGCAAGCGAGGCTTTGGCGAGCAAATGCGTCATGGGGTGTCTCCGTCGATTTGTTCTTTGTCTTTACGCATGTCGTTATCGCGCGACATGCTCGAACTCTCCCTTCAGGGATTGTTTCGACAGTAGACGCTGCAAACTGAATGGCATTCGAACCGCGCATTCAGTTCTCATTCAGAAGGATTAATCCTTTCAGGCACTGAGATGCAGGACGATTTCGCGCCGGTGCGGCCGGTCGCGATGTTCGAACAGATAAAGGCCCTGCCAGGTGCCGAGCATCAGCCGCGCCCTCGCGACGGGGATGCCGATCGAAACCTGAGTGAGCGCCGCCTTGATATGCGCCGGCATGTCGTCCGGCCCCTCGGCCCTATGAACGACCCAGCCCATCGCGGGATCGGAGGCCGACGGCACGAGGCGGCGGAAGAAGGCGAGAAGATCGGTTTGTACGTCGGGATCGGCATTTTCCTGGATCAGCAGCGAACAGGAAGTGTGCCGCACGAAGACGGTGAGAAGCCCCTCCTCCTGCCCGGCCGCTCTGACGAAAGCCTCCGCCTGGTCGGTGAATTCGTAAAGTCCCTGCCCGCGTGTGGCTAGTGTAAGGACCGTCTGCGGCAAGGCGCTCTCCCGTCTCGGAGTGATATCCCCGCGAGTTGGCGCGTCATGGCGGCCAAGTCAATGCCTCGAAAAGCGGGAGCGCCGGCATCAGAGCCTGAGCAGCGTCTCGAAGCCGCCATAGATCATCCGCTTGCCATCGAACGGCATCTGCCATTGGTCGCCTTTGAGCCTGGGATCGGCCATCACCTTGGCATTGATATCGTCGCGCTCCTGCCGCGACCGATAGACGATCCAGGAAAACACCACCACCTCGTCCTCTTTGGCTTGCACGGCGCGAGGAAAGGAGGTCAGCGTGCCATAGGGCACGTCGTCGCCGATGCATTCGACATATTCGAGCGCGCCATATTCCTTCCAGATCGACCCGGCGAAGGCCGAGAATTCCTTATAGGCTTCGATATTCTCCTTCGACACCGCCACGATGAAACCATCGACATAGGACATTGCACGCCTCCTCCATCTATCTCACGCTGACGGGAGAAATAGGAGACCAGTCGGGTAGTTCCAGACCGACCGACCGTTCACCCGATCGAAAGCGGGCTGGCAACACGGCTGTATCGAAATTTACTGATTTATTCTCCACTTATATAATGAACGCCTAAAATTTGACAGTATTGCTCCGCGATCTGGTGTTACCTGACAGCACCCGCCTACGCGGCGTGTGCCCGCGTTCAGGCGTCGACATCAATACAGCTCTTGGAGGATGTATTCATGATCAAACTTGCTTCTATCGGAACAGCCGTCGCCCTTGGTATCGGAGCATTCACCTTCGCGTCTCACGCGAATGCGCTGACGATGAACGAATGCAGCGCCAAATACAAAGCGGCACAAGCGGCCAACAGCCTGAATGGAATGAAGTGGAACGATTTCCGTAAGGCGCAGTGCGGAACCGATGCCGCGGCAGCACCTGCGGCCACAGCACCTGCTGCGGGCGATGCCAAGAACGAAGAGCCGACGATGGCCAATACGGACAATGCATCCGAACCGCCGGCAACCACGACCAAGGCTCCGAAGGGCGTGGTCTTCCCCACTAAGGTCTCGGCGAAATACGCAAGCGAGACCCCGGGTAAGGCGAGAATGCATACCTGTCTCGATCAATACAAAACCGACAAGGCCAATGACAGCCTGGGCGGCCTCACCTGGATCAAGAAGGGCGGCGGCTATTACAGCATCTGCAACAGCAAACTCAAGTCCTGACGTCTTTTCGTTCGGCTATCACAGGCGGCGCCACGCGGCGGCGCCGATCACGATCTACACGGAGGATGCGATGAGTCTCTTTGATAATTTGGGCGGCATGCTGAGCAAGGCGATCAGCAACCATCCGGGCGGCCTCGGCGGACTGATGTCCGATGCCTTTTCCCAATTCGGCGGCCTGGACGGCGTGGTGACGAAACTGAACGACGCCGGCCTCGGGTCGCGTGTCAATTCCTGGCTCGGGCGTGGCGAAAACCAGCCGATCACGCCAGACGAAATCCGTTCCGCACTCTCGAACGAATATCTCGTCTCGCTTGCGCAGAAGCTTGGCGTGCCGACAGACCAGGTGGCGAATATCCTCGCGCAACACCTGCCGGCGGCGGTCGATCAGGCAAGCCCGGACGGGACGATCCGGACGTCCTGAGTCTCAACACACCATAGCGGCCTTCCCTTGGCACGCTTCGGCCCGATCAGGGCCCATTGACCAGCTTGAGGATGAGCTGCTGGATATTTCCGCCGTCGCCGAGTTCTATCTTGTCGAAGTCGCGGCCGCCCTGGCGCTGTCTTTGGGAGATCTCGCCGAGACGCCGGGTCAGCTCGATCCGGATCTTCTTGCAGTCGCGGTCATCGGCAACGGTGAGGCCGATGCTCATCGTCTCGATTTCCCTGACCATTGCCTTGATGGTGTCGCCATGCACCCGCTCATGGGCGTGCACGCCGGCGATGAAGGCGTCCCAGCTGCTTCTAACGGCTGGCGGCAGTGCTGCCGATGGCTTCGGCAGCGTATAGGTTATGATGAGCTTCGGCCGGTTGGTGGTGATGACGCAGGCATTGCCCTGCGGTTCGTATTTCCGGGTCCAGGTCAGCTTGAACGTCGTATGCGCGATCACCCGGCCATTGCCGACCTCAGGTCCACGTGCCCCGATCGATTCATAGAGTTCCGCGCCCGTCTTGCCTGATATCGAATAGGGCCGCACCTCTTCCACAGCCTGCCCATCGGCCAGCGCCACGGCTGGTGCCGATGCGAACACGGTCGCGAGCACACAGGATAGAAAAGCTTTCGTCACGCGCGGTCCCCGCCGAATAATGTTTCGGGCGAACCTAACGGCAGCCGCCGCTGCTTTCAACGCACCAGCCATGCATCAGCCCTGCAGCGTCTTGACCTTGGTCAGGTCGGGGAAGAGCCGCACCCACAGGAGCACGACGATAACAGTGCCGAGCCCGCCGATGATGCCGGTGGCGACGGGACCGAGGGCTGCCGCCATCATGCCGGATTCGAATTCGCCGAGCTGGTTGGAGGTGCCGATGAACAGCGAGTTGACGGCGCTGACGCGGCCACGCATCTCGTCCGGCGTCAGAAGCTGCACCAGCGAGCTGCGCACGACGACGCTGACCGTATCGGACGCGCCGACGACGAGCAGTGCGGCGACGGAAAGCGCGATATTGGTGGAGAGTGCAAAGACGATGGTGGCGACGCCGAATACCGCAACGGCGGCAAGCATTTTGCGCCCAACATTGCTTTCGAGCGGCCGGCGGGCCAGCACGATCGACATGGCGAGCGCGCCGACCGCCGGTGCGGCGCGCAAGAAGCCCAGTCCCCAGGGGCCGGCATGCAGGATATCGCTGGCAAACATCGGCAGCAGCGCGGTTGCGCCACCGAGCAGCACTGCGAAGAGATCGAGCGAGATGGTGCCGAGCATCACCGGCCGGCTGCGGATGAAGGAGACGCCGGCAAAGACCGAGGCAAGCGTCACCGGCTCGCGCTTGGCAGGCGCCCATTGCATGCGGATCGAGATGACGTTGACGCTCGCGACGGCAAAGAGCAGCGCCGACACGGCAAAGGGCGCGACCGGGTTCAGCCCGTAAAGCAGGCCGCCGAGTGACGGGCCGATGATCAGCGCCGTCTGCATCAGCGAAGTGGAGGTTGCGACCGCCTTTTGCAGCATCGAGGCCGGCACGATATTCGGCAGCAGCGCCGCCATGGTCGGCCGCTCGAAGGCGACGACGGCGCCGAGCACCGTGACCGCGACAAGAATGCCGGCTGGCGTCAGCCATTGCTGCCAGGTGGCAACCGCCAGCACCAGCGCCGTCACCGACTCGATCACCTGGCAGACGAGGCCGATGCGCCGCCGGTCGAACCGGTCGGCGACATGGCCGACGACGAAGGTCAGCAGCGCCATCGGCAGGAACTGGCAGAGGCCGACGAGGCCGAGCGCAAAGGCGCTATGCGTCTGGTCATAGATCATCCAGCCCATGGCAATGCCGATGGACTGGAATGCAAGCGAGGAAAACACGCGGGAGGCAGCGAAGTTCAGATAGCCTGGGTGGCGAAGAACGCTCCGCGGGCCTTGGGATATGTCCATTGCGATGTCACCGGCAGGCCGCGGCTGCGCCAGCCTTCTTGGGAGTTCTGGGAAGGTCGGAACGGTGTTCTGCCCCGATACGCTGTTTGTCAATCGGAATGCGCTGGCGCGACCCGGTTACGCCATACGGGGCGCCGCATGACGCAAGCTTAATCCCGGGCGCTTTAGCGCGGCTCACTGTGGATGCTGAGATAGGCGGGATCGAATTCGGCGATTTCCTGCAGGCGCTCCCAATCGACGATGGTGATCGTCCGGTTCTCCCAGGTAAACACCCCCTCGCGCCGCAGCGCCTGCAGCGTCTTGTTCAGATGGACGACGGAAATGCCGAGCACGTCGGCCATCTCGATCTGCGTCAACGGAAATTGGAAGCTGGCGCCCCGCGTCCGCTTGACGACCTGCAAGCGCACGAAAAGCTCGCAGACGAGGTGGGCGATCTGAGCCCGTTTCGAGCGCCGGCCCATGGCGACGATCCATTCCCGGTGAATGGCGCCATCGATCAGAGTATCGAGCCAGAGCAGCCGGGTCAGATGCGGCATGCGCTCGGTGATCGCCCGGAGATCGCCATGATCGGCGAAAGCAACATGACAGGCCGAGAGCGCAACGATGCCGTGATCCATTTTCTTGAGGGGAAAGGCGTGCAGGTCGACGAAATCGCCGGCGACATGCAGCGCGGTGATCTGGCGGCTGCCATCGGCCATCACCTTGTAGCGCGCAGCGAAACCATCGAGCAGCAGCGTGCTGTAGGGCGGGCGGCTGCCTTCGGCGACAATATCCTCTCCGGCAGCAAAGTGCCGGTCCTTGACCAGGATCGACCTGATACGGTTTTCCTCCTCGGTCGACAGCACATCCCGGCTTCCAAGGTTGAGCAGCAGGGCTTCAATCACGGGCTTGTCCGCCGAGTTCGAAAGAGGGGATCATAACGATGCGACCTGTATTTTCTATAGGAATCAATGCCTGGCCTCGGGAACAATTGTCTTCATCTGTAATTTCCCCTGTGACGCACAGGAAAGAACATGGCTCGCTACTTTTTCGATCTGCATAACGGCGAAGGTCCCACACGCGACGAGCACGGCACCGAGCTCAGATCGCGCGAGGACATTCCGAAAGAGGTGACCCGCATCCTGCTGGATGTGGCCCGTGACGAATTGCCCGCGGGTGATCGCGCGATCATCGCCGTCACCGTTCGCAATGAAAGCGGCGACCCGGTGACGGTTGCCAGCCTCGTCTTCAACAATGAATGGCTCGACGTCTTGCGATAGCGGCAGCCTTTCAGGGTTGCCGCCGGTCTCTCCCGCATCAATCCCACTCGGTCGCCGCGACGCTTAGGCTCTTTTTTATGCTGTCGTTCTCCCGGAACTGCTGCACACCTCCGGGCGACATGCATTAAGACCCGCCTCCACCGCCGGCAATTAAATTTGACATAGTCGCGCCATTGCTCTGACCAACATCGCAAGCAGCATTCCGGCTGCGGCTATTTGGCGATTTCCTCGAGAATCAACCGGATTTCCGCTAGCGGCCGCCGGCTTTCGTCGAAGAGTTCCACCGACAGCATGTTCAGAGGTTCCGACGGCAGGCCTTCGGCGGCCATTTCGGCGAGCACGCGCCGCGCCTCCGCTTTGGCGGCCTCGATGGAGGCGAATTCATATCCGGTCTCAGTCGCCCCGACACCATCACGATCGAGGAGCTCAAAGTAGAATTTAGGCACGACACATCCCCTGCTAGAACAAGCTAACGATCCCGCGGGCAACATGTTCCGACTGCCGTGATCAGAAGGTGCCGGCTTCCGGTGAAGCCATTTCCTCGATGCCGTCGACCCGGTCGGGATAGAAGGCGAGATGGCCCTTGATATTGCTGACCGCGGCATTCGGCGCCTCGTACGTCCAGACGGCATTCTTCGACCGATCGCCGCCCGCAATGATACTGTAATAGGCGGCATCGCCCTTATAGGGGCAATGGCTGGTATGGTCGGTGCGCTGCAGCAGCGCCATGTCCACATCCTTGCGCGGAATATACTGCACCGGCGGATAGGAGGCTTCGCGAAGCGTCAGCGCATCGTGGCTATCGGCAATCACCTTGCCGTCAAGCGTGACGACGACGCGGGAGGGATTGTGTTCTACGGTGATCGGATGATCCGGCCCCGGGATCTTGATCGATTTGTCTGACATAGGGTTCGCCTCCAGGAAATGTCGATGCCGTGGAGATAGGGTGGGCATGCGGTTCGTCCAAGGCCTGAAACGCCGGCATCTAGAATTCGAAAAGCGGTGATCTCAGGCTCAGCATCGCCGTTTTCGGCGCCGCCGGCCAGTGACGTGTCAGTGCATCCGCGAGCGTTTCGATCAGCGTGCCGATATCCTCGGCCGCGGAGGCATGCAGGGCCTCGGCAACGATCAGCACCGAGTGCGTCGTCTGCCGCACCGCCGAAAGCCCGCTCTGCCGGTTCGTCCAGCGCCGAGCATGCGCCCTCTCCGCACTGTCTGCGAAAATCACTTCGTTCGGTTCCGGATGTTCGATTTCGCCGCCGAAGGTAAGATAGGTCTCGTGGCCCCCGGCTCGCCGGACCTCGAGATCATCAGTGATCTTCTCGGTGTCGAAGACGGCAATCGGAATGGCGAAGGCGAGCGAAATCGCATTGCAGAGATCGATCAGCGGATGCAGGCGCGGCAGGCCATGCTCCTGGCGGAAGCGGCGCAGCAGCGCTTCGGAGGCCGAGCGATATTGCGTCGGCTTCAGCCCCATTCGGGAAAAACCGCGCCGCCACGCCTGAATTTCAGGAAACTCGCCTTCCGGCGCTGCGGCCAGCCGGGCCTCGGCAATCGCGCCGAAGCTGGCGATCGCCGCCTCGACATCAGCATCCGCATGGATACTTTCCACATGAAGCGCACCGGCGCGAAGCTCCGGAAAGTCCTGCCAGATGGAATCGGAATGACGGAATTGCATGGCCTATCTCCCTCCGGATATTTTCAGCGCCACCCGGCTGTCGGCAAGGGCAAGCCCGAGCACGGCCGCCAGCACGCAGGCGATGCCGGCGATTTGGTTGAGCCCGACCGGCTCGCCGAGGATGAGGAAAGCCAGCATGACGGCGGAAACCGGCGCGAGCGCCGTGAAGAGCGCGGCTTCCGTGCCGCTCACCCTTGCCGCACCGGCATACCAGAGCAGGAAGCCGCCGACAGTCGGCACCAGCGCATAATAGACGACGGCAACGACAGCGCTTGCGGAAATCCCCGGCGCGACAGGCGCTTCGAACACCGCCGGGATGATGGCGACGATGAGGCCGAAGCCGGCCATCAGCGTCGACTGGGCAAGCGGCGGGATCTCCGCCCTCAGCCTCTTGTTCAGCAGGATGAACAGCCCTTCGCAAACGACGGCGCAGAAGATCAGCGCATTGCCGGAGAATGATCCGCCTGAAGCATCCGGGCTGAAGGCGATCGAAAACACGCCTGCCGTCGCCAGCGCCACTGCAACAAGCAGGGCGGGCTTCGGCCGTTCGCCAAGCAGCAGGATGGAGATCGCCGCCGACACCACCGGCAGGGTGCCGATGATCACGCCGGCATCGGCCGCCGAGGTCAGGCTCAGGCCGGAAATCAGCAGCGTCGTATAACCGACGCTGCCGGCGCCGGCCTGAATGACGAGGATGAGGCAATCTTTCTTGGAGAGTTTCGGCAGCCGCACGCCGGTCACGCGCATCGCCACCAGCAAGATGGGAAAAGCCAGCGCGAAACGCAACGCAGTGGCACTGAACGGCGGCAAGCCGGACGCAATCAGCTTGCTGGCAATCACCGTGCTTCCCACAGTCAGCATGGCCAGCGCCAGATAGAAATACCCGTGAGCCTGTCTCGACATTCAACGTCTCCTGTTGGACGCGCCGAGGAAACAGCAGGGACGTGTTTGGGTCTTGAACGAAATTGCAGGCGCGGGGTCTTTACATAAAGCCGCCGGCATAGAGGCGCGGTGACAGGCCGTATTTGCGCACGAAAACCCGCGTCATGTGGCTCTGGTCGGCAAAGCCGCTGGCAAAGGCCGCTTCCGCAAGCGGCGTTCCCTGAGCGATCAGCCGCCGTGCGATATGAATGCGGGCCTGGACGAGATAGGCATGCGGCGTCAATCCCGTCGCCTTGGCAAAACCGCGCAGCACCTGGAAGCGGCTGAGCCCGCTTTCCCGGGAGAGATCGGTCAGCGACACGGCGGCAAGAGGATCGTCATCGATCAGATCGCGGGCCGCGCGGATCGACGCCGGTACCGGCGGCCGTTCTTCGGCGTCGCCGCGCTCGCGCATGACATCGGCGACGAGTTGCAGAAGCAACTCCTCGCGGAGCAGGCCATCGGCCGCTCCGCCACCAGTCACCGCGCGAAACAACATCTCGAAGCGGGAGGCGATCGCCGCATTACGCATGACCGGATAGGGGATTTCCGATCGCCCTACCCCGCCGTCGCTGATCTCTCGCTGGAGATCGGTGACGATGGCGGGATCGAAATAGAGGATGCGCCACGACCGCCGCTGACCGATCGGCGCCCCGTCATGCACCTCGTTCGGATTGACGGTGATGATGTCGCCGGCCTTAGCCTCCACCATACCGCGGCCGCTCAGTGACGACTGCGCGCCGGCGGAAATCAGCCCGATGCCGAACTGCTCATGTGTGTGCCGGGCGAAACTCAGATGCGTTTCCGCTTCCACCGCTTCGACGCCAGTCAGCGCTGAGCGCAACATCCTGAACTGGTTTTTCGCCATCATCTGCCCGCAGATCCGATCGCCGGCCACTCTGCCAGCCGCAGAGCATCGACGCAATCGACCTAGAAGAACTCGTCGAGCAGCTGATAATAATCCAGCCTGGCCGGATCCGTGGCCGGCATGCCGTAACCATCGAGGAAGGTCTGCACCAGCGCCTCGCCGAAATTAGAGGCGATGCTGCGGCAGGCAAGCGCGATATCCTGATAGCCGTCGGCGACACCAAGCCGGCTGCAGTCGATATAGCCGGAAAAACCCTCTGCCGAAGCGATGAAATTCGGCAGACAGGCATCGCCATGGGTGACGACGAGATCCTCGCCGCCCGGCTTTCTGCTTTCGAGTTCGGCAAACAGGGCCTCGGCACTTTTCCCAAGCCGCGTCTCGCCGAAATCGGTCTCGACGACGATGCCGGCCAGCATCCGCGCTTTCGCCACCGCTATGCGGCTCTCCAGCCGGTGATCGAAGGGGCAGGATGCGATCGGCAGACGATGCAAGTCAAGAAGGGCCGCCGCCAGCAGTTCGACCCGTGCTAGCGGCGTCAGCGCCGATGCGCTGGCAAGATCATTCCCGGGCAGCGCGCTGATCAGCAGCCGGTTGCGCCCGCCGTCGCTCTCGCGGGCGATCACGTCAGGGCATGGCAAACCGCAGCCCTTGAGCCAGCTCAGCCGGGCTGCTTCATCGGCAAGCTCGCCGAATGGCCCCATTGCCTCGACCTTAAGGTAGAGGACCGGCAAGCCCTCCCCTTCCAGCCGGAAGACGCTTGCTGCGGAACGACCCAGCGCATCCCGCTCCATCCGGTAGCCGGACAGCCGTGCGCCAAGCGATCCAGCCGGCAATCTCTCAGAAAATGTCAATGAATGGTGCCGGCAGGCGCGGCTTCGAGAAGGATTTCGAACGCCTCTTCCAGAGCCGCCACCAGAATATCGGTCAGCTCGTCGCCCTTGTTCTCCAGGAACAGTGCGCTCACGGCTTCATCCTGACGATCAAGAAAATGCTCGATCTCGTTCGACATATCATTGTCCTCTTCTGCACCGTATCATCACGGCCATGAGGAGAGGCTAGATGCGGTTCCTTGCGCGTGGCTTATTGCCGATGAGACGCGATCCCATCGCGAGGACTAGTCACGAATATCATACTTCGCATACTGACTGCGGGGGATCAACCCGCCAACTTCGTGGGCAAACGACACGACTTTCGTCGCTCCCTCATCTAACTCGCACCGGAAACGAACGTGGTACCAGCCTTTGGTTGTGCCAAAGGCCGCATCGTCCACGTTGAGAATGCTGCCGGCTCGCAACCCAAAACTGGGCAATGAGAAGGGGAAATAAGGCGGCGAACCGTGAACAAGTTGGGCCTGAAGCTCGGTGGCGCATAGCGTGGCCACTCGATTTTTACGTGGAAGGCCATCGATGGCAGTTTGCGCAATCAAACTGCCACCGTCCGTCTGTGAAAACAGCGTTTTCGCTTTGGGTAGATCGCTATTTTTAGCAATCGGTTTCGACGTCTCAGCAGTCTTTTGCTCAGGCGGTTTGGTCTGCTCGATAGTCGTATTGGCTTCGCCAGACACGTCTGCCGGCGGCCCATTGCGTTCCGGAGAAACGTCCGTCGTCGCAACCTCAGGAAGCTTCACATCATCTGGCACGGGTTTCGATGGAGGCTCGTCCGTTTTGGGTTTTTCGACCGCAGCCTTTGCAGGCACCTGCTCCGGTTCGATATCCTGCGGCGGCGGGGTCGTTGCGGGTTTGGTTTCACCCTGAGAAGAATTTCCCGTGAACGACTTTTCGGGGCCGCTATTCTTGTCGCCAAACTCGATGACCGGGCGGAGAGTCGGCATCGGCTTCGCTTGCTCGGGAGCTTTCTTAGCCTCCGGTGGAGGTGGAGGTGGAGGTGGAGGTGGAGGTGGAGGTGGCGGCGGCGGTTGCTTCTTCGCCTGTTCCGGCGGCTTCGGCGCCGGTGGTTTTTCCTCGGGCTTGGGCTCCGGCTTCTTCTCCTCCGGCGGCGGAACGAGCTCGACCTTCACGCTTTCGTCTTCGGCAGGTTTCGGCTCGATCTTCGGCAGCCCAAAGATTAGAAGCGCGACAAGGGGAACATGCAGAAGCACGGACGCGACGACACCCCAGCGGATTTCGGGCCGCTGCTTTCTCGTTTCGTGCTGCGTTTCCGCCGGTACAACGTCTTCTTCTGTCACAGCAGCGATGTGGCCTTTAAAGCGGGCAGCATCAAGCCACAAAAGAAAAAAACCGCGTGATCGCAGCAGCGATTGAAGTCATTGGTCGGCAGCCCCGTCGTCGGCCACCAGATCATGCGCCTGCCATTCACCTTGCGGAATGGCATCGCCGACCAGAAAGGCAAAGGACATAACCTTGCCGGAGCCGGCATCGAGCCCGCATTGGAACTGAATGTTGTACCACGCCCTCTTGCTACGGAAGGCGCCGCCTCTCACCTCGACGCTGTTGCTGCTGACCTTCTCCGGCGCCATCGCAAAGGGGGCGACCGTATCCGGCCGCATATCCGGCCGCGCGCGGCGCACCTGCTCCAGCGCCTCGAGGTCGCAGAGCTGCAGATTGCGCTCGCCGCCAGCAAGGCCACGCAACGCCTCGCGGGCGCGCCGGCTGCGCGGATCGGCAAGCACTTTGTCGGAAAAAAGCCGGCTTGCCGCGACGAATTCAGCCGGCTTTGGCACCAGTGGAGCGATTGGTGTCACAGAAGGCATTGCCGCAGCAGCCGGATTATTCGCAACCGGCGCATCCCGCTCGGCCTGGGGCTTTGCCTGTTCCGGCGAAGGCGCCTTGACGAGCTCGGGCGTTTTCAGCGATTCCACGGGCTGCGGAACGATCTCCACCGAGAAACCGTCATCGGGCAATGGTGGCGGCTCGGCCTTCGGCAACAACAGCAGAAGAAGCAGGAGCGCAGCGGCATGCAACGCAAACGACGCAGCCGCGCCCCGCTGGATCCCGCCATCCCATTTGCCCGCCGCCAGTTCCATCGGTCAGCTAGCGGCAATCGGACGATCGATGACGATCATGAAACTGAGGAGCGCGTTCATCATGAAGTTTGCCGAAAAATCGGGCCGGTAGCCCTGCCGCGGAATTTGAAGCACGACCTGACACTGTCAGCACAGCCGAAGCCATGCAACAGGCAAAATACACAATCATTAATTGCATTCAGCCGAGCGAGCCGATAAGATCCCGATAGGCCGCTTCCGGGAATGCCTTCAGCGTCTCGGTCCGCACATTGCCGCCCATGGCGAGCGAGAGCGTAAAATGCGCCATCACCGCGTCATCGGGCGCCTCGCAGACGGCAACCATGTCATGCCCGCCCATCGTCAGGAAGAACTGGTTGAAGGAGCCGCCGACGCCGGCGAGCAATTTCTTCGCCGCGTCCAGCCGCTTTGTCGAGTCGCGAACGTTGCGAATGCCCTGATCCGTCCAATCGATCAAAAGAATGTAAGTGGTCACGTCGCACCTCCCAACGGAGGATTGGCCTACGCAAGCCTACGTCGACCTCGTTCGCGCGTCGCGATCGATCCTTCCCCCGTGGGTCGGGATTATAGCCTTGTCACCACTAAGGGACAAGAAAGCCATCGTGATCATTGGTGTTAATCACAAAAGCAAAAGCCGGGCATGAAGCCCGGCTTTTCCAATCATAACGGCGCCGTCGAAGCTTTAGCTGTCGAGGAACGAGCGCAGCTTTCTCGAGCGGCTCGGATGCTTGAGTTTGCGCAGCGCCTTCGCTTCGATCTGGCGGATACGTTCGCGGGTGACCGAGAATTGCTGGCCGACCTCTTCGAGCGTGTGGTCGGTGTTCATGCCGATGCCGAAGCGCATGCGCAGAACACGCTCTTCGCGCGGAGTCAGCGAGGCGAGGACACGGGTCGTCGTCTCGCGCAGGTTCGCCTGGATGGCGGCGTCGATCGGCAGCAGTGCGTTCTTGTCCTCGATGAAATCGCCGAGATGCGAATCCTCTTCATCGCCCACCGGGGTCTCGAGCGAGATCGGCTCCTTGGCGATCTTCAAGACCTTACGGACCTTTTCGAGCGGCATGGCGAGCTTTTCGGCCAGTTCTTCCGGCGTCGGCTCGCGGCCGATCTCATGCAGCATCTGGCGCGATGTGCGGACGATCTTGTTGATCGTCTCGATCATGTGCACCGGAATGCGGATCGTGCGGGCCTGGTCGGCGATCGAACGGGTGATCGCCTGGCGGATCCACCATGTCGCATAGGTCGAGAACTTGTAACCGCGGCGGTATTCGAACTTGTCGACCGCCTTCATCAGGCCGATATTGCCTTCCTGAATGAGGTCGAGGAACTGCAGGCCGCGGTTCGTGTATTTCTTGGCGATGGAGATGACGAGGCGAAGGTTCGCTTCGACCATTTCCTTTTTGGCGATGCGCGCTTCGCGCTCGCCCTTCTGCACCATATGCACGATGCGGCGGAATTCCGAGATCGAAATACCGGTTTCCGTCGCCAAGTTTTGGATTTCCTGGCGGATGTCGCGGATCGTCGTGTTTTCGCCCCTGGCGAATTCCTTCCAGCCGCGGGCGGCCAGATTGCCGATCGACTTCATCCAGTTCGGATCGAGCTCGGCGCCCTGATACTGCTCAAGGAAGGAGTCGCGCTTGACGCCGTAGGATTCGGCCAGACGCAGCAGGCGGCCCTCGTTGGAAACAAGGCGCTTGTTGATATCGTAAAGCTGCTCGACCAAGGCGTCGATGCGGTTCTGGTTCAACGACAGCGACTTGACGGCCTTGATCAGCTCGTCCTTGAGCTCCTTGTAGCGGCGCTCCTGGGCGGTCGACAGCGTGCCGGATGCCGACAGGCGCTGCTCGACCTGCTGGTCCTGCAGCTTGCGCAGCTTCTTGTAGGTCTCGGCGATCGTATCCAGCGTCTCCATCACCTGCGGGCGAAGCTCGGCTTCCATCGCCGCCAGCGAAAGGTTGGATTCGTCCTCGTCCTCTTCCTCCTCCTCGGGGGGCAGGCCCTCGCCGCCGACATCGGTAATGTCGTCGTCGCCGGAGCGGGCGCGGCGGGTCTTTTCCTTCTCTTCGGCGGCCTTGCGGTCGGCCTCGATCTTCTCGGGGCTCTGGAACTGCGGCGCAGCCTTGGCTTCAGGACCGGAATAGGTCGTTTCGAGATCGATGATCTCGCGCAACAGCGTCGTGCCTTCGTTGAGTTCGTCGCGCCAGATGATGATCGCCTGGAAGGTCAGCGGGCTTTCGCAGAGGCCTGCGATCATCGTTTCGCGGCCGGCCTCGATGCGCTTGGCGATGGCGATTTCGCCCTCGCGGGAAAGAAGCTCCACCGAGCCCATCTCGCGCAGGTACATGCGCACCGGATCATCGGTACGGTCAGTCGGTTCTTTCTTCTTGGCGGTAGCAAGCGCCGTGCCGCTCGAAGGCGCGAGTTCGCCGCCTTCGCTCTCCTCGTCGGAACTGGCGTCGTCATCATCGCCGCCGCTGGAAGCACCGGCTTCCTCGGCTTCTTCGTCCTCGATGACGTTGATGCCCATATCCGAAAGCATCGACATCGTGTCTTCGATCTGCTCGGACGTGACTTCCTCGGACGGCAGGACAGCATTGAGCTCGTCCATCGTCACATAGCCGCGCTTCTTGGCGGCCTTGATCATCTTCTTGACCGCGTCGTCGGAAAGATCGAGAAGAGGGCCGTCGGTTGCGCTGTCGCGTTCGACTTCCGCGTCTTCGTTCTCTTTGACCTTGGTTGCCATTTATATCGTCGCCTTCCTGACGCTATCCAATCTCGCTGCGGTAATGGGCCGTCTCAGGGCCGGACGCGTCGCTCGCGCCGCCCTCGAATCACCATTGCCCACCTAACGGGATGACATTTAAAGCCTGATTAACCACGATCGCCGGCACCGGACAGCAAAGCTTTCTTGCCTTTGGATTTCCGGCAATGGTTGCGCGATCCGCCTTGACCCAGTTCACCGTT
The DNA here is from genome assembly GCF_019685025.1 of Rhizobium sp. NZLR8. Taxonomy (NCBI): domain Bacteria; kingdom Pseudomonadati; phylum Pseudomonadota; class Alphaproteobacteria; order Hyphomicrobiales; family Rhizobiaceae; genus Rhizobium; species Rhizobium sp. NZLR8. Next base: position 21,765 of record NZ_JABDVY010000004.1, on the reverse strand, counting down.
TCAACAAGTCGAACGGTGATTCCCACATTTTTTGCTCTCGTCAAGCTTTTCCACAAAAAAAGCTCACGAAAAATCGGAAAAAGCCTTATCCACAGGCTTTGAACCGCGGCAGCGATTGCGAACCCCTTATTTAAGACGCGGCGAACAAAAGACAAGGGCAGCAAAGATTTTGCGCGCCGCGCCAGTTATTCGCGCTATTTTTGCAGTCCTATCGTTGATCTATTCGCCTCTGTCCGGACGAATCTTTGTTACTTTGCCTCGCCATCATAGGCCGTCACCTTCAGCGCGCCGAGATCGACCGCGGGAATACAGCGCAGATTGATCGAAGCCATCGCCGCACCGTCCGGGGCCACGCCTTCGCCGAACGGCGCGATGCCGCAATTGGCGCAGAAGTGATGCCGGATGACATGCCTGTTGAATGTATAGGTCGAAGGATCGGCTTCGGGTGTCTTCAGCACCAGCTTGTCGCGCGGCACGAAGGCCAGAAGCCCGCCCCGCCGGCAGAGCGAACAGTTGCAATCGATAGCCTCGGTGAATTCACCTTCGACCTCGAAAGCGACCTTGCCGCAATGGCAGCTTCCTTCATAGAGCATTTTGTCCTCCTCACATCCAATCCATAACGACTTTGCCGGAGTTGCCCGACCGCATCGCCTCGAAACCGTCGCGAAATTCGCCGATCTTGATACGGTGGGTGATGATCGGCGCAAGGTCGAGACCACCTTGGACGAAGGCGATCATCTTGTACCAGGTCTCGAACATTTCGCGGCCATAGATGCCCTTGAGATTGAGCATCTTGAAGATCACTTTGTTCCAGTCGATCTCGAAGCCCGCCGGCGCAATGCCGAGAATGGCGATTTTGCCGCCATTGTTCATCTTGTCGATCATGTCGCGGAAGGCGGGTGCGGCGCCCGACATTTCAAGCCCGACGTCGAAACCTTCGGTCATGCCGATCGCCTTCATCACATCGGCGAGATTTTCGTTCGATGCGTCGACAACGTGGTCGATCCCGAGCTTGCGCGCCAGCGCCAGCCGGTGCGGATTGATATCGGTGATCACAACCTTTCGGGCGCCGGACCGTTTGGCGACGAGCGCGCCCATGATGCCGATCGGCCCGGCGCCGGTGACAAGCACGTCCTCGCCGACCAGATCGAAGGAAAGCGCGGTGTGCACCGCATTGCCGAACGGATCGAAGATCGCGGCGATCTCGTCGGATATATCCTCCGGGATCGCCACCACATTGCTTTCGGGAATGCAGACGAACTCGCCGAACGAACCCGGCCGGTTGACGCCGACGCCGAGCGTGTTGCGGCAGAGATGGCCACGGCCGGCCCGGCAGTTGCGGCACTTGCCGCAGACGATATGGCCCTCGCCGGAAACCCGCTCGCCGACATGATAGCGGGTGACCGCCGAACCGATCTCGGCGATCTCGCCTGAGAATTCATGGCCGACGACCATCGGCACCGGAATGGTCTTCTGCGCCCACTGATCCCAGTTCCAGATATGCACGTCGGTGCCGCAGATCGCCGATTTTTTCACCCGGATCAGCACGTCGTTCGGCCCGACCTCCGGCACCGGCACATTCTCCATCCAGAGCCCGACTTCGGCCTTCGACTTGACCAGCGCCTTCATCATGTTCGACATCGACAATATCCCGCCCTTGTTCTGGTTCCGGACCTTGCGACTCCCTCTTCTCCCACCGGGGAGAAGGTGCCCGTAGGGCGGATGAGGGGGCCACACGGCACGCCATGACTTTACTTTGTTTCTCGCTTGCCGCTCGAAACGTCGCTTTGCTCCTCCCCCTCATCTGTCCTGTCGGACATCTTCTCCCCGCTGGGGAGAAGAGGAAGATGGCAGCCCCATTCTCAAATCACGCCCAGTTCCCGCCCTGCCTCGGCAAAGGCCGCGATCGCCCGCTCCACATCCGCCCTGGAATGCGCGGCCGACATCTGCGTGCGGATGCGTGCCTGGCCCTTCGGCACGACGGGGAAGGAGAATCCGATCACATAGATGCCCCTCTTCAGCATCAGGCTCGCCATGTCCTGGGCAAGCTTGGCATCTCCCAGCATGACCGGGATGATCGGATGGCCTTTGCCGGCGAGCGTGAAGCCGAGCTTGGTCATTTCGGTGCGGAAGAGATCGGCATTGTCGGACAGGCGCTTGCGCAAGGCATCACCGTTTTCGATCAGGTCGAACACCTTGAGCGAGGCAGCGGCGATGACCGGCGCCAGCGTATTCGAGAACAGATAGGGCCGCGAACGTTGCCGCAGCCATTCGACGACCTCGGCCTTGGCCGAGGTATAACCGCCGGAGGCGCCGCCGAGCGCCTTGCCGAGCGTGCCGGTGATGATGTCGATCCGGCCTTCGACGCCGCAATGTTCTGGGGAGCCACGGCCGTTCTTGCCGACGAAGCCGACCGCATGGCTATCATCGACCATGACCATCGCGCCGTATTTCTCGGCGAGATCGCAGACGCCACCCAAATTGGCGATGATGCCGTCCATCGAGAAGACGCCGTCGGTGGCGATCAGCTTGAAGCGGCTGCCTTCGGCCTTCTTCAATTCCTCTTCGAGTGCCGCCATGTCGTTGTTGGCGTAGCGGAAGCGCTTGGCCTTCGAAAGCCTGACGCCGTCGATGATCGAGGCATGGTTCAGTGCGTCCGAGATGATCGCGTCTTCCTCGGAGAGCAGCGTTTCGAAAAGGCCGCCATTGGCGTCGAAGCAGGAAGAATAGAGGATCGTGTCTTCCATGCCCAGGAAGGTGGAGATGCGCGCTTCGAGCTGCTTGTGCTCCTCCTGCGTGCCGCAGATGAAGCGCACCGAAGCCATGCCGTAGCCGTAGCGATCGAGTGCCTGCTTGCCCGCCTCGGCCAGCTCCTCGTTGTCGGCAAGGCCGAGATAGTTGTTGGCGCAGAAATTCAGCACCCGTTCGCCGGTCGAAATCACGATCTCGCCCGCCTGCTTGGAGCTGATGATGCGCTCGGATTTGTAGAGGCCGGCATCCTTCAGCGCCGAAACCTCGGCTTGGAGATGGGAGAGAAATTGCGAGGTCATGGGCGGCCCTTCGTAGAGATTTCCGTGCCAGCCGGGTTAGCATATCGCCGCCGGCTTGTCTTCTTCAGCGCTGGACGGAGATCAGCAGGAACATCGGCCGGTCCAATTCCTGGACCCAATCGGGATTGTTCTGCAATTCCAGATCATTCGGGCTCCACTCCTCGACATGGCGGATGGCGAAACCAGCCGCGATCAAGGTGTTGAGCGTCGTTCCAAGCTTGCGATGCTGTTTGACGACATCCTTGGCGAGCCAGTCGGTCGTGCGCGGACCCTCGACAGCATAGCGGTCGAGCGGCCAGACACGCCGACCTTCGACATCGGTAGACCAGTCCGGGTTGCTCGGCGCCATGAAGATCGGATGCTCGATGGTGAAGACGAATCGCGATCCCGGCAAAAGCGCGTCATGCACGGTGGCAACGACACCGGCAAAGTCATCGACATAGTGCAGCGCCAGCGAGCTATAGGCGAAATCGAAGGAGGCTCCGGCAAGCTGGAGATGCTCGAGATCGGCGATCTCGTAGGTGATCGCGGCTTCCGATGTATCGGTCCGTGCTCGGGCGATCATCTTTTCCGAAATATCAAGCGCGAGAACGCTTGCAGCACCTTGGCCCACGGCAAATCGCGAAAACCAGCCGAAGCCGCAACCGAGGTCAATAACGCGTTTGCCGGTAAGGTCAGGCAGAAGTGCTCGAACCGCCGGCCATTCGGACGCTCCGTCCAGCCCGCGGACGGAGCGGCTGAGTTCGCTGTATCCGGCGAAGAATTCCACTCGATCGTAGATATTTCGGGTCATCAGCGTTCCTCCTGCGAGGCAGCATCTACCATGCCTCCTGTGCCGATCTCAACAATTGGCCGCCGGCTCAGCCTCTGGTTCAAGCACTGTCGTGCGAGAGAATGATCACCAGAAACGCGTCGCCGTAACGCTCGAGCTTCGCCTGCCCGACGCCGGATATGGCGAGCAGTTCCTTGCGGCTCCGCGGCTTCTCGGTGGCAAAGGCGATCAGCGTCGTATCGGGAAAGACGACATAGGGTGGCACGCCGAGCGATTTTGCGATCGCCATGCGCTCAGCTCGCAGCGCCTCGAACAGCGTGCCGTCGGCACCCGACAGTCCCGATTTGCGTTCACTACGTTCCGCCTTCTTCGTCCGCCGCTCGGAGGCCGGCCGGTCCTTGCGGAAGAACACGGGCCGCTCATGTTTGAAGACGGTGCGTGCCTCCGGCTCCAGTTTCAGCGCTCCGTAAGCCTCGTGATCGACGCGGACCAGCCCCATGGCGAGCATCTGACGGAAGACCGATTGCCAGACGCGCGCCGGAATATCCTTGCCGGCGCCGAAGACCGGCATCTCTGAGTGGCCGAAGCGCTCGGTCTTCTCGTTGACGTTGCCGACGAGCACGTCGACGACATGGCCGGCGCCGAAGCGCTCGCCGGTGCGGTAGATCGCGGCCAGCGCCTTGATCGCCGCTTCCGTGCCCTCCCAGGTTTCGACCGGCTTCAGGCAGGTGTCGCAATTGCCGCATTGTCCGGCATGCGCCTCGCCGAAATGCGCAAGGATCGCCTGCCGGCGGCAGGAGGCGGTCTCGCAGATCGCCAGCAATGCATTGAGCTTGGCGCGCTCGACCCGCTTGATCTCCGCGCCAGCACTGCCCTCGTCGATCATCCGGCCGCGCTGGATGACGTCGGCCATGCCATAGGCCATCCACACTTCGGACGGCAGGCCGTCACGGCCCGCACGCCCGGTCTCCTGATAGTAGGCTTCCACCGAGCCCGGCAGGTCGAGATGAGCGACATAACGCACATTCGGCTTGTCGATACCCATGCCGAAGGCGACGGTGGCGACCAGGCAGAGGTTTTCTTCTTTCAGGAAGGCATCCTGATTGGCGTCGCGAACCGCCCTGTCCATGCCGGCATGGTAGGCAAGCGCGCGCACACCCTGCCCGTTCAGCCACTCGGCCGTATCCTCGACCTTGGCGCGGGACAGGCAATAGACGATGCCGCTGTTTCCCTTGTGGCCGGACAGGAACCGCAAGAGCTGTTGCCGCGGCTGGTCGCGCTCGACGATCTCATAGGCGATGTTCGGACGGTCGAAGCTGGTGGTGAAGATCTCGGCAGCGTCGAGCCCCAGCCGCTCGATGATGTCGTCGCGCGTATGCGGATCGGCCGTCGCCGTCAGCGCCACCCTGGGCACGCCGGGATATTGTTCGCCGAGCCGGCCGAGCGCGCGATATTCCGGCCGGAAATCATGGCCCCATTGCGAGACGCAATGGGCCTCGTCAATCGCGAACAGTGCAATCTTCTCGTTGGCGATCAGCTCGCGGAAGCCGTCGGTGAGGATGCGCTCCGGTGTGACGTAGAGAAGGTTGAGCTGACCTGCCGAAAGCGCGCGGCGGACTGCGATAAACTCCTCGCGCGACAGCGACGAGTTGAGCGCGGCGGCGCGGATGCCGAGCTGCTTCATCGCCTCCACCTGATCGCGCATCAGCGCAATCAGCGGCGAAACGACGATGCCGACGCCGTCACGGCAGAGCGCCGGAATCTGGAAGCACAGCGATTTGCCCGCGCCTGTGGGGAAGAGCACAACGGCATCGCCGCCGGCAACCACATGCTCGACCACCTGCTGCTGCTTGCCGCGGAAGGAGGAGTAGCCGTAGATCTGCTTGAGGATTTCGAGCGGCGCGCGGCCAGCGGAAAACAGCGCATCGGCGGCGGAAAAGCCCGGTTCGTTCCGTTCGGTCAGCGGCATCAGTGGTTCGCCGCCCCTTTGACGCGGCCGGAAAGCACGCCGAAGCCGTCGATGATCGCCTCCTGGTTCTCAAGGCGCACCCCTTCGAAATGCACTTCCTGCTGGGCTCGGATCAGATGAACGATCGCCTCGCCGTCGCCGGCTTCGGTCGCCAGCGCAATCTCGCGTTCGAGCTCCATCTTCTGCCGGCGCAACGCTTTTGCCCGTTTGTGGAAGGCGAGCGCCTGGCGATAACCCTCACGCGCATCCTCCATCGCCGCCTCCTCGGTCGCCGTCCAGAGCCTGGCATTGCGCACCTGCTGGTCGAGGCTCTTGATGAGAGGGCCGAACCCTTCGAATTCTAGCCGCTCGGTCAGATAGTCGCGCGTCAGATGCGGGCCGGCGACCGCAGCCGCTGCCCCAAGCATGGCCGACCAGAGCCGCTGCAGCTCGCGGCTGTCGTAGTCGATCGCGGCGATCTCGTCATAATCGTCGATCATCAGGGCCGGATGATTGACGATGGTCAGCGCCAGCACGCTTTCGCGCAACGCCGTATTGTCCCGGTGGCCACGCACCGGCCCCGAGCGGGCGAGCCGGTCGGAAATGACGCTGGGGCTTTTCGGCCCTGCCTTGCCCGCATTATCGCGGCCCGTCCGGGAATTGCCGTTGCCGTTGAAGCCGCGGCGTTCGCCATTGTTGCGGTTCTGGAACTGCGGCTGGAAGAAGGTGTTCAGCCGATCGCGGATATCCTGCTGGTAATGGCGGCGCACATTCTCGTCGGCGATGACGGCAACCAGCTGTTTCAGCCGCGCCTCGAGTTCGGCGCGCGCCTCGGGCGTGTCGAACTTGCCGGTGTTGATCTCCCGGCTCCACAGCATCTCCGAAAGCGGCTTCGCCTGGCTCATCACCTTGTCGAAGGGTGTGCGCCCATCGTCGCGCACGAGATCGTCCGGGTCCTTGCCATCCGGCAGAAGCGCGAAACGGACCGAACGGCCGGGCTTCAAATGCGGCAGCGCCAGTTCGGCGGCGCGATTGGCGGCGCGAACGCCGGCGCCGTCGCCGTCAAAGCAGAGCACCGGCTGCGGCACCATCTTCCAGAGGAGCTCGAGCTGGTTTTCGGTGAGCGCCGTGCCGAGCGGCGCGACGGCGTTCTCGATGCCGGCCTGATGCAGCGCGATCACGTCCATATAGCCTTCGACGGCGATGATGGTGCCGGTCGCATTGTCGTCCTGAGCATCGCTGCGGCCCGGACCCTGGATCGCGCGGCGGGCGCGGGCGAAATTGTAAAGGACATTGCCCTTGTGGAAGAGTTCCGTCTCGTTGGAGTTCAGATATTTCGCCGGCGCATCGGCCGACATGGCACGGCCGCCGAAAGCGATCACCTTTTCCCGCGACGAGAGGATCGGAAACATGATGCGGTCGCGAAAGCGATCGTAGGACACCGGCACGTTTTCATGAACGACCAGGCCGCAGGCCTCGATCTGTTCTTTGAGTACGCCCTTGCCGGCGAGAAATTCCTTCAGCGCATTGCGGCTATCGGGCGCATAGCCGAGCCGGAAGGTTTCGATGGTGCGCCCGGTCAGCCCGCGGTCGCGCAGATAGGCGCGCGCTCTCGCCCCATTCGCCGTCTGCAATTGATCCTGGAAAAATTGTGTCGCCATTTCCATGACGTCGATCAGCGAGCCGCGCTCCTTCTCGCGCTTTTCCATCACAGGATCGGCAAGCGGCATCGGAACGCCGGCCATATCGGCGATCTGCTGCACCGCCTCGGGAAAGCTCAGGCCTTCCAGCTCGGTAAGGAAGCGAAAATGGTCGCCGGTGACGCCGCAGCCGAAGCAGTGATAGCGGCCCTTCCGGTCCTCGCAGTGGAAGCTCGGCGACTTCTCGCCGTGGAACGGGCAGCAAGCCCAGTAATCGCCGCGCGACACGTTGGTCTTGCGCTTGTCCCAGCTCACGCGGCGCGCGATCACGTTCGAAATCGGAACGCGGTCACGGATATCATCGAGAAAGGTGTTGGAAAAGCGCATTTATACCTCTTGGCCAACCTCCATATAAGCTGCTTTGCCGCTCCATGCCACGAAACTTGTCATCAAAACCCGCTATTCACAGGCAAGTGCACCCATGGCCATCAGCGCTGTTTATCCCATCAACAACGCGTTATCGCCCCCTGCGACAGGGTGCGACATTATTGTCTTTCAAGCACCGAAATTCCACCGTTGCAAATGTCTCGGCTAGAGCGTCGACCCTTAGCAGAATTGAATTAAAACGTTCTAAAACAGACACTTATCTCGCGCATCGATTGTGCAACTCTATTCCGCCGGCGCCTGCCGAGCCTTTGCTGCGGCGCCTCCAAAATCGATGTTTTCGGCAATTATTATTTTTTTGTAATTTGAACAAGCCGCCGCACCGCAATAGGTTCGATCTCAACAAAGCGATCCCCGAGCGAAGCACCATCCCTACCCCCGGCGCCGCTTCGCAAGGGTGCCTTTGCAAATACCCTCCGGCTTGGGCCTCGGCCCTGCGTTTGCCGGCGGAAGCAAAGAGCAAGAAGGCAGGAGCGCCCCCAGCTCCTGCCTTCTTAAATTTTGGCTCCCTTTGCGACAACTCTCCTTTGAAATTAACCGCTTATTGACAAAACCGTTGACAGGCAGCGCTTGCATGAAAGATGTATGCGCCGAACTCCTGGACCCCTCCAAATGGCTTTTACCGCGGAAAACCTCGCAGCCGACGATCGCTTTCTCGCTGCGATCCTGCATTGCGCCGATCAGATGCTCTCGATCTATCGCGAGAGCCCGCGCATCGCCTCGATTTTCGCCGCGCAGCAGCGCTGGCTGATGGCCCATGCCGGCTTCGCGCTTCATTACGGTTATCCCGACGACTGCAAGAGCGGCCTCTATTCCGGCCGCTTCATCGATTTCGCGGTCAGGAACGACATCGCCAGCCGCAATACAGCCGCGGCCTTCATGCAGGAAATGTTGGCCTATCGTTTCCTGCGGCCGGTTCCCGGCCCCGACAAGCGCACGCGCTATCTGGAGCCCACGGAAACCGCTGAGCAGCATTTCACCCGATGGCTCGTTGCCCATCTGATGATCCTCGACAACCTCGATGGCGGTGAACGCGCCGGCGAGGTCACCGCCGATCCCTCGGCGTTGATGGCAGCGATCCAGCCGCGGATCGCCAGGGCGATCATTGGCAGCGAGGCGGTGCGCAATCCAGGCCCCACCTTCAACCTCTTCAACTGGGCAAATACCGGCGGGCTGGTGATGGACTACCTGATCTCGCGCCTTCCGGAATTTCCTCGGACGGCCGAACGTGTCGTGCTCGGCCCTCTGTCTCTCAGGGAAATCCGCGAACAGTTCATGATCTCCAACACCCACCTGAAGCGGCTTCTGACACAGGCAGCGGCGATGGAGAGTGTCGGGTGGACAGCACCCTCCCGCAAGGGCGACTTCTGGCTGTCGCGCCGCTTCATCCTCGAATATTGGAACTATCAGGCGGCGAAATTCGCCATCATCGATGCCGCAGCCGAAGCGGTGCTCGGGCCTGCGGTCCGCGACGAACCGCAAGCAAGACGTGTCAGCTGAGCAATTCCAGGAAAAGTGTGAAGCGGTTTTCCCAGGCAAAGCGCGAAGTGCTTTTGCCGGGAATTGCGTAAAACAAAATTGGAGCGGTTCAGCTTCCATGAATGCAGGACCGCTCCAAAGACGGATCAGCTCAACAATTCCTTGACGGTCGCCGACGCCTTGGCGAAATCCATCTGGCCGGCATAACGCTCCTTCAGCGCCGCCATCACCTTGCCCATGTCCTTGGCACCCGCGGCGCCCGTCTCGGCGATAATTGCCGAGACATTGGCGCGCACCTCACCGTCCGAAAGTTGCTTCGGCATGAAATCCTGGATGACGATGATTTCGGCGCGCTCCTTGGCGGCAAGCTCCGGCCGGGAATTCTCCTCGTAGATCTTTGCCGATTCGTCGCGCTGCTTTACCATCTTGGCGAGAATCTGCAGAATCTCGTCGTCGCTCGCCTGCTCCTTGCCGGTGCCGCGATTGGCGATATCGCGGTCCTTGACCGCGGCCTGAATCAGCCGGACGGTGGAAAGCCGCTCCGCATTCTTGGCCTTCATCGCCTCTTTCAGCTGGGTGGCGAGTTGATCGCGCAGCATGGTCTTTACTCCTGTTTTGATGCCGCTTCATAAACCACGCTGATGCGGCGGATCAAATAAATTGCGCGGTCGACGCGATAAACCGCAGGAAAACGGCGGCAATCTCGGCTAGAAAGATTGACCGCAGACGAATGCATGGCTATCTACCGCCACCTGCACCAAAATTCGTGATCAGGCCTGAAGCGCGCGGCATAGCCGTGTCCACACGCCTGCGAGATCAAATGGCGACGAGCGCCGCAACGCGCGCACCGGCCGCCGGAAACGGGATGAAGATGACCGCGACAGCACCCTGGACAATCGAAAAGCCGACCGCCCTGCTCGTTCTTGCCGACGGCACGGTCATCGAAGGCAAGGGCATCGGCGCCACCGGCAAGGTGCCGGCCGAAGTGGTCTTCAATACGGCGCTGACCGGTTATGAGGAGATCCTGACCGACCCCTCCTATCTCGGCCAGATCGTCACCTTCACCTTTCCGCATATCGGCAATATCGGCACCAACGATGAAGACATCGAGGACCTGACGCCTGCCGCCCGCCACGGCGCCGTCGGCGTCATCTTCAAGGCCGACATCACCGACCCTTCGAACTATCGCGCCGCCAAGCATCTCGACCAATGGCTGAAGGCGCGCGGCGTCGTCGGCCTCTGCGGCATCGACACGCGCGCACTGACCGCCTGGATCCGCGAGAACGGCGCCCCGAACGCGGTGATCGCCCACGATCCGAACGGCGTCTTCGACATCGAGGCGTTGAAGGCCGAAGCCAAGGCCTGGAGCGGCCTCGAAGGCCTCGACCTTGCCAAGATCGCCTCGTCGGGCCAGTCCTCGCAATGGACGGAAACGCCGTGGGTCTGGAACGAAGGTTACGGCCAGCTCAGTGCAACGGACGCGAAATACCACGTTGTCTGCCTCGACTACGGCGTCAAGCGCAACATCCTGCGCCTGTTTGCCGGTCTCGACTGCAAGGTGACCGTCGTGCCGGCCGCAACGAGCGCCGAAGACGTGCTCGCCATGCAGCCGGACGGCATCTTCCTGTCGAACGGCCCGGGCGATCCGGCGGCAACCGGCGAATATGCCGTGCCTGTGATCAAGACGCTAGTTAAGACCGATATCCCGGTCTTCGGCATCTGCCTCGGCCATCAGATGCTGGGTCTTGCCCTCGGCGCCAAGACCGAGAAGATGCATCAGGGTCATCACGGCGCCAATCATCCCGTCAAGGATCATACCACCGGCAAGGTCGAGATCGTCTCGATGAACCATGGCTTCGCGGTCGACTCGAAATCACTGCCCGATGGCGTTGAAGAGACTCATATTTCGCTTTTCGACGGCACCAATTGCGGCCTGCGCGTCCTCGGCAAACAGGTCTTCTCCGTCCAGCACCATCCGGAAGCCTCTCCCGGGCCCCAGGACAGCCACTATCTCTTCCGCCGCTTCATCAACATGGTGCGCGAGAAGAAGGGCGAGCCGGCCCTCGCCGAACGCTGATTTCAATGCCGCCCCCATTTCAGATGAAGGCTCGCCTATAGGCGAGCCTTTAACATATTGACAAACCTCACTCTTCGTCATCCTCGGCCTTGTGCCGAGGATCTGCTGCCATATCGACTGGAGGCAGATGCTCGGGACAAGCCCGAGCATGACGAAAGTTGTGTTGGCGCGCTTGTCAGCAGTCTAAGGGTTCGCACCGCGAGCCTTTTTCTTTGCCCTGCATGTTGACCTCGACTTAACTTGAGGAATTACAAACTCCCCGCAGACATCTAATGCAGGAGAAAATAGATGAGCGGAGCCTACTTTCGTGTCGACAAATTCGTCGTGCCGGCCGCGGCGCGTGAGGAATTTCTCGTCAAAGTGATGATGACCCACAAGCTGCTGGAGGCCCAGGAGGGTTTCATCGACCACAGAGTGCTGGAACAGGTCGCTGGTCCCGGCGAGTTCAACTTCGTGACCATCGCCCAATGGGAAAGCGCCGAGGTCGTCGAGCGTGCGCGGGCAGCCGTCGCCGCCGCGTACGAGGCGGCGAATTTCGATCCGCAGGAACTGTTCGCGCGCCTCGGCATCCGCGCCGATATCGCCAGCTACAAGCCTGTCGCGGCGTGAGCTACGCGGCCGGCTCAGGCGCCGGCCGTCGCTCCCTCCCGGCGAAGGAGAAGGTAGAACCGCCAGCAGAGCATGACGGCCGCCGCCGCCAGCCCGACGAGGAACCCGAACCAGATACCGATGCCGCCGAAGCCGAGCGGGAAGGCAAAGGCCCAGGCAAGGAAGAAGCCAATCGGCCAATAGGCAATCAACGCCATGATCATCGGCACACGTGCGTCCTTGAGGCCGCGCAGCAATCCGTTGGCGATCACCTGCAGGCCATCGACCAACTGGAAAAGCCCGGCGACGACAATCAACGGTCCGGCATAGGCAAGCACCTGGGGCGCCTCCGGCGAGTGAACGTCGAGGAACCAGCTGCCGAGGAATTGCGGCATAGTGGCAAACAGCACCGAGCCCACCGCTGAAATGGCGCAGGCAAGGATGAGCACCATGATCGAAGCGCGTACCACCCCCCGGTAATCACCCTGCCCGTGGGCGACGCCGACGCGCACCGTCGCCGCTTGGCTGAGGCCGAGCGGGATCATGAAGGCGATCGAGGCCCATTGCAGGGCGATGCCGTGGGCGGCGAGCTCGATGGTGCCGATATACCCCATCAACAGCGACGCCACGGTGAACAGGCTGACCTCGGCAAGGATGGTCACGCTGATCGGCAGACCAAGCCGGATGACCTCCAACAAAGCATGCCAGTCGGGCTTCCAGAACCGCACGAAGATCTCGTAGCGCCGCGTCTCTTCCCGCCGCTGCACAAAAGCCAGGATGAAGAGGAAACCAGCTGTCTGGACGACGACCGAAACGATCGCCGCTCCCTCGAGCCCCATCGCCGGAAAGCCGAAATGGCCAAGCACGAGGGCATAGGCGAAGATCGCGTTCATCACCAGCGTGACGACGGTGACGTTGAGGATGATGCCCGCCTTGCCGATGGCGCTGACCAGCGCGCGCATGACGTTGAAGAGCAGCGCCGGCAGCAGGCCGAACTGGCCGATCATGATGTAGCCATGAGCGAGCTTGGCCACTTCGGGCTTTTGCTGTGCGAAGAGAAGGATCCGCTCCGAATTGAAGAAGGCCGGCTGCATGATGACCCAGTATGCGATCACTACCCACAGACCCATGCGCAACGCCCGGCGCACAGAGACGACGTCGCCGCGGCCATAGGCCTGCGCCACCATCGGAATGACGGCGATGGCAAAGCCCGAGCCGAAGATCAGGATCGTGAACAGGAATTGCGCCGAAAGCACCATCGCCGCCAGATGTTCGGCGCCGAGACGACCGACGATCATCACGTCGGTGGTGTTGATGCCGAGTTGGGCAAGCTGCGCGCCGATCAGCGGAATGCCGAGCGCCAGCGTTGCACGGAAATGTGCGCCCCAACGATTATCGGTTGCCGGCGCAAGCCTGCGCGCGTCGATCGGCGTGTCCATGACACCAGTCCTGTGATTGAAATATGTGTCACCGCAACTTGCGGCGAAATATCCTTCGGGCTTAGATCAAAGTCCCGCAAAGAACTACCCCAAAGCAGGCAGATGATGAAAAATTCATCATCGCATCATCATTTCTGATCGATCAACCCGCCGCTTCCAGCGCCTCGTCCGGCTCACGGACCCGGACCCGTACGAGAAACACGCCTGAAGCCAGCAGGATGAACAGGGCGGCGGTCAGATAGGGTGCGCCGGCAAAGGTGACGGGCGCCTCCGGCCGGGTGAAATAGCTGAACAATTGCGTGAAGATCAGCGGCCCGAGGATGGTGGTGATGCTGCTGAGGCTGGTTAGCGCACCCTGCAGTTCCCCCTGCGCCGAGGGCGGCACCTTGCCGGCGGCGATACTGCGCAGCGGCGGATCGGCGACGTTCTCCATGACGGTCGCGACGATGACGACATAGACCACCCAGCCTTCCCAGGCAAAAGCATAGCCGGTGAGTCCGACGGCCGAGAAACAGAGGCCGAGCAGAGCCGTCTTCCACTCGCCGAGAACCGGCACGATACGCGGCAGAACCAGCCCCATGATGAGCGCCGCGCCGATGCCGTAAATACCGAGCGACAGGCCGATCTGTCCCTCGCTCCAGCCGTAGCGATAGGTCGAGACGAACGACCAGACCGAGGGATAGACGGCATGCGCCAGGAAGAACAAGAACATCACGAGGCTGACCCAGCCGATGCCGGGATAGTGGCGCATCTGTCGCAACGCGCCGAGCGGATTGGCACGTTTCCACTCGAACCGGCGGCGGTTTTTCGCCTCCAGGGTTTCCGGCAACAGGAAGCAGGCGGCGATGAAATTGACGAGAGACAGCGCAGCCGCGCCGAGGAACGGCACACGCGGGCCGAATTCGCCGAGCACACCGCCGATGACCGGGCCGATCGTGAAACCGACGCCGAAGGCGATGCCGATCAATCCGAAATTCTTTGCCCGGTTCTCCTCCGTGCTGATGTCGGCGATATAGGCCGAGCAGGTGGCAAAACTGCCGCCGCTGATGCCGGCAAGCACGCGGCCGACGAACAGCATCCAGAAGCTGGTGGCGATGCCGCAGATGAAATTGTCGATCGCAAAAGTCAGCACCGAAAGCAACAGGATCGGCCGGCGGCCGAACCGGTCGGAGAGATTTCCGAGCAGTGGCGCGAACAGGAATTGCATGCCGGCATAGACGAGCATCAGCCAGCCCCCGTCGATCGCCGCATCGCTGACGCCGCCGCCGGTCAGTTGCTCCAGATAGGCGGGCAGCACCGGCATGATGATGGCAATGCCGATAATGTCGAGGAAAAGGATGATGAAGACCAGAAAAAGGCCGCGGCGAACGAATTTAGGATCAAGCATGAGGCATCTCTACGGCGGTTGGTCCTGAAAAGACGATCTCGTCGCCGAGAAAGTGACATAGCTCAGAACATAAACCGAAACAATCCGTGAACATTTCAAAGTTTTTGATAGTGCTGAACGGGCAATTTGTAATTTGCCTCAACCGCAGAGCGCGGCAACGTGATCATTGCCTCCCTTGCAATCGCGATAACGGCATCCAGATCATTCTAAAAAAGATCGTTCATTGTGCATTCCGCCGCACGGCCCGTTCGACGCCATCCGGATTATCGCGCAGGAGCGAAGGCTGTAAAACAGCACCCGACAGCACTGCTCGGCGCTGATGAGGAGAAGACAATGCAGACCTATCGTCTGGGAAAGACCGGACCCGAAGTCTCGGCCATCGGCCTCGGCTGCATGGGCATGTCGGGCATGTACGGCCCCTCCGACAGAGCAGAAAGCATCGCGACGATCCATGCCGCGCTCGATGCCGGCATCAACCTGCTCGACACCGGCGATTTCTACGGCATGGGCCATAACGAGATGCTGATCGGCGAAGCACTGAAGGGCCGCAGGCGCGAGGATGCCGTCATCAGTGTCAAGTTCGGGGCCTTGCGCGATCCTGCAGGCGGCTGGAACGGCGTCGACGCCCGGCCGGTCGCGGTAAAGAACTTCCTCACTTATACACTGCAGCGCCTCGGCGTCGACTATATCGACATCTACCGCCCGGCCCGGCTCGATCCGAACGTGCCGATCGAGGACACGGTCGGCGCCATCGCCGATATGGTTAAAGCGGGTTATGTCAGGCACATCGGCCTGTCGGAAGTCGGCGCCGACACCATCCGCTGCGCCGCCACCGTTGCCCCGATCGTCGACCTGCAGATCGAATATTCGCTGATCTCGCGCGGCATTGAAGAGAAGATCCTGCCGACGACACGCGAACTCGGCATCTCGATCACCGCCTATGGCGTACTCTCGCGCGGCCTGATCAGCGGCCACTGGCAAAAGGGCCAGGGTGCGACGGCCGGCGATTTCCGTGCCTACAGCCCACGCTTCCAGGAAGGCAATATCGAGCAGAACCTCGCTTTGGTGGAAAAGCTGCGTGAGATTGCAGAGGTAAAAAGCGTCTCGGTCGCCCAGATCGCCATCGCCTGGGTCGCCGCCAAGGGCAAGGATATCGTCCCGCTCATCGGCGCCCGCCGCCGCGACCGGCTGACCGAGGCTCTCGGCTCGCGCGCGGTCGACCTATCGAAAGAAGATTTCGTCGCCATCGAACGCGCCGTGCCGAAGGATGCGGCTGCCGGTAGGCGCTATCCCGAGCATATGCTGCAGCATATGGACAGTGAGAGGTGAGCGGGTGGAAGGGCAATCACCACTCTTCCAACACAGCGTTATTCCCTCACCCTCAAACCGGCCCTGAGAACGTGTCGCAAGCCGACAGCTGGCCGCTGTCGAAGCCGCGCTTGAACCATCTGACGCGCTGTTGTGATGTGCCGTGGTTGAAACTCTCAGGCACGACATAACCCTGCGACCGTTTCTGCAGGGTATCGTCGCCGATCTGCTGAGCGGCGTTCAGCGCTTCCTCCAGATCGCCTGACTCCAGCAGGCCTTTCTGCTGGGTATATTTGCCCCAGATGCCGGCGAAGCAATCGGCCTGCAGCTCGACGCGCACCGACATCTTGTTGGCCTCCTCCTCGCTCATGCGCTGGCGGGCCTGGTTGAACTTCGGCAGGATGCCGAGCAGGTTCTGCACGTGATGGCCGACCTCGTGAGCGACGACATAGGCCTCGGCGAAATCGCCCGACGCGCCGAACCGGTCGGAGAGCTCCTGGAAGAAATCCGTGTCGAGATAGAGCTTATGGTCACCGGGGCAGTAGAACGGCCCGGTTGCAGCCGATGCTGAGCCGCAGGCCGATGCCGTCGAGCCCGAAAACAGCACGAGACGCGGCTCCTCGTACGTCTGGCCTTGCGCCTGGAAGATGCCCGTCCAGGTATCCTCGGTTTCGGCAAGCACGGTACGCATGAAGGCGGTCATCTCATCATTGGCAGGCGTGCGTGCTCCTCCAGACTGGCTCTGCTCGTAGCCGGGGCCGCTCGTCGTGCCGCCGTTATCAAGCACCTGCATCAGATCGATGCCCATTGCCTTGAAGATAAAATAAATGACGACGAGGAAGATGATCGTGCCGATGCTCAGGCCACCGCCGGCACGGCGAACGCCGCCGCCGGAGGGAAAATTGAAGCCACCGCCGCGGCCAAAACCGCCGCTGCTCGGGTCGCCGCGGCGATCTTCGATATTGTCGGACTGACGCCGGCCTCTCCATTCCATCTTCGTTCTCCCCGGCAATGCCGTGCTTGCACCTTAAGGAATCTATATATCCGTCGACGGCCGGAATTCCAGCGGCTTCATCGGGCAATCAGACCATGCCTGGGGCAAGATCGTGGACCGCTGCAGCGCTTCCACCCAAGGGCATTGCACCCGAGGTAGTGACCAGCCGCGGGCGAGAACCGAAACGCTCTGAAGCAAGCCGCCGCGACGACGCGGGCGCCGATCTCTCTGCTTCTGGCCGGATCAGGGTCGTGCCGCTGCATCCAAGCGGATCGGGCTTCACGAAGCCGCGGTCGACCTCGCCCGTCCGGCGCGTCATGGCGAAATCTGGGTGCTCGTCCTGCCTGAGGGGAAACAGCCTGCCGCGCGGCGTTGGATTCCTGTCGATTCCGCGATTTATGGGGTTCCGTTTGCAAGTACATTTGCCTATAAGCCGCTTCTAGCCTGAAAAGACCCTCAATGCGCGACCCGACCCGGTGATCTCCCACCCTGGCCGGCTTTTTGCGCAGCCAGACAATGGATATCGCCCATGCCGAAGCGCCAAGACATCAAATCGATCCTCATCATCGGCGCGGGACCGATCGTTATTGGCCAGGCTTGCGAGTTCGACTATTCCGGCACCCAGGCCTGCAAGGCGCTGAAGGAGGAGGGCTACCGCGTCATCCTCGTCAATTCCAACCCGGCGACGATCATGACCGATCCGGGCCTTGCCGACGCCACCTATGTCGAGCCGATCACCCCAGAGGTCGTCGCCAAGATTATCGCCAAGGAGCGCCCGGATGCGCTGCTGCCGACCATGGGCGGCCAGACGGCGCTGAACACCGCGCTTTCACTAAAGCGCATGGGCGTGCTCGACCGTTACAATGTCGAAATGATCGGCGCCAAGCCCGCCGCCATCGACATGGCCGAGGACCGCGCGCTGTTTCGCGAAGCGATGGCCCGGATCGGGCTGGAAACGCCGCGCTCGATGCTGGCGAACGCCACCGACATCAAGGACCTCGACCGCAAGACGCACGAGGCCGAGCGCAACAAGCTGCGCGACAGCCTCTCCGGATCCGACCTCGACAAGGCACTGGACGAGCTGGAAAACCAGTGGAACCTCGGCGAGAGCGATCGTAAGCAGCGATACATCAGCCACGCCATGGCGATCGCCGCCCAGGCGATCGACCATGTCGGCCTGCCCGCCATCATCCGCCCCTCCTTCACCATGGGCGGCACCGGCGGCGGCATCGCCTATAACCGGTCGGAATTCTTCGAGATCGTCGGCGGTGGCCTCGACGCCTCGCCGACCACCGAAGTGCTGGTCGAGGAATCGGTGCTCGGATGGAAGGAATATGAAATGGAGGTCGTCCGCGACAAGGCGGACAACTGCATCATCATCTGCTCCATCGAAAACATCGACCCGATGGGCGTCCATACCGGCGATTCGATCACCGTCGCGCCGGCGCTGACGCTGACCGACAAGGAATACCAGATCATGCGCAACGCCTCGATCGCGGTGCTGCGCGAGATCGGCGTTGAGACCGGCGGCTCGAACGTCCAGTTCGCCGTCAATCCGAAAGACGGCCGCCTCGTCGTCATCGAGATGAACCCGCGCGTCTCGCGTTCGTCGGCGCTGGCATCCAAGGCCACCGGCTTCCCGATCGCCAAGATCGCCGCCAAGCTCGCCATCGGTTATACGCTCGACGAATTGGACAACGACATCACCGGCGGCGCAACGCCCGCCTCGTTCGAACCGTCGATCGACTACGTCGTCACCAAGATCCCGCGTTTCGCCTTCGAGAAATTCCCCGGCGCCTCGCCGGTGCTGACGACCGCGATGAAGTCGGTCGGCGAAGTCATGGCGATCGGCCGCACCTTCGCCGAATCTCTGCAGAAGGCGCTGCGCGGCCTCGAAACCGGCCTGACCGGCCTCGACGAAATCGAGATCCCCGACTCCGAGGAAGGCGAATCCAGCCACAACGCCATCCGCGCCGCCATCGGCACGCCGACACCGGATCGCCTGCGCATGGTCGCCCAGGCATTGCGCATGGGTCTCAGCATCGAAGAGGTGCATGAAGGCTGCAAGATCGATCCCTGGTTCATCGCCGAGCTTAAGAACATCATCGACACGGAAGCCCGTATCCGCGAGCATGGCCTGCCCGAAGATGCCGATAACCTCCGCATGCTGAAGGCGATGGGCTTTTCCGACGCCCGTCTGGCGACGCTGACCGGCAAGCGCCCCAAGCAGGTCGCCGAATTTCGCAACAGCCTGAACGTCCGCCCTGTGTTCAAGCGCATCGATACCTGTGCGGCCGAATTCGCCTCGCCGACTGCCTACATGTATTCGACCTATGAGACGCCCTTCGTCGGCGCCGCCCGCTCCGAGGCGGACGTGTCCGACCGCAAGAAGGTCGTCATCCTCGGCGGCGGCCCGAACCGCATCGGCCAGGGCATCGAGTTCGACTATTGCTGCTGCCATGCCGCCTTCGCGCTGAAGGATGCGGGTTATGAAGCGATCATGATCAACTGCAACCCTGAAACCGTCTCGACCGACTACGACACCTCGGACCGCCTCTATTTCGAGCCGCTGACGGCCGAGGACGTGATCGAGATCCTGCGCGCCGAGCAGGAAAAGGGCGAAGTCGTCGGCGTCATCGTCCAGTTCGGCGGCCAGACACCGCTGAAGCTTGCCGAAGCGCTTGAGAAGAACGGCATCCCGATCCTCGGCACTGCGCCTGATATGATCGACCTCGCCGAGGACCGCGACCGCTTCCAGAAGCTGCTGATGAAGCTCGATCTCAACCAGCCGAACAACGGTATCGCCTATTCGGTCGAGCAGGCCCGCATGGTCGCTACCGAAATCGGCTTCCCGCTGGTCGTGCGCCCCTCCTACGTGCTCGGCGGCCGCGCCATGCAGATCCTGCATTCGGAAGGCCAGCTGCAGAGCTACCTGCTCGACACGGTTCCCGAACTGGTGCCGGAGGACATCAAGCAGCGCTATCCCAACGACAAGACGGGCCAGATCAACACCCTGCTCGGCAAGAACCCGCTGCTCTTCGACAGCTATCTCTCTCATGCCATCGAAGTCGATGTCGACTGCCTGTCCGACGGCACCGACGTCTATGTCGCCGGCATCATGGAGCATATCGAGGAAGCCGGCATTCATTCCGGCGACAGCGCCTGCTCGCTGCCACCGCGCACGCTCTCCCCCGAAATGCTAGACGAGTTGGAACGCCAGGCGAAGGCGATGGCCAAGGCGCTCAACGTCGGCGGCCTGATGAACGTCCAGTTCGCCATCAAGGACGGCACCGTCTACGTTCTCGAAGTCAATCCGCGCGCCTCGCGCACCGTGCCCTTCGTCGCCAAGACCATCGGCGCGCCGATCGCCAAGATCGCCGCCCGCGTCATGGCTGGCGAGAAACTCGATGCAGCCTTTGCCGCCTATGGCGAAAAGCCCGATCCACGCAAGCTGAAGCACATCGCCGTCAAGGAAGCCGTCTTCCCCTTCGCCCGTTTCCCCGGTGTCGACACGCTACTCGGCCCGGAAATGCGCTCGACCGGCGAAGTCATCGGCCTCGACACCGATTTCGCTCTCGCCTTTGCCAAGTCGCAGCTCGGCGCCAGCGTCGAGCTGCCGCGTGACGGGACGGTCTTCGTCTCCGTGCGCGACGCGGACAAGCTGCGCGTACTCCCGGCGATCCGCATCCTCGTCGAACAGGGCTTCAAGGTGCTGGCGACCGGCGGCACGGCCCGCTTCCTCGGCGAAAACGGCATCACCGCCACCAAGATCAACAAGGTGCTGGAAGGCCGCCCGCACATCGAGGACGCTATCCGCAACCGTCAGGTCCAGCTCGTCATCAACACCACCGACGGCAACAAGGCGATCTCCGACTCCAAGTCGCTGCGCCGCGCGACGCTGATGCAGAAGGTGCCTTATTACACGACGATGGCAGGTGCTGAGGCCGCCGCCCAGGCGATCAAGGCGCTGAAGGCCGGCAATCTCGAAGTGCGGCCGCTGCAGAGCTACTTCGCCTGAGATTAATGCATGTCGCCCGGAAGTGTGCAGCGGTTCCGGGACAACGACATGCATAAAACAAAGGGCTAAAGCGCGTCGCATGAATCAAATTTGATGCGTCGCGCTTTAGCAGGCTGCTGAAATTCGCTCTGCGTTGGCGCAGTTGCTTGCTGTGGGTCTGATTTTTTTACAGACTGGCTGTCGTGCGGTGGGATTTTGGCCGATTGAGGCGGGTTTTCTGGCCATATCGGCTTATTGATCTCCCTCAAGACACACTTCGCCCGTCGATCCGATCAATTTGGGAAGGCGGATGATGTTGTACGCGACAAGGGCGAAGGTGAAGGCGGCCTTCACCTTGTCCAGTCCGCGCAGCTTGAGCTGCGCCAGCCCGGCCGTCGTCTTGACCCAGCCGAAGACTTCCTCGATCCGCTTGCGGCAGCGCAGGCTGATCGCATAGCCGGCACTTTGCGCCACCTCTGGCGGCACCGCCGTCTTGCGCACCTTGCCCGTCTTGCTCACCGTCCCATTGATCGCCACATGCGGCACGATCTTGCGAGCCTTCAACTCCTCGACGAAGGCTTCCGCGTCGTAGCCCTTGTCGGCGCCCAGCGTCGCCCCTTCGCCAAGGCCCTCGCTCAGTGC
>NZ_JABDVY010000031.1:0-4369 GCF_019685025.1 Rhizobium sp. NZLR8 | reverse complement strand
GCAGCTGACGTGAAAGAAGTTCAGATGCTGCACTGGTGGACGTCTGGCGGCGAGGCAGCGGCGCTGAACGTTTTGAAGCAGGATCTGTCGAAGGAAGGTTTTGCCTGGAAGGACGTGCCGGTTGCCGGCGGCGGCGGTGATGCGGCGATGACGGCGTTGAAGGCGATGGTTGCCGCAGGCACCTATCCGACAGCCTCGCAGATGCTCGGCTATACCGTGCTCGATTATGCCCAGGCCGGCGTCATGGGCGACCTGACCGAGACGGCCAAGAAGGAAGGCTGGGACAAGTCGGTGCCGGCAGCGCTGCAGAAGTTCTCGGTTTATGACGGCAAGTGGGTCGCAGCCCCGGTCAACGTGCATTCGGTCAACTGGCTGTGGATCAACAAGGCGGTGATGGACAAGATCGGCGGCACCCAGCCGAAGAGCTTCGACGAGCTGATCGCGCTGCTCGACAAGGCCAAGGCTGCGGGTGTGATCCCGTTGGCGCTCGGCGGCCAGAACTGGCAGGAAGCGACGATGTTCGATTCCATCGTGCTGTCGACCGGCGGTCCGGAATTCTACAAGAAGGCTTTCAACGACCTCGACGAGGAATCGCTGAAGTCGGACACGATGAAGAAGTCCTTCGACAATCTGGCGACGATCATCAAATATGTCGATCCGAACTTCTCGGGCCGCGACTGGAATCTGGCGACCGCCATGGTCATCAAGGGTGATGCGCTGGTGCAGGTGATGGGCGACTGGGCCAAGGGCGAATTCGTCGCCGCCAAGAAGACCCCGAATACCGACTTCCTCTGCTACCGCTTCCCCGGCACCGAAGGCAGCGTCGTCTACAACTCCGACATGTTCGGCATGTTCAACGTCCCCGACGACCGCAAGGCGGCCCAGGTGGCGCTGGCGACCGCAACGCTGTCGAAGAGCTTCCAGTCGGCCTTCAACGTCGTCAAGGGTTCGGTGCCGGCCCGCACCGACGTTCCCGACACCGACTTCGACGCCTGCGGCAAGAAGGGCATCGCCGACCTGAAGGCTGCCAATGAGGGCGGCACGCTGTTCGGCTCGCTGGCCCAGGGTTATGGCGCACCGCCGGCCATCGCCAATGCCTACAAAGATGTCGTCTCGAAGTTCGTCCACGGCCAGATCAAGACCTCCGACGAAGCCGTCAAGCAGCTCGTCCAGGCGATCGACGACGCCCGCTGAGACCACGCTCGATGACACCGCTTCCCCGCGCATTGTCGCGGGGAAGCCTCAGGCTCCGACGATCATCCCGCGACGATTGTGCGGAGAGGCTATGCAGGGATCATGCAGGGCCACCATCATGCAGGAGGGAGACGACATTCCATGAGCACCGTTGCGACCACCGATCCGGTTCTGACGCCGGCGCAATCGACGCCGATCTCGCTCAGAGGCCGGCTGCAGGATGCGTTGCCGAAGATCGTGCTGGCGCCGAGCTTCGTCATCACCCTGGTCTTCGTCTACGGCTTCATCGTCTGGACGGCCTATCTGTCGTTCACCAATTCCAAGACCTTTCCGTCCTATGCGCTGACCGGGGCGCGCGCCTATCAGCGGCTGTGGCGCTGGACCTTCGAGAGCGATCCGCCGTCCTCCTGGTATACCTCGATCACCAACATGGCGATCTTCGGCTTTCTCTATATCGGCATCTGCCTGGCGCTCGGACTGTTCCTGGCCATCCTGCTCGACCAGAAGATCCGCGGTGAAGGCATATTGCGGCCGATCTTCCTCTATCCGATGGCGCTGTCCTTCATCGTCACCGGGGTTGCCTGGAAATGGTTCCTCGATCCCGGCCTTGGGCTCGAGCAGACGCTGCACCACTTCGGCTGGACGAGCTTCCACTTCGACTGGATCAAGAACAAGGACTTCGTCATCTACACCGTCGTCATCGCCGGTGTCTGGCAGGCGTCCGGCTTCGTCATGGCGATGTTTCTGGCCGGTCTTCGCGGCATCGACGGCGAGATCATGAAGGCGGCCCAGATCGACGGCGCTTCCGCTTTCCAGCTCTATCGGCGCATCGTCATTCCGCTCTTGCGGCCGGTCTTTCTCTCGGCCTTCATCGTGCTCGCCCATATGGCAATCAAGTCCTACGACCTGGTGGTGGCGCTGACCTCCGGCGGCCCCGGCGGCTCGGCCTGGCTGCCATCGAACTTCATGTATGAATACACCTTCAAGCGCAACGAGATGGCCGTCGGCTCGGCCAGCGCCATCATCATGCTGATGACGATCTCGGCGATCATCGTTCCCTATCTCTATTCCGAACTGAAGGAGAAGGCGCGATGAGCAGCGTCACCTCTTCGACGATAACTGCGACCACACCGCCTTCGCAGAGCGGCGACAACAGGAATAACAACACCCGCTGGATCGGCCGGCTGGTCATCTACGGCCTGCTGGTCATCTTCGCCGTCCTCTATCTGATGCCGCTCTTCGTCATGCTTACCACCTCGTTCAAGACTATGGACGAGATCCAGAACGGCAACATGCTGGCGCTGCCGCAGACGCCGACCTTCGATCCCTGGATCAAGGCCTGGGGCGAGACCTGCGTCGGGCTGACTTGCGCCGGCATCAAGGGCTACTTCTGGAACTCGATCAAGATGGTGGTGCCGGCGGTGGCAATCTCCACCATCATGGGGGCGCTGAACGGCTATGTGCTGACCAAGTGGCGTTTCCCCGGCCATACGCTGGTGTTCGGGCTGATGCTGTTTGCCTGCTTCATCCCGTTCCAGTCGGTGCTCTTGCCGATGGCAACGATCCTCGGTTCGCTCGGCCGCTTCGGCATGACGCTGCAAAACGCCACCGGCTTTACCTTCGGCTTCGGCAATCCGACCGTCAATCTGGTCTTCGTGCATGTCGTCTACGGCCTCGGCTTCACCACGCTGTTCTTCCGCAATTTCTACGAGGCCTTTCCGACCGAGCTGGTAAGGGCCGCCCAGGTCGATGGCGCCAGCTTCTTCCAGATCTTCCGCCGCATCATGCTGCCGAACTCGCTGCCGATCATCGTCGTCACGGTGATCTACCAGTTCACCAATATCTGGAACGACTTCCTGTTTGCCTCGGCCTATGCCGGCACCGGTGATTCCATGCCGATGACGGTGGCGCTGAACAATGTCGTCAACACCTCGACCGGTGTGGTCGAATACAATGTCAACATGGCTGCGGCGATGATCGCGGCCGTTCCCACGCTGATCGTCTATATCCTCGCCGGCCGCTACTTCGTGCGCGGTCTGATGGCGGGCGCTGTCAAAGGGTAACCCATGGCCTTCCTCGAAATCTCCGGTCTCAGAAAACGCTTCGGCGCCATCGACATTCTCAAGGGGATCGACCTCGAACTCGAAAAGGGCGGCTTTCTCGTGCTGGTCGGCCCGTCCGGCTGCGGCAAGTCGACCCTGCTCAACACCATTGCCGGGCTGGAGACGATCACCTCTGGCGATATCCGCATCGACGGGCGCGATATCAGCGGCCTGCATCCCTCCAAGCGCGACATCGCCATGGTGTTCCAGTCCTATGCGCTCTATCCGAACATGACGGTGGCGGGCAATATCGCCTTCGGCATGGAGATCCGCGGCGTTCCGAAGGAGGAGCGCGCCAAGGCGATCAAGCAGGTCTCCGACATGCTGCAGATCGGCCATCTGCTCGACCGCAAGCCGAGCCAGCTTTCCGGCGGCCAGCGCCAGCGCGTCGCCATGGGTCGGGCGCTGGTGCGCAATCCGCAGGTCTTCCTGTTCGACGAGCCGCTGTCCAATCTCGATGCCAAGCTGCGTGTCGACATGCGCACCGAGATCAAGCGGCTGCACCAGCGCATGGGCACCACCTTCGTCTATGTCACCCACGACCAGATCGAGGCGATGACGCTGGCGACCAAGATCGCCGTGCTGAAGGACGGGGTGCTGCAGCAGTTCGGCACGCCGGCCGAGATCTATAACAACCCCACCAATCTGTTTGTCGCCGACTTCATGGGATCGCCGGCGATGAACCTGCTGAACGCCACCGTCGAGAATGGCGCGGCCGGGCTTGCCGTCGCGCTGGAGCGGCCGAACGCCGCCCCGCTCCGACTGCCGGTGGTCTCAGGCAATCACGGCCTGTCTTCCTATGCCGGAAAACAAGTGATCTTCGGCATCCGCCCGGAAGCCTTGACCGACCCCGACGGCGCCGACCGCAAGGCGCGCTCGCTGACCGAGGACGATTGCCTGATCGAGGTGGTCGAACCGGCCGGCTCCGACACCTTCGCCGTCACCAAGCTCGGCGGCAAATCCGTCGTCGCCCGCCTGCGCGCCGATGCCGGCATCGCTCCGGGACAGACAACTCGCCTTGCCTTCAATCTCGACAAGGCCGTGTTCTTCGATCCGGACAGCCAGGTGCGGAT
>NZ_JABDVY010000030.1:0-2500 GCF_019685025.1 Rhizobium sp. NZLR8 | reverse complement strand
ACTCCGAATACCGGGGAGTACTACTCGGCAGACACACGGCGGGTGCTAACGTCCGTCGTGAAAAGGGCAACAACCCTAACCTCCAGCTAAGGTCCCCAAGTCATGGCTAAGTGGGAAAGGATGTGAGGATCCCAAAACAACCAGGATGTTGGCTTAGAAGCAGCCATCATTTAAAGAAAGCGTAACAGCTCACTGGTCTAAATAAGGGTCTTTGCGCCGAAAATGTAACGGGGCTGAAGCCATGCACCGAAGCTGAGGATGTGTAGCAATACACGTGGTAGCGGAGCGTTCCGTAAGCTGATGAAGGGAGACCCGTGAGGGCTCCTGGAGGTATCGGAAGTGCGAATGTTGACATGAGTAACGATAAAGAGGGTGAGAGACCCTCTCGCCGAAAGACCAAGGGTTCCTGCTTAAAGTTAATCTGAGCAGGGTTAGCCGGCCCCTAAGGCGAGGCAGAAATGCGTAGTCGATGGGAACCACGTTAATATTCGTGGGCCTGGTGGTAGTGACGGATTGCACAAGTTGTTCATTCTAATTGGATTGGATGGGCAGCGGAGCGGTTCCAGGAAATAGCTCCACCGTATAGACCGTACCCGAAACCGACACAGGTGGTCAGGTAGAGTATACCAAGGCGCTTGAGAGAACTATGTTGAAGGAACTCGGCAAATTGCACGCGTAACTTCGGAAGAAGCGTGACCCCATTCTACGCAAGTATGATGGGGTGGCACAGACCAGGGGGTAGCGACTGTTTATCAAAAACACAGGGCTCTGCGAAGTCGCAAGACGACGTATAGGGTCTGACGCCTGCCCGGTGCTGGAAGGTTAAGAGGAGAGGTGCAAGCTTTGAATCGAAGCCCCAGTAAACGGCGGCCGTAACTATAACGGTCCTAAGGTAGCGAAATTCCTTGTCGGGTAAGTTCCGACCTGCACGAATGGCGTAACGACTTCCCCGCTGTCTCCAACATAGACTCAGTGAAATTGAATTCCCCGTGAAGATGCGGGGTTCCTGCGGTCAGACGGAAAGACCCCGTGCACCTTTACTATAGCTTTACACTGGCATTCGTGTCGGCATGTGTAGGATAGGTGGTAGGCTTTGAAGCGGGGACGCCAGTTTCCGTGGAGCCATCCTTGAAATACCACCCTTATCGTCATGGATGTCTAACCGCGGCCCGTTATCCGGGTCCGGGACAGTGTATGGTGGGTAGTTTGACTGGGGCGGTCGCCTCCGAAAGAGTAACGGAGGCGCGCGATGGTGGGCTCAGACCGGTCGGAAATCGGTCGTCGAGTGCAATGGCATAAGCCCGCCTGACTGCGAGACTGACAAGTCGAGCAGAGACGAAAGTCGGTCATAGTGATCCGGTGGTCCCGCGTGGAAGGGCCATCGCTCAACGGATAAAAGGTACGCCGGGGATAACAGGCTGATGACCCCCAAGAGTCCATATCGACGGGGTTGTTTGGCACCTCGATGTCGGCTCATCGCATCCTGGGGCTGGAGCAGGTCCCAAGGGTTTGGCTGTTCGCCAATTAAAGCGGTACGTGAGCTGGGTTCAGAACGTCGTGAGACAGTTCGGTCCCTATCTGCCGTGGGTGTAGGAATATTGACAGGATCTGTCCCTAGTACGAGAGGACCGGGATGGACATATCTCTGGTGGACCTGTTGTCCTGCCAAGGGCATAGCAGGGTAGCTACATATGGACGGGATAACCGCTGAAGGCATCTAAGCGGGAAACCCACCTGAAAACGAGTATTCCCTATCAGAGCCGTGGAAGACGACCACGTTGATAGGCCGGGTGTGGAAGTGCGGCAACGCATGAAGCTTACCGGTACTAATAGCTCGATTGGCTTGATCGTTCTCATTGACTGTGCTCATCGAACAAAGTTCGATGATGCTTGACCTTTGTCCTGACGCGCCAATGGCGCTGCGGACGGCCCGCGCTACCGAGCGCGACGGCCTCTGGCCTGTATGGGTGCCACAAGCGCCCTCGGGTGGAAAAGATCGAAGACGTGTTCAAAAAAAGAAAACAGGCTAACGCCTGCCAGCTTCTCAAAACATAAAGTTGCGCTTTGCCGACCTGGTGGTTATGGCGGGGTGGCTGCACCCGTTCCCTTTCCGAACACGGCCGTGAAACGCCCCTGCGCCCATGGTACTTCGTCTTAAGACGCGGGAGAGTAGGTCGCTGCCAGGTCTGCAAAGCGCAACTTAACGCATGCTCCCGGAGCCTTAAGGCTTCGGAAAGATGCATGCGCCAACAAAACCAATCTTCTCAAAACAATCAACGGCAAACGCCGTCAAAAGGCCGCTAACAAGCGGCCTTTCGTGTTATAATACTCAAGCAGATCCAATGGATTTGCCATGGCGCGGGGTGGAGCAGCCCGGTAGCTCGTCAGGCTCATAACCTGAAGGCCGCAGGTTCAAATCCTGCCCCCGCAACCAATCCTTCCATGATCAAACACACAATACCCAAAAACCCGCCTCATGGCGGGCTTTTGCGTTTACGGG